>JAGCPY010000040.1 GCA_017965425.1 Bacteroidaceae bacterium | reverse complement strand
CGCGATGTCGTTCTCTTCAAACATCGGCAGGTCATCGACAAAAGTGGCCACAATCGTCGTGTCGGCCTGAACATCATAGATGATGAACCGATTGTCCTGAACGTCCATGACCGCATCATTCAAGGTCAGTCTGCCCAGTCGTTTCTCCGCATCGGGCTTGAAGAGGATGACATAGTCACGTCCCTTGGCAGCTCGCATGGTACCGTCGGTGTCGAACAGCTCATCGTCGATGGTGAGGACGCCGAAACCTTCGATGCGCACCGTGAACGTCACTGAATCCTCAGCAGTAAAGTTCGACTCATAACGAACCCACACACTGGCATCTTCCTCAAACGGACCGATGCTCAGATGCTCCTCCTCAACATCCTCCGTAACGTCGGAATTGTTCACTAAGATACTTGCAAGGTGGAAGTTTTCGTCGGGTATTAACCTTAAATCTGCCGTCTGTCTCACGTTCATCGTGAAGCGCTCTGAACCCTGCCTGACTTCTGAATCCTCATAACCGACGCTTCCATGTCCCAACGCGTTAATGGTCAGCTGAATAGTCTTCAACACAGTGAGCGTCGCACCTTCATAACTGAACACATAATTCGTGGCTTCACCTCCGCCAACGGTAATCGCATAGACACCTGGAGCACTATCATTTTTCGCCTCCGTGGTGGCCGTCGGTTTCTGAACCAAGACGGATTCATCCTGACCGAGTTTCCATCCGCTGTATATCAGCTGGAACTCTGGATTCTCTGTACCCTCGTTGCGCACGTAATCCGTAGCCACAGACACCGTAAGAGGTGCAGGGGTGACGGTTAGCTTCGCTACTTCGTATTCGAATGTGTAGTTCTCCGCAGCTGCACCAGCCAGTTCAATCACATACTCTCCCACATCCGAACGCTGTGTAGCAGCACAACTGATGCTGGCTGCACGGTCCAAAACGGCTTCCGTATCTTCGTACTTAAAACCTTCGTATTGATACGTCAACTCAGGATTCGCTTCCCCATATTCGCGCGTCTTGTCATCGGCACGGACAATGAGTTTGGCGGGAACGATGGTCAGCGTACCATTCACATAGTGATCGTTGAAGTTCTCGACTCTTCCTTTTGAGATGACAATTTCATACGTGCCGACGGAAGGCCGTTCAGGCACATCGCAGCTGATGTCCGGCTCACCTTTGAGGGTTGCTCCTTCGGCCTTGAAACGCAGGTTCTCGATGGGTTCTCCATAGACAATGGTGGTGTCGAGAGCCGTGATGAAGATCTCGTCTGCATTGGTCACGCGCAGCTTGCCTACGTTGTAGCTGATGGCGTAGTTCTCGGCTTCAGCCCCGCTGGCGATGATGTCATAGATGCCTGTGGGAGAAGTTGCCGTCGCCTCCGTCACGAGCGTGGGCTGTTTGGTCAGCACAGCTACTGTTTCGTCGTTCTTGAAGCCTTTGCATGAAAACGTGAAGGTCGGATTCTCTTCACCTTGCTGGCGGCTCTTGTCGTCGGGTGTAATGACGAGCGGTGCCTTCTCAATGGTCAGCGTGCCAGTTTCATAGCTGATGGTGTAGTTCTCCGCTTCGGCTTCGCTGGCGGTGATGTCGAATGTGCCAATCCAAGAGGTCTTCTTGGCCGTGGTGGCGAACGTGGGCGGCGTGGTCAGCACGTCTGCCGTCTCGCCGTTCTTGAAGCCAGTATAGGTGGCGGTGAACGTGGGATTCTCGTCACCATATTCACGTGTCTTGTCGTCGGCACGGATGACAAGCGGGGCAGGCGTGATGGTCAGCACACCATTGACATACGTGTCGCTGTGGTTCTCCACCGTTCCTTTCTTGATGACGATGGGATAGGTGCCAACAGGCGAGGTTTCTGTGGCTTCGCAGGTGATGACGGGCTTTCCGCCTTTCAAGGCTGCCCCCGATGTTGTGAACTCAAAGGTTGGATTGGCGTCACCATAGACACGGGTGTAGCTGTTGGCGGTCAGGATAATGTCTTCAGCCGTTTCGATGATCAGCTTACCAGAGAGGTGCGTGATGAGGTAGTTCTTGGCTTCTGCACCATACACTTTCACCTCATACTCACCAGGTTCGCTGTCCGAAGTGGCATCACATTCCACGACCGGCTTCTTGATTAGCACGTCTTCTGTCTCGTCGTTCTTGAAACCGGTGTAAGTTGCCACAAGTTCTGGCATCGGGTCGCCCTGCCGCACATGGTACTCGCCGCCGCTAATGGTCAGCGGAGCACGCACGATGGTCAGGATGCCGTTGACGTAGCTATCATTGAAGTTCTGCACCGAGCCCTTCTCGGCTTTGATGACGTAGGTGCCTACGTCCGATGTCTTCGTGGCTTCGCAGGTGATAGACGGTGTACCCGTCAGTTCCTTCCCCTCAGACACATATTCAAATTTGGGATTCTCCTCGCCGTATTCACGTTCATAGCTTTTGGCCGTGACGACCACGCCGTCAGCGGTGATGACTCTCAGTGTTCCGTTCTTGTAGGTGATGTCGTAGTTCTCGGCTTCAGCGGCACTCACGGTAATGGTGTAGGTGCCAGTGGCAGACGAAGGTATGCGGTCGGTCATGACCGTAGGTTGCTTGATGAGCACGCTGGCATCTTCGTCGTTCTTGAAGCCTGTGTAGGTAACTGTCAGCTCCGGCGTCGGTTCACCTTGCTTCACGGTCAGGTTGTCAGCCGTGATGGTCAGCGGCGACTTTGTCACGGTCAGCGTGGCCTCCTTCACTTCAAAATAAGAATAAATAGTACCTGCGCGTGCGCGAATGTCATAGCTTCCCACGGACGATGTCAGCGTGGCATCGGTATATAGCTCCGGCTCGCCGTGCATGGCACTTTTGCCGCCAGTCACGCCCTCGACCGTGTAGGTCAGCGTCGGATTCTCCTCACCGTATTTGCGCGTCTTGTTTTCGACGACGATGATGGGATAGACCACGGAGAGAGAAGCGTCAGCATCTTCCAACCGAGTCTTCTCGCCAGAGGTATTCGAGAATACGATATCGCTCACCTTACCTTTGAGCGTCTCACCCTTTTTGTCCTTCATTGCCACGGTGGCAGCCACCCCCACGGAAAGCAGTTGTGTAGCCGATGAGCTGGCAGTGCCGAGGGTGGCGTTGTTGTCGGAGTAGCAGATAAACAGATAGCTGCCGTCCTTCTGGGGAAGGATGGTCAGGCCGTGAGTGGTCTTGTTATGACGAGAAGAGAGGGCATAGACGTAGTGTCCTTCTTCGTCTTTCTGCAAATCCAGGCCGTCAGGCAAGGTGAGCCGCATCTGGTAGGCAGTCAGGTTGCTGGTGGAGTTCTTGAGTTTGATGTTCAAGTTGGCATGGTCGCCCGCTATCACCTCCAAAGCCTCCACCACTAATTGATCGTCGGCATGTATGCTGCCCACGAGTGCGAGCAGCATACCGCATATCATCAGGATTCGTTTCATTTCACAGTCATTTTCTTTCCGTTCTGAATATAGACACCAGCCCTTTGTGGGCGTTTGCCCAGTCGGCGTCCTGCCAAGTCATAAACTGGTCCATCAGCCGTCTGCTGGCCAGATGCCTGGTGGATACCAGTTGGGCTCTCGATGACGAAGGACTCGAAACGGCGTGTGCCGCCTTCGGGTGTCACGAAGATGATGTTGTCCACCGTAATGTCACCGTCTGGCAAGGCCGAAGTCAGTACTTGCAATAGCGAACCGCTCTCGCCGAGGAAAACGGCACCATCGACAGCATAGGCCACAATGGTTACGCGACCCTGCTCAGCATCGCCGAAGGCTACGCGGTGACTGGCACGGCGATTCAAGGCAATGGCAGCTTCTTCGACATCGGTTCCTTCAGGCAACGTCAACGTCAGCTGGAAGGCCGTGTAACGCTGTTCGCCCATGAGACCAATGGAGAGCAGGCGGTCGTGCATCGAAGCTGTGAGCACGTCGTCCGCATCCACGTGGAAAGCCTTCACGGCAGCAGTACCGTTCTCGGCCACACCGCCGATGATGCGGATAATGCCCACGATGTCCTCCACGGTGACGTTGCCGTCTTGGTTGATATCAGCACGCAAACGGATGAAGTTGGTCGGATTCTTGCCGATAATGTGACTTACCGTCAACACGATGTCGGCCACATCCACTTCGTCATCGGCGTTCACATCGCCCATGCGACTCAGGTCATAAACTTGGAAGAGCTGGGAGTAAACAGCCAATGGCAAGTTCGTTTTGTCCACAATGCTTAAGAAGATGGTATGGTCGCCCACCTCCATCTCCGAAACATCAAGCACAACTTCATTCTTGCCCATCTGTAGCATGCGAACGTTCTCCATATCGTCATCAATCCAGAACTTGACATTAACTCCTTCTGATGAGTGTTCAACAATGAAGAGGTCGGTCGCGATAGGCGACAGTTCACCAGTCTCGTTCTCGGCCTGATAGTGGAAGTAGTGGATGCCAGGAGCCAATCCTGCGATGTCCACCTCAAAAGTCTCGCCCGCTGTATTGGCTTTTTTGTCCGTATCGGCTTTGTCTATCCAATAATAAGCTGTCTTCAACGAGCTCTCACTACTGGTCTTGTAGAAGACAGTGGATGTGATAGGACTCTTATCCCCGGCCTTATTCACTGCTTGGTAATGCAGGGTGTGAAGGCCAACGGAGAGTGTACTGAGATCCAATTCGAAAGCACCATCGGTAGGGGCAGAGATTGCCTCACCTTCTTGTTGGTCTATCCAATACCACGCCTTGTCAAGCTCCGTCGAAGAACTGAGCTTGAAAAAGACGGTGGTCATGACAGGACTCTTATCCCCGGCCTTATTCACTGCTTGGTAATGCAGGGTGTGAAGGCCAACAGAGAGCGTACTGAGATCCAATTCGAAAGCACCATCGGCGGGGGCAGAGATTGCCTCACCTTCTTGTTGGTCTATCCAATACCACGCTTTGTCAAGCTCCGTCGATGCACTGAGCTTGAAAAAGACGGTGGTCGTAACAGGACTCTTATCCCCGGCCTTATTCACTGCTTGGTAATGCAGGGTGTGAAGGCCAACAGAGAGCGTACTGAGATCCAATTCGAAAGCACCATCGGTGGGGGCAGAGATTGTGGTAGAGGACCCTTGATCAATCCAATACCATGCCTTGTCAAACTCTGTCAAAGCAGTGAGCTTGAAGAAGACGGTGGTGACGGGTGGCGCCCAAAGGCCATCCACTTCCTGTACCTGTACGTGTAACATGTGGAGGCCAGCAGTGAAATCCTTGGCATCCAACGTCCAATCAAACGTCGCCGACTTCGCCGCTCCCGTCTGCACCGCAGTAGCATTGTCCCACCAATAGCGGTAGTTGTATGCTGTCTGGGCAGCTATCATTTGAACGATAGCTGTGAGCAGTAGCATGGGTATAGCGCGCCGCATAGATTACTTTACTTCTACAGTTACTTTTAATTTTCCGTCGGCCTGTTGATTCCCGACAACCAATTTTTTTACACGTGGTCCATTAGGGATAGCGTTGAAAGGAAGCGAACCACCCCAGATGCCGACCTGTGTGCCATCAGTGCCTAAGTAGGTTGTAGCAGCTGTTTCTTTCAGCTTATAGTTGAAAGTCGGTGTATAGATTGTGCCACCGTATCCTTCAAACAAGTCTGCCATAGCCGCAACTTTATTGGTTGCATTCATGCTATTTGAAAAAGCCTTTTCACTCTGACAAACACAATTGGATAAATAGGTTGATTCGGGGAAACTATTGTTTGTCACAGTACTATTAATAATGCAGTTGGAAAGGTTGGAATTGCACATATAACGAGGATCCACATTGATAATACAATTGCGTAATGTGTAGAAAACATTGGGCGCTTCGTTTGTTGTAATACCACCAAGGACACAATTGATGAATGTAGCTGTTGCAGTGGCATTATAACTGTTATTATCTCTGTCTTTTCTTAGTCCGCTTGCAATCTTGCAATGAATAAATAATGCATCGTTTACATTGACCGTTTGGCCATACTCGGTTAGGAGATATAGATTGCTCCTAAATTGGCAGTTCATAAATTTAGGTTGGTTAGTTGTATATGAAAGTCCAAAATAAAAGTCGTTTTGAAAGCAAATGCCTTCCATCTGAAGAAAATGTTCACCAGGATCTGGGATATTTATATAACAAGTATTTCTCAATATCGTCGGTGTAATAGCTGTCAGACTATCTTCTTCCATACCAGCACCACGAACGGATATGGCCTTGGTAATACTTAACGTTACAAATGTTCCGCTGGAAAGCAAAACTTCATCGCCATGCACGGCTGCATCATGAGCCCAAACAAAGGCCGAGTCGCCATAGAAGTATGTCACCGTCTCACCATGTGTCAGCGTGGCAATTTGGGTTTGTGCATAACTCTTGCCGCCCATCAGCAGGACAGCCACTAAGGAAATCAGAATCTTTTTCATAGTTGTTTGTTATTTAATTGTTTGTTAATGATTGTTTCAGGTTCGTGTCCAAAGGACCTGGCCAACGCGGTCAATGTGTCGTCCAAGGGGGGTATCTCGCTTCTTGTTGTAGTCCACAAGGTCCACTTTGTAAAGCAGACCGAGGTCGTCTATGTCTGTACTGAGTTTCATGAGCTGGTGGAAGGTGAGCTGGTTGCCCACAACCGCCAGGTCGATGTCGGATCCTTCGTGGTAAGTGCCCTTGGCCCGTGAGCCGAAGACAATGACTTTTTCCACGTTGTCCTGCTGGCCGAAGACCCGGCACAGGTCTGCCACCACGTTGTCACTGAGTCCAAACATCATATCGTTATTGTTGTTGTTCTGTGATTGCTAATTCACGAAGTTTGTTGTCGAGGTCGGCCAAGAGCGGCGAGTATTTCTCACAAATGTCATCGACGATGCTGAGGATGTCGTCTTCGTCGTAGGTGTGAGTGGTCAGCGTTCGTGCCTTGGCCATCGCCCGCCAGCCGTCATGGTCTTTAATGATGCCATCTTCAAGTGCTTGCTGTAGTGTGCCGTTGGGGCCTTTGACAAAATCATATCCCTTGGCGGTCATCAGGTCTTGCAGCACCTTCCACGCCAGCTCAAACGTGTATTCGAAGCGCTGCACCAGCCCCTCACGCTCCAAGTCGGACAGAGACTCTATGGATTGGTCACTCATGGTGACTTCCGTCATGCGGGCACAAGCCCTTTGGAAGTTATCATAGCGCTGAATCCAGCGAATGTCTTTTTCGCTTTCCATTGATGATTGTTATGTTACACCATGTTATGATTGTTGTCAACGCAAACACGACCGTCCTTGAAGAATTCAGAGAAGGTCTGATTGCCTGGATAACGTCTTTCTTCTTCCATCATGTCACTCATATTTATCCTTTTCCATGGGTTTGCGCTGCAAAAATAAGCAGAAAAGGCATACCTCACAAATTATTAGCAAGAAAAATGAGGTTTCAGCAGAAAATGATGTTGTCGATGACCTGTGCACCCACATATTCGTTGAGGCGGTGGACAAGGATGTGGCGGTTCATCATCAGTTCGTGACGCAAGACCGACGAACGCAGCTTCACGTAGAGGGCGCGGTTGCGGATTTGGACGTCTGCGGTATATTGTTCGATGGCATGACCCATCACTTCCGGCCATGCCTGCACCAGGCGATATTCGTTGTAAGGAGTTTCCAGTCCCTCTTGCCGGAGGAACTGGTGGATGACCTCGCCGATGTGTTCTGCGTTTCTCTTTTTCATGCCTTCACCTCCCCTGCTTTGACGTGAAACAGCCTGTAGTCTCCTCCCATGCGTGCAAGGATGTGGTCGAGATGGTCTCGGTTGGTGTCGGTGATGAAGATTTGTCCGAAGCTGTCTCCGGCGACGAGGCGGACAATCTGCTCGACCCTGCTGGCATCGAGCTTGTCGAAGATGTCGTCTAAAAGCAGCAGCGGGGTGGTCTTGCTTCCGGTCTGGCGGAGGAAATCGAACTGTGCGAGCTTCAGGGCGATGAGGAAAGTCTTGTTCTGTCCTTGCGAGCCTTCTCGCCGGATGGGGAATCCGTCGAGGTTCATCTCGAGGTCGTCGCGGTGTATGCCGTGGAGCGAGAAACCCATGACGAGGTCCTTGCGGCGGTCGTTGCGGATGACGTCGAGCAGCGGCCCCCGCTGGGCGTGCGACACGTAGCGGAGCGACACCTGTTCACGCCCTTGGCTGATGTGTGAATAGATGCGTTGGAAGACGGGCACGAGCGCTTCGACGTAGCGTTGCCGTCCTTCAAAGACGACCTGTCCGTGGCGCGCCATCTCCTCTTCCCAGAGGGCGAGCAGCTCTGCCTCCGGCTGGGGGTCTTCCTGTTTCAGGAGGGCGTTGCGTTGTTGCAGGGCTCGGTTGTAGTTCATCAGTGCGTCGAGGTAGCGATGGTCTGTCTGTGAGATGACGACGTCCATGAAGCGTCGTCGCTCTTCTCCTCCCCCGCTGATGAGCAGGCTGTCGAGCGGCGAGACCATCACCAGCGGCAGCAGGCCGATGTGCTCGGCCAGGCGTTTGTAAGCCTTCTTGTTGCGCTTCACCTGTTTCTTGACGCCCCGTTTCAATCCGGCATAGATTTCCTCCTGCACGCCGTCCTCGCGTTCGTAGCATCCTTGCAGGACACAGAAGTCGCGGTCGTGGCGGATGCATTGTGCGTCGAGGGGGGTGACGGCGCTCTTACAGAGCGAGAGGAAGTGTATGGCATCGAGCAGGTTGGTCTTTCCCTCGCCGTTCTGCCCGATGAAACAATTCATTTTGGGCGAGAAGACGAGGTCTGCCTGGGCGATGTTTTTATAGTCGAGAATCGAAATATGACGAAGAATCATGGATGAAAGAGCTCAAAAGCGCGTGCAAAAGTACGATTTATCGCACAAATAACGAAATAATGTCACAAAAAGTTGAGGAATCGGAAGAATTTGCCTAATTTTGCGGCGCTTTTTGGCCAAGTGCCAACATACGCGCGAACATATAACTTAAAATCATAACAAAACAATGGCAAAACAACCCATCCAGACAGCCCCCGAGAACATCGAAGCTGTCACCGTGACAGAAGCATTCATCGACAAGTACAAAAAGCACATCATCTACGGGTGCTGTGCCATCGTGCTCATCGCAGCCGCATGGATCTGCTACGCGCAGTTCATCAGCAAGCCCCGCAACCAGAAAGCCAACGAAGCGCTCTTCAAATGCGAGACCTACTTCTCACAGGAGAACTATGAGAAGGCTCTCAATGGCGACGGCCAGGGCTGCATCGGTTTCCTGAAGGTGGCAGACGAATTCGGCAGCACGAAAGCCGGCAACCTGGCTCACCTCTACGCTGGCATCTGCTATGCACAAACCGAGAAGTTCGAGGAGGCCAAGGCCGAGCTCGACCACTTCTCCACCAAGGGCGACATCATCATTTCCCCGGCAGCACTGGGCCTGCTCGGCAACGTCTATGCCAACCTCGGACAGAACGACAAGGCCATTGAGTATCTGCTCAAAGCCGCCAAGAGTGCCGACAATGCCAGCCTCTCGCCCACGTTCCTGCTCCAAGCCGGCGAACTCTACGAAGCCATCGGCAAGCCTGAGAAGGCGCACGACTGCTACAAGGAAATCAAGAACCGCTATGTCAACTCGATGGCCTATCAGGACATCGACAAGTACATCGAACGCGTCAGCAAATAAGCTACTCACATGGCAACCGCCTTCCACAACCTCTCCAGCTACGACACCTCCACCGTGCCCAATGCAATGGGCATGAAGTTCGGCATCGTCTTGGCCGACTGGAACGAACGCTTCACCTACGCGATGGCCGAAGCCGCCGTCGAGACGCTCGTTGAGAACGGCGCCGACGAGAAAGACATCGTCATCAAACACGTGCCGGGCAGCTTCGAACTGATCTACGGCGCCGCGTGGATGGTCGATAATGCAGACGTCGATGCCGTCATCGCCATCGGATGCGTCATCCGTGGCGACACGCCCCACTTCGACTACATCTGCCAAGGCACCACACAAGGTCTGGCAGAGCTGAATCTGCGAGCCGAAGTGCCGGTCATCTACGGCCTGCTCACCTGCAACACGCCTTTGCAGGCAGAGGAACGTTGTGGCGGACGACTGGGCAACAAAGGCACCGAATGTGCCGTCACGGCCATCAAAATGGTGGCTTACAACGGAGCCTGAACAACCCTCTACCCCTGTTTTTCTGAAAAAAAGCCTCAATCCCTCACCTTCCGAGGTATTGCGCTGTCAGACAAGTATTTGCAGGTGAGACTTTGGTGAGGAATAGGTGAGGGATGGTGAGGGATTAACAAAAAGTCTCACCATCCCTCACCTATTCCTCACCAAAGTCTCACCTGCAAGATATTAAAAGTCAGGCGATTATAACAAAAGGTGAGGGATTGAGGGTTTTTTAAGGGAAAACACCAGGAGGGGGGATGACGGACAAAGCGGCCTCCTGACGCATCGCGCGGAAGGTGTGCACCTTCCAGGCAGAACGTGAACACCTTCCCGCAGAAGGTACACACCTTCCACCCACCAACGGATTCACCGACAACAAGACTATGGCAAAAGAAAAGCAGAAAACCATCAATATTAAGAACCGTAAAGCGGAGTTCGAGTACTTCCTGATGGAGAAATACACGGCAGGAATGGTGCTGACGGGCACGGAAATCAAGAGCATCCGCCTGGGCAAGGCCAGCCTCGTGGACACCTACTGCACCATCCTTGGCGGCGAGGTTTGGGTGAAGAACATGAACATCGCCCAATACTTCTACGGCACCTACAACAACCACGCCGCCCGCCGCGACCGCAAGCTGCTGCTCAACCGCCGCGAGATTCACCGCCTGCAACAGGCGCTCAAGAATCCCGGACTCACCATCGTCCCCACCCTGCTCTTCATCGACGAGAACGGACGGGCCAAGCTCGACATCTACCTGGCCCGAGGCAAACACAGCTACGACAAGCGCGAGACGCTCAAGGAAAAAGAAGACCGCCGCGCCATCGACCGACAATTCAAGCACAACTATTAGGCATAATGAAGGAACAACGCTCATCCACAGGACCGGCTTCGAGGCTCGCCGACAGGCTACAGGACGGCCACTTGCTCATCCTCGACGGCGCGATGGGGACGATGGTGCAGACCTACCACGTGCAGACCGTCGAACGTCAGAAAGGCAACAACGACCTGCTCTGCCTCACACACCCCGACGTCATCCTCGACATCCACCGCCGCTACCTGCGGGCGGGCGCAGACATCATCACCACCAACACCTTCAATGCCCAACGCATCTCGCAGGCCGACTACGGATGCGAGCACCTCGTGCGCGACATCAATCTGGCCGCGGCTGGCATCGCGCGCAAAGCCATCGAGGAAAGCTGCACACCCGACGCGCCTCGACCGTTCATTGCCGGTTCCGTGGGGCCGTCCAACAAGTCGCTCAGCATCAGCCCCGACATCAGCGACCCCGCCCGACGCGCCATCACCTTCGACGCGATGGCCGAAGCATACACAGAACAGATGACGGCCTTACTCGAAGGTGGCGTGGATATCCTGCTCATCGAGACCATCTTTGACACGCTGAACGCCAAAGCGGCCATCTACGCCGCCGAGGATGCCATGAATGCCACGGGCCGACGCGTGCCGCTGATGCTGTCGGCCACCGTCAGTGACCGGGCCGGGCACCTGTTGAGCGGACAGACGCTGGAGGACTTCGTGACCTCCGTGGCTCATGCCCACCCGTTCAGCATCGGACTCAACTGCTCTTTCGGAGCCAAGGACATGCTGCCGTCGCTGCGTCGGCTGCGCCAAGCCATCGACCATCTCAACGCGCGCACGCACGAACCTATATATATAAGTGCCTATCCCAACGCCGGATTGCCCAACCAACTGGGGCAATACGACGAAACGCCGGAGATGCTGGCCACCGACATTCAACCCTTCCTCACGGAAGGCCTCGTGAACATCATCGGCGGATGCTGCGGAACAACAGATGAACACATCAGGGCCGTTTCCGAACGTGTCGGCTCATGTGCCAAGAGCCCTACCCCCGCCCTCCCTCGCAGAGAGGACGCGGCAATTATTGACTCACAGACAGAGCGGACAGGGGCTGAGACGTTCACCAACGTCGGCGAACGCTGCAACGTGGCAGGCTCGCGTAAGTTCCTGCGGCTCATCAAGGAAAAAGCCTACGAAGAAGCCATCGGCATCGCCCGTCAGCAAGTAGAGGACGGCGCAATGGTGCTCGACATCAACCTCGACGACGGCCTGCTCGACACGAAGGCCGAGATGCAGCACTTCCTCAACCTTCTGGCCGCAGAGCCAGACATCTGCTGCGTGCCGTTCATGATCGACTCCTCGGACTTCGAGGTCATCCGAGCCGCCCTGCGCTGCATCCAAGGCAAGAGCTTTGTCAACAGCATCTCGCTCAAAGAGGGCGAAGCGGTCTTCCTCGACCATGCCCGCGAAATCCGACGCCTCGGCGCCGCCACCATCGTGATGGCCTTCGACGAGGAAGGTCAGGCCACCACCTTTGAACGCCGCATACAGGTGTGCCAGCGTGCCTACCGACTGCTCACCGAGCAAGCCGCCTTCCCGCCCGACGACATCATCTTCGACCCCAACATCCTGGCCATTGCCACGGGAATGCCCGAACACGACCACTATGCCCTCGACTTCATCCGTGCCACGGCATGGATCAAGGAGCATCTGCCCGGTGCCCACGTCAGCGGCGGCGTCTCGAACCTCAGTTTCTCGTTCCGAGGCAACAACTACCTGCGCGAAGCCATGCACGCCGTGTTCCTCTACCACGCCCGCCAGGCAGGCATGGACATGGCCATCGTCAACCCCGCATCACGCGTGACCTACGCCGACATCCCCGAAAACCAACTGCAAGTCATTGAAGATGCCATCCTGGCAAGAAGGGAGGATGCCGCCGAAAGGCTGATCAATTTAGCCACAGAGTTACAAAACGCCCCGACCGCTTCGGAGAGCGCGGCGACCTCTAAAAGCCATCGTTCAGAAGCAGAAAAAGATGCTGCCCCCTCCACAGGGAGAGCGGGGGAAGAGGCTTCAGAGGACAAAGAGCCAGTTGCCCATCGCCTCGTCACGGCCCTGCGCCGCGGCACCACCGACACCCTCGAGGCCGACCTCGCAGAAGCGCTGACCGTCTATCCTTCGCCCGTTGCCATCATCGAAGGGCCGCTCATGGAAGGCATGAAAATCGTCGGACAGCTCTTCGGCGAGGGGAAGATGTTCTTGCCGCAAGTGGTCAAGACCGCACGCACGATGAAACGTGCCGTGGAAATCCTGCGGCCTTACATGGCAGGGTCAGAGACAACCAAAGACCCGTCTGCCCCCAAGATCCTCCTGGCCACCGTCAAGGGCGACGTCCACGACATCGGGAAGAACATCGTCGCCACCGTCATGGCCTGCAACGGCTATGAGGTCATTGACCTCGGCGTGATGGTTCCGGCGGAGACCATCGTGGAGAAGACCTTGGAGCTGAAGCCCGATGCCATCGGCCTGTCTGGCCTCATCACGCCCTCCCTCGAAGAGATGGTGAACACCGTTCGGCTGCTGGGCAAGGCGGGCGTGAAGATTCCCATCATGATTGGCGGTGCCACGACCTCTGCCCTCCACACGGCACTCAAGATTGCACCCGTTTACCAAGGCCCCATCGTCCATGTCTGCGATGCTTCGCAGAATGTCCCGCTGGCTGCACGTTTCCTGAATGCCGAGACGGCGCATGAGGCCATTGCCGAACTGACTGCCGAGCAAGAAGCCCTGCGGAAATCCGTGGCCAACAAAACCGACGACAAGCTGATGACCCTCGAACAAGCACGTGCCAACAAGCCGAAATTCAACTTCTAACCATCCACAAACCCATGCTCCCCACTATTTCTGAAAAAGACATCCTCACCGCTGCCGCCGAAGGCATGGACGCTTTCCTGAACCTCTTCTGCGATGCCACCTTGGAAAGCATCGGAGGTGAACTCAACGCCCAAAGCATGAACCAGCTCAATGGCGAACAAATCACCCTTCTCGCTTACCGAATGATGAGAGAAGAAGTCATGGACGGAGGTTTCATCCAGCTCATCCACAACGGACTCGGCCCTTTCATCTTCCTGAATCCCTTTGCCAAGGCCATGCGCCTTTGGGGCGAAGAACTCTTTGGAGAACCCGAGAATATCCTGCACGAGTTCTCAAAACTAATCTACAAAGGACGTAAATACTTTGAAAGAGACGGCGACGCTCTCACTCAGCCCTGCACGGACGAGGAGTTCATGGCACTCTTTGAGCAATACCCGCAGTTCGATGACCTCGATGACCAGTTCGTCGAAACCGAGGAGGACATCACCGCCGCCATCGCCCGCTACATCGACGCCCACCTGGATTCGTTTGCACAAATCCTAAAGTGATGGTCAAATAACGAGTCCACTTGAAACAGTCAAAACAAACGCTTTTGCCCTTTCAGAGCGAAATGTAACCTATTGATTATGATCAAAGGAAGCAAGCAGCAATGAAGCGCCCCAACGGGGCAACAAGCAGTCAGCCCAGGGCAACGTCCTGGGTATGCATGATACGGAAAAACTCGCCCTGAAAGGGCAAAAGCATAGAATCTATGTCTCAATCATTCTGCACAATATATCTGCATTTCAATATCCTATGATGAAGACTATGTCCTATCAGATTAGGAATGCTTTTGCCCTTTCAGGGCGAGGGTAGCATAAACCTTTGTACCCAGGGCGATGCCCTGGGCTGACTGCTCATTGGCCTTTCAGGCCGTTCTATACTGACTGCCCATTCATCCTACCTGGAGAAGAAGAACAACAAAGTGTGCCTTTCAGGACGCTCAATACAGACTGCCCATACATCCGACCTGGAAAAGAATGACAACAAAGTGCGCCTTTCAGGCCGTTCAATACTGCTTGCTCATACATCCGACACTTAAAACGAAAGATTGAACGCCCTCCAACAGGAAAGACCTCCACAGACGAAAGATGACCAGCAAAAAGGCGCGGCTTCACAGCCACGCCTTTCTGTATGTTTGTTTGGAAAAAGTTATGTTTGGGAAGTTGGGTTTAAGCTTCTGCCGGTGCCTCCTCTGTCGGGGTTTCACTTGCAGCAGCTTCAGCCTTGGCGGCAGCTTCGGCCTCTGCTTTCGCAGCCGCCTCGGCAGCCTTCTTGTCGGCTACTTTCTTAGCGATCTCTTCATTGGTTTTCTTCTCTGCTTCGAGAGCGGCGGCAGCAGCAGCCTTCTTTTCGGCAGCGACCTTGTCTGCAACAGCCTTCAGGCCCTTCTGCTTGTCGGCCTTCCAGGCGTTGAACTTGATTTGAGCGGTTGCCTCGTCAAATGCGCCTTTCTTGACACCACCACGGAGGTGCTTCATGAGATAGACGCCTTCATCGGAAAGAATGTTGCGCACGGTGTCGGTGGGCTGTGCGCCAGTCTCTACCCAATACAGGGCACGGTCAAATTTCAAATCTACAGTGGCTGGATTGGTGTTGGGATTGTAGGTACCAATCTTCTCTGTAAACTTACCGTCGCGCGGAGCTCTTACATCTGCAATGACGATGGAGTAGAAAGCATAGCCTTTACGTCCATGACGTTGCAATCTGATTTTTGTTGCCATAAATGTTTAATTATGAGTTAATAGGTTTGAAATTATGCTGCCAGCTCGTGACAGCGGGCGCAAAGGTACTACTTTTCTGTCAAGCGGCCAAACTTTCAGGAAGTTATTTTACCTTTTCAGCTTCTTTCCCTTAAAATATTTGTCGGGATGAAAGTTTAGTATTACATTTGCCTGCGAGATATGACATCTTTATGCTGAGGCGGAGGAAACTCCGCCCATTGATCATGAACGGAAAAAAGAAGAATCATTGGACCATCATTAAGGGGCAAGAGCTGACGGAGATGGATCGTATCATCCTCGCGGCACAGGAACACGGAAAGACGGTGCCGACGCGATCGCTGATCAAAACCCCTGAGCAGATTGAAGGCATACGACGGGCGGGCGTCGTCAACACGGGAATCCTTGACATGCTGACGGAACGCATTCATGCCGGAATGTCCACTCTCGAAATAGATGAATTGGTGGCTGACTACACCAAGAGCCACGGTGCCACATCGGCCTGTCTGGGGTACGAAGGTTTCCCGAAGTCGTGCTGCACGAGCGTGAACGAAGTGGTCTGCCACGGCATACCGAATGAATTTGAGATTTTGCAGGATGGCGACATCGTCAACGTGGATTGCACGACCATCCTTGACGGCTACTATGCCGACGCTTCACGCATGTACATTGTCGGCGGCAAGACTTCGGCCAAAAAGCAGAAGTTGGTGGATGTGGCGTGGGAATGTCTGAAGATTGGAGAGGAAGTGTGCTCGAAGCCATACGTTTATGTGGGTGACATCGGGAATGCCATCCAGAAACATGCCCACAAGAATGGATTCTCCGTGGTCAGAGACCTGGCAGGACATGGTGTTGGCCTGGAGTTCCACGAAGAACCAGACGTCGATCACTACGGACGTAAGGGGACGGGAATGCTGCTCGTGCCTGGAATGGTTTTCACCATCGAACCGATGATCAACATGGGAACGTGGGAAGTGTTCTGCGACGAAGACGACGGTTGGACGATTGTCACAGAAGACGAGCTGCCAAGCGCACAATGGGAACATACATTCGTGATGACGGAACATGGGGTGGAGGTGCTGACGCATTAAAGGAGGACTCTCCCCCCGCCCTCCCTTTTAGGGAGGGAGCGGATACCAAACAAGAACGTGGGAAATAGTTATTACATCACTCAGTTATGACATTAGATATAAACCAACAGACAAAAGATTCTGCTCCCTCCCTAAAAGGGAGGGCGGGGGGAGAGTCCGTTACCATCCTTGGTATCGAATCCTCTTGCGACGACACGTCTGCGGCGGTAATATGTGATGGCGTTCTGCTGTCGAATGTCACCGCATCACAAGCTGTGCACGAAGCATACGGCGGTGTGGTGCCCGAACTGGCCTCGCGCGCGCATCAATTAAATATAGTACCCGTGGTGGACCAAGCCCTGAAACGTGCAGGTGTCACGAAGGAAAAACTGAACGCCATCGCTTTCACAAGAGGCCCTGGCCTGATGGGGTCGCTGCTTGTGGGAGTTAGTTTTGCCAAGGGTATGGCTGCCGCACTAGACATCCCAATGATTGAAGTGAACCATCTGCAAGGACATGTCTTGGCACATTTCATCAAGGAAAGTCAGGACGACAACAGTGCTCCACCATTCCCTTTCCTTTGTTTGCTGGTAAGCGGCGGAAACTCGCAGATTGTTTTGGTAAAGGCCTACAACGACATGCAGATTATCGGACAGACAATCGACGACGCGGCAGGCGAAGCCATTGACAAATGCTCGAAAGTCATGGGGCTTGGCTATCCCGGCGGCCCCATCATCGACAGGCTGGCACGGCAAGGTAATCCCGACGCCTATCACTTTTCCAAGCCGGCCATTGAAGGCTATAACTACAGCTTCAGCGGGTTGAAGACCTCTTTCCTTTACAACCTGCGCGATTGGCTGAAAGAAGACCCTGACTTCATCGAGCATCACAAAGAAGACCTTGCTGCGTCATTGGAGAAGACGGTTGTGGATATTCTCATGAACAAGCTACGACGGGCGGCGAAGGATTTGAAGATTAAGCACGTGGCCGTGGCTGGTGGTGTCAGTGCCAACACAGGACTGCGCGAAGCCTTCAAAGACCATGCCCGCCGCTACGGCTGGACCATCTATATACCCAAATTCAGCTATACCACCGACAACGCAGCCATGATTGCCATCACAGGAGCGTTCAAATACGCCGACAAGGATTTCTGCCCGATGGAAGCACCGGCCTATAGCCGCGTGGCCATCTAATCATCTATCACAAATCGTAAGTATTTAAATTGTAAATAAAAGAGTCGTGAACATTCAAGTTAAAGTAGTTTCGCGTGAAATCAGCGAGTATTTGTGGAGAGCAGGCCAGACGCTCTCCACCGCTGAAAGTTGTACGGCTGGCCTTGTGGCCGCTTCTATTGCCGCCCTTCCAGGTGCCAGCACTTATTTCCGTGGTGGCGTTGTCACCTACGTCGATGAACTGAAGCAACAGCTTTTGGGCATTTCGGAAGAAATGTTGCAGGAAAAAGGCGCCGTGAGCGAAGACGTTGCACGTGCCATGGTGGAAGGTGCCCTTGAACGCCTACAGACAGACTATGCTATTGCCGTGACAGGATATGCCGGCCCCGGAGGCGGCCCAGAAGCTCCCGTTGGCACGATTTATGTGGCCGTGGGTAAAAAAGGAGATATCGTCGTGCGTGAGCTGACGGGTGACGACGGACGCGAGGAAAATGTGGCTCGTGCCAGCCTTACAGCTCTCCAAATGCTGCTTGAGAAGCTGAAAAGTGACTTCCCAGCGCCTGAAGAGTGAAAAAAAAGCCAGAAAAGTTTGAGCATTCAAAAAAAAGCAGTACCTTTGCGCCCTGTTTGGAAGAAGTAATATTTGGAAGTTACAAAAAGGAAAGATTAGAAATGTCTAAGATTTGTCAAATCACCGGAAAAAGAGCGATGCACGGTAACAACGTGTCTCACTCTAAGCGCCGCACAAAGCGTGTCTTCGACGTGAACCTTTTCACCAAGAAGTTCTATTGGGTTGAGGAAGATTGCTGGATCAGCCTGAACATCTCAGCTGCTGGACTGCGCTTGATTAACAAGATTGGCCTTGATGCTGCCATCAAGCAGGCTGCCGAAAAGGGATTCCTCCAGTAAGCACGGCCAAAACGGTTTAACCTTTAAACAGTAAAAACGCAACATGGCAAAGAAAGCTAAAGGCAACAGAGTACAGGTGATTCTCGAATGCACTGAAATGAAAGAGAGCGGTCTGCCCGGCACTTCTCGCTACATCACCACGAAGAACAGGAAAAATCATCCCGAACGTCTTGAGTTGAAGAAATACAATCCGATTCTCAAACGTATGACGGTTCACAAGGAAATCAAATAAACACTGAAGCACTATGGCAAAAAAAACAGTCGCTACCCTGCAAACGGGTAAGACCGATGGCCGCAGCTACACAAAGGTCATCAAGATGGTAAAGAACGAAAGAGGTTCTTATTCCTTCGATGAGCGTATGGTTCCCAACGAAGCCGTTCAGGACTTTTTCAAGAACTAATCTCCAATTGTATCTTCTTCGTTCGGTGTGAGCTTGATGCTTTATGCCGGACAGAACACGATGAAGGGGGTGTGCCTAAAAGCACATCCTCTTTTGTTTACTGCTCACAATGTTAAAGGCTCTTAAAGTCTTTAAACTTTCAAAGGAAAATAAAGTCTATTTGAACAATATCCCTTATCTTTGTGCGGAAAAAGCAAGAAGAAAAACGACTATATGAACAGAAAAACGACTATCTACACGTTGTTGCTCACCGCCACGACGATGATGCAAGGACACTCCGCGTGGGCACAACAAGCTTGGACGCTACAGCAATGTCTTGACCATGCTTCAGAGCACAACATTCAACTCAAGAAAAGCCGCATCTCCCTACTAGATGCTCAGGAACAACTGCTGCAAGCTAAGGCAGCCCTCTTCCCCACCCTCTCTGCAGCGGTCAGCCAGAGTGTTGGCTACCGCCCCTTCCAGGAGGCAGCCAATATCGTACAGAACGGTATGGCCACAAGTACCAGCAATAAGGTGACCGAAAACGGATCTTACGGTCTGAATGCCAACTGGACGGTCTGGAACGGTGGCATCAACCGGAAAAACATCAAGGCACAGGAGCTGCAAACCGAATTGACGGAAGTTCAAAGCGAACAGAACCTGAACAGCATTCAGGAACAGATTGCCCAGCTCTATGTGCAGGTGCTTTACACAACGGAGGCCCGCAAGGTGAACGAGAAGCTACGCGAGACTGCACAACAACAGTTAGACCGTGGCAAAGAACGCTACAAACTGGGCGATTTGGCCAAAGCCGACCTCGCTCAATTGGAAGCACAGCTGGCGAGTGCAGACTATGACGTGGTGAACGCCGAAACACAAATTGCGACCTACAAGCGGCAGCTGAAGGAGCTGCTCCAGCTTGGAATCACAGAAAGCTTTGACGTTGCCCAAAGTGAAATGGATGACAGCCGAGCCTTGGATCCCATACCGTCCAAGGTTGATGTTTATAATGCCGCCTTGAACAACCGCCCCGAAATCAGAGCAGCACAGCTTTCGGCTGACGCCGCTGACCTTCAGGTGGACATCGCCAAACGCGGCTATTTGCCAACAGTGGGAGTGAACGCCGGATTCGGCACAAGCCATTACGCAGCTTCCGGACAGGATGCTTTTGGCGAACAGATGAAGCGCAACCTCAACGGAAGCGTGGGCGTCAGTGTCAGCGTACCCATCTTTGACAACCGCCGCAACAAGACGTCTGTGAATCGTGCAAAACTCCAACAGACCGCCACGGCGCTGGACCTCTTAGACAAGCAGACCACACTGGGCAGCAACATCGAGAATATCTGGTTACAAGCCACTAGTGCTCAACAGCGCTTCCAGAGTGCAAAGGCTGCCGTGCAGAGTCAGGAAACCAACTATGAACTTGTGAATGAGCAGTTCAAAGCCGGCTTGAAGAACATCGTGGACCTGTTACAAGCCCGTGACAATCTGCTTCAGGCACAACAGAACAAACTCCAGAGCAAGTACACCACCATCCTCAACACCCAACTTCTCCGCTTCTACGAAGGCGGACAGCTGAACATCTAATTTGATAATTGAACGCAAGATATGTCACGCAAAGCATTTACTTTCCATTTTATTTGCATCATTGCGACGTGTGCAATGATCATGGCTTGCACCTCCAAGCCCAAAACAGAATATGAAACCACAACGGTTGAAAAGGGTAATATTAGCACCACCGTTACCGCCACAGGAACCATCGAGCCCGTTACCAGCGTGGAAGTGGGTACACAGGTCAGTGGCATTGTTTCCAAAATTTACGTGGACTACAACTCGGAGGTCAAAGCAGGACAGGTTATCGCTGAGTTGGACCGCACGAACCTCCTCAGCACCCTTGAAAGCCAGCGTGCCAACCTCACCAGCGCACAAAGTTCACTCGAATACCAAAAGGCAAACTTCGAGCGACAGAAAGGTCTCTACGACAAGGGCCTTATCAGCGCCAACGACTTCGAGCAATCACGCCTCTCCTATATTCAAGCACAGCAACAGGTGACCACCGCCAAGCAGAGCGTGAAGCGTGCTGAGACAGACCTCGGCTATGCCACCATCACCTCTCCCATCAACGGCATCGTCCTCAACAAAGCCGTGGAAGAAGGACAGACCGTGGCCGCCAGCTTTAGTACTCCTACCCTCTTCACCATCGCTCAGGACCTGACGAACATGCGCGTGATTGCCGACATTGACGAGGCAGACATTGGTGAAGTAAAAGAAGGTCAAAGAGTTATTTTCACTGTTGATGCCTATCCAAACGATGTTTTCCAAGGGGCTGTTACACAGGTGCGCCGTCAAGCTACCACTGAGAGCAACGTTGTCACCTACGAGGTAGTTATCTCTGCTCCCAACGCTGACCTCAAGTTAATGCCTGGACTGACTGCCAACGTCACCATCTTCACCCTTGAGAAGAATGATGTTCTCACCATCAGTGCCAAAGCACTCCGCTTTACACCCAACGAAGCTCTCATTGCCGAGGATGAAACCATCCAGCCTTGCGATGCCAAGCAGAAGCTCTGGGTGCACGAAGGAAAGGTCTTCAAGGCCATACCAGTGGAAACCGGCGTCACCAACGGCACCATAACGGAAATAACCTCTGGCATCAAAGCTGGCACAGAAGTCCTGGAGGACATGATCTTCGGCGAAATGCCAGAACAATCCACCTCACAAAACAAGAACCCCTTCATGCCCGGCCCACGCAACAACAATCGGAACCAGAAGAATGGCCAGGGCGCTGCTAAGAAATAATGGAAAAGAAAGTTGTCATCGAACTCCGTGACGTACGCCGTAACTTTCAGGTGGGCTCAGAGACCGTCCATGCCCTGCGCGGTATCTCATTCAAAATCTATGAGGGCGAGTTCGTCACCATCATGGGTACCTCTGGTTCTGGAAAATCCACCTTGCTGAATCAGTTAGGTTGCCTAGATACTCCCACCAGCGGAGAATACCTGCTGGACGGCATACCCGTTCGCTCCATGCGTCGCAGCCAACGAGCCCGACTGCGTAACCGCAAGATAGGCTTCGTTTTCCAGAACTACAATCTCTTGGCAAAGACCACAGCCGTGGAAAACGTGGAACTGCCCCTCATGTATAACAGTGAATACAACGCTCGCCAACGCCGTGAAGCAGCTGTCAAGGCTCTGCAGGCCGTAGGACTCGGAGACCGTCTGGAACACAAGAGCAACCAGATGTCCGGCGGTCAGATGCAGCGCGTAGCCATTGCCCGTGCTCTTGTCAACAACCCCGCCGTCATCCTGGCAGACGAGGCCACAGGTAACCTGGACACACGCACTTCCTACGAAGTTTTGGTCCTCTTCCAAAAACTTCATGCAGAAGGACGCACCATCATCTTTGTTACCCACAACCCCGAGATTGCCCAATACTCCAGCCGCAACATCGTTCTCCGTGATGGCAAGATCCGCGAAGACACCCTTAACCCCAACATTCTCTCTGCTGCCGATGCCCTCGCAGCTCTCCCTGCTCCGCAAGATGACTAAAAAGTGCCCGACGCTTTATGTCGGGTAAACTCCCAACCCTATGTCCTATATAAACCTCTTCAAGATAGCCATTAAGGCCATCCTCAGTAACAAAGCCCGCTCTTTCCTATCCATGCTTGGCATCATCATCGGCGTGGGAGCCGTCATCGTCATGATGGCCATTGGCCAAGGTTCCAAGCAGAGCATTCGCGAAGAAATCCAAAAGAACGGCACTAACATGCTCACCATTCGCCCTGGAGCTGACATGCGAGGCGGCGTCCGTTTAGACCCATCCGCTATGCAGACACTTAAGCAAGTGGATTACGAAACCATCCTCTCCGAGGCCAAGTTCGTCAACAAAGTCTCACCCGAGGTCACGACCAGCGGACAAGCTGTCTTTGGCTCTAACAATACCACCAGCACCTGCTATGGCGAATCACCAGACTACCTTGGCATCCGCCTTTGGCAAGTAGAAGAAGGCACCTTTTTCACCGAGGAAGATGTGAAAAAGAGCGCCAAAGTCTGTGTCATTGGTCAGACCATCGTCAAAGAACTCTTCCCCAACGGCCAGGATCCCATTGGTAAGACATTACGATTCAAGAACATCCCCCTCCGCATCATCGGTGTCTTCAAGGGCAAAGGCTACAACAACTGGGGCATGGATCAAGACAACGTCATCGTCTCGCCCTACACGACCGTCATGAAACGTCTGGCCGCTCAGACTCACTTTAACAGCATACTATGCTCTGCCGTCACAGAGGAACTCTCTGAACAGGCAATAGAGGATCTTACACAGATTCTCCGCCGCACTCACAAGCTCAAAGATACAGAAGAGGACAACTTCACCATCCGCTCTCAGCAGGAATGGATGGAGACCATGTCCTCCACCATGGATACCATCACCATCATTCTCGTGGTGGCCGCAGCCTTCTCTCTCCTCGTGGCAGGCATCGGTATCATGAACATCATGCTCGTCAGCGTCACCGAGCGAACGAAAGAAATTGGTTTGCGCATGAGCGTGGGTGCGCGAGGGCTGGACATCAGCAACCAGTTCCTCATCGAGGCCATCCTCATCAGCCTCACTGGCGGAATCCTCGGAGTACTCTTTGGCGGCCTCCTAACATGGGGCTGTAACACCATTATCGGCTATCCGGCAGCAATCCCTGCCTGGAGCGTCATCGTCAGTTTTGCTGTCTGTGTCGCAATCGGTGTCGGTTTTGGCTACTTCCCTGCCCAGAAAGCCGCTCGTCTGGATCCCATTGAAGCCATTCGTTATGAATAATCAACTAATCCTTTATATGCAATGAAGAAACTTTTTTTCACCATCCTTCTCACTCTTCCACTCCTTACCAGCGCGGGGAACAGAGATGACAGCAAGTATCTCAGAGGTGCCGTACCTGAACAGAACGGCATCGTGACCTTCTCACAAACATTCAGCGTTCCAGGAAAAACTCAGTCACAAATCTACGCCATCATGCAAGATTACATCAAACAACTGGTCACTAACGGACGCCAGGATCTTCGCACAAGGCTTATCTCTGACGAGGACTACATCACCGTGGCCAAAGTTGAAGAAATCATGACCTTCAAGAAAAAGTTCCTCAACTGGGATCACTGCTACTTCCGTTACTTGATCAGTGCCGAGTCCACGGCAGACAGCAAGGTGAAAATGACCATCACTCAGATTTCCTACCAGTATATGTTTGACAACGAAGGCAATGGTGGAGAATCCTATAAAGCCGAGGAATGGATTTCAGACAAGAATGCCTTGAACAAAGCAGGTACAAAGCTCTATCCACGTTCGGGAAAGTTCCGTCGCAAAACCGTAGATCGCGTGGAGGAAATCTTCGCGGGGGCACGTGAGAACTTTGAAGAACAAACGGACAGACAACAAAAGAAAGCAACGGTCTTAGAGTAACTCTATTTCTTAACTTTAGATAAAAATAGACGAATACAGCAAATTTACCTCATTCGATGAAACGAATTTGGTAAATTTGCTGTATCTTTGCACACGTTTTTAGGTAACATGTCCATGTCAAGGCAAAAAGAAGAAGCACAACGCCTCTACGAAGAAGGTAATGCCTGCCGCAAGAAGCAGCAATGGGCTGAGGCACAAAACCTGTATGAACAGGCTGCAGCTCTCGACCCTCAATCACCTGCCGTTGCGGCACGTGAGATGTTACATGAGATTATGGAATTCCGGTACAAGGACTATTACAACCCTTGAACAGAATTTGAAAAATAAGAGAACAGCAATCCTATTTCTTTATTATGGCAAAAATGAAAGGAGCGATTACCGTCAACACCGAGCGCTGTAAAGGTTGCAGCCTATGTGTGGTGGCTTGTCCGCTCAATCTTATCCAACTGGCAGACAAAAAGGTTAATCTTCGCGGTTATCGTTATGTTGAACAGGTGAACCCAGAAGCCTGTACAGGCTGCACCTCATGCGCTATTGTCTGCCCTGATGGTTGCATCACCGTTTATCGGACGAAAGTCGAAAGTTGAATCGTTATGGAAAAACAAGACATACTCTTGATGAAGGGCAACGAAGCCATCGCCCATGCTGCCATCCGTTGCGGATGCGATGGTTACTTCGGCTACCCCATCACCCCTCAAAGTGAAATCCTTGAGACCCTTGCTGCCCAAAAGCCTTGGGAAACGACGGGCATGGTAGTGCTTCAGGCAGAAAGCGAAGTGGCCAGCATCAACATGCTCTATGGCGGCGGCGGTGCCGGCAAACGCGTTATGACCTCCAGCTCCAGCCCTGGCGTAGCACTCATGCAAGAGGGCATCGCTTACATGGCAGGTGCCGAAATTCCGGGTCTCATCGTCAACGTTCAGCGTGGAGGTCCTGGTCTCGGTACCATTCAGCCTTCTCAAGGTGACTATTTCCAAGCCACTCGTGGCGGTGGAAATGGTGATTACCAGATTATTGTACTGGCTCCTGCCTCTGTACAGGAAATGGCAGACTTCGTTGACCTCAGTTTTGAGCTGGCATTCAAGTACAGAATTCCTGCCATGATTCTTTCCGATGGTGTCATTGGTCAAGTCATGGAAAAAGTGAAATTGCCACCCTTTAAGCCTCGTCGTTCAGAAGAAGAAATTCTCCGCGACTGCCCTTGGGCCACGACGGGGCGACGCAACGGACGACCCATCAACGTCATAACTTCCCTGGAATTGCAACCAGAAGCAATGGAGAAGCACAATCTTCATCTGCAAGAAAAATACAAGACCATCTGTGCCAACGAAGTGCGTGTTGAAGAAATGCAAACCGAAGATGCAGACTTCCTTATCGTAGCTTTCGGTTCTGCAGCCCGCATCGCCCAAAAAGCCATTCTTGACCTTCGCCAAGAGGGGATTCGTGTTGGCTTGCTACGCCCCATTACTTTATGGCCGTTCCCTTATGACCGCATCCGTGAACTGGCAGGTCAAGTAAAAGGCATCCTTACCTTTGAAATCAATGCCGGCCAGATGGTTCAAGATGTCCGCCTTGCCGTTGAAGGACGCACTCCTGTCACACAATATGGTAAGATGGGCGGCATCGTTCCCACACCTGACGAAGTAATCGCCACCCTCAAAAGCGATTTCCACATCTAACATGATTCAACAATGCAGAACCGTGACGAACTCCGCAATACGCTGAACACCCTTTTCCTGCTCCTTGCCATCATTGGCTTGGTACTCTATTTTGCCTTCCCGGCTCATCACATCTGGGGACTTATTGTCATTGGCATCGGCATGGTTCTCAAAGTTGCAGAATTCTTCATCCGCTTCATGTTCTGAATCCAAACACACAGAAAATGGAAAACATCATTTCACCAGAAAATATTGTCTATCAAAAGCCTAAACTTCTGAACGACGAACACATGCACTATTGTCCTGGTTGTTCCCACGGCGTTGTGCATAAGCTTATTGCCGAGGTCATCGAGGAAATGGGTGTCACGGACAAGGCCATAGGCATCTCGCCTGTAGGCTGTGCCGTCTTCGCCTACAAATATATTGACATCGACTGGCAGGAAGCCGCCCACGGACGCGCACCCGCCATTGCTTCTGCCATCAAACGCCTGTGGCCAGAGCACCTCGTCTTCACCTATCAGGGCGATGGTGACCTTGCTTGCATCGGCACGGCAGAGACCATCCACGCCCTCAACCGTGGAGAGAACATCGCCATCATCTTCATCAACAATGCCATCTACGGCATGACAGGTGGACAAATGGCACCCACGACTCTCATGGGCATGAAGACTTCGACCTGCCCATACGGCAGACAAGCAGACCTTCATGGTTATCCGTTGAAGATTACAGAAATAGCTGCTACTCTCGAAGGCACTTGCTATGTAACCCGTCAGAGCGTTCACAGCGTGGCTGCCATTCGCAAAGCTAAGCGTGCCATTCGTCAGGCTTTCGAAAACAGCATCAACCGCCGCGGCTCCAGCCTTGTAGAAATCGTATCAACATGTTCTTCCGGATGGAAACTTTCTCCAGTTGAAGCTAACGAATGGATGCAGGAACACATGTTCGACTATTACCACGTCGGCGACCTCAAATCTATTTAAGGATTTATTGATTCATTCTGTCTCAGGCTCTATCCTTAAATATAATCATCAATATTAAATCACGTTATGACTCAAGAAATCATCATATCCGGTTTTGGTGGACAAGGCGTCCTCTCCATGGGCAAGATTCTTGCCTACAGTGCTCTCATGGAAGGCAAGGAAGTTTCTTGGATGCCGGCCTATGGCCCCGAACAGCGTGGTGGCACTGCCAACGTCACCATCATCATCAGCGATGAACGCATCTCTTCGCCCATCGTCAGCACCTTCGACACTGCCATTGTCCTCAACCAACCTTCGCTCGAAAAATTTGAGCCGAAAGTGAAAGCGGGAGGCGCCCTCATCTATGACAGCTACGGAATCAGCATACCACCTCGCCGCACAGACATCGAAATCTATGAGATCAACGCCATGGATGCTGCTGCTGAAATGGGAAACTCCAAGGGGTTCAACATGATTGTACTTGGAGGGTTACTAAAATTGCGTCCCATTCTTGAGATTGAGAACGTACTCAAAGCGCTTCGTAAGACCCTCCCAGAACGTCATCACCATCTCATTCCCGCAAATGAAGCCGCCCTCCGAAAGGGCTTTGAAATCATCAAAAAGGTTTGAGAATGAGCCGCATTAAGTTCCTCCTCGTCGTCTTTTTCCTGTGCCTGCAACTTCCATTGCGGGCACAAGATATTCTTAATGGCGACAACTCTGGCTTTGGCATGGATGGAGGAGACTTATTCGAAAACGGAATGGGGCAACAGCATAGCACTTGGGGCCGAGACACCTCGAAAGTCGAGAAGAGCGTACCTACAGATTTCCATCAATGGCGAATCGACGAACGTCTTGGTACCATACTGCCAGAAGCCTACAATGACACCCTGCCCCACCTCTTCCAAAACTTCAACGCCACCGAAGGCTTATGTGGAGGTTACATGATGCTGGGCAATCTGGGTTCTCCCCGTTTGTCGTTGAATTTCCTCGACCGCCCTGTCACAGACGACCTCATGTTCATCGAACCATACGACTATTTCCATACCACCCCCTCCAACATTCTCTTCACCAACACAAAAAGCCCGCTGACCAATCTGCAATACCACACCTGCGGAACTCGTCAGAATGGGCAAGATCGCTTTCGTGCCTACTTTGCTACCAATATCAACAAGCTAACCGCCCTTGGCTTCAAGATCGATTATCTCTACGGTCGAGGCTATTACAACAATCAGGCCAATTCCCAGTTCGGAGGCACACTCTTCGGTTACTATCTTGGTGAACAGTACGAGATGCACGCGTTCGCATCCTGGGAACACATGAAGATAAGCGAGAACGGCGGCATCGAGGATGACCGATACATCACGAATCCTCAAAGCTTTCCACGTAGCTTTGGCAGCCGCGATATTCCAACGGTGCTCTCCTCCGTCTGGAACCGCAACGACCATCACACCTACTACCTCACCCATCGCTATAATGTGGGCATCTATCGCGACGTCGAAGTACCCGACAGCCTCAAGCCAGTCATGCCACAGGACAAGGATTTAATCCAGCGCATTAAATCCGATAGCCTTCGGGCTGTCATTGAAGCAGACAGCCTCCGGCTCATGAGCACCCTCGACTCCCTGCGACAAGCATGGCAGTCGGAACAAGTAACACCCCAAGAATTCATTCCCGTCACCAGCTTCGTCCACACCTTAAACATTCGGAGGATGCTCCATGACAATTACTGTCACGACGAAATTCCTTCAACCTACTTCTCTCATGCCCCTTATTATCGCTCTTCCTACTCTAATTTCATTGACGAGACGAAAGCGCTGAACATCAAGAACACCTTGGGTTTGCAACTGCGAGAAGGATTCAACAAATGGGCAAAGGCAGGAATTACACTCTTTGCTACCCACGAGTTTCAGAGCATTTGGCTTCCCTCTCTGCAAACGACCGACACCGAAGATTTCTTTGACCGCTACCGCGAACACCTGTTGTCCGTCGGTGGTGAAATCTCGAAACAAATGGGACGCACGCTCCATTATAAGGCCGGAGCCGAGTTCTGGCTCATCGGTGACAAGGCAGGCGACTTGGAAATCAGCGGCAATGCCGACCTCAACTTCCGTTTAGGGAAAGACACCGTCCGTCTTGAAGCCCATGCCTCATTCAAAAACATTACCCCTGCCTTCTATTTCGAAAACTTCCATAGCCAAGGCCACTGGTGGGACAATAGCCTCAATCAAGAGACTCGCACGCGCATCGAAGGACGCCTCTGCATAGACCGCACCAAGACGAGTCTCAGATTCGGTGTCGAGAACATCTCCAACTACACCCACTTTGCCTCCCGTCTTACACCCAACTACGACACAAGCGGAACCGCCATCACGTCCTACGGCCAC
This sequence comes from Bacteroidaceae bacterium, assembly GCA_017965425.1. Classification (GTDB taxonomy): domain Bacteria; phylum Bacteroidota; class Bacteroidia; order Bacteroidales; family Bacteroidaceae; genus Physcousia. The sequence continues at coordinate 44,711 of JAGCPY010000040.1, read as the reverse complement.
GACGTGGAAGTCCGACAGCAAAGCGGAAGCATTCAAGTCCTCAGCGCCACCTTGCGACAAGACTTGGCTCTGGGCATCTTCCATTGGGACAACGAAGTCACATGGCAACATTCTTCCAATAAAGACGCGCTTCCTCTGCCCGTTGTCACCCTCTACACCAATCCCTACATCGTTTTTCGCATTGCCAAAGTGTTGCGTGTGGAATTGGGTGCAGACATGCGCTACTTCACCAGTTTCCATGCACCCGACTATGCACCTTTCCTCAATCAGTTTGCCATTCAGGATGCTTCCCAAGAACGCGTAAAAATCGGTAACTACCCCATCCTCAATGGCTACGTGAACTTAGCTATCAAACGTGTGCGTGGCTACGTCAACGTCACACATTTCAACGCAGGAACAGGTCGTGCGTTCTGGGCACCCCACTACCCGATTGATCCGTTGAGCATTCATTTTGGCATCAGTTGGAATTTCTACAACTGATTTCTATAAAAAGTGAGCCTTGTTTGCATATTTTGTAGAGGTTCGCTGCTTATATAATGAATCTTTTTCGTACATTTGCCACGGTTTATCCTCAAAGATGAGCCAAAAACGGCTTTTTTATTCAAAAAACAAACCTCATATAATAACTTTTCAAACAATGAACGACATCAAAGTACTGAACCACGCAGCAGACAACATCCGCATTCTGGCTGCGTCAATGGTCGAGAAGGCCAAGAGTGGTCACCCTGGCGGCGCAATGGGTGGCGCTGATTTCATTAACGTTCTCTACAGTGAGTACCTCACCTACGACCCCGCAGATCCCTGCTGGGTAGGTCGCGACCGTTTCTTCCTCGATCCCGGTCACATGGCTCCCATGCTCTACAGCCAACTGGCGCTCATCAACAAGTTCTCGCTCGAAGAGCTGCAGCAGTTGCGCCAGTGGGGCTCGCCCACACCTGGACACCCTGAAGCAGATCCGCAGCGGGGTATCGAGAACACCAGCGGACCGCTCGGACAAGGTCACACTTTCGGCATCGGTGCAGCCATTGCCGCCAAGTTCCTTGCCGCACACACCGGCAACCCCACTTTCGAGAAGGAAACCATCTACATCTACATCTCCGACGGCGGCGTGCAGGAAGAGATTTCTCAAGGAGCTGCCCGCATTGCTGGCACCCTGGGGCTGGACAACGTCGTGATGTTCTACGACTCGAACGATATCCAGCTCTCAACCGAGACCGCTGAGGTCATGAACGAAGACACTGCCGCCAAGTACCGCGCCCTCGGATGGGAAGTGTTCGAGATCAACGGCAACGACGCCGCACAGATCCGCGCTGCCATCGAGAAGGCCAAAGCCGTGAAGGGCAAGCCCGCCCTCATCATCGGCAAGACTATCATGGGTAAGGGTGCTCTGAAGGAAGACGGCAGTAGCTACGAGCGCAACTGCAAGACACATGGTGCTCCCCTTGGTGGCGATGCCTATAGGAAAACTATAACCAACCTAGGTGGAGATGCTGATAATCCTTTTGTTATCTTCGACGACGTGAAAGATCTTTATGCCCGCCGCGCAGAAGAGTTGAAGGGCATCGTAGCTGAGCGCAAGGCCGAAGAGGCTGCCTGGGCTGCCAAGAATCCCGAATGCGCTGCCGCACAGGCAGAATGGTTCAGCGGCAAGGCCCCGAAGGTGGATTGGACAAAGGTTCAGCAGAAGAGCGGCGATGCCACCCGCAACGCCAGCGCTGCCGTGCTGAGCCAGCTCGCCGAGCAGGTGCCCAACATGATTTGCGCCAGTGCCGACCTTTCGAACTCCGACAAGACCGACGGCTTCCTGAAGAAGACCCACGCCCTCAAGGCTGGTGACTTCAGCGGTGCCTTCTTCCAGGCTGGCGTGGCCGAACTGACGATGGCTTGCTGCTGCATCGGTATGGCCTTGCACGGAGGTGTCATCCCTGCTTGCGGCACCTTCTTCGTATTCTCTGACTACATGAAACCCGCCGTCCGCATGGCCGCCCTCATGGAGCTGCCCGTGAAGTTCATCTGGACCCACGATGCCTTCCGCGTCGGTGAGGACGGTCCCACCCACGAACCCGTGGAGCAGGAAGCACAGATCCGCCTCATGGAGAAGCTGAAGAACCACCACGGCAAGAATTCCACCCTCGTCCTGCGTCCCGCCGACGCTCAGGAGACCACCGAGGCTTGGCGTCTGGCTATGGAGAACACCGACAGCCCCACCGCCCTCATCCTCAGCCGCCAGAACATTGCCGACCTGCCCGCAGGCAACGACTATGCCCAGGCTGAGAAGGGAGCTTACATCGTGGCAGGCAGCGACGAGAATCCCGACGTCATCCTCCTTGCCAGCGGTTCCGAGGTCTCGACCCTCGTAGCCGGCACAGAACTCCTGCGCAAGGACGGCGTGAAGGTGCGCATCGTCAGCGTGCCCTCTGAAGGTCTGTTCCGCAGCCAGCCGAAGGACTACCAGCAGACCATCCTGCCCTGCGGCGTGAAGAAGTTCGGACTTACCGCCGGTCTGCCCGTGAACCTCGAAGGTCTTGTAGGAGCCGACGGATGCGTATGGGGCCTCAACAGCTTCGGATTCAGCGCACCCTACAAGGTGCTCGACGAGAAGTTGGGCTTCACCGCTGAGAACGTCTATAAGCAAGTGAAGGCTTTATTCTAATTCCATTATTCACAATTCATTATTCACAATTCATTATTGGTTGCGCCTATAAGACTCCTATGCCGGATTGGCGTGCTAATGATGAATTGTGAATGATGCATGATGGATTCATCAGACCATGAACATCAAAGTAGTAGGCTTGGCCAGCGACCACGCTGGCTTTCCGCTTAAAGAATTCATTAAGAAGTACCTCGCAGAGCGCGGCATCGTCTTTCGCGACTTCGGCACCAGCAGTGAAGCCAGCTGCGACTACTCCGACTTCGGTCACGCCCTTGGCAATGCCATCGAGGATGGTTCCGTCTATCCCGGCATCGCCGTCTGCGGTTCTGGCGAGGGCATCAGCATGACCCTCAACAAGCACCAAGGCGTACGAGCTGGTCTTGTCTGGCGTCCCGAAATCGCCCACCTCATCCGCCAGCACAACGACGCCAACGTCATCGTCTTCCCCGGACGATTCATCGACGAAGCCACCACCATCGCCTGCCTCGACGAGTTCTTCACCACACCCTTCGAAGGAGGTCGCCATCAAGCGCGAGTCGATAAGATTCCCGTCCAACACCCCTGATTTTATTGAAAATCCCTCAATCCCTCACCTTTTGCCTTACTTGGTTATCAGACAGATGGTTACGGGTGAGGAATAGGTGAGGAATAGGTGAGGGATGGTGAGGAATTATGAGAGAACGTATAAGACTATGTCTATTCATTCGTCATTCGCAATTCCTCACCATCCCTCACCTATCCCTCACCTATCCCTCACCTGTAACAAGCTAAAGCGCAACCACTTAACCCAAAAGGTGAGGGATTGAGGCTTTCTTGAGGAAAACACATGGTAAAAGGAGCGAAGACGTTGTATATCTGATGGGAAGGTGTACACCTTCCACGAAGAAGGTATGTACCTTCCATGTGGAACGTGCACACCTTCCCGTTTCGTTCAACCAGCCGTAAGCCCGCCTTCATTCATCAAGCTTGCCGTCATCTGCCCATACTGCTGCCTTTCCGATGGAAAAGCTCTCCCAGCGTATTGAAGTCCTTCCGCAACTGGATACCTATTCCCTGCGTGGTAAGGGCTGTCTTGGTGAAGTAGCGGTCGTTGGTTTCGCTGTAGGCTTTCAAGCTGACGTTTCCCGACTTGTTGAGCAGCCACTGAACGTCGAAGTCGCCGATGAAGTTGGTGTTGGCCACTGGGGTGTCGCGATAGCCAAAGGTGCCGTTGATGAGCAAACGGTTGTTCAACAGGCGACCACTCAAGGAACCTTCGACATCCATATCTTGCCACCCCAGCTGACCTGTGGAGAAATTGGTTCCGAAATTCCAGTTACCATTACCGATGGCACTGGTGAGCAGGTTATTGAGTTGGCCAGACAAGGTTGACGAGAGCAGGCTCTGCATGGCGGTGTTCGTCTGGTTCTGATTGTCACTGAGGCCATAGGTGTAGAACCGCCCGATGCCCAAAAGGTATATGACTTGCAGGTTTCGTTCTTCTTCCGTGGAGATAAGAGCCCTCACCATTTGTTTCTCGTCCTCGTTGACGTTGGGGATGTCGAAATCGAAACTGACCCGTGGCTCCCCTGCCTGCCCGCCAATATTCATCAAACAGTTGACACGGACACTGGAAGCCGAGAAGTTGTTGCCTACGGCCAAGTCGTTCAGCGAGACTCCAGGAACGGTGTAGATGGCACGCAGATTGAGGGCTGCATTCATTGGAGTTCCGCCAAAGACGATGGTGCCATCCCGCTCAAACTGAAACTCCTTGCGGATGATATCCTGAAGCGAAAGCCGGTAGTTGCCATGATTCACGCGGTAGGTGCCATACATCTGGAAACGTCCTTTGTTATAATAGTTTGCTCGCATGTGACCGCTTCCAAAGAGTGTGATATAGTCTTCTGATCGTGGATCCATGAGTATCCGCATCTGAGCATCGGGAGTGATGTTGAGGTCGAAATTGAGATACATGTCAGTTGGTTCGTCTTCAGAAGACTCTGACTCAGGCTCTCCCTCCGCACTTACTAAAGAGGTGGTGGGGTTGCTTTTGTCTGACCAGGAGGTTGCATCGGTCAACGAGGAGAGCTCTGTCCCTTTAGGGAAAGAGGGGGAAGAATCCAAAAAGGTGATGAACTGGTTGTCGGTAATCGTCTCGGGGCTGGAAGCATTATAAGTGAAGACGGTTCCTGGGGTTGGAGTCATTTGCAGGTCAACGTTCAACAGCCCTGATTGCCCCGTGAGACGCACTCGCCCGTCAGCAAAAACAGTCCCATAGAACGTCTGGTCGCCAAACTCATGGAAATCGTAGCCAAGGATGTCGTTGGCGGTGATGTCAAAGGTGTAGCGGATGTTCTGGAAATGCTCGAAGAAGACGTCGCCGTTGAGGGTGGCCATGTGTGGTCGGTTGTCCAGGCCATGATAGCGGTCGAGGATGGTGATGTCCCTGAACTGAATGCTGCCCGGACGAAGATGCACGCTGTCGCCTTTGGCCACGTGATAACGCGACCCCAGCACGTCGATGGTCACGGCCAAGGTGTCAATGGCAAGGTCGCCTTCCAAATCCAACTGCTTGAACGGACCATAAAGATGAGCATGGCCAGAGACACACCCTTTCAGGTCTGTCATGAAAGACTCTGTGAAACTGTTGATAAAATAGGCGTTGAGGTTCCTCGCCTGCACATCGAGTTCCATGCCGCCACCTGGCTGATGGCCAGGTGTAATCTGAGCTGTGACATGGGAGAGCTGGCGATGAACAGGCTCAGTGATATAGGCATCGAGGTCGATGGTTTTAGGACCTACCCTGCCCCATCCGCCTGTGACATGTAGCTCACCCAGCAAGCCACCGTTCAGCGTGAAGTCGCCAACCGCCAAAGTGGCATCCACCACTGGCTGTTCCATCAAGTTATAGGCCGCCATACGGCCAGTGGCTGCACCGGCAAAGTCCACGTCATCAAAATCTATCAAGCCGAACACATACTGAAGGTTGATGCCCCGGAGGTCGGCCCACAACGTGTCGGACACATTGCGCGAGATGGTTCCATCCACCTGTAGATGACGCCCCAGCTGGGTGATGCGGAAACCGCGGACGTCCACCGTCTCGTCGTGCAGGGAAACAGTTGCCTTGTGGACGTTCCAGGTGGTGTCGGCAATGACAATTTGCGTAGGTAACAAACTGATGTTCGCCCCAAGTTGGTGGTTGCTATCGGTAATGAAGCTCGTGAGAGCCGAGAGCTCACCGCGCATGGCAGGTTGCTGGTGGTCGTCCCATGCCAGAAGGGTGGTCAGACAGTCGCGAACGGCACCGGCATCGAGCGTGAAATCCACCAATCCCTCATCCATCACCCGCTGCATCGTGAGGAAGGCATGAACGCTGTCGGCCTGCTCGCGGAAAATGACACTTAGAGCGTGCAACTCCTCGGTGTCATAGTAAAGACGAGGCACGTCGGCATTCAGTTCCATACGATTTTGATCAGCACTGATGAAGCCTTGCAAATAGACTTGTTCAGGTATTCGGAGTTCACTTTCCATCAAATGCAATAGTGAGTCAACATCCCACAGTTGGAGCGAGAAATGGAAGGAGCCACTATTGTCCACCGGATTTTCAGGAGAGGGGATGAGCGACGGCAACGCCTTGTGGAGCATCTGCTGAGCCGAACTGAAGAGAGTGGCATAATTGAAACGTCCGTCAACACGGGCGTCGATGAAGTCGCCGTTGAGATCAAGATGGCGACCGCTTTGGTTAATCAGCGAAGCCAGCCTCAGCTTATTGAGATGATAGGTGTGCTCTGCCGTCTGAACATTCGCATCACGAAGCAGGACATGGCCTTGCAATTGTTCCAACATAGAGGCGTCGAAGGTCATGTCTGCAGAACTTTGAAGGTCGGCATCGAGGGTAAAACGATATTGCGGGTCTTCAACCTGCGCCGTGGCTTTGAGTTCACGGGGTGAGATCTGAAGCGTGGCTTTAACTTTGTCAAGCAGTTCATCTTTCACATGCAGCCCTTCAAGCTCAACCGTTGAACTAACGGTCTTTTGTGCGATGCGGCCTTGGGCATCGGCCTTGAGACTGACGTGGTTGACAGGAAACGATCCATTGTCTGTCAGGAGATTGGATAGGCGAAAGTCTTCAGTGTTCACCTTTACTGTGAAAGCATCTTCGTGGGTTAGGCTTCCCTCTAATGCCATCTGCCCCAGGGATGTCTGTGCCTGGACATTGGCCGTCAACATCTGTTGGCGATAAGCAGCATTCCCTTGAATGCCGGCATCCCCCAAACGGGCTAATGTCTCGGCCAGCGAAGGATCCATATAAGAAAGAGATGTCAGCCACTCCAATATCTTTTGGGCAAACGGAGCTGCAACGTCAAGACGATGGAGATTCACCGAAGCGGCCATGTCTTTTCCAAAAGGTTGCCGGCTGCCCAATCCAAGAACGCCATCCATGTCGAGTTGCATGTGTTCATTGGAGAGCGTGAAACGATTGCACTGAATAATCCGATCAGCATACATGCCAGCAGCAGACAACTGGAAAGAATCTGTCAACGCTGACAAGGCTGACACGAAAGGTGAGAAATCTGCAGGGGACACTCTTCCATCCAACTCCATTTGGATATGTTCTACAGACGAATCGCCCAATATGACCATTGCTTTTGGAAGCAAGAGATCTGACGCTGGAAGCTGTAAGCGGAAATCCTCTACCGACATCCGTGAATGTTCAATGCGGAACACGCCACCAAGGTTATTAACGGTTAAACCACTATTTAACTCATCAAATCTTAATTGATTGATTTCTACACGCGTATTACTATCAGACAAAGTGTCAATCGAAATCCGCAGGCGAAGGTCATTCAAACGGAGATGGGCTGGCGTGAACTGCGCGGTTCGTGGTTCAGAAAGGATATCGTGGGAAAGAGTTCCACGGCGGATAATGACCGAAGAGGCGATCACGTCGAGTGGTGTGTGGATCGTGTCTTCACTGGCAAAATAGTCGATAAGAAATTGGAAATTATAAGGCGTTTCCTTCGAGGATCTACGGAGCCGGACGTCATAGCCAAAAAGTTGTGCGTTCTGTATTCTTACCTGCCCTTTCAACAACGGGAGCAAAGAAAGTTTGACACTAAAGCGAGTGGCATGGAGCAGGGTGTCGGAAAGGGAATTCGTGTCTGAAGGCTGCTCCATCACCAGCAAGTCATCGGCCACAAGGCGATTGAAAAGTCCAAGGCGTATGTTACCAACTTTCACCTGAGTATCCAGTTCTTCGCTGAGCACAATCGATACTTCTGCAGCCAACCAACGCTGAAAATATGGGGTAGCTGTGAAGACAAGCAGGCCAAGATATACCACCAATACCAGACCTACTAGCGTTCGGACAATGTAACTGAACTTCCTAATGGTGCTTCGGATACGCTATGACTGAAATGTACGTTTTCGGTGCGAAAATAATGTATTTTTGTTATTTGAGCAAAGATTAAGAGAGAATAGTGTCGTTTTTTGGCTTTTGGAATAAAAATATTAAGGATTTATAGCGGAAAAGTTTATAAAAATGGCTACATTTGCACGGATTTTTGCAAAACCACTATTTATTTTTGTTTTTTATATGGCAAATGTAATCAAGTTACGCAAAGGCCTCGACGTAAACCTGAAAGGAAAAGCGAACTTGGAAACCATGCAGACGAAGGTTGCGGGACAGTTCGCACTGGTGCCCGATGACTTCTATGGCATGAAGCCCAAGGTCGTGGTCAAGGAAGGGGACAAAGTCAAGGTCGGGGATGCCTTGTTCGTGGACAAGAACCATCCCGAAGTGAAGTTCGTTTCGCCTGTCAGCGGCACCGTGGCACTTGTTGAGCGCGGTGAACGTCGTAAGGTGATGAGCGTTCGCGTAGATGCCGACGGCAAGCAGGAAGCTGTTTCCTTCAATGAAAAGGATCCGCTGAAACTGCTGTTAGAGAGCGGCTTGTTCGGATTCTTCCGCCAGCGTCCCTATGACGTGGTGGCAAATCCCGAAGACAAGCCCAAGGCCATTTTCGTGAGTGCTTTTAATTCCATGCCGCTGGCAGCTGAATTCGAGTACGTCCTCAAGGGACAAGAGAAGGAGTGGCAAGCAGGCCTCTCGCTCCTTGCTAAGATTGCCAAAGTGAACCTCGGCATCAGCAGCAAGCAGAAGGCTCCTGCACTAACCGCTGCCAAAGACTGCACCATCACCGTCTTTGACGGTCCTGCTCCAGCTGGTAATGTGGGTGTTCAAATCAACAACGTTGACCCCATTAACAAGGGCGAAATTGTATGGACACTTGGTGCCGAAGAGGTTATCTTCGTGGGGCGTCTTGTGCTGACAGGAAAGGTTGATCTCACTCGAACCATTGCTATTGCTGGCAGTGAGGTAAAGGCTCCAAAGTATGCCAAATTGCTCATCGGACAAACACTGAATACGGTGTTGAATGGACAGATTGACGAGAGCAAGAGCCTCCGCATCATCAGCGGCAACCCCATGGTGGGTTTGCAGGTGGAGAAGAACGGCTTCATTGGCGCTCATGCTACTGAGGTCACCGTCATTCCCAACGGCGATGACGTCTATGAGATGCTTGGATGGATTGCTCCCCGCTTCAAGGAGTTCAGCACCAGCCGCAGCTATTTCAGTTGGCTCCGTCCGAAGAAGACCGAGTACGCCCTGGATGCCCGCATCAAGGGTGGCGAACGCCACATGATTATGTCCGGCGAGTATGACAAGGTCTTCCCCATGGACATCTATGCTGGTTATCTCGTGAAGGCTATCATCGCAGGCGACATCGACCGTCAGGAAGCCCTCGGCATCTATGAGGTGGCTCCCGAGGATTTTGCCATCGCCGAGTTCGTGGACAGCTCCAAGCTGGAATTGCAACGCATTGTTCGTGAAGGGTTGGATATCCTAAGGAAAGAAAACGCATAAAAAGAGAGGACTCTCCCCCCGCCATCCCTAAAGGGAGGGGGCTGATACTTTCAAGAATAAGGAATTATGCAAAAAGCGTTATAATAAAACAAAAGATTCTGCTCCCGCCCTTTAGGGAGGGCGGGGGGAGAGTCCGATTATCATTATGAATGCATTAAGAAAATACTTCGACAAGATAAAGCCGAACTTCGAGGAGGGTGGCAAGCTCCACGCCTTCCGTTCGCTTTATGATGGCTTCGAGACGTTCGCCTTCGTGCCCAACACCACGGCTCGCCGCGGCGGCACTCACGTCCACGATGCCATCGACAGCAAGCGCATCATGTCGCTCGTTGTCATCGCACTTGTGCCTGCGTTGCTTTTCGGTATGTACAACGTGGGTTATCAGAATGCGCTCGCTGCCGGACAACTGGAACAGGCTACCTTCTGGGGCATGTTCTTTTTCGGCTTCCTCGCCGTGCTGCCTAAGCTGATTGTCAGCTATGTGGTAGGTCTGGGCATCGAGTTCACCGTAGCGCAGTGGAAGAACGAGGAGATTCAGGAAGGATTCCTTGTTTCGGGTATCATCATCCCGATGATTGTGCCTGTGAACACCCCGCTGTGGATGCTCGCCATCGCCGTGGCCTTCTCCGTCATCTTCGCCAAAGAGATCTTCGGTGGCACGGGTATGAACATCTTCAACGTGGCTCTTATCACGCGCGCGTTCCTCTTTTTCTCTTATCCCTCCAGCATGACGGGCGACGACACCGTATGGGTGGCTCAGGATGCCATCTGTGGCCTCGGCTATGCCGTGCCCGACACGTTCTCCGCAGCAACTCCGTTGGGTGAACTTGCAGCAGGTGTAGCAGTACCCACTACAAGTTTGTGTGATCAGATTATTGGCTTTATTCCCGGTTCCATAGGTGAGACCAGCGTCATCGCCATCGCTCTAGGTGCTATCCTACTGTTGTGGACGGGCGTTGCCAGTTGGAAGACTATGCTGAGTGTCTTTGTGGGTGGTGCTGTAACTGCTATGTTGTTCGATGCAGTGCTTCCTTCCATCAACGACAACGGCGATTTAGTAAATGTAGCTGCGCACATACCTTGGTATCAGCACATCGTGCTCGGTGGCTTCTGCTTCGGTGCCGTCTTCATGGCTACGGATCCCGTCACCTCTGCCCGCACAGAAGGTGGTAAGTGGATCTATGGCTTCCTCATTGGCTTCGTGGCAGTGACCGTGCGTGTCCTCAACCCCGGTTATCCCGAAGGTATGATGCTCGCCATTCTGCTCATGAACCTCTTTGCACCCCTTATCGACTATTGCTTCGTCAGCCGTAACATCTCTAAACGCGCAAAGCGCGCAACCAAATAGTAACAGATATGGCAAAGAAATTTTTATGCAGTCAGTGCGGCCAAACATTCGAAGCCGCATCTATGCCCGACAAGTGCCCTATCTGCGGCGCTGACACCTCCCACTTATCGGAAGTGAAATCGAAAGGCATTAACACCAACGGTAATGTTTACACCATCTGTTACGCTGCCGTAATGGTGGTGCTCGTAGCTTTCCTGCTGGCCTTTGTGAGCAGTGCCTTGAAGCCTGCACAGGATGCCAACGTGGCTATTGACAAGAAGAAACAAATACTGGCCTCCCTCAACGTTCGCGGCATTGCCAAGAGCGAAGTGGAAGCCAAGTTCGACGAATTGATCCAAGAGACTTACGTGCTCACTCCCGACGGTCAGGAAATTGAAGGTGCTAACGCCTTCGATGTCGAGACCAAGGATATTGGCGAGAAGTACCCCATCTACTTGGCTAAGACAGCTGCTGGCGATGAAGCTTACGTCCTTCCCTTGAAGGGTCGTGGCCTCTGGGGTGGCCTCTGGGGTTATGTGGCTTTGACGCTCGACTGTGAGAAAGTGCTTGGTGCTTATTTCGACCATGAGAGCGAGACCGCTGGCCTCGGTGCCCTCATCAAGGAAGAAAAGTTCCAGAGCCAGTTCATCGGTCGTCCCGTGATGACAGATGGCAAGGTGGCTCTCACTGTGGTGAAGAAAGGTGCCAGCGAAGCCGAGACTCAGGTCGATGGTGTCACCGGTGCTACCCTGACCTCCAAGGGTGTTGGCGAAATGGTGCAGAACGGCATTCAACAGTACATCGATGCTATCAGCAAAGGTATTGACGGTGCCATCGCAAAGACCTGCAGCCACGCCCCCAAGTGCTGTGAGAAATCCGACTGCAAATGTCCGGAAAAGAAGCTCTGCGCCTGCAAGGACGGCAGCTGCGGCGATGCCGCTTGCAACTGTGCTTCCGATGCCAAGTGCTGTGCTCGTGAGGAATGCCCCTGCGCATGCTGCGAGAAGATTGCCCCCTGCGAGATGAAGCATGGTTGCGCTAAGCACGAAGGTTGTTCCGAAGCCAAGCAAGGCTGTGGCGACTGCCCTCAGAAGGCTTGTGCCGAAGCTCAGCACAAGTGCAAGTCAGGCAATGACTGCTGCAAGAGCGGTGTATGTGACAAGAGTGGTTCCTGCGGAAAGCCCGGTTGCGACGGTGACAAGGCCTGTTGCGGACACAAGTGATAAATAGTAAATCGTAAATCGTCAAATCGTATATTACTATTATGAGTCTATTTTCAAAAGCAAATAAGGAGGCGCTGACCAGCCCGCTGAACCTGAACAACCCCGTGGTTGTGCAGGTGCTCGGCATCTGCTCGGCCTTGGCTGTGACGGCTCAACTGGAGCCCGCCATCGTAATGGGTCTAAGCGTGACCATCATTACTGCCTTCTCCAATCTGATTATCTCCCTCATCCGCAAGTCCATCCCCAACCGCATCCGCATCATCGTACAGTTGGTAGTGGTGGCTGCATTGGTGACCATAGTTTCGCAGGTATTAAAAGCCTTCGCATACGATGTGAGCGTACAGCTCTCTGTCTATGTCGGCCTGATCATCACTAACTGCATCCTCATGGGTCGCCTCGAAGCATTTGCGATGATGAACAAACCCTGGCCTTCGTTCCTTGACGGTATTGGCAACGGCGTCGGCTACGCCATCATCCTCGTCATTGTAGGCTTCTTCCGCGAACTACTTGGCGCCGGTACACTGCTTGGCTTCCAGGTTATTCCCGATTGGTGCTACGAGCACGGCTATGTGAACAATGGTATGATGACCATGCCCGCCATGTCCCTCATCCTCGTCGGATGTGTCATCTGGGTACACAGAGCATATAACAAAGATTTAGTATAATTCACAATGCATAATTCAAAATTCATAGTTGGCTGTGAGGTAAAACCTCAAACGGTGAACCCCAAACGCTGGAACGGCGTAGTAATTGTGAATTATGAATTGATAATTATGAATTAAAACAAAGAAATATGGAACATCTAATTAGCCTATTCGTCCGCTCCATCTTCGTGGACAATATGATTTTCGCGTTCTTCCTCGGCATGTGCTCCTACCTCGCCGTCAGTAAGACCGTGAAGACCGCTCTCGGCCTTGGCGTGGCAGTCACCTTCGTGCTGCTCATTACCGTGCCTGTGGACTACCTCCTTCAGCAATATGTCCTCGGTCCAAACTGCTTGGTTGAGGGCGTGGACCTAAGTTTTCTCTCATTCATTCTCTTCATCGCTGTCATCGCAGCTATAGTACAGCTCGTGGAGATGATTGTCGAGCGTTTCAGTCCGTCACTGTATGCTGCCCTGGGTATTTTCCTTCCGCTGATTGCCGTGAACTGTGCCATCATGGGTGCCTCGCTGTTCATGCAGCAGCGCGTTACAATGCCCGATACCAATTCTCAGGCCATCCTGAGTATTTGGGACAGCATCGCCTATGCTCTCGGCTCTGGTATTGGTTGGCTGCTGGCCATCACTTGTCTAGCCGCCATTCGCGAAAAGATGGCCTACACAGACGTCCCTCGTCCGTTGCAGGGCCTCGGCATCACATTCATCACCGTAGGCCTGATGGCTATGGCCTTCATGTGCTTCAGTGGATTAAATCTCTAAAGTAGACATATTGACTAGTTGACAAGTAGATAAGTTGATACTTCAGTAAGTAACTGTTGATTACAGAGATAACCAACTCGTCAGCTTATAACTCGTCAGCTTATAACTCGTCAACTCGTCAACTAATAACTCGTCAACTAAAAAGAAAATGAATACATCACTAATTCTCACAAGCATTGTGGTCTTCCTCGTGATTATCATCGCGTTGGTCATCATCCTGCTTGTAGCAAAGGCTTACCTCTCGCCGAGCGGTAATGTCACGATCACCATGAACGGCAAGGACACCCTGTCCGTGCCACAGGGTGCCAGCTTGCTCTCCACCCTCGCTGCCGAGGGTGTCTATCTCCCCTCTGCTTGCGGCGGCAAGGGCTCTTGCGGACAATGCAAATGTCAAGTCGTTGAGGGCGGTGGCGAGATTCTCGACTCAGAGAAGGGCCACTTCACCCGCAAGGAAGTCAAGGAACATTGGCGTCTCGGCTGCCAATGCAAGGTCAAGGGCGACCTGGGCATCAAAGTACCCGACAGCGTCCTCGGCGTCAAGGAATGGGAGTGCACCGTCATTGGAAACAAGAACGTGGCCACTTTCATCAAGGAGTACAAGGTTGCCTTGCCTCCCGGAGAGCACATGGACTTCGAGCCCGGTTCCTACGCACAAATCAAGATTCCCGCATTCGACTGCATCGACTACGACAAGGACTTCGACAAGAGCCTCATCGGCGACACCTATCTGCCCGCATGGGAGAAGTTCGGACTCTTCCCACTCAAGTGCAAGAACCCCGAACCCACCATCCGTGCCTACTCTATGGCCAACTATCCCGACGAGGGCGACATCATCACGCTCAACGTGCGTATCGCTACGCCTCCCTTCAAGCCGAAGGATCAAGGTCCAGGCTTCATGGACGTCAACCCAGGTATCGCCTCTTCGTACATCTTCTCGTTGAAGCCCGGCGACAAGGTCATCATGAGCGGCCCCTACGGTGAGTTCCGTCCGCAGTATGGCACCGGTCGCGAGATGATTTGGGTCGGCGGTGGTGCCGGTATGGCTCCTCTGCGCGCTCAGATCATGCACATGCTCAAAGGTCACGGCGTGAAGGACGAAGACCGCAAGCGCCCCATGCACTATTTCTATGGTGCTCGCGCGCTGGAAGAAATCCCCTTCCTCGACGACTTCCTGCAGCTGGAGAAGGACTTCCCCAACTTCCACTTCCACCTCGCCCTCGACCGTCCCGATCCCAAGGCCGATGCAGCAGGTATCAAGTACACCCCGGGCTTCGTGGCACCTGTCATGGGCGACACCTACCTCAAGGCCCACGAGGCTCCTGAAGACTGCGAGTACTACCTCTGCGGTCCTCCAATGATGGCCAAGACAGTGCTCGACCTCCTGCACAGCCTCGGCGTCGAGGACGACATGATCCGCTTCGACAACTTTGGCGGTTAATAAGAGCCAACACTCACAACCTCAAGAGCCGCACGTTAGGTTTCAGCCTGATGTGCGGCTCTGCTTTATTCGACCCTTTCTCTTCAAAAGATGAGAGTGCTTTCCGACGTACAGAGTTTTCAGCATGTAAACGTGCAATCATCTTCCGTTCTTCAACTTTTCCTCGTTTTTCTGTGAGTTATGCAGGAAAAGCATTATCTTTGCGCCCGCCAAAAAACAGGAAGACGAATGATTTATCCTTCTACATACGAAGAAAAGACAGGCATGACAGAGGTCAGGGCCATGCTGAAGGCGCAATGTCTGAGTCCGCTGGGACAGCAACGTGTTGACGAAATGACGTTCCTGACCGACTGTGCCGTCATCAACGAATTGCACCAACAAGCGGGCGAGATGGTGCGCATCATGGAAGAGGAAGACCGCTTCCCCGACCAAGGCTTTTACGACCTGCGTCCGACCCTACAACGCATCCGCATCGAGGGAACATACATGGAAGCCGACGAAATGTTTGCACTGAAACGTTCTCTGGAAACCATTGGAGGCGTGCTCTCGTTCCTTACTCATCCTGCCGACACAGAAGACAGTCAACCTCCCTACCCTGCCCTCTCCCGCCTCGTTGGCAATGCCACTGCTTTCCCACAGATCATCCGCCATGTCGATTCCATCCTCGACAAATTCGGCAAGGTGAAAGACAACGCGTCCAAAGACCTTGCACAGATTCGTCATGAGCTGGCCAGCACGCAGGGCAGCATCAGCCGCGTTCTCCAGCAAATCCTGCGCAACGCACAAGCCGAGGGCACGGTAGCCGCCGATGTCAGTCCCACCATGCGCGACGGTCGGTTGGTCATCCCCGTGGCACCCGCTTTGAAACGCAAGCTCAAAGGCATCGTCCATGACGAGAGTGCCACAGGCAGGACGGTGTTCATCGAACCGCAGGAGGTCGTTGAGGCCAACAACCGCATCCGTGAATTGGAAGGCGAAGAGCGACGAGAGATTATCCGCATCCTACGTGAGTTTACGGCGGAAGTGCGTCCACTGGTGCCTCATCTTCTTCAAAGCTATGAGATGCTGGCCGATGTGGAGTTTGTCAGAGCGAAAGCCCGACTGGCTCTTGCCATGAATGCCACAACGACCACATCACCACAGATTGCCGATGCCCCGCTCATTGATTGGACGCTGGCCGTGCATCCTCTCCTGCGCCGCTCGTTGGAGAAACACGGCAAACAGGTGGTGCCGCTGGAGATTGAGCTTACACGCCGACAGCGCATCCTGATTATCTCTGGCCCCAACGCGGGCGGAAAGAGCGTCTGCCTGAAAACCGTGGGGCTGCTGCAATATATGCTGCAATGTGGATTGCCCATCACCGTAGGCGAACGTTCGCAACTTGGCATCTTCAACCGCATCATGCTCGACATCGGCGACGAACAAAGCATCGAAGACGAGCTGTCCACCTATAGTTCCCATCTCGTGAACATGAAACAGATGATGCGCCAAGCCGACCCAGCCACGCTGCTTCTCATCGACGAGTTCGGTGGTGGCACGGAGCCGCAAATCGGTGGTGCCATGGCAGAAGCGGTCTTGAAACGTTTCGTCCAGCGAGGAGCCTTCGGCGTCATCACGACACACTATCAGAACCTGAAACACTTTGCCGAGGACACCGAGGGCGTGGCCAACGCGGCCATGCTCTACGACCGTCATCAGATGAAAGCCCTGTTCCAACTGCAGATCGGGCATCCAGGGTCATCCTTCGCCGTTGAGATAGCACGCAAAATCGGCATTCCCGAAGACGTCATCGCCGATGCCTCGGACATCGTCGGGCGCGACTACATCAACGCAGACAAATGGCTACAGGACATTGTCCGCGACCGTCGTTACTGGGAGGGCAAACGGCAAACCATTCACACCCAGGAGAAACAGATGCAACAGACCATTGAGCGTTATGAACATGAAATGGCCGACCTCGGACAACAACGAAAGGAAATCCTGCGACGCGCAAAGGAAGAGGCCGAACAGCTGTTGCAAGAGGCCAACGCACGTATCGAGAACACCATCCGCGAGATTCGCGAAGCTCAAGCCGAGAAAGAACAGACACGCCGCATACGTCAACAGCTCGACACCTTCCGCATAGAAGTGGAACAGCAGCAGACCACCAACGACGATGCCATCGAACGCAAGATGGAAAAAATCAGGAGAAGGCAGGAACGGAAAAAAGAAAAGGCCGCCGGCTCCTCCACCGCCCTCTCCCAACGGGAGGGAGCGACGTCCACAGCAAGTGCGGCTTCCTCAAAGAGGCAAGAGATTGAGAGCGGAGCGTTCGTCCGCATCAAGGGACAGACCTCTGTGGGAACGATTGAACGCATTGAGGGAAAAGAAGCCATCGTGCTCTTCGGACAGATGCGTACCCAGGTGAAACTCGACCGCCTCGTGCCTGCACGCCCGCCAAAGAAAGAGGAGGCACCTTCCGGAGTCACCTTCCTCACGCGGGAGACACAAAGCCAGATGCGGGAGAAGTCGCTGCATTTCCGCCAAGATATTGACGTGCGAGGCATGAGGGGCGACGAGGCGCTGAATGCCGTAACCCTCTACATCGACGATGCCATCCAGGTGGGCGTGTCGCATGTGCGCATCCTGCACGGAACAGGAAACGGCATTCTTCGCCAGCTCATCCGCCAATACCTCAAGACGGTGCCGGCCGTGGCCGATGCCCACGACGAACATGTTCAATTCGGCGGATCTGGCATAACGGTCGTGGATCTGCGCTGACGCACCCCTTTTCCGGTTGCTTCACGCCATGCTGGAAAGCCATTTTTCACCATTGAACCGTCATTACACCTGAAAATCGGCTCTCCAACCCGTTCATAATCGGCATTATGCACGTGCTCAAAAACCGTTGAGGCCATCCTCCTCGGCATGTCCATTCACCTCATAATCATCATCATAGATGACAGGAAGCGGCTGTTTGCGACCCTGCCTACCCCCCTGTTTCTTAGAAAAAAACCTCAATCCCTCACCTACTGAGATAATCTTCTGAAAAAGAAATGATTGAAGGTGAGGGATTGGTGAGGAATAGGTGAGAGATGGTGAGGGATTGCTCACAGGAAGCTCAGAATCAGCAGAAAAACGAAATCCCTCACCATCCCTCACCTATTCCTCACCAAAGTCTCACCAGTAAGTGGCTGTATGACAACATGGTAGCGCAACAGGTGAGGGATTGAGGGATTTTCCACGCAAAAGACAGGTACAGAGGGTATGATGAACCATGTATTGACATTTTGCCTGGAAGGTGTACTCCTTTCTGGTGGAAGGTGTACACGTTCCAGGCAAAACGCGTATTATTTCCTGACCTTCGACAAGCTCACGGTGAGCAGAAGGGGGTGGCGGAAGGTGATTTTCGGAGGTCGAGACCGTTCATCACAAGCACGTGGTCAAGCCTCGCGCTGTCGTGTACCCATGCGAGCCTCCACGACGTTGACGACGTAGTCGCCTAACTTCTCGCATTCGTTGACAAGATCCATGTAGATGGTGCCCACGGCGTAGGTATATTCGTGGTTGTTCACGTCAACGATGTTCTGTTGCTTGAGCTGGTTCCGATAGTTATTGATTTCGTTTTCGGTGTTGAACGTGCGGTTGACATCGAACGACTCCTTGCGCCCTGACATGAGCTTGTTCATCAGCGTGAGCGAGTTGTTGGTCAGCTCCATCATCTGATGCAGATGCTGGTACTGCTGCTCGTTGAAGTGGTCTTCCTTGCCCTGATACTTGCGTGAGATGGTTCGTGCCATGTTGTAGCAACTGTCGCCAATGCTCTCGAGTTCAGAGATTTCACGCAACATGGAACGAATCTTGGCCTTGGTATCGTCAGACAGGTGGGCATCCGAGACCTGATCCAGATAGTTGGCGATTTCCAGCTCCATGCTGTCCGATATGCTCTCATACTTCTCTATCCGCGTGAAAAGTTTGTTGAACTCCTCGGCCTGATTGCTCTTTTTCTTTCCCGTAGAGGTGGAAGAGAGAATCAGCAATTCACGCACCATAGAGAACATGCGTTGCATACGTTCAGAGAAGGCCTCGATTTCCTTATGAGCCTCGAGGACCGAGAGTTCCGGGGTTTTCATGAAGCCAGCGGTGATGAAATGCAGACGGAAGTCTTCTTCCTCGTCCACCTTCTTGGGCTTGATGACCCAGCAGACAAGCCTTTCAATCTGCGGGATAAACCATATCAGGATGAACGTGTTGGCCACATTGAAACAGGTGTGGAAGGCTGCCAAGACAAAGCTTAACTTGGCGGCATTGGCCATAAAGGCTTCCACGCCAACGCTCTCCTTTGTCATCACCACGTCATAACCCACGAGACCGCAGACGGCATCGATGAACGGGCGGAAGACAAACAGAATCCAGATGACGCCAAAGAGGTTGAAGAACATGTGGGAGAGCGCGGCCCGACGAGCCTGCGTATTGGCCGAGAGAGCCGCCAGGTTGGAAGTAATGGTGGTTCCGATGTTCTCACCCATCACCAACGCAATACCCTGATAGATAGGCAGGGCACCGCTGGAGCAAAGAATCATCGTGATGGCCATCACGGCTGCCGACGACTGAACGCAGAACGTCATGATGCCGCCCAATATCAGAAAGAAGATCGTCGTCGAGAAAGCCGTGGGGTCGAACGAGGAAAAGAAATCAAGAAGAGCCTGGTTCTCTCCCAGACGCATCTCCATGCCCGTGGCGCGCAAGGTGCCAAGACCGAGCAGAAGGAAGGAGAGGCCGAAGAGGAAATCGCCGATATAGCGATATTTCTTCAGGTATATCAGGATAATACCGATGAAGAACGCAGGATAGACGGCACTGGTTATGTCGAACGACATACCCGCAGACATGATCCACGCCGTCAGCGTGGTGCCAATGTTCGCTCCCATAATAACAGAGATGGCCTGCGCCAACGTCAGCAGGCCCGCGTTCACGAACGACACGGTCATCACGGTGGTTGCCGTGGAAGACTGGACAGAAGCCGTCACCAACATACCCGTCAGCACGCCCGTGAAGCGATTGGTGGTCATGGCACCAAGGACGTGACGCAACTGAGGACCAGCCATCTTCTGAAGGGCTTCACTCATGGTCTTCATACCGAACATGAGCAGGGCTAGCGAGCCGAGGAGCTTGAAGATAATCCAAATAGACATGGGAAAAATAATGATTTGTTATTGATGATTGCTCAATGATGACCAGAGACATGACTCTAGCATGTGCACAAAGGTAGTCAGAAGGTCACGCACCGACAAGGGAAAAGCCACTTATTTTGGCTGGAAAGCACAAAAAAGACAAAATAATCGCCTCCCCATGCTTGCAGTTCGCAAATAATGTGTAACTTTGCCCGCTCAAACGCGAACTCTTTGTTCTTTACACTTCACTGACATGCCATCCATCAATAAAGTCATCCTCCTGGGACACGTAGGCAAGGAACCCGAAGTGCGCTATGTTGACCAGGGGGTCGCCGTCGCACAAGTGCGGCTGGCCACCACCGAACGAGGCTATACCCTACCCAACGGTACGCAAGTGCCCGACCGCACCGAATGGCACAACGTCGTGCTCTGGAGAAAGCTCGCTGAAACCGTAGAGAAATACGTGCACACGGGCGACTTCATCTATGTCGAAGGCAAGATACAGAGCCGTACCTACGAGGACAAACAAGGAATCACTCGCTACATCACAGAAATATGGGCCGACGACCTGAAGCTCTTCGGCTCGAAGAAAGACACAAACACGAATGGATGATTATCTGTCGGGCCTGACGGCTCTCTTTTCCGGCATCACCTTCATGGCTCCCACAACGGGGGCCTATGTTGCTTTAGGCCTGGCCATTCTCCTGCTCTTCTGTTCGGCTTTCGTCAGCGGCAGCGAAATCGCTTTCTTCTCGCTCACGCCAACAGACATGAACGAGCTGGAGGTTCGCCGCACCAACACCGACCGCCGCATCCTCCAACAGCTCGAAGCGTCTGAGCGGCTGCTGGCAACCATCCTCTGCTGCAACAACTTCATCAACGTGGCCATCATCATGTTGCTGGCCTATTTCTTCCACGAAACCGTGGATTTCGGCACGAACACATGGCTCGAGTTTCTTCTGATGACCGTCGTGCTGACCTTCCTGCTCCTTCTCTTCGGCGAGGTCATGCCCAAAGTGGCTGCTGCACAGAACCCGTTGCGCATGACGCGTTTCTGCTCGCCCGCCTACGGATTCCTCATGAAAATCTGGTGGCCAGTCAGTTCGCTGCTCATGAAATCGGGAAAAATCACCAACGTATTGCAGCAGACACCGCAACAGCTGTCGGTTGACGACCTCGAACAAGCCCTCGAACTGACCGACGAAAAGGAAATCGCCGGTGAGCAGCAGATGCTGAAAGGAATCATCCGTTTCGGTGGCGAGATGGCGCGTGAAGTGATGACACCGCGCGTCGATATGGTGGACCTGGACGTCAAGACACCGTTCCCGGAAGTGCTACAGTGCATCGTCGAGAACAACTACTCCCGCATCCCTGTTTACAGCGGAAGCGAAGACCACATTACAGGCATTCTCTACATCAAGGACTTGCTTCCTCACCTCTCCAAACCCGCGAACTTCCGATGGCAGACACTCGTACGCCCGGCCACGTTCGTGCCTGAGACGAAGATGATAGACGACCTCTTGCGCGACTTCCAGGCCCAGAAAGTGCACATCGCCATCGTCGTCGATGAATTCGGCGGAACCAGCGGACTCGTGACAATGGAGGACATCATCGAGGAGATTGTCGGTGAAATCAATGACGAGTATGACGAAGAAGAGCGCCCCTACACGCGGCTGAACCAGAACACTTACGTCTTCGAGGCAAAGACCTTGCTCACCGACTTCCGACGCATCATGCAACTGCCAGACGATGCGCTCGACGACGTAGCAGGAGACGCCGACACCCTGGCTGGCCTCCTCCTGGAAATCAAAGGTGAGTTCCCGCAGGAGCACGAGCGCATACAGCACGACCGCTTCACGTTTGAAGTCATGGAAATGGACGAACGCCGCATCGTCAAAATCAAAGTCATCGTCGGAAAAGCCGCATAAAGACGACCTTCCTCACACGTATAGACATTTCGCCCGACACGTATAGACGTAAACGCAAAAACGTATATACGTGTCGGGCTTCTTGTATATACGTTCATGCACTCATGTGTACACGTTCGAGCATTTTCTCAACAAGGCGCGGCTTTCCATAGCGGTCGAGGTCGGCCTCGTCTATCCAGACATAACCATCCGGCAGCACAGGACGGGACATCGGCTCCAACAGATAGAAGTCGGCAAGAAGGATGCGATGGGTCAGCACGTGACGCACATCCTTCGCCAGCAGCAAGGCTCCCGACAGCAAGGCATCGTCCTCACCCACCAGCACGGGTTCCCACAAGCCCTGCCAGATGTCGCCTGCACCGCGGCGGCGAATGGCCGTCTGCCCTTTATACCTTATATATATATAAACCAGGCGGCGCGTCTGCACCTTTGTCTTCCTGAGCTTTACGGGCAGCTCGTCCACCCGACCCTCACGCAACGCCACACACGTCTCGGCCAACGGGCAAAGCAGACAACGCGGCGACTGCGGCGTACACTGCGTGGCACCGAAATCCATCATGGCCTGATTGAAAGCCGACGGCTTGTCCGCAGGCAACAGCTCCTGAGCCAACGCCGTGAACGCGCGCTTGCCCTCGGTCGTATTGATGGGCGTCGGGATGCCGAAGTGGCGTGACAGCACGCGATAGACATTGCCATCCACCACCGCCACTGGCAACCCGAAGGCGATGGAGCCCACGGCAGCAGCCGTGTAGTCGCCAATGCCACGGAGCGAACGAATGCCCTCGAGGGTCTGGGGAAAACCACCCATTGCGACAATCTGGCGAGCCGCAGCATGAAGATTACGAGCACGGCTGTAGTAGCCAAGGCCCTGCCACAAACGCATCACCTCGTCCTCAGACGCAGATGCCAAATCCTCCACGTGCGGGAAGCGATGTATGAAACGATGCCAATAGGCACGGCCCTGTTCGACCCTCGTCTGTTGAAGGATTATCTCGCTCAACCAGATAGGATAAGGATCAGAAGTGCCACGCCAAGGCAGCTCGCGTCCATTGCGTTCGTACCACGCCAATAATGTGTGAGTAAAAGACAAATTCATGCCACAAAGGTACGAATTTTGAGCCACTTTCGACATAAAACACGAAAAGAAACCACTTTTTTCACAAAAAAGCGTAAAAAGATTTTCATAACCGCTTGAAAGTTCGTACATTTGCAAGCCAAAAACGAATTTTAGGTATTTTATTTACTAATCATAAACAAAAAAACAAGATGACAAAAGCAGACATCGTCGGTTACATCTCTAAAGAAACCGGCATTGACAAAACCACTACCCTCACCGTTGTTGAGGCATTCATGGAACAAGTGAAAGGTGCACTGGCCAGCGAAGAAAACGTTTACCTGCGTGGGTTCGGCAGCTTCATCCTCAAGAAGCGTGCACAGAAGACCGCTCGTAATATCACGCAGAACACAACGATGATTATTCCCGAGCACAACATTCCCGCCTTCAAGCCCGCAAAGGTGTTCTTCGATGCCATCAAAGGTGAATAAAAAGACTACTCAGACTTTACAACGTACATCTTTCATTTATTTAACCCATAATTAAAGAACATTATGCCAAGCGGAAAGAAAAAGAAAAGACACAAGATGTCAACTCACAAGCGCAAGAAGAGACTGAGAAAGAACAGACATAAGAGCAAATAAATAATGCTCTGTTGACTCGACGTCTCTCAGACTTCGTGAGTCACAACGAGGAACAAACAGTCCGCCCTTGCTCGGGACGCTGTTTGTTCCTTGTTTACTAAATCAAAACCACAACGAAAGCTCCCACAATCCTACCAACATCAACATGACCTGTGAAGTAATCGTAGATGTACAGCCTAAGAAAATTGCCATCGCCCTCACCGAGGACAAGCGACTCGTGGAATACCAAGAAGAGCAACAGACGGCAAGTTTCAACGTGGGCAACATCTATTATGCGCGAGTGCGTAAGCTCATGCCGGGCTTGAACGCATGTTTCGTCAACGTAGGCCATGAGCGAGATGCATTCCTGCATTACCTGGATCTGGGACCGCAGTTCAATTCATTCAACAAATACCTCAAGCAGGTAACCAACGACAAAAAGCATGTCTTCCCCATGGAGAAGGCCAGCATACAGCCGGAACTTCCAAAGGAAGGCAGCGTGCAGAACACACTACAGCTCGGACAAGAAGTCCTCGTGCAGATTGTCAAAGAACCCATCTCCACCAAAGGTCCACGCCTCACATGTGAGATTACATTCCCTGGACGATTCCTCGTCCTCGTCCCATTTACAGACAAAGTACACGTCAGCTCCAAAATCAAATCCAACGCCGAACGGGCAAGGCTCAAGCAAATTATTCAGAGCATCAAGCCAAAGAACTTCGGAGTCATCGTAAGAACCGTGGCCGAAGGAAAGCGCGTACAGGAACTGGATCAGGAACTGATGCTCCTGCTCAAACGATGGGACGACACCATACGCAAAGCACAACAGGCAAAGGATCTTCCGGCCTTGTGCTACGAGGAAACAAGCCGAACAGTCGCACTGCTAAGAGACCTCTTCAACCCAACTTACGAAAACATCTACATCAACGACCCGCAAATCTTTGACGAGGTTAAGGATTACGTCAAGCTCATTGCCCCGGAAATGCAAGAGATTGTCAAGCTATACAAGGGCAAGTTGCCCATCTTCGACAACTTCGACATCACAAGGCAAATCAAGACTTCTTTCGGAAAGACCGTCAGCTACAAGCACGGTGCCTACCTCATCATCGAACACACAGAAGCATTGCACGTCGTTGACGTCAACAGCGGAAACCGAACAAAAAACCCCGACGGGCAAGAAGCTAATGCGCTGGAGGTCAACCTCGGAGCCGCTGACGAACTGGCCAGACAGCTTAGGCTGAGAGACATGGGAGGAATCATCGTCGTTGATTTCATCGACATGAACCTCGCAGAAGACAGACAGACTCTTTACGAACGCATGTGCGAGAACATGAAACGAGATCGCGCACGACACAACATCCTGCCACTCTCTAAGTTCGGTCTCATGCAGATTACACGCCAACGCACGAGACCCGTCATGGAAGTACACGTTGACGAAACCTGCCCCACCTGCATGGGTAAAGGCACCATCAAGTCCAGCTTCTTGTTTACCGACGTCCTGGAACAGAAGATCGACCAGATTGTCAATCAGCTGAACATCAAAGCCTTTGTCTTGCACGTACATCCCTACGTTGCTGCCTACATCAACCAAGGCTTACTCTCGCTCAAACGCCGTTGGCAGATGCGCTATGGTTTTGGAGTACGCATCATTCCAAGTCAACGGCTCGCCTTCCTCCAATATGAGTTCTACACAACAAACGGAGAGGAAATCGACATGAAGAGCGAAGCTGACATGAATTGAACGAACGTCCTGTCAAGGTAACAGGAAAAGCCCTCATGGCAAGACCCTGTCCCATAAGACACTGACTAAGACATCAACCCCGGAAACCGCATTTGGTTTCCGGGGTTGATGCTTTCAGTGAAAAGGCAGGATGAATGGCTGCCTCTAAGAAATGGCTTTGATACGATTACTTATTGGGGTCTTCGCAAAGTTCGGTGAGAATGCCCACAGTCGATTTCGGGTGCAGGAAAGCAATCTGCAACCCGTCAGCACCCTTGCGAGGAGCTTCGTCGATGAGGCGGATGCCCTTTTCACTGACCTCTGCCAGAGCATTGGCCACACCATCCTCAATGCAGAAAGCCATGTGATGGATGCCCTTATTGCCCTTGTCGAGCCACTTTTGGATGGTGCTCTCGGGGCATGTCGGTTCCAACAGTTCCAGCTTCACCTCGCCAACCTGAAGGAAAGCTGTCTTCACCTTCTGGTCTTCAACAACCTCGGTCTTGTAGCACTTCAGACCTAAAACGTTCTCAAAATAGGGCAGCACTTCGTCAATACTCTGAACGGCAATGCCCAAATGTTCGATTTTGGAAATCTTCATAATCGTATAATTTAAATAATGGAGTTAGGTTTCTGTCTGCAAAGTTAGTCCTTTTTTAGGGAACAGACAAAGAAAGTCATGGAAAAAACGCAGACAAACCATCTTTTGACCTAAAAAGTGAAGGAGCCACCCTCGTTAGGGGAACGGCTCCTTCATTCTGTCAGTTTTCTGTTCAAGGAAAAACCTTACTTCACCTTGGCGACGATGGCTTGGAACGCATCGTAGTGGTTCACGGCCAGGTCGGCAAGCACCTTACGGTTGATTTCGACACCTGCTTTGTGCAGAGCACCCATCAACTGGCTGTAAGACATGCCTTCCATGCGGGCAGCTGCATTGATACGCTGGATCCACAGGGCACGGAAGCTGCGCTTCTTGTTCTTGCGGTCGCGGTATGCGTAGGTCAGACCTTTCTCCCAAGTGTTCTTGGCTACGGTCCAGACGTTTTTGCGGGCACCAAAGTAGCCGCGGGTGAGCTTCAGGATTCTCTTTCTCTTTGCACGTGAAGCAACGTGATTAACTGATCTTGGCATAATTTGTTTGTTTTTTGAACGTAAGCGCCGTTACGGACTTTTTGAGCTTGGACGTTCGGTGAATGACTTGGGTGATTTCCGAAGAAATTCTTGTTTAACTCTCTATCCTGATTGGGATTAACGAAGGAGGAGGAGTTCGCGGACCTGCTTGCGGTTGGCCGTCACGACCAAATCGCTGTGCTGCAAGTTGCGCTTCTGCTTCTTGGTTTTCTTTGTCAGGATGTGGCTGTGATAAGCGTGATGACGCTTAATCTTACCCGTTCCGGTGAGGACGAATCTTTTCTTTGCACCGGAATTAGTCTTTACTTTTGGCATTTTTTTGTTTATTTAATTGGTTATTGGTTAAATGACGTGGCAACGCATATACCGGGCGCAGCGCACAGTCGTCTTTTTCTTAATCGTCGAAGTCTTCTCCTTCAACCTTCGGGCCTGTATATTCTTTACGCTCCTTCTGTTGTGGTTTCTTGCGAACGGCTTCCAATGCCTCATCGTCGGTATCGACATCGTCGTCGAAGTCATCGTCCTCAACTGGCTGAACCTTTTTAGGTGCTACCTTCTTGGGAGAGATGAACATGGTCATGCGCTTACCTTCGAGAACGGGCATGGATTCAACTTTTCCGTATTCCTCCAAGTCCTGTGCGAAGCGGAGCAAAAGGACTTCACCCTGTTCCTTGAACAAAATGGAACGACCGCGAAAGAAGACATAAGCCTTCACCTTGTCCCCATCGGAGAGGAATCCTTGCGCATGCTTGAGCTTGAAGTTATAGTCGTGGTCATCGGTCTGCGGGCCGAAGCGGATTTCCTTGACCTCAATCTTCACTTGCTTAGCTTTCATCTCCTTCTGCCGCTTCTTCTGCTGATAGATGAATTTGGAGTAGTCGATGAGTCGGCATACAGGTGGCTCGGCATTAGGAGAAATCTCCACGAGGTCAACGCCTTTCTGTTCTGCCAAATGCAACGCATCGCGCGTGTTCATGATACACGACTCGATGTCGTCGCCAACGATGCGCACTTCACGTACTCGTATCTGTTCGTTGACACGGTACTGGCTCTTCAGGTTGTTTTTCTTCATTCAGGTCGCCCTATCGGGACGAGGTTTGGAGGGTTATGTTTTTGAAATTCGGGCGCAAAGTTAATACTTTTCTGTCATACTACGCACTTCTTCGTTGATTTTCTTTGCAAAATCTTCGATTTTCATGCTACCTTGGTCGCCTTGACCCTGACGTCGGACGCTCACCATGCCTTCAGCTTCCTCTTTTTCGCCAACAATGAGCAGGTACGGGATGTGCTTCATCTCGTTGTCACGTATCTTGCGACCGATTTTTTCAGCACGGTCGTCGAGCACGGTGCGAACATCATTCTGCTCCAAGATGTCTTGAACCTTCTTGGCATAGTCAATGAACTTGTCGGATATGGGAAGAATGGCGACCTGATCGGGAGTGAGCCAGAGGGGGAAATGTCCTGCCGTGTGCTCGATGAGCACAGCCACGAAGCGCTCCATGCTTCCGAACGGGGCGCGGTGAATCATCACGGGACGATGCTTCTGGTTGTCCTCGCCGGTGTATTCGAGCTGGAAACGCTCGGGTAAGTTGTAGTCAACCTGAATAGTGCCTAATTGCCAACGACGCCCGAGAGCATCCTTCACCATGAAGTCGAGCTTGGGGCCATAGAAGGCAGCTTCGCCCAACTCGGTGTGAGTCTGAAGACCTTTCTCCTCGCACGCCTCGATGATGGCGCGTTCTGCTTGTTCCCAAACCTCGTCACTGCCAATGTATTTCTCCTTGTTGTTTGGATCACGGAGGCTAATCTGTGCCTCAAAGTTATCGAAGTTCAAAGCGCCGAAGATGATTTGAATAATCTCCATGACGCGGATGAATTCCTGTTTCACCTGATCGGGACGGCAGTAGAGGTGGGCATCATCTTGAGTAAAGGAACGCACGCGCGTAAGACCGTGCAACTCGCCACTCTGCTCATAGCGGTAAACAGTGCCGAACTCGGCCAGACGAAGTGGCAGATCCTTGTAGGAACGGGGCTTGCTGGCGAAGATCTCGCAATGGTGAGGGCAGTTCATGGGCTTAAGCAAGTACTCTTCCCCTTCTTCGGGGGTGGTGATAGGACGGAACGAGTCCTTACCATAGTGTGCCCAGTGACCACTCGTCACGTACAAGTTCTTGCCGCCGATGTGCGGAGTAATCACTTGTTGGTAGCCGTAGCGTTTCTGAATCTTTTTCAACATGTCCTCCAGGCGAAGACGTAAAGCTGTACCCTTCGGAAGCCAGATGGGAAGTCCCTTGCCGACACGCTCGGAGAACATGAACAACTCCATCTCTTTGCCAATCTTGCGGTGGTCGCGCTTCTTAGCCTCCTCCATCAGAGTGATGTACTCGTCGAGCATTTTCTTCTTGGGGAAGGTAATACCGTAAATACGTGTCATCTGTGGACGCTTCTCGTCGCCGCGCCAGTAGGCGGAACTGACGGCAGTAATCTTCACAGCCTTGATTGGCGCAGTGTTCACAAGGTGAGGACCACGGCAGAGGTCGGTGAAAGCACCCTGCGTGTAGGTGGTGATGTGTCCGTCTTCGAGGTCTGCGATAAGCTCGTTCTTATAGTTCTGGCCGTGCTCGCCGAAGAATGTCAGCGCGTCAGCCTTAGAGATGTCACGACGAACGAGCGCTTCCTTGCGCTGCACCAGTTCCATCATCTTTTTCTCGATGTCCTCGAAGTCAGCTTCACGGATGACGGTGCCCTCGGGCGGCATTACGTCGTAGTAGAAACCGCGCTCAATGGCGGGACCGATACCGAACTGGGTGCCAGGGTACAGCTCTTGCAGCGCCTCGGCCATGAGATGAGCGCTGGTGTGCCAGAAGGCGTGCTTACCTTGTTCGTCGTCCCACTTGTAGAGGACAAGCTGTGCGTCGCTGTTGATGGGGCGGTTCAGCTCCACGGTCTCGCCGTTGACACCACAAGCCAGCACATCTGCTGCCAGACGGGGCGAAATACTTTCGGCAATCTCGTAACCCGTCACACCTGCCTCGCGTTCGAGGACAGTGCCATCGGGAAGTGTAATTTTAATCATAGTCAATATCTTGTCTTTCTTGCTTTTTCACAATTCGGCTGCAAAAGTAGCACTTTATTTCCGAACAGCCTCACGAAATCGTAAAAATCCTCATCCTTTCCCCGAAAAATGTTTGCAAAACATCGCCCGCACGCATGAACGCCCCCTTTCCCATGTCCATACGTCCCTCCCGACACGTGTACACGTTCAGGCCGTAACGTGTACACGTTGCAGGCTTTTTGTGTACACGTCCCTACGAAAAGGTGCACATCTTCCAAAAGGAGGATGTGCACCGATAAACAGGATGGACCACAAACATCAACGGAAGAGCACTTTGCGTCCGTTCTGGATGTAAAGACCTTTAGAGGTTGGCTTGTTGACAGGTCGCCCGCTGAGATCATAGATATGTTCCGATTGCGACTGCCGTTGCGACTGCAAGTCCTCTATCTGAGGCAGACCATCGGCAACATCCTCGAACAGACCGAAGTACTCCTTGGAAGCGCCACCCGTAGTGAGGAAGTATGCCTCGAACGGGCGATGCTCACGCAAATCGCGCACGAAGACGCTGCCTTCGGGATTCCCCAGATACACCTCGTATTCATTCAGCACATACGAGTCGTTTAGCCTCTGTTCAATGAACGTGGGGTGGAACGAGCGCTTGCTTCCGTAAACTGGATTCAGCTCTTCAGATGACTTCACCGTCGCATTAGCGGCCATGAAGGAGATAGTGCCCGACAGACGGAAGTCCTCAATATAGGAGGGATCGTTGGGCATGGAGATGATGTACGGCGTATTAGCCTGCATAGACGATACAGCCTGCCATGCGTCAGCCTCCGTGTACTTATAGAGCCAGAAAGGACGGCTCTTCCACTCGTCGAACTCTTTGCCTTCATTGAAAGTCTGGAAGGGTGTCAGCTCTTCTCCTTTCCCATTCAGGATCTTATCTACGTCGAAGGGCAGGGCGATGGTTTCCCATCCCTTGCAGATTCCCTTCTTTGTCTCATGAGAGAAATTGCGCGTGTACTCAATGACCTCTGCCTCAAATGGAATCGGGCAATAGAAGTTCTGGCTGCGGTCGCCGTTGAGACGGATGCGGTCGGCGTGGCCGTCGACAATCACATTACCAATCGTTTTCGGTGCGTACTTTGCATCTTTGACGTAGCAGAGCAAGTTGTTATTGTTCAACGAACCGAGATACTGACGCTTGAGTTCAAATTCGGCGTTCCAGACGATAGCCGCCAGACGCGGACAGCGCTGGAAGAGGTCGATGCCTGTCAGTTCCTCCCGAAGCGAAGAGGGCAGCGTGACACTCTCCAGATACGGACAGTCGCGGAATGCGGTGTTGTCCACACCCACTACACGCCAGACCTTTCCCTTCTCGTCCACAACCGTCTCGGAGATGTTGACCACACCTTCGTAGCCGCTGGGTTGAGCCATCACCTTGACCAAGTCAAGGTCTACGCCGTTCTCTATTACACCATAGGCCACATCGGTCTTGGTGAAGGTGTCGAGGTCGTCAACGAAGACGACGGAGATGAGTGAATCTCCCTGGACATTGGCCAAGACGAACTTGTTGGCTGCGACCTTATCTGTCACGGGAACCTGATTGACCGAGAAGCGTCCTAAGCGCTGACCTTCCTCGGGCACCATCTGGACGATGTAGTCACGACCCTTGGCCACGCGCACAGTATCTTCTTTATCCACCATCGTCTTTCCGTCGATGACGACGGCACCATAGCCTTCGATCTGTACAGTGACGACTGCCGTGTCGGCCTCCGTGTAGTTCGAGACAAAGTTGGCAAAGATATACGTGTCTTCGGAAAGGGTTCCGAGGACAAGCTGATTGTCCTGCAACCGGGACATGGCATCATCTTCGTTGACAGTCAACTGCTCCAGATGGAAAGTCTCATAGGCTTGGAAAGTCAGGGTCACTTCCTTGCGAACATTGAAGTGGAAGCTCTGACTCACCTGCTGGAGTTCCAGCTCGTCGAAGATGACCTTTCCACCGCCCATCGAGGTGATGGCCAGCTCTATCATCTTGATGACGGTGAGCTTAGTGCCTTGATAGATGAACTCATAATTGGTAGCGACACCACCTGATGGCACGACATCGTAGACGCCAGCCTTACTCTTCTCATTGGCATCTGTGGTCGCGACTGGCACTTGTGTCAGCACGCTCTCATCCTCACCCAGCTTCCATCCGCTGAAGGAAAGTTTGAAGTCTGGATTCTCCTCGCCTTCGTTGCGCTCGTACTCGCCCACGACGGAAACCGTCAACGGTGCTGGCGTAATCGTCAGCGTGCCAGACACGTAGCTGTCGTTGTAGTTGGCAACAGAACCTTTGGAGATAAGGATTGGATAGACACCAACAGGAGAATTGATGGTAGCTTCACAAGTAATGTCGGGCATACCGATGAGCGTTGCTCCCTCGGAGGTGAAGGTGAATTCAGGATTCTCTTCACCATAGACGCGGGTGAAGCTTGTCGCCGTCAGCTTGATGGGATCGGCAGAGAGAACCGTAAACTTGCCATCAACGAAGGTGATGACATAATTCACCGCTTCTGCACCCGACACATGGATGTCATACTCACCTGGTTCGGTGGACTCCACGACATCGGTCGTGAGCGTGGGCTGTTTCGTCAACACTTCAGCAGTCTCACCATTCTTAAAGCCGTCATAGGAGCACGTCAGTTCGGGATTGGCATCGCCCTGCTGCTTGAAAGCATCATTGGCCGTGACAGTCAGGGGTGCCTTGACAATCGTGAGGGTTCCATTGACGTAGTGGTCGTTATAGTTGGCCACTCCACCCTTTGTGATCACAATCGGATACTCTCCGACAGGCGATGTCGGCGTTGCCTCGCAAGTAAAGGCAGGCATACCCACCAGAGGCGCGCCTTCAGAGGTGAACGTGAATTCAGGATTCTCGTCGCCGTAGATACGTGTCGCATTCACGGCAGTAACAACCACCCTGTCTGCAGGATTCACCGTAAGCGTACCCGCCACGTATGTAAAGGCATAGTTCTGAGCCTCTGCCCCAGAGACGGTAATCTCGTAGGTGCCAGGCTCAGTTGCCTTCGTGACAGACGTGGAACACGTAGGCTGAACGGACAACACGCTAGCGTCTTCACCATTCTTGAAACCTGTGATAGAGGCAGTAAGCTCAGGTAAAGCCTCGCCCTGCTTCTTGCTGGCATCGTTGGCCGTAACGGTCAGCGTCGCCGGCACAATCGTCAACGTACCATTCACGTAACGATCATTGTAATTGGCGACGTTGCCTTTTGTGATGACAATAGGATATTCACCTACGGGCGACAAGATGTTCGCCTCACATGAGAGAGCGGGTTCGCCTGTCAGCTCTGCGCCAAGCGAGGTGTACGTCCACTCTGGATTCTCCTCACCATAGACACGCGTGAAACTGGTAGCCGTCAACACGATACCATCGGCAGGGATAACCATTAGCGTTCCGGGTACATACGTGATGGCATAGTTCTGTGCCTCTGCCCCAGAAGGGGTAATATCATAAGTACCCGGTTCGCTACCCTCGGTAGCTGTGGTCGTCAACGTCGGAAGGACGGAAAGGACATCGGATGTTTCACCGTTCTTAAAACCTGAATAGGTGGCCGTGAACTTGGGAAGTGGGTCACCCTGCTTCTTTGTCGCCGGCTCCACAGAGATGGTGAGGGGGGCAGGCAAAATCGTCAGCGTGCCCTCGACTGCGTCATAGTCAACATTCTGAATACTTCCCCTCGATACCGTAATGGGATAAGTGCCGACAGGCGAAGTGATGTTGGCCACCGTCGTCAACTGCGGCTCTCCAAAGAGTATACTTCCAGAAGTGGTGTAGCTGAACTCAGGATTCTCGTCGCCATACACGCGGCTGACATTAACAGGCGTGACAATGGGCATGTTCAGACCTATGGTAAATTCCACATCGGCAAGAGAGAGGACATCTCCATAGATGGTGGAAACACCGATTTGACTGAAATGACCACGCAAACCTTGACCAGCAAGATTGGCAGCACCTCTCAGCGTCATGTTGAGAACCGTTCCCGAATGTCCCGTCAGAATCGTGTTGGCTCCGGAATAGCACACAAACTGATAAGAACCTTTCGTAGCCAACGGTGTCACCGTCAGCTGATGGCTTGACGCATCGTGGCGATCAGATAATGTGCAGAGATATTGTCCCTTATTATCTTGCGCCAAGGACACTCCGTCTGGAAGAGAAAGCTGCATCTGCCATGCCGTCACAAATTTATTCTCATTGTTCAAGCTGACTTCCACAGCAGCATCTTCGCCTGCGCCCAAAGCCACGGTCGGACACACGAGCGCATTGTTGTTAGCAACAACAATGTCAAAGGTGCGGTCGCCAACACTCGTGACATTTCCGAAGCGGTCAGACTCAGAGCCAGACGTAATGCTGGCCGAAAGCGTCTGTCCAGCCAAACGGGCTGCCGCACGAAGCTTCAACGAGACAAGTGCGCCGTCACCACCCGAAAGCACACTATTCTGAGCCGAATAACAGACAAGCATAAATGTGCCGTCGGCTTGCGGTGTGACGGTTAAGCTGTGACTGCTGGCATCATGACGGTCAGAAAGTGTAATGGCGTACTTTCCGGGAGAGTCCTCTACAAGCCTGATACCATCGGGCAATGACAAGACGAACTGCCAAGCGGTGGGTTGGACTTCAAAGCCCGTGATACCTACCGTAAGGGTCGCCTCATCGCCCGCACCAATGGTCAAGGGCGCAGCGGTGAAGTTGTCTGCGTGCGCGCTGCCCAGGAAAGTGAGCAACGCACACAACATAAGGAATAATCGTTTCATTTCACAGTAATCTTCTTTCCATTATGGATATAGATACCTTTTCGTGTCGGGGCATTGTCAAGTCGTCGGCCACTGATGTCGTAGTAACCCTTAACGGCGCCAACCAGTTCCACATCCTGTATGCCCGTGGCCGTGTCGATGGTGATGGGGGCAAATCGACGGACATGTCCCTGAGGTGTGACAAACATAATGTCATCCACCTCGATGCTTCCACCCTTCACGTCAGAGGTAAAGAGGTCAAGCAGTGAGCCTTCGTTCTCGCGGAAAGCCTGATTAGCTGCAGAATAGGCAACAACCATCACACGACCGTCTTCCAGACGTCCGACAGACACAACATGACCTGCGTTGCGAGCAGCGTTGAGTACAGTTGAAGTCACCGAGATTCCTTCGGGAAGGGTCAAGGCAAACTGGAAGGCAGAATAGGGCACAGCATTTTCGAGAGATAAATTGAACATGCCATTCTCGAAGGAAGCGGTCAAACAATCGTTGTTCTCCAATTGCTGTGCCTTGATGCGATAGCCGCGCTCCGTGGCACGCTCACCGGTGATGATACGGATAATCTGAACCAAGTCCGATACATCCAATGTATTGTTCCTGTCCATGTCAGCCAACTCAAAGCGGAAGTCAATAGGATTGTTGCCGATGATATAATTGACCGTTTGCACAAGGTCACCCACGTTGATGGCACGGTCTGCATTCACATCACCAAGAAGTAAGTGTCTGTCTGATTCCGTGAGGAGGTAATCTATCAGCTGTGTGGACGCTCCACCTGAAACAACATCATGAACAGCCAGATAGTAAATACCATCCTCTGGAGCTGTGAAGCCACCTTCAACTGTAGATTCAGCCGCGTCTGCATGATAAACTTCATCTGCTTTCGACGAGAATACTTGGAGAACACTCTTCTTATCAGTCTTTAAGCTGACCTTGTCTCCAGCCAATACATCTACTGAGTACCAGTTAATCTTATTCTTTTCTGGCACATCGAATGACTGACCTTCATCTGGCGTCAGAGGCATGATATCAGTGACAGTTTCTTGCGTTGACTCGTCAAGGAACTGGGCCACACCTTCCGCCATATCGCCCCAAGCTGTTTGGAATCTGATATGGAAGTCATTGACTGCTTGAACAGACGGCTTTCCATCCTCCATCACAAACTTGAAAGCAGACGGACGGACAGGATAAGCAACAACATCTATCTGATCTGCAAAATCAAATGAATTCACAGGCTCCGAGAAAGAGACGCTCTGACGTCCATTCCAGTCGTCGTTAATCCAATAGACATAACCTGTAATTCCCAACATTTTCGAGGGTTGAATGTAGAATCTCTTGGTCTGAACCTCACTCCAGTTACCTCCTTTGTCACACACCTGAAAGTGAATGGAATGGAACCAGTCTGGAAGGCTGTCAACGGGAATATCTAAATCCATGACATTACCTGTGACAACATCTTCATAGATGGCCGCCTGACTGTTATCAAACCAATAACGATACTTACCTCCGGTCAGGTCTGTATCAGCATGAGCAGAACTGAAATCCTTGGGCACGACACAAAACGAACGGGTGTAAGTCTCACTATAATTGCCAGCTGTATCGATTACGCAAATATGAATAGTATGAAACCAATCATCAATGTTATCAACAGGAATATCAACGACTGCTGCATTGTCCGCAATAGGCATCTTGACAGCCCCTTCGGTGTCTGCATCAAACCAATAGTAATAAGAGCCACCCTTCGTTAAATCCGTATCTGCTGTATAGCCATCGAAACTCTTGGGCACGACACAGAATGAACGAGTGAGTGTCTCGGTCTTATTACCCTCTTTGTCAATGACACAAAAATGAATGGTGTGGAACCAATCATCAATGCTGTCAACGGGAATGTCAACGACCGCAGCATTGGCCTCAATAGAAATCTGATGAGCATCGGCAGTATTGGAGTCAAACCAATAATAATAAGTGCCGCCCTTCACATCCGTGTCTGCGGCATAGCTTTCAAAACTCTTGGGTAAGACAGCAAAAGAACGAGTGAGCGTCTCACTCTTACTACCTTCCTTGTCAACAACATAGACATGAATGGTATGGAACCAGTCATCAATGCTGTCCACAGGAATGTCTATGACTGCCGCATTGGCATCAATGGTCATCTGCTTGATGTTTGCATTATTGTTATCGAACCAATAACAATAATTGCCACCCTTTAGGTCTGTATTAACAGAATAGCCTTCAAAGCTCTTGGGCAAAACTGCAAAAGAACGTGTAAGCGTCTCGCTCCAGCTTCCATTCTTGTCCTGTACACAAAGATGAATGGTGTGGAACCAATCATCGAGAGTGTCGACGGCAATAGTCAGCTGAGCTGAATTGGCACTAATAGCCACCTCTCTTGCAGCCGTTTTATTATTATCAAACCAATAATGATAGCGTCCACCCTTCATGTCGGTGTTGACCGAAGTGTCAGGCAAGTCGGGCAGTTCGAACAGCGTCTGTCCCCTCACCATCCCATGTATGAGGATACAGAGGAATATAAAAATCCATTTACGCATAAGCCTAAACTATTATTTCACTATTTCTTCGTTTGACATTATTCTGCTCCGTTGACAGAAATATCAACGTTGAGTTTACCATCTATCGCCTTGGTGGCCACATTCAATTTGGAAATACGGGGTACGGAAGTAACCGTACTCCAAGGAAGATAACCACCATAGATACCCACTTCGGTGCCATCTGTTCCTTTGTACGCAGCTTTGGCATCACTCGTCAAAGTCCAATAATAGTTGCTGCCACTTTCCAACAAAGCCAGTGACTTATTATCATTCACCCAGTTCTCATCAGCATTGCTCAACTTTGTAAAGATAGAACCTGTTGCTACACAGTGGGTTGCAGATGCCGTGGCAGGAATCATATAATCAGCGGCATTGGAAACTGCAGCCTGACGAATAATACAATTTTCAAGAATAGCATTATGCAATTGCGATGCATAGGAAGCCACCGAACCATATCCTGACACACTGCTCGATGCGGCGTCGAAGTGAATAACGCAATTAATACAGTTGAAAGACGATTCGTCACTCAGGACTCTTGGTGAATTGATAACACTATTGATGCAACTGATTCTCACATTGGGACGACAAATGATTCGAGGATTATCACCGCCTATCTCCGTGTTGAAGAAATACACGGCTCCACCTGCATTTCCCGCCTCTGTATCAAAACTAAGCAAACGACACTTCAAGAATTCCAAGCTATAAGCACTGGAAGGTATACCAGTTACTTGACCTGTGAAATTAATGCCCTCTATCTTTGTCCCAGATATAACACTTACGTTAGATGTAATTGTTGTGTAATTGAATCCAGCGCCTTTAATCGTGACTCGCTTATTCAGGCTGGACAACGTGAAAGAACCGCTCGAAAGAACGATAACATCATTCGGTTTAGCAGCCGATACGGCAGCCTCCAAAGAAGAAAAACTTGTCACTTCATTCTCATGATGGAGGGTGACAGCAGAGGAACTTTGTGCATTCACACGGCTCACGCCGATCAGGCTAACGAGCGCAAGGAGAAAAAAGATCTTTTTCATTGTAATTAAAATTTAGTGGTTGATGTATGAAACTTTATCAAAGAGTTTAAATGTTTTTTTCTGAAGATGTTGATATAATAATCAAACGGGGAAAAGTTGAATGAAGAGGGAAAAGAGAGAATATTTATAGGATGTCGGTGGGGGCGGGAGGAGCGTAAGGCCCGTCCTTCATTTCGATAAGAACGGAGGGTTCGATGACATGGATGGTGTGCCACTGACCGGCAGGGATGTTGAGGCCGTAGCATCCAGCTTTTGGGTCAAGGCGAAAACGTGCGATCTCATGTCGCTGTTCATCGTAGAAGATTTCGTCGAAGACACCTCGGAGAATGATTACAGTTTCGGAGGAGTTGGGATGACGGTGAATGGGAAGTTCCGTGCCGGGCTGCAAGGAATTGAACATACGTTGTGAGTGGTCTTCAGCACTGTTGCGAAGGTCGTAGTTCATGCGAAGGCGGGGCGAAGCCTGTGCCTTCTTGTCGAGTTCATCGAGGAATGTGTCGTCAAAATATAAAGATTCCATTATGCGTTTGTATGAAGATTTCCAAGAATCAATTGTGCAAAGATGCCGAGAAGGTGGAGGCGGGCAAGCCTTGGCGATTACGCAGGTCGGCATCGGTGAAAGGCTGCCATGCGTAACGTACAAATGCCGGTCGGGTGACGTTCGGAGATCGAAGGACGACGGTTTGTCCTTCAACCGTTGCCTGGGCAGGGTGATAGATGCCATCGTCTGCTGCCAACTCGAAGCCTCGGCTGACGGTCATGCCATCGGCATTGTCGAAGGAGAGGACGACCGACGCATCCTCCTCCCGCACACGGCATCCGCCGTTGAAGCGAGGGCCTTCTGAAACAAGCTGACGGCCATAGGTATGGTGGAGGGCTTGAAGTGCGAGGCGCTCACCGACGGGACGCTTGTTGCGGTAATGGACATCGGCGATGTCACCGACATCTGAAGATACCACCATCCACGTGTTGGGCAGTTGTTCGGCAAGTTTGCGCTGGCTATCCCGGAAGGCAGGCCATGACGGGCGGTTGAGGCTGGAGAGCTGCACGAAATAGAAAGGCAAGTCTGCCCTCCCCCATTCACATCTCCACGATTTCTCAAGGAGGCTGAAGAGTTGCGTGTGAAGTTCGAGGTTGTGAGCGTTGCTCTCGCCCTGATACCACAGCACGCCCTTGATGGGGAATTGCTGCAAAGGACGTATGGCTGCCTCAAAGAGATAGCAGGGTTCGTATGGATGCCGCTGCAAGGGGTTGTAGGCGGGCGACTCCTTGTCGAGAGCGTGGGCGATGTTCTGGGTCATTCGTCCCCGTGCCCAGGCCTGTCCAAAATCGCCGTTGCGCCAGTCGCGCAGTATGTCGGGCAGTTCATATTCGAGCGTTGTTCGGTCTATCCACGACTCGGTGGTTGAACCTCCGACGGCGTTGCAAATAATACCGATGGGCACGTCTGTCAAGTTATCAGACAAGACACGCGCAAAGTTAAAGGCGATGGCGGAAAAGCGTTTGACCGCTTCGGGCGTAGCCATCGTCCATCCCTGCATGTCCATGTGTTGCAAACGGTTGGTGAAGGCAAGCACGCTGTCTGGCCATTCGACGGCATCCGTCCGTGCGCGCGCGGGCATATTAAAAAGGTGTAGGTTCTTGAGCTTGGCCGCGTCGGTGAGATCCTGTTGATGTGACTCCACCTGATCCACCCGCAACTCCATGTTGGACTGTCCACTGGCCAGCCACACATCGCCGAAGAAGACGCTGTCGAGCACGACAATCTGGGGTTTGGCCTTTTTCTCAGCCGTCTTGGCCGAAAACTCCAGGCGGTATGGACCTCCAGCCGGTCGCGCTTTCAGGTGTACCTTCCACGTACCATCTGAAGCTGGAACAGCGGTGGCCCCTTCACCTGCAAGACGTACGGTCACGGTCTGGTTGGTATTGGCGAGTCCGTGTAGTGTCAGGGGTTCATCGCGCTGCAAGACCATCCCTTTGCCATAAATCGGCGACAGTTGCAAGCCTCCGAAGTCTCCCGTTAGCGCGCCATAGACGGTCTTCGCGAGAATCTTTGCCCCCTCGGGGTTGGGATGCAGGGCATCGGGAAAGAGGTCGGGCCGCATGTGCAACGGCTCCCAGAGGTCTATCAGTTGCACCCTTGCCCCACGTGCAACGCGCTCGATGGCCTCCTGCACCTGCTGGTGCCAATCGCGTGTTCCACTGCGGAAGCGGGGATGGCGGTCGAAGATGGGCGTCATTCGGCAGATGAGCACGCGGGCTTCAGGATTCACGAGAAGGAATGAGTCTATGAGTGCTCGATAATTAGGGATGAACTCTTCTTTCCAATCCGGCCAGTTGCGCGGGTCTGTATCATTCAGCCCCAAGTGTATGACGACCCAGTCGGGACGGAAATCCAAAGCCTGATGGAACTCTGGCAGTTTGATGTATGGCCGATGTCCCTTGTAAAGTAGGGTGGCACCGGAATGGCCGAAGTTGCCAACTTCGTAGCGGTTCACGCCAAAAGCACTGTCGAGCAACGCTTGCAGGCGGACAGGGTAAGCATCACGGTCGCGATGGTGAAGGCCATATCCGTAAGTGACGCTGTTTCCCACACATGCCACGCGCAAAGGTTTGACAGTCTTTTTGGCTTTGGCAGCGTAAGCCGTTGGCGAAGCCAAAAGAATCGACAAGAGAAATACGAGTATTTTCATAGATAAACTCCTTCCGACGAATAAAATTAAGCAAATTTGCGGCAAAAATAACAGAAAAAGAGGTTACTGACAAGTTTTTTTGATAAAAACTTCCATACCTTGTGAATTCTTCCCCCTTTCTTTTTGTTTACGGTGTCAATACGACCCTGCGAACACGTGTAAACGTACCACCCCGAATGTGTACACGTTCAAGGTGAAAGGTGCACACGTTCGGGGTGACAGGAGTACACGTGCAAGGCAGCAGGAATACACGTTCTCGGAGTCTGGTATTCAGCGTTGGAAAAGAAGAGCCAACCGTCTCACCAGGTCGAGGTCTGCGGGCAGCCACTCGACGGTGAAGAAGTCTGCCGGTGCCAACCAGCGCGCTGCCTCATGCTCCAACAGCTGTGGTGCAGGGCCTTTGAGGGTGCAGAGGAAACAATGGAGACAGAGGTGGAAAGCCTCGCGGGCACGGGGACCGTCTGGGATGGCTTCATAATCGTACTGGACCGTCTGGAACAGCTGCCCGACGTGAACGTCAGTTGCCAGTTCCTCACGGATTTCGCGTCGCAGGGCAGCCTCCAAGGTCTCGCCCTCCTCCACTTTCCCTCCTGGAAATTCCCAGTAGTCCTTCATTGGGCCATATCCTCGCTGAGTGGCGAACACACGTCCGTCGTGGACGATGATGGCGGCGACGACGTTCAGCGTTCTCATACCTGTTTCCTCATTCATAGTCAGAAAGTGACATGTATGCCCGCCATCATCGTGGCCTTCGGCATGGGGAAGCCCTCGATGAACTCGTAGCGGCGTGCCAGCAAGTTCTCACCCCTCACCCAGAGTTTCACCTGGGGGAAGAGATGATAGGAGGCAGAAGCGTTCAGGAGCACCACTTCCTCCTCGTGCCCGCTGTCCACGTTGGTGCAAAGGCCGTTGATATACTGCAAGCCACCTGTCAGTTCCAGCTGGCAGACACGATAGTGCGCCCCCAGATAGCCTTTGTATTTGGGAGCGGCCAGCAGTGGAGCGTCCATGTGCAGATAGCTGTGGTTGGTCGAGAGTGTCCAGTGGTCGTTGATGTGCCAAGCCGCTTCCAGCTCAGCGCCAAGATGTTCGCGCTTTCCTGTATTGTAGTTGGCCGTCCGTCCGAGCTCCGCCACCATCGTCGTGCCAATAAGGTTGTCGGCTTTCAGGTAGAAGAGGTTCACGCCGTATGTGAAGTTTCCGCCTGCGAGGCGTTGCTTCCAAGCCAGTTCATAGTTCCAGAGGCTTTCGGGCTTCAAGTCGGGGTTGGCGACACCATAAAGATACATCTCCTTCAGGTTAGGCACGCGGAATCCCTTTCCGGCAGTCAGTTTCAGCTCGCCGTTCATGAGCGGACGGAAGATGAAACCTCCCTGCGGCACCCACTGTCCGCCCGCTTCGCTGTGATGGTCATACCTGACACCCGCCTCCACCGTCCACCACGAGGTGAGTTCCTGTCGGAAGTCGATGTAACCAGCCAGCTCGGTGAGGTTCTTGTCCAGCGGATAGTGCATGTTCTGCTCCATCTTGCGGTTCAGGCGTTCGCCCGTA
This sequence comes from Bacteroidaceae bacterium, assembly GCA_017965425.1. Lineage (GTDB taxonomy): Bacteria > Bacteroidota > Bacteroidia > Bacteroidales > Bacteroidaceae > Physcousia. Next base: position 2,440 of record JAGCPY010000040.1, on the reverse strand, counting down.
TCAATGTCGCTATTCCAACATTCGCCGTGGATGTTCTGATAGTCGAAGCCGATAGTTGTCCAGTTTCCTTTCCAGAGGTTAATGCCTTGATGGATGCTGACTCCCGTGAGGGCGTCCAGCGAACGGAAGAGGAAGTCTCGCGGGCTGGCCGTGGAGGCGTGACCGTCATTGATCTTGTGGCGACCGAAATTGTGATAGACACTGACAGCACCAGACGTGCGGTCGTAATGGTTTTCGGCTGCCACCTCAGCTACGCCTCGGTTGATCCACTGACGGGCTTCCAGCAGGGGTGCATCCGTCGTTCCCGGATTGGAAGCGGCAAAGTGGGTGAGGTTGAAAGAACCCCACGCCCGCCAGTGCGAGGAGAAATCATAGCCCACTTTGGCAAAGCCGCCATACTGGTAGAAGTCCATGTTCTCGCGGTGATTCTCTGCTCCTTGGTAGTTGAGGGCCAGTTCGCTGAAGAACTTACCTGCACGCACGCTGTTGTGGATGTCGGCCTGCACACCGCCAAAGGAACCAGCGCCGAGGTTCAATCCTGTTCGAACGCCGTCTGTCTTGTGTTGACGCGTGACGATATTGACCACGCCTCCCATCGCGTTTGAACCGTAGAGCAACGAGGCAGGTCCACGCACGACCTCGACGCGCTCTGCCAGCATCGTCTGGTAGGCATCGGCGATGGCGTGTCCGAATATGCCCTGATACTGTGGATGTCCGTCCACCAGCACCAGCACCTGTCCCGTCCCAGAGCCGAGGCCGCGCACGCTGATGCCTCCGGCAGCACCGCCGCTGACACCATAGCCCATCACCCCACGCTGTGTGATGAAGACGTTGGGCACCAGTTCCGTGAGCGTGGGCAGGATGCTCACCCGCTCCATCTGGGTCAACTGCTGACCGCTGACCGAGGTGACGGTGGAGATGATTTCGCGCTCGTGTACAGGTTGACGGGTTCCTGTGACGACGAGGTCGTTCAAAGTGCTGTCGGCACGTTCCTTCTCAGCCACTGCCGTCGACGGCAGGGCGAAGAAAGCGAAGGAGAAAAGAATGGGCTTCATGCCCGAAAAGAAAACTTTTTTTGTCATCGTTTTATGAAGGTTTGTATTAAAGTTGATGGGCAAGATAAGAGGCACGTGTGAAGAGAAAGAACAAAGCTGTTCCCGCGAGCTGAGCCACGGCCACAGCGCAAAAGGCCGTTGTGTAGCCGAAATGCTCGGCCAGGAAGCCGCCGGCAAGGACACCCAACCCAATGCCGACGTCCCACGAAATCAGCAACGTCGAGTTGGCCGTGCCGCGCTCATTGTGATGGGCCATGGAAATCATCATGTTCTGAAAGGCGGGCCAGAGATGGCCATTGCCCAAACCGAGCAGGATGGCCGAACCATAGTAGCCAAACGCATTGGGAAAGAGCACGAAAATCGTATAGGCAAAGGAAGAGAAGACCGTTCCCACGGCAGCATTCATCAACAGACGACCCTCACGCAGTGCCTTTGCGCCTTGCAGACGGGATGCAATGAGACTGAGCGACACCAGGAGGAACCAGGTGCCCGTGCCACCCGTGATGCCCATCACGTCACGACTGTAGATGGCCAGGTAATTGCTCACCACGCCGAAACAGAAGCCGAAGAAGACCATGTTGCAAGCCAACAGCCATCCGCGCACAAGGAAGAAACGGTCGAGACGCAAAAGGGGACCTGTCTGAGGGGCTTCTTCTTTGGGAAGGGACGGCAGATGGCTCACGGCTGCCATGCCAAGTCCGGCAATCACAAGGGCCAGCCAGAAGAGGAGGTCGAAATTGCCGGTCAAGTTGTAAAGGTAGATGGCCACCGTCGGCGCGGCAGCCATCGCCAAGTTGTTGCCCAATCCATAGTAGCCGATGCCCTCGTTTCTGCGGGAACTCGGCAACACATCGATGGCCACCGTCGTGTTGGCCACCGTCAGGGCACCGAAAGGCGCACCGTGCAACGTCCTTACTATCGTGAACAGCAACAGTGAAGAGGCACCCAGATAACCGCCAAAGAACACGAAGAAAAGAGCAAAACAAATCATCAGGACACGCTTGCGCGGGAAGGTATCGACGAGAAAACCGCTGAACGGACGGGCCAAGAGGGCCGTCAAGGTATAGCCACTCAACACCAGCCCCACCACATCCTTTGTCGCGTCGAACCGCTCAACGAGATACAGCGGCAGCAAAGGCGTCAGGAGGTAAAAGGCAAAGAAAAGCGCAAAGTTCGCCGTCATCACACGGCAGTAGTTGCTGTTCCAAAGCCGGTCTTTTGTCAAGCCTTCTTTCATATTTGGTTGCAAATTTAGATAAAATTTTCGGGATTATAAGCCAGTCGAGATAAAAATGTAAACAAATTGCCCCGAAAAGTTAGAAATCAAGGCTCACATACGCTCAATCCTATCCATTTACGTGCTCTAAGTCACAATTTTTTCTTAT
>JAGCPY010000039.1 GCA_017965425.1 Bacteroidaceae bacterium | reverse complement strand
TACTTGCCAACGTGATGGCACAATTGGATTATATGGAGAAACGAGGCAGCGGACTCACTCGCATCTGCAATGAAACTAAAGCATTGGATGGATATAAGGATGAACTGAAGCCAGTATTCAAATCCACCCCAACCCAATTTCAGACCATTATCTATGCCACTGCCGACACACAGAATGTCGGAGACCATGACGGAGACATGTCGGAGACGAAACTCACTGAGCGTCAGCAGAAAATCCTCAATCTCATCAAAGAGTCTCCGACAATCACCGGCAAAAAAATGTCGGAGACGTTGTCGGTGAGCCAACGCACCATCGAACGCGACCTTTCTGCAATGCAAAAGATTGGTGTTTTGAAGCGTGAAGGCAAGGACAATGATGGGATATGGATAATTAAGAAATAAAAGAATTTATGGAGAACAAAATAGGTTCAATATGGAATAAATGGGATCTACACATCCATACTGATGCATCAGACGGAAAAGGGTCATGTCAAGAAATATTAAATGAGGCAGCTGCGAAGCAAATCAAATGTATTGCAATTACAGACCATCATACTGTTGCCAATGTTGATGTGATGAAATCTTTAGCAGCACCCATGAATATCTCCGTTATTTCTGGTGTTGAGTTTCGTACAGAATATGGAAAGGCCTCTGTTCATATGATAGGGCTTTTTCCAGATGAATATAATGGTATGAAACTTGATACGGAATTTTTGAAAGAAAATGTATTAAATCCACTTGGGATTACTCGTACTAAAATGATTCAAAAGGGGCGAGAATACTTGAAAAAAGAAGGCCTATCAGAAGAAAAGTATTTTAAGGCAGGAATGTTTCAAGTACAGGTAGATTTCAAGCAAGCAGCAGATATTATTCACCAATATGGTGGTCTAGTCACCGTACATGCAGGCTCTAAGTCTAATAGCATAGATGAGGAAATGAAACATGAAGGTAAGGCTGCTAAAAATGTTTCTATTGAAGACTCTTTAGGGCCTGTAAAGGAAGAACTGTTCAATAATGGTTATATAGATATATGTGATCTTACAAACCCCAAGGAATCTACTTTTTATCGGGAAGTGTTCGGAAAAGCATCTATTACAACATCAGATGCTCATGAGATAAGTGAGGTGGGAGAGAATGCATGTTGGATAAAGGCTGACTTAACTTTTAATGGACTAAGACAGATAATTGCGGAACCTGAACGTATATCTTTTGAAGAGCCTGATATATTAAACCGACTCCGAAAAAATCCTGACAAGTTTATTAAAGGTCTGGAAATTAGGCGAACGACCAATGCTTCTATGCCAGAAATATGGTTTGATAATTTACAAATACCGCTAAACCCAGGTTTGGTTGCTGTCATTGGCAATAAAGGCAGTGGCAAAAGTGCTTTAACCGATATCGTGGCTTTATGTGCAAACACGACTAATCAGAATTGGGCATTTTTGACACCTTCAAAATACAGAATGCCAAAGCCCTATAATCGATCTAAACAAACAGAGGCTTGCCTCATGTGGTTTGACAACTCGCGTTCTGCCGTAAAGACGTTAGATATGTCATCAGATACGACACAGCCAGAACGGGTTAAGTATATACCTCAGAATTTCCTAGAAACGCTTTGTACTACGGAAGACGATCACCAATTTGAAGATGAACTGAAAAAAATAATATTTCAGTATTTAGAGCCTGCACAGAGGTTTGGCCTTAATGATTTAGATAGCATCATTAATTATCTGACAAAGGAAAATACGGCTTCATGTAGCGAAATACAATCTCGAATTAAAAGTGTTAACACTGCTATTATTGAGTTGGAATCAATGCTTGTCCCCACCTATAAAAGTAAACTTGAAAACGAGTTAAAATATAAGCAAGAGCAACTGAGTAATGCGCAGCTATCAAAACCGAAGGAGGTCACTAAGCCTTCGTTGGAGGACAATCCAAACGCGAAGCAAGCTAAAGAAGATATAGAAAAGATTCAAGCCATTTGCAAGCAACTTACCACGTCACTGCAAAAGTTGAGTGACGAGCGCAATATGGTAATAAAGGATTTGCAAGACATTACTGCTAGCAAAGAGCGCTTAGAAAGACTCTATTCTCAATTAGAATCTATGAAGAGTGAGATAAAGCCTCTTTATGAACAAAACAAATTGGACATTGATTCTGTATTGAGTGTTTCTTTTCACCCAGAGATAATAGTATCTAAAATATTTGAATTGAATGAGCGTTTAACGGCAATAAACAAGCAGTTAGATGATAACAATTCTGACGGTCTCCAATTCCAGTATGTTCAAGCGTCACAACAATTGGAAGAAGCTAAACAGAAGCTAAGTGCTCCAGAACTTGAATATCAAAAATATCTGAAAGATAAACAAGACTGGGAAAAGATGTTGGAGGAAATAACTGGCACCTCCGAAAAAGAAGGAACAATTAAGTATCTGCAAGCTCGTATTGATTATATTAATCATCAATTAACAAGCGACCTTAATTCCAAAATTGAATTAAGAAGACAATACGTTGAAGAATTGATGCTAAAAAAGCATCAAGTTTTGGAAACATACAATAATCTTTTTGCTCCAATCGTAAAATTCATTCAAGATTATCATGAAGAGTTGAAAGACTATCCAATTGAATTTGATGCTACATTTGCTATCCGAGATTTCAGCGAACGTTTGTTCGATTATATTAGTCAACAGGCTGCTGGTTCTTACTATGGAAAGGAGCAAGGTGCTTCGAGACTAAAAGACAACATAGACGGTGTTGATATGTCCAATATTCAACAAATAGTTGATTTTGCATGCCTTACTAATAATGACTTACTTTTTGATAAGCGTGACGGGCAGAGTGTTAATAGAATTGTTGAAGCACAATTGAAAAAAGGTCACACAAAACAAGAATTATATGATTTTATCTATGGGATGAATTATGTAATTCCGTTCTTTCAATTAAAAATGAATGGTAAACCACTTTCTTCATTATCACCAGGTGAAAGAGGTGCGTTACTTCTTTTATTATACCTCTTTATCGATATGGATGATAAACCGTTGATTATAGATCAACCAGAAGAAAATCTTGACAATGAGAGTGTGTACAGATATTTGGTACACTTCATCAAGACTGCAAAAAAGAAACGGCAGATTATCATGGTCACACACAATCCTAATCTTGCTGTCGTTTGTGATGCAGATCAAATAATTCAGATGAAGATAGATAAGATTAATGGTAATGAAGTAACATATGAGTCTGGAGCTATAGAGAATCCTAAGATGAATAAAATCATTGTTGATATTCTTGAAGGTACATATCCTGCCTTTCATAATAGAGATTGTAAGTATTTTGACAAAAACGTATAATATAGAGGTTACTCAATAGAAACATGACTTTATTCGAAGGAGAACAAAATGGTAGATACGAGACTGACCACCTACATATGATTCTGAACGAACATATTGATTTCTCTGAAGAAGGTTTAGGTGATGATGAATCGTTTAGTATTTTTGTGCATGAGTACGTACACTATTACCAGCATTTTGCCACTCTTTATGGCTCACAATTCTGCAAAATGGCCAATATGCTCTTTATTGAAACGAGAGCTTACTTAGAAAATGTTGAAGAAATAGTGTTACCTTTTGGGATTTGGGAGCATCACGAAGGGATAGCTCATTACAGGGAACTGATAAAAGCTGTTTGTGGTAGCAAGAGCTGTAGCCATATTGTGGGAGATATTGAGATTGATAGACGAGAAATACGAATTGCTGAAGAAGAGAAGAAAGCAGTTAAAATAGGTGTATATGATTATACCGAAGATGAAGCGTATGAGGATGGCTTTCAATTTGGCTATTGTTGTATCATAGAGAGTATGGCCCATATGATTCAAAAAATGATTTATCCTGAGGTTGAACATAATCAGGTTCCTTATGAAGCCGTTGAAATCATTTGTGACTATTTTTACCCTGAAATAAAAGATGATCCATGTCAGATGGTTACTATATGTATGTGTGCATTAATGTTTGACAATCCTGGTGTTGGATTCTTTACTGTTATTGATTATGCAAAACAACATTTGAATTTGAAGGGAGTAGATCTCTTTAAAGAGTTTATCCAAACTTCTTCTGTAACATATAAAGACAATCATTATTCAATGAGTTATGTGGGACAAGACATGCTTGGTGAGTATAAAATTGCTCTGCAAACCGTATGTGGTTGTAACCTAAAATACTATAACAAAGTCGTAGATAGTTTCATACATGATTTTCAGACAGGCATTTGTGGATTGTTAATGTGGTTATACTCTGGTGACATTAAAGACAGAAAGAAATTTATGGCATTGGTAGATACATATGGCTTACCATATATAGAATCTCCCGAAATGACCATTCTGCCAAAAAATAGTGAAACAGGGTATCCATACCTTGAAACTGCAGCACTTTTGGGGTTTGAACTTATTTTTCGCAGATTACAAAAGATTGATGGAGATGAATGTCCAATGTATAAAGTATGTAAGACTGGAAGATTTACTGAAACGACAAATGTTGATGAATTATGTAGCAAAGAACAATGGAAAAAAGATTGTGAGTGTTTGATGGTTCGTGCATTGAAATATTATAAACTCAAAGACAAGGAATTTGTCTCATAGATTTACAAAATGCCGAATTTATCCATTTTCTTTGGTTTACAAAAGTTAAATACGTTAAATCTTCATCTTTTTCTCAATCTATAGAATCTTCGTATTCACTTTTCTACCGTTTTACTCAAAACAAATTGGTACACAACAAGTTGCAAATACGGAGGCTGTTATTTCTTATCCAGCAATTTCACAAACCTATCTCAAGTGCATGACGATGGTTATTGGGGGGCAACTATTTTCGATGAAGAGACAAAGGATGGTTTACTCATAAAAGACAAAGTCGTGGTGAAATGCAGGGATTGGGCGACTTCCATCGTCATCCCAGAATACGTGACGAGCATCGGAAATCAGGCGTTCATGGGTTGCAGCGGCCTGACATCCATCTCCATCCCTAACAGCGTGACGAGCATAGGAGATAAGGCTTTCAATGGCTGTAGTAGCCTGACCTCTGTCACCATTCTAGGCAGCGTGACGAGCATTGAGAGTTATACGTTCTGTGATTGCAGTAGCCTGACCTCTGTGATCATTCCCAACAGCGTGACAAGAATATCGGACGGGGCTTTCGCTGGCTGCAGCAGCCTGACCTCTGTCACCATTCCGAGCAGCGTGACGAGCATAGGAGATAAGGCTTTCAATGGCTGTAGCAGCCTGACCAAAGTGACGATGCCCGATAATGTTATTTCATTTGGCGGGGGATCATATGCGTTTGGAGTGACAAATAATATTGAAGAAGTACATATCTCGAATCTAACAACGTGGTTGAAAACATCTTTCGTTAGAGGAAATAATCCTCTTCGAAGTGGAGCGAAACTTTTCCTCAACGGCGAAGAGCTAAAGTATCTCGTTATCCCTGAAGGTATTGAAGTCATTCCAATAGCAGTCTTCGAGGGTTGTGAGAGCCTCAAATCAGTGACCTTATCTTCAGATGTGAAGGAAATAGGGGGATGGGCTTTCGCTGGCTGCACAGGTCTGACCTCTGTAATTTCTTTGATAAGAAATCCCTTTATTATCGAGGGAAAGAATTCCATGGGGTCATGCTTCAGCTCGTACACCTTTGAAAATGCAACGCTGTATGTGCCTTCGGGCACCATCGATAAGTATAAGGCGACGGATGGATGGAAGGACTTTGCACATATCGTAGAGGGTATTCCAACTGCTGTGGGTGTGGTGAAGGCCGTGAGCGGGCAGACGGAAGTCTATCAGCTTGACGGGCGGAAAGTGACCAATATGCAGCATGGCATCAACATCGTCCGCGACAAGACCGGAGCGACCAGGAAGGTGATGATGAGGTAACTTGTTGAGAATCATTTGTGGCTCATGAAGGGCAAGGTGGCCGCTTGCTCGAGAATCATGTCGGCCAGCATGGCGTTGGCGGTTGTTTCGCCGTTGATGGTGTCGAAGACGGCCTTCAGGCCTGCATGGCCTCCACCTTGTTTGAGTACATGCACGAGGCATAGGTTCTGGAGCGCGGTGCTTGACGAGAGGATGTCGAGGTCGGTGATGGCGAGCTGCGATACGGTAAGCTGATAGGCATCTTCGCTATTCTCGTCAATGAATCGTTGCACGTCACCGATGGTTTCTAAGCCGAAGGATTCCAGAACAGGGAGGAAGGGCATCAGTGGTACGGGATATATCTCGGCCTGATTGACAGCTGCGATGCGTTTGTTCAGTCGGTTGAAAGGCTGCAGGTCGAGATAGCTGCGGAAGGTTCCGGCAGAGAGTGGAACTTCGTCCAGCTTTCCGCTCTTCACCATGCTTTGAATCTGTCGGCGATAGTCTGCCAGCACGAGCCGCAGCCGGCTGAACTCGTCGTCGATGAGTTCCATCATGCCTGCCAGGCGGCTGAACTGGCGGAGGTATTCGCGTGGAATCTTCACATCGCCCTTGTAGCCGGTGTCGTGTGTCATGGTGGACCATACGTGTTGAAGAGCCGTGCGCATCTGCAACTCGAAGCGGGGTCCTCCCGTTCTGAGGCGGCAGATGTAGTGGAGGGAGTTGTAGCCGAAGGCGTCGAGTTCATGTAGTTTGCGCTTATCGACACTATCCTGCCAGTCGATGTCGAAGATGCGCTTGGCAATGGCCGCGACCTTGTCAACCTCGTCGCTGTAGAAGGTGATGATGCGCAGCCCCACCAGGTCTGTGATGTCGTCGATGCTCTTGTACTTCGCGCCCTTCAGTTCGAGCTTTCCGGCCAGCGAGTGCTCGGTCTTTACGCGGTGTTCCATGGCAGTCACGTAGATGCCCTGCTCATCGAGTGCCTGTCGCAGCTCGTCGTAGGCCTGTGTGGCCAACTGTTTCAGCGCAGGCCGCAGTTCGCGATATTGGCGGATGAGTTCCTGGCCGTGTGCGTCGAGGTTCACGTTGTTTGCCATAGGTCGTTTGATTATTTGAACTTGAAGATGTTGATGAATCCGGTCATGGCAAAGACGGCACGTACATCGTTGTTCATGCCTGTGATGAAGACTTGTCCGCCCTTGGCTTGTGCGCTCTTGAGGATGCCGAGGAAGATGCGTAGTCCTCCGGAGGAGATGTACTGAAGGTCAGTGCAGTCGAGGATGATGTCTTTTCCTGCAACGTCTAATAGCGGACTCATCGCGGCTTCGGTCTCGGGGACGGCGGCAGTGTCGAGGCTGCCTTCGAGAATGGCAACCATGTTGCCGTCTTGTTCTTGAATGGTGGTTTTCATATTGAGTTGGGGAATGATTATTAAAAGTGGTTTTGGTTATTGGATTTCGGCGGGAAAACCGCCGAGCATAGTCACGGGGGCTATCACTTTCAGTTTGGGGATTCGGGGGGCTGGGTTATTGGGATTTGGGGGCGCTGATAATTTTGGTGAGGGTGAGGACGTTGAGGGTTCCTGAACGCTCATAGCGGACTTCGTCCATGATTTGTCTCACCAGATGAATGCCCAGACCTCCGATGGGTCGTTCGAGTGCGGAGAGGGTGGTATCGACTTCAGGAATAGCCGTGGGGTCAAAGGCCACGCCGCTGTCGATGATGGTGAACTGGATGCGGGTGTCGGTGGTCTGCACCTCAAGGGTCACATTGCCAGGCGTGCCGGGAGGATAGGCGTAGTTCATCACATTCACCACCGCCTCCTCCACGGCGAGTCTCAACTGCATGGTGACGTCAGAAGCAAATCCAGCTTTGAGGCACACCTCCTGTACGAAGTCGTTGAGGCGCGGCACCTCCTGTGTGTCGTTGGGCAGAACGAGGGTCTTGTGCAGCTTCACGTCGTCCTGCTTCTTGATGTATTGGATGGCCATCATCGTCAGGTCATCGCTCTGCTCAGCGTTGCCCACAAACTCATGGACGGCCTTGCTCATGCTTTCGATGAGTTGTCGGGGTTCTTTTTGCTCGTGAGCAAGCGCGTCGGCGGCCACAGAGTTGACACGCTCCATGCGGAACTGCGCCTTGTCGGCATCCATGGCCTCTGTCAGTCCGTCGGTGAAGAGGAAGATGGTGGTGCCGGTGAAGATATGGGCCTCCTGCAAGGAATAGTCCCAGGAGGGCATGACGCCGATGGGGATATTGGAATCGCAAGGCAGCTCGCCGACCCCTGCGCCGATGAGCAACGGGGCATCATGCCCGGCATTGCAGTAGAGCAACTGGCCTGTGTTCAGCTCGAGGACTCCGACGAAGAGGGTCACGAACATATTGTTCTCGTTCATCTCGGCCAGTGCCTGGTTCATGATTTTCACAATGTTGTCTGGCATCGACTCGTGCGCCGAAACGGTTCGGAAGACAGAACGGGTGACGGCCATGACCAGCGAGGCGGGTACGCCCTTGCCCGAGACGTCGCCGATACAGAAAAAGAGTTTTTCGTCGCGGAAGAAAAAGTCAAAGAGGTCGCCGCCGACTTCCTTGGCAGGCACCAGGGAGGCAAAGATCTGTACGTCATCACGGTCGGGATAGGTGGGGAAGTTCTTGGGGAGCATACCCATCTGTATGCCGCTGGCAATGTGGAGGTCTCGTTCGATGGATGCCTTTTGGGCGGTTGTGTTCTTCAGCTCTCCGATATACTTCACCAGCGACTGTTGCATGTCCGCAAAGGAGTGGCTGAGCTGGCCTATCTCGTCGGTACGTTGTAGCTCGGGCAGTTGGGTGTCGAACTGTCCGGAGGCTATGGTCTCGGCCTCCTTCGCCAGCCGCCGCAAGGGGCTGAGCTCTCGGGTGATGATGCGTATGAAGAAAAAGAGCATCAACAAGAGTCCTAAGATGACAATATTCATGACGGCCTGGCGCAGACGGTCAAAGCCGCCGAAGATGTCGCTTTCTGGACAGACGATGGCCATACTGCATCCCGTCTTCCCAAGGGGTTTGTAGAAGACGTAGCAGTCCGAGCCATTGAGTTTCATCTGTTTCATGCCCTCCTCTCCCCGCTGCATGGCATGTCCCAGGGCGGTCATGGCCGTGTCGGCTTGTTCCAGTGTTTGTGTGAAGATGGTCTGTCGGGTGATTTTCGCTGTGTCGGGATGGACGAAGTAGGTGCCTCCGCGTCCCAGCATGATGCTGTAGGAATTGGGATAGGGCTTAACCGTGGAAATGGTGTGCGATAGCCAGTTGAGCGAGAGGCTGGTGTTGATGACACCAATGGTCTTGCCCGTCTTGTCCTTGATGGCTTGGCAGTAGCTGGTCACCATTTCATAGCTGTTGGTGGGAGCGTCGAAATCCATGTAAGGCTCGGTCCAGCAGGGCTGGTCGAGTAGGGTCGGCATGAGATACCAGTCCATAAAGAAATACTGGTAGTTGTCGCTGCCGCCCTGAATGGTCCGGATGCTGTCGCCTTGATGTCTGGAGTAGGCCGAGAAGTAGCGGCCTTTGTCCTGGAAATGGTAAGGTTCAAAGGCGATGGAGCAGTTGTAGAAATCGGGATTGTTGAGCAGCATGCCGCGGCTATAGACAAACATGGAGTCCGACTTGTCGGGATGCCGTTGCACCAGCCATTGTGTCATGTTCGTGGCCACCTCCACTCGGTTCAGGATGCCCTCGACACGCAGCGATGTCTTGTCCAGGATTTGCGTGGCACGATTGAAGGCTTCCTGCCTCACAGCCTCGCGGGCCTGATAGAAGAAAAAGCTGAGGGCAGCGATGAAGATGAGGGCAGCAAACAAGACCACCCAAAGGCTGACCCTTACGGAGAGTTTGCGACGGATATATGCTGAGAGCTTGTTCATTCGTTGTTTGTCTGGCAGTTATCTGTTTATTTCGAAATGGCGTTGTCGGTCAGCTCTTCGTAGGTCACTTCGCGGCTGAGCATCTGTCCTTCGTGCATCAGTCGGTTGGCCAGCTGCACCATGTCTGGTCGCAGACGGAACTCACGCCGACCGGACTCGCGGTCCACCTGCAGACGCAGCACATCTGCCAGCATCAGTCGTTGCAGCATGCGGTTGGTGGCGATGCGGTCGCGGTTGACATATTGCATCACGATGTCCAAAGCCTCATCGGGGTGTTCGGCAGCCCACTCCCAGCCCTTGCGGCTGGCCTGTGCGAAGCGTCGGGCCTGGTCGCGATGCTGCTCATAGTACTGACGCGTCATATAGACGCCGTCCTCCTGCACGTTATAGCCGTGGTCGCAGAAGCGATAGACATTCTTGTCTGTAATCTCGATACCAGCCTGCAGGAGTTGGTAGTACTCGTTGTAGCTCATGGCCAATGTGGCATCGAGTGCTCCGGATACAAAGAGGTTGACGTTCTGGGCGAAGCGCACCCATTGGTAGTCGAGGTGATCCTTGTTGCTCATGCAGATGGCGAGCTGTCCGAATCCCACACTCCAGATACCCACGCGCGCACCGCGTTGCGTGAGCGGGTCCTTGCCTCGTGCTGAGACGATGACCATGGCATTGTTCATGGAGGTCTGCAGGATGTTGACCAGCGGTATGTTGCCATCCACGATTTCCAATGCCTGACAGAGTTGCAACGTCGTGGCATGGCATTCTCCAGCGCGCAGACGGCTCATGGCGGGCTGGGTGGCAGAGGGGTGTTCAATTCTCACATCCACTCCCGCCTCGCGGTAGAAGCCTCTAGCCTCGGCCACGTAGTAACCGGCAAACTGCGCCTGCGCGGTCCATTGAGGCGTGAACACGATTGTCCCGTCGCCCCCTGATGCATGGGTCACAGCGACCATTATTATTATAAATAGGTATATAGCCCGTCTCATCTTTCAACTTTCAACTTCCCCAAACACTTGGTCGATGAGTTGCATGAACTCCTTGTAGGCAAAGGTGTCCTGTAACTCGCTGAGGGCCGAGGCCAGACCGCGGTAGTGCCACTCGTGGTCCTTGGGATCCTTGGCGTGGAAGAGGTTCCAGAGCGCATCGCCCTGCACGGCGTAATCGCGTGCAATGGCTCGCATGTTCGACAGTTTGTCTCCGAGTGCCACCATTTTAGCATCGTGCGATGCGCGTGCGAGTCGGTCGATGGCAGCCTGTTTGCGGGCATGCCAGCTGTCCTCCTCACTCACACCCTCCTCGAAAGTGTCGCTCTCCGATGCCACCAGTGCGGCAATCCTGTCGCCGAACTCGTCACGAATCTGCTCCACGGTCACGTCGGTATCCTCCACTGTATCGTGAAGGGCGGCTGCTGCCAACAGTTCTTGGTCGGGCGTCATCGTGGCCACAATTTCCACGGCTTCCATCGGATGAACGATATAAGGGAAGCCCTTGCCACGACGCTCGGTTCCGGCATGGGCGCGGACCGCAAACACGATGGCACGATCCAGCAAATGGGTATCTAAAGGTTTATTTGCCATAATTATTAGAGGTTGTGAGGTTATGAGGTTGTGAGGTTGTGAGGTTATGAGGGACCTTACACCCCAAACATTTGTATGAGCCTTTCGAAGGAGGCTGCGGGCATGGCCGTGTTGTGTGCCAGGTAAACCGCGAAGGGTGCCTTCGTGGCAGCAAACGGAATCAGACGCTTGGTGGCTGCGCCGATGACCTGCGGGTCTGTCGTTCCGAGGTAGGTCGGGAAGAACACGTTCCAATGGGCGGTCAACTGCTCTGGCGTGAGGTGGAACAGATGGTCGGCACGCTTCGCATCCAAGCTATGGGCCATGAGCCAAATGAGGCAGAGGTCCCACTCCGGCACGCCGTAGGCAAACTCGCCCACGTCGATCCATAGGTCGCGCTCGCCGTCGGTGATGATGTTGCCGATGTGGAGGTCGCCGTGGAGGCAAGTGGTGGCATCGGGCACTTGCTCCAGAAATGCTAATGCCTTCTGTTTGAAGTTCTCAGGCACCATGTCCTTCTCGCGATAGAACCTCTCCACCTGCTGCTTATAGGATTTCAGCCGCGTGGTGTCGGCCTGCTTGTCATGCAGCTGCTTGGCCATTCGAGCGAACTTGACGGACATCTCCTCCAGTCGTTCGGGTTCCTCCGAGATGATGCGTGTGAAGGAGCGCTTGTTGTGGATGAGTTCATACTCGGCGCCGTTGCACTTGCCGTCAGTCACCAATCGGTAGGGCTCCGGCGTGGGGATGCCCAAGTCAAAGACGGTGCGGGCGGTCAGGAACTCCTTCTTGGCATTGTCGGCCGTGAAGCCGGGGAGATAGAGCTTGGCCAGCGAGCGACCGTTCTTGTGGGTGTAGGCCAGGGCTGTACCGCCTTCGCCCGTCTGGACATAATCTTCCAGGTTGATGGTTTGCATCTCGTTCATCATAGGACTGTTTATTTTGCAACAAAATATTGCACTCGGCACATTATTTCTTTTTAAACAACTAATTATTCTAATTAAACGAATTTACGCTTGAGTCATGGCTGAGAGAAGATAGGCTATATGACAAGAAAGAATTAGTTTAATTCGTAAAATTCGTTGTCTTTTAAAACCATCTTCTGTGCCAACTGATAGTTCATTACTGTTTATTTTGCGGTCAGATATTTCTTTCGGAGCTGTTTCTGCTCCTTCTTCGTGAAGCCGAGCTGGTTCTGCACATAGGCGGGCAGTGAACCATATTTCTCGTCGATGAGGTCCAGCGTCTTCTCGAAGTTCTCGCGGCTCACGCCAACCATGGCGCGGATGAATGCCACAGCCTCATCATCTCCGCCCTGCTGCCGCACCTTTGCCGAGAGGGCCTCCACCTGCTGAGCATAGCTCTGATTGGAGAGATCAAAGTCCTGGACAATCACGTCGCGACTGGCACCGAGGGTTGCGAGCAAGAGTGCTGCAGCCCACCCAGCACGATCCTTGCCCTGTGAACAATGCCAGAGGGTGCCGCCTTCGGCACGCAGCACGCCGCGCAGGAATTCGCCGTAGTAACGTTGGGACTGGGCATCGGTCACGATGGAGGGGTAGAGTTGCCTGGCCATCGTCTGTGCCTGCGGCGCCTGAGCCATCTTTGTCAATATCGCTCCTAAGTCTCTGGTATCGACCTTGGCCGAGTCAGAACGACCCGATGCGAAACCCGCGACCAGTTTCTGCGGTAGGGTGGAGAGGTGTGTGTAACTCACGCCATCGATAATGCGGTCGGGTGCCGCGTTGGCTTCGGCCTCGAAACGGAAGTCAAAGACGTTGGTCAGGTGGAAGCGTTCCTTCAGCATGGCCACATCCGCATCGGTGGCCTTGGACAGATTGCCGCTGCGGACGAGCATTCCGGGGCGGATGGCCTTACCGTCCTGCATCACGAGTCCACCCAGGTCGCGGCCATTCTCCACGCCTTCAAAGGCGATGGTGCGATCTGTCTGCGCCGAGACCGTCGAGCCATAACCAAACATCATGGCAAGCAGGAGGACACGAATAGAATACTTTTCAAATAACATGTCTATATTCTCGTTCTTTCTATTTTACACTATTCATTCAGCACGCTGCCTGCGGCAGGAATTTGTCAAACATCTGTAGCATGGGCTCAGAGATGGCACCCTTTCCGTCGCGCAACTTGGCAACAAGGAACGCGATCTTGGTTGCGATGAAGGGATAGAGTTTCCTAACTTCGGCCTCCAGCACGTCTTTGTCCTGTGTGCCGTAGTAAACGGGCGCAAAGGCGTTCCAATGAGCACGCATGGTGGGCGAATCCACGTGGAAGAGGTTCTCGATACGTTCCGAGGACATCAGGTTTGCAGAGTAGTACATCATGCAGAGGTCCCACTGGGGCACGCCATAGGCGAAGTCGCCCACGTCAATCCAGAGGTTACGCTGTCCGTCGGTGATGATGTTGCCAATATGCAGGTCGCCGTGGAGGCAGGTAGGGGTCGAAGGCACGAAATCGAGGAACCGATGGAAGCGTTCCTTGAAGTCGGTGGGCAATTTCTCGAATTTGTCAATCCATGATCCTACGATCACCTTCATATCCGGCAGACGTTGCGTGTCGGCAGGCGTCTGGTGGATTTGCCTGGCCAACCGAGCGAAACGTTCAGAGAGCGGCACCAGCTGCTCGGGTTCCTGAGAGATGATGCGCGTGAAGGAGCGTTTGGGACTGATGAGTTCATACTCAGCGCCAAAGCGCGTGCCGTCAGTGATGAGGCGAATGGGCTGTGGTGTGGGCAGTCCAATCTCATAGACGACCTGATTGATGCGGAACTCACGGGCGGCGGTGTCGGCAGCCCAGCCTGGAGTGAAGAGCTTGGCCAGCGTCTTGCCGTTCTTGTGGTTGTAGGTGAGGGCGGTTCCTCCCTCGCCAGTCTGGATGTAGTCTTCCAGGTTGATTTTCTGAATGTTGTTTTCCATAAACAGCGATATTTTTAATGGTTAAATTGCTTGATGGGGAAAGTGAAGTAGGTGTCGGGGAAGACGGTGTTATCGTTTCGGATTTTGCTGCAAAGGTATGATTATTTTCTCAAGTAGTAGTAAGATTTGCAGAGTTTAACATGCTTCCATTGTCATTATTATCACATTCTTTTTAGCACCTCGTCTGTGACGGAGTCCGCAGAGACTTTTACTCTTGGTGCTGGTGCTGGATGATGCGAATCATCACGAAAAGGAAGAAGCAGCAGACAAGGGCTGTGATACCAGCCGATGTGGGACCACCGAGGAAGGCAACGAGGCTGTCATCGTCTGGGAAAAGGTTCATCAAGAGGCTGGCAAGAGAATTGTTGAAGACGTGAATGCACACAGGTGCAATGAGAGACCCTGTCCACCAATAGGCATAGCCGAGCAAGCAACCGAGGATGAAGGCTGCTGGCATTTGTGCCGGGTTCATGTGGATGAGGGTAAAGATTGCTGCACTGAGAAGGATGGGTACGGCCCATCCTTGGTCAGAATGGTTCAACGTGAGGTCTGTCTGCACGCCACCACGGAAGAGGAGTTCTTCTGCAAGCGGCCCCAAGAGGCTGACGGTGAGTAAGCCGAGTGGATGGAAGATAATGGTTTTGAAGGTCTCTTCGCCCACAAGATCAGGGATGTCTGGAAAAAAGATTTCCTGCATCAGATGGGTAAGCAATATCATAGGAAGAGCTAACAGAAGTACCAGTCCCGTGCGCCGTCCATTGCGACCTTTTAGCCCGGCTAAAGTGTGCTGAAGTGTGACAGATTGCGGGCGGCAACAGAAGAACAATAGAATGGCCAATGTGTTGGCAGCCAATAGCGCCATTGCCATGAGGGTGGAGGGAGGGATGCCTGCAACGACATGAGTCAAGACAAAAGCGAAAATGGCTGCTGACAGTTGGCTGATGATGAAGAGGATGATATACATCCACCAGCCTTGACGGCGAAAAGAGAGCTTCATAGGGAAACGGTTGAATAGTTTATTTTTGGAATCCGTGGGTTGAGGAGGAGAAAAGAGAATGTACATTAATCCATAATTGTTCATTCAGATGTTCTTCTGTGATACCGAGAAGGGAGGCTACTGTGTGATAGAGTTCATGCACAGGGCGAGGCTCATCGTCGGTTTCAAGGAAAAGGCGGTTGAGAGGACAACTACGCAAGCTCTCTTCGTTGAATCGGAAGCCGAAACTGACGTAGAAACCTCGATTGAGCAGTTGACGAAGTTGTTCTGGTTTGCCCCGAAAGCCATGCCAGATCCACGGCTGAATGGTTTTACGTTTAAGCTGGAGGACATCATCCAGTGCGCGTACGCAATGCAAGACCAGGGGGCGGCACCATTGCTCACTGAGTGCTATCTGAGCCTCGAAAGCTGCCCGTTGTATGGCGTATGGTGTAGTACATAGACGGTCAAGTCCGCATTCACCGATGAGCAACCATGAGTTGTCAGCCGTTTTTTCCTCAATATGCCGGAATGCCTCGTCCAACATCGTTGGCCAATCTGTTGTGAGATGCCACGGATGAAGGCCTATGGACGGGAGGGTCTGTTCATCTTCCTGTACAGGCGTGTGCGTATGAAAATTAAGGTAAGTCGGCATGGTCGTTGGTCAGAAGAAAGAAAAATTTTCGGGCACAGGGTCAAAGCCGCATCCTCCCCAGGGATGACAGCGAAGGATGCGGCGGATGGCCAGATAGAGTCCTTTCAAGATGCCATGACGCTGAATGGCTTCTATTGCATATTGTGAACAGGTGGGCGTGAAGCGGCAGGAGGGAGGTGTCAGCGGTGAGATGCAACGCTGATAGAACCGGATGGGGAGGATAAACAATTGTTTTAGCATAAGGCTTCGGCCATACGGTGAAGGAGCGACCTCATTTTGCGGTTGATGATGTCCTGAGTTTGCGGTTCGTCGGCCTGCCAGATAAAAGCGAGATGGAACGGTGGGCAGGAGTCGAGGAGGTCGCGGTTCATTCGCCATGCTTCGCGTATCAGTCGCTTGGCGCGGTTGCGATCGACGGCATGGCGAAGTCTTCGTTTAGATACAGACACCAGGATTTGCAGCTTATCTTCTGGAGATACGGGCTTGTAAACCACGCGTAGGGGATAAGCTGTCAATGATTTGTTTCCAGCAGCAAAGAGCGCATCTATAGCTTTACGGCTACAGAGGCGCTCTTTCTTTGGGAAGATATTCCCACCGTTCATTTTTTCTTCTTATTCTGTTCCTCGATGTATGCGTTGAGGGCAGCTGTGATGCTGGGATATTTGGTGGTTGGTGCTTCCAAGTCGAGTCGCAATCCGGCTTCCTTGACCGCCTTGGCGGTTGTGGGTCCAAAGGTGGCGATGGCCATTGTTCCCTGTTTGAAATCGGGGAAGTTGTGTAACAGGCTCTGTACGCCGCTCGGACTGAAGAACACCAGCATGTCATAGTCAAACGGTTCGTCACCCACGAAGTTATTGGGGACGGTTCTGTACATGACTCCTTCGGCGTGTTGCAGTTTCTTTTCGTCCAGGATATTCTTGATTTCGTCCGTGTGGACATCGCTCAGAGGCACAAAGTAACGTTCGTTCTTGTGCTTGATCATCGAGGGCAGAAGGTCGTTGATTTTGCCGGTAGAACCATAAAAGACTTTCCGCTTGCGGTACTGGATGTATTTCTGGATATAAAGAGCCACTTGCTCAGTCACACAGAAATACTTCATATCCTCTGGGACGGCAAACCTCAACTCCTTTGCAAGTTGAAAGAAATGGTCGATGGCATGACGCGACGTAAACACAACCGCCGTATAGTCAGGCAACGATATCTTCTGTGCACGGAACTCTCTGGCCGAGAGTCCTTCCACCTTAATGAAGGGCCGAAACACAATCTCCACGCCATAGCGCGCAGCGATGTCGAAATAAGGTGATTTCTCGGAAGAGGGCTTGGGCTGTGAAACCAGAATCTTCTTGATCATCTTTTGTTATTCTCCTCAAAAAAAGGTTGTCAAACGAGTCGTTATTTCCACCAAAGTGGACCACAGCAGCACGAGGGGTGCCGCTTCGAGGGCGCAAAAGTACACAAAAAGATGCAATGTGCCATGAATTTTTCCGAAAAAGGTCGAAAAAGTCTTGGAGAAGAGCAGAATTTTGACAAAAAGTAACAATCCGATGAACAAATAGGCAGCCATTTCGGGTGACAAATCGAGGTAAACAGCCATTAGTCCGAGCGGAAACAGCAGGATGCTTTCCAAGGCAAACAAGAGGGTGTAGTCTTCTCGCCACAATAGTCGGCAGGCATACGTGAAAAAGGTGGTGTGCACGATAAGGTAGAGAAGATGCTTCAGCAAAACGATTGACAAGGCCGTGCCGGTGTAGATGGCAATGAGCTGGAGGGACGTCATGGGCATAAGGTCAACGTTCCAGCGCGTCTGTGCATAAGAGTAGAACAATAATGCCATCATCAGGCTGGCGAGCAAGGCAAGAAGAAAGCGGACGGCCTCTTTGTGATTGTCATCCGTCATTTTCATGACAGTCTTGACGTCTTTGGACGGAAACATGAAGTTCTGGATGCGTGCTCCCAATTGCTTGCGGCTATGGCGGATGATGGCCAAGAGCAGCAATAGGCACACCAGCAGAGCTATCGTGACCGCATCACTGCGGGAGAGGCTTTCAGGCGTTAAGGCGGCTGACGGATCCTGCATATCCATCAGCCGTTCACTCCCGTTGCCGAAGAGCAAGCTGTCTTGCCGCAACAGGGAATCGCGTGCAAAGAACCCTTTATAGAATAAAGTATCTGGAGTTGACATTTATATGGCAGCAAACTTTCGGACGCTGGCATCCCAGAGAGGTGTCGAGAGAACGAGGTCGATGGCTTCTTCCGGAGTCTGCGCCACACGCCATATCTCTGCATGTCGTACGCCCAAGAAGTGCTCGTCGATTCCACGTTGCAGCTGTTGCAGCAATGGTGCATAGTAGTCGCGTGTGTTCAGGATGACGATGGGTTTGAGGTACAGGCCCAGTTGTTTCCATGTGATGACCTCCATCAGTTCCTCCAGCGTGCCGCATCCTCCTGGCAAGGCGATGCACCCGTCGCTAAGGCGTGCTATCGTCTGTTTGCGCTCGTGCATGTCCCGGGTCTCGATGAGTTGTGTCAGGCCTGTGTGATGCCAGTTCTGTTCGATCATGAAAGATGGTATCACGCCCGTCACCTCACCGCCAGCAGCCAGACACGCATCGCTTGATGCCCTCATGAGTCCCATGTTCCCGGCACCGTTGATGAGGCCGATGCCTTGTCGTGCCAGTCCCTCTCCGAGTGCTCTTGCGGCGTCAAAAAACTCTTGATGAATCTTCGTGCTTGAAGCACAATAGACTGCTATCTTCATGGCTCGATATGGAATGCTTCACGGATGCGGTCCACGTAATCCAGTTTCTCCCATGTAAAGAGTTCCACTTCACACGAGATGGTCTTGTTGTATTTGCTGTGGAACGTTTTCGTGATGCGTCGCGGCTGTCGTCCCATGTGTCCGTAGGCGGCTGTCTCTTCATAGATGGGAGCACGCAATTTCAGCCGCTCCTCAATGGCACGGGGCCGTAGGTCGAAGAGGTGCTTGATCTGACGTGCGATTTCTCCGTCGGCGAGGTTGACGTGGCTGGTGCCATAGGTGTTGACATAGATGCTGACAGGTTCTGCCACGCCAATGGCGTAGGACAGTTGCACCAACATCTCGTCCGCGATTCCGGCTGCGACCATGTTCTTGGCAATATGTCGGGCGGCGTAAGCGGCAGAGCGGTCAACCTTTGAGGGGTCTTTTCCTGAGAAGGCTCCTCCTCCGTGAGCGCCTTTTCCGCCATAGGTGTCCACGATGATTTTCCGCCCGGTGAGGCCCGTGTCGCCGTGAGGTCCTCCAATGACGAACTTGCCAGTCGGGTTGACGTGGTAGATGATGTGGTCGTCGAAGAGGTTACGCACTTTCGGATCTGCGATTTCCTCGATGACACGCGGCATGAGGATGAGCTTGACATCTTGCCTGATTTGGTCGAGCATGGCTTGGTCGGCGTATTCCTGGTTGCCGTCGATGGGCTGGATGAAATCGTCGTGTTGAGTGGAAACGACGATGGTATCGACCCGTCGTGGCCGGCCGTCGTCGCCGTACTCGATAGTCACTTGGCTCTTGGCATCCGGGCGCAGGTAAGTCATTTCCCGGCCTTCACGTCGGATGTCAGCCAGCACGCGCAGGATGCGGTGGGAGAGATCCAGAGCCAGCGGCATCAAGTTCTCTGTCTCGTTCGTTGCATATCCGAACATCATCCCTTGGTCGCCGGCACCTTGGCTCATCGGATCTTGACGTTCCACGCCACGGTTGATGTCGGGGCTCTGCTCGTGGATGGCAGAGAGGACGCCGCATGAATTGGCCTCAAACATATATTCCGCCTTGGTGTAGCCGATGCGTCGGATGGTTTGCCGGGCAATCTCTGGCAGATCCACGTAGGCATTCGACTTGACTTCTCCAGCCAGCACCACCTGACCTGTGGTGACAAGGGTCTCGCAGGCCACCTTCGACTGTGGGTCGTAGGCCAGCAAGTTGTCTAACACTGCATCGCTAATCTGGTCGGCCACTTTGTCGGGATGGCCTTCGGAAACGGATTCGGAAGTAAAAAGATATCCCATTTTTGTTTTATGATTTGATGATGATTCAATAATCATGGTTCTGACCTTCTGCTTCCTTCACACGTATGTCTTTCGGACAGCCGTATCAGAGGGGGCGCCGGTCAAGTTGCAACAGAATGGGAACATCATTGGAAAGTCATGCATCCAACCGCCAACATGGGTTGGTTTTAGCATTTTTTAGTGTGGTTGCAAGCAGCCCAAATCTGTCCACATTGTTTTCAGGGCGCAAAGGTATGAAAAACTTTCCAAAGCAAATGTCTTTCTTTTCAACTTTTTTATGGAATGGCACCTCTTTCACCTTCATTTTCCTCTCTTAGACTCAAAAAAGCTGGAACTTTCGCTCATTCTGCATACCATTTTGGGGTTTTCGGCATGAAATGGAGGCTACAAACTCCTTTCATCAAACGGGGAAATCGTTTCAGGTAACTCCTGAGCGTGTGAACATGTACACCTTCTGGTTGAAACGTGTACACCTTCCACGCGTAAGGTATATACCTTCCGGGGAAAGGCTCAAGACACGGATTACCACACCCTCTATACAAGGATTTTTGGTCGAGAATCCCTCAATCCCTCACCTTTTCGCCCATCGGGTTGACGTATAGCTGTTTACGGGTGAGGGATTGGTGAGGGATTGGTGAGGGATGGTGAGGGAAAGTGAAAAATGACTTGCAGATAACGCAGAAAACGTAAAAATGCAGGCTTCCACACCCGTCCCTTGCCAATTCCTCACCATCCCTCACCTATCCCTCACCAATCTCTCACCTGCAAACGCTTTTATTTCAAATGATTATCGTAAAAGGTGAGGGATTGAGGCTTATTTGGGAAAAAACCAGTGTATGAGTTCTCGATATTGGCGACAAGCTCAGGGGTGAGCTGCCCTTTCAACCTCTGAGAATGAGGAGATTAACCCGCTCAAAACAAACCCCAATCTGTCATAGGGCCGATGGCAGATTGCGATGAGAGTTACACAAAAATAGCAGAATTAGATGCGATTCGGGAAAAAAGTTGTAACTTTGCGCCCTGAAAACAGAGAAAAAACGCAGACTTCGATGCAAGAAGTAGATAAACTGATCAACAAAGCTTACGAATTCGGCTTCACGACCGACATAGAAACGGAAGTGATCGACCGTGGCCTCACGGAAGATACGGTTCGACTGATATCTGAGAAAAAAGGTGAGCCCGAATGGCTCCTGGCCTTCCGTCTGGAAGCGTTCCGCCACTGGCAGACGCTGCGCGAACCCACGTGGGGACATCTGAAGATGCCCCACATTGACTATCAGGCGATATCCTATTATGCGGATCCGACCGTGAAGAAAAAGAGCGGACCCAATAGCCTTGAGGAGATTGACCCGGAGCTGATGCGCACGTTCGACAAGCTCGGCATCCCTCTCGAAGAACGGCTTGCCCTGAGCGGCACGGCGGTGGACGCGGTGATGGATTCCGTCAGCGTCAAGACGACCTTCCGCGAGAAGCTGGCCGAAAAGGGAATCATCTTTTGTTCCATCAGCGAAGCGGTTCGCCAGCACCCCGCGTTGGTCAAGAGATACCTTGGGAGTGTTGTTCCCTATCGCGACAACTTCTTTGCCGCCCTGAACAGCGCGGTTTTCTCGGACGGTTCCTTCGTGTATATCCCGAAGGGCGTACGGTGCCCGATGGAGTTGAGCACCTATTTCCGCATCAATGCCCAAGGAACGGGACAGTTTGAGCGCACCCTCATCGTGTGTGACGAAGATGCCTATGTCAGCTACCTCGAGGGTTGCACGGCACCGATGCGCGACGAGAACCAGCTGCACGCCGCCATTGTGGAGATTGTGGTGGAGAACCGTGCCGAAGTGAAGTACTCGACGGTTCAGAACTGGTACCCTGGCGACAAGGACGGGAACGGAGGTGTCCTGAACCTGGTGACAAAGCGTGGACTCCTGCGTGGAAAGGACTCTAAGCTCTCTTGGACTCAAGTGGAGACGGGCAGTGCCATCACTTGGAAATATCCTTCTTGTGTTCTTGCCGGCGAAGGTTCGCAGGCAGAGTTCTACAGCGTTGCCGTGACGAATAACCACCAACAAGCCGATACAGGCACGAAGATGATACACCTGGCTCCGCATACACGTTCAACGATTATCTCGAAAGGCATCAGCGCAGGACGCTCACAGAACAGCTATCGGGGTCTCGTGCGCGTGACGGATAAAGCAGAAGGAGCACGCAACTATTCCAGTTGCGACAGCCTGTTGCTTTCCTCGACTTGCGGAGCGCACACGTTCCCTTACATGGATGTCCGGAATCCTTCTGCCGTGGTGGAGCATGAAGCAACGACGAGCAAGATCAGCGAGGATCAGCTGTTCTATTGCCAGCAACGTGGCATCTCACAAGAGGAGGCCGTTGGACTGATTGTGAACGGCTATGCGCGCGACGTGCTGAACAAGTTGCCGATGGAGTTTGCGGTGGAGGCACAGAAGTTGCTTTCGCTGTCGCTGGAGGGGACTGTAGGGTAAAGAGGGTCGGCTGCGACTGAAAAGAGGGATGCTTTTTTATTTTTTTTTCGGAAAGTGATGTGATTTTGTGGAAAAGTAGTATTTTTGCGCAGAAAATCCTTTAATGTCTTACTTATTAACAGAAAGAAAAAAGCTTATGAACAGGTTCTTTTTGACGATGTGTCTGGCCGTGATGTGTGCGGCAGGTGCAATGGCGCAGGGCGTCTCGGCTTCCCAGGCGCGTTTCCACAAAGGCGACAACATGAGTTGGGCAAAACCCGAAACCGACGATGCCGCATGGCAGATGATGGACATCACACGCACATGGGATGAACAAGGACAAGCCATCAACAATGGCTATGCTTGGTATCGCGTTCATCTGACAATTCCTAAATCGCTTCTCCAGAAAGCCGATCAGAAACAGCTGTTGGTGCTGGAGTTGCCGAAGGCTGACGATGTGGACGAATGCTATCTCAATGGAAAACTGGTTGGCAAGACGGGTCGTATGCCAGGCGATAAGGGTGGCTACAGCTCGGCTTGGAGTGCGGTGCGCAGCTATCCTGTGGACGTGAAAAGCGGCAGCATCCTCTGGGACAAGGACAACGTCATTGCCATCCGCGTCTATAACGGTGGAGAACCGGGCGGATTATTCGACCGACCCCTGACGGTGCGTGTGCCAGATGCCATCGAGGGTATCACGATGCATTTCACGGATCGGAACGAAGGCAAGTCTTCCTGTGTGGTTGAGTTGCGCAATGCTTTTCCGCTCTCGCAAACAGGTACATTGGTCGTCAGCGTAAAGGACCGCGAGAGTGGTGCCGAGCTGTCGAAGCTGACGAAGAAACTGAGCCCCAAGCAGGGCAAGCCAGCCACGATCAGCATACCCTATGACAAATCAAAGAGCTGCCTGCTCACAGCTTCCTACACAGATAGCAAGACGAAAAAGGTCATCAGTAAACGCCTGCCGTTGAAGTATATCCTGACGCCGAAGGCTCCTGCTACGCCGCGTTTCAACGGTGCTCCGCTCTTTGGCGTGCGGCCAAAATCCCCCGTTATCTACCGTTTCCCCGTCTCGGGTGAACGTCCTATGAAGTTCACGGCCACGAATCTGCCTGCCGGTGTCTCTCTTTCCGAGGCCGACGGCGTGCTGAGTGGCAAGGTGGAGAAGGCCGGCGACTATCGGTTCACGGTGGTAGCCGAGAATGCGAAGGGCAAGGCACAGCAAGAGTTCACGTTGAAGGTCGGTGACCGCATGATTGCCTTGACTCCGCCGATGGGCTGGAACTCGTGGAACTGCTGGGCGCTGAGCGTGTCTCAGGAGAAGGTAATGTCGTCCGCACAGGCTCTATTAGACAAAGGCTTGGCCGACTACGGCTACTGCTACATGAACATCGACGACGGTTGGGAAGCTCCTCAACGCAATGCCGACGGCACGATTGCCGTGAATGAGAAGTTCCCGTCCATGAAAAAGTTGGGCGACTGGTTGCATGAGCGGGGCTTGAAGTTCGGCATCTACTCATCGCCTGGCGATTACACCTGCGGCGGCTATCTGGGCAGCATCGATCACGAACTGCAAGATGCGGAGTCTTATAATAGCTGGGGTATTGACTATCTCAAGTACGACTGGTGTGGCTATGGTCGCGAACACGCAAAGGAACGCGATAAGGGCGTGGCCAGTTATGTGAGGCCTTATTTGCTGATGCAGAAGTTCCTCCGCGACCAGCCTCGCGACATCTTCTACAGCTTGTGTCAGTACGGTATGGCCAATGTATGGGAGTGGGGACGTTTCGTGGATGCCAATAGTTGGCGTACGACTGGCGACATCACGGACACGTGGGAATCCATGTATCGGATTGGCTTTGAGTTGCAAGCCGGTTTGGCACCTTACGCAGGTCCCGGCCACTGGAACGATCCGGATATGCTGATTGTAGGCAAGGTGGGTTGGAGCTCGAACCTTCGTGACAGTCGCCTGACACCTGACGAACAATACACCCACATCACCCTATGGACCTTGCTGGCCTCTGACATGCTGATTGGTTGTGACATTGCACAGATGGACGATTTCACGATTGGCCTGCTGTGCAACCATGAGGTGAACGCCATCAATCAGGACATCCTCGGTAAACAGGCCGACCGTGTACTCAAGGAGGGCGACATCGAAATCTGGACACGCCCCTTGGCTGACGGCAGTCAGGCTGTAGGTGTCTTTAACGTAGGCCGTGAGGATCGCACTTGCGACCTGAAGGCTTTCGCTCCCATCAGCGGTTTCCACAAGTTCCGCGACCTGTGGCGTCAAAAAGACCTCACGGCTGAAGAGCTGAAATGCACCATCCCCACCCACGGCTGCAAATACCTGAAAGTGAGATAAGAGCCTCTTGTTTTGCTATAGAGAGGGAATGATTGGATATTATGAATACTGAAGAAGCTGGAATCATGAAAAAGAGCTTGTTTTCTTCCTTGCTTATATTATTGGTCACAACCCTTTCTGCAAATGTAACCATCCCCACCTCTGCCCCCTCCCTCGCGGGGGAGGGGACGGGGGAGAGGTCTTGGCAAACCAAGACCGACACCATCTGGCCTGCCCGTCACTATCGTGAACTCGACGGTGTGGCAACTGGCAGCCAGCGAACTAATGCCTGGATTGACTGGAAACATGCTGAAGGCACGGTGCTCGTCTATGGCATCCACTTTCCGACGGGGCATGTGCGTGCCGATGCACTTTTCCAAGCCAAGAGCGGTAAGAAGGTCACATTTGGTGTTCGCGTCGTACACCCTTTGACAGGTACTGTCGTCATGGAATACAGTGCCACCAGCACCAATACCAGTGCAGCCGAACAGCGCATGGAAATCATGCCCGACACAGAGATGCCATTCGATGGATGGTATCGTTTCGAGCTGACCTGCCCCGACGGTGTCAACACCCTTGACCGCCTGAACCTACTGCTCTTCCAACGTACCTCCACGGCCAGCATAACCGACTCCGAAATCTTCATGGCTCCCAGCGTGCATCTTTGGTGGAGTACGCAGGTGCCAGGTGCACCATCCGGACAGGGCTACAACTGGACATACCTCGAAGTGATGTACCCCAGCGAATACCGTCGTCAGGCGACGTACCAGATGGCCATTGGCACCGACGGCATCTATTCCGGTATTCAGATGCCCACGCGTGCAGATGGCAGCTATGGCCACTCTGTCCTTTTCTCGGTCTGGGATAACGGCGATGTTGACCAAGACCGTAACCTGCCCGACTACATGCGTTCAGCTGCGGTGGATTTGGGTCCCGATGCCTACGCCACACGTTTTGGCGGCGAGGGAACAGGATCAAGCATCCGATACAACCGCGACGACCTTTGGAAATTCGACCATTGGGTGCAGTTCCTCTACAATGTGCGCCCCGACAATATTTCTGTCACTACTCCTGATGGCAAAACCATCAACTACGAAAGTACGTTGCAGTCGATGTGGTTCAAGATGGCCGACGAGGCTGATTGGAGATACATTGGAACCTTGCGCATGGCTGGTGCCAATCGTCTGACTTCCGGCATCTATTCGTTCCTCGAGAACTTTGCCGACATGGGCGGTAACCTCATGCGCCGATGCTATTTCCGCAATGGTGCCATGCGCTCTGTTGCCACGGGAGAGTGGTTTGCCTTGAATCATGCAGGCTACGGCCACACTCAGGACAACGGCAACCGTTATTCGCGATACGACTATGGTCATGGCGTCACCGACCTCTTTGACAATTGTTTCTATCTCGAAACAGGCGGATATATGGGCCGACGAGACAGCGCCGACACTTATGCCCCGCCTCAGCAGGGTCAAATGCCTTGGGTTGACACCATCGACATCGACCGACTCACCCAGCGCATCGACCTCGCCGTCACCCGCAACAAGGCGAAAACCATCCAGACGCGCATCGAAGCCACGCGCACTGTCTCTGACCCTAAAACATGGAAGCTCGTGAGTTTCAGCGATGAAGAAACCGTTGGCGAGGGTGACAACGGACGAGCAGCCTTCATCCTCGATGGTAACACCAGCACCTATTATCACAGCCAATGGAAAAACGGTTCCGTTGCCTATCCACACACCTTTGTCTTCGAAGCTCCTGAACCTGTCACCATCAGTTCCATCGAACTCTACCAGAGCCGTGACCGAGACTACCGTGCCAAGCAATTAGCGTTCTATATTTCAGATGATGGCAGAAACTGGCAGACGGTCTCTTCAAAACTCACCATTGAAGACGGAGAATATCCCACTATCCAACTATCCGAACCTGTCACCTCACGCTTCTTCCGCCTACGGTTCACAGCTGGCTATGGGTCCAATCTCGTCATCAATGAACTCTACTTCAAGCACGATTACCGACTTTCAGATCTACTCGTCTTGGCTCAACAAATCTTAGACGAAGCCGACCAGTTTGGAGGCTATGCTCCAGAAGATTTACAACTTCTCCGAAACATCTACGCCGATGGCAGTTGCACAGACCTCGAAGCCTTGCGGCTGGCCATTCAAGATATTGGAGAAAAGGCTTTCCCGCTCACATACGGTATCGTTGGAAAAGCCGAGCACTTCACACCCCTCAGCGTTTATCAGATTCATCAGGCCGGCGGCAGGGGAGACCTCATTTCTACAGAGGACGGTGCTCTTTCCATCGCAGGTTCAAACGCCGCCAACGTTTCGGAAGTTTATCAACAACCTTGTTCCGTAACAGAACCTCGCTGTAACTGGCTCATCCTCCATTCAGACAAGTATGCCGACTATTACCTTTATAATTTAGGAACCAAGAGCTACTTGCAAGTTGACGCCGAAGGTAAACCGCTTCAATTCTCTGACACGCCTTCGCCGTTTACGATCTCCACCAACTCCGAAGGCTTCACATTCAAGGTTAAAGGCAAATATCTCACCATCAACGCGTCCGCTGCCGCCCCCGTCACCTTGAGCTCAACAGCTGGCTCTTCTGCTACTTTCCAACTGCGGACCAACTATGCTTTGCGACCTAATGAGATCTTTGTCCAGCAACTTGCCCTCGAAGCAGAACAAGCCGCGCATGAAGGCAATAACCTCGAATATCTCTTCCAGCAAGGACTGCAAACTTACGCTAAAGCCTTCTCTGTGCAACCCCAATTGAAGTCACGTCTTGTCCGCAATGCCGCTTACATGACTTCCAACGCCAACGTCTCTCAACAGGAAATTCACGACCTATCCAAACTCATCGACAGAAACATCAACACCTACTACGAGACTTGGTACAGCGGAATTGAATGGCCAGAAGAAATGCCCTATATTCAGGCACGTGTCACCATGCCACAAAATGCTTTCTGCTTCTCCTTTACTCCTTCCCAGAATCCACAGTATGGTCAGCCAGACATTCCCATCGACATTGTTGTTTCCGGAGCTCACGACACCAAGCACTTCCTTCCCTTCGCACACCTCACCGAAGGAATGCCAGAAAACATAAGTGACACCTACACCTCACCCGTCATCTTTGCCGACAGCACCATGCGTAGCCTTCGTTTCCAAGTCCTGCGCACACGAGGCGAACGAGACGAAAGTCGCGTGTTTGCCATGAGCGAGTTCCAAATATACCCCGTCACCTTCGACGAAGACACTTCACCCTACTATCAGAATCCTACCGTCCGCATCGCCTTTGATCAGCTTAGGCACCAGCTACAGGCAACACGCACAAGTCTCGTCAATGGAACGGCCTTTGCCGAAGATAGTGACGCATTACGACGCGCTATTGAGAGGGCCGAGGAAGCCCTCCTCATGACCGACGACATTCACACCCCACTCTTCGACAACCACCATATCCCATCTTCACAACCTGTCTTCGACCTCGCCGGACGTCGAATTCATACCCCCTCAACAAAAGGTATCTATCTCACCAACGGCAAGAAACACATCATCAAGTAAATCACAAATAATCAAATATCATATCAACCAACAACTTAAACAAAAACTACAAACACAATGAAAAAGATTCGTGCAGCCGTAGTTGGCTACGGAAACATTGGAAAGTACGCCCTCGAAGCACTCCTCGAGGCTCCAGATTTTGAAATTGCAGGCATCGTCCGTCGTCAGGGCGCAAACAATCTTCCGAAAGAATTGGAAGGCTATAAAGTCGTCAACGATATCCGAGAACTGGAAGCTGTTGATGTCGCTATCCTCGCCACCCCCACTCGCAGCGTAGAAACCTACGCTAAAGACATTCTTGCACTTGGCATCAACACCGTGGATTCCTTTGATATCCATACACAGATTCTCGACCTTCGACGTTCACTCGACGCTGCCGCCAAGGATGGAAAAGCCGTCAGCATCATCAGCGCAGGTTGGGATCCAGGTTCAGATAGTGTCGTCAGAACACTCATGGAAAGCCTCGCACCCAAAGGCATTACCTACACCAACTTCGGCCCTGGACGTTCAATGGGGCACAGCGTAGCCGTTAGAGCGATACCTGGCGTGCGCGATGCACTCAGCGTCACCATACCTCTCGGAACTGGAATACATCGACGCATGGTCTATGTCGAGTTGGAAGACGGAGTTGACTTCCAAACAGTCAAGAAAGCTATTCTTGCTGATCCATACTTCGTCAACGACGAAACACACGTCAGCCAAGTGCCATGCGTGAAGGATCTCAACGATGTTGGCCATGGTGTCAACCTCGTCCGCAAAGGAGTTTCCGGACAAACCCATAACCAGCTTTTCGAGTTTAACATGAAAATCAACAATCCAGCGCTTACCGCGCAAGTGTTGGTCAATGTAGCCCGTGCCTCCATGCGTCAGCAACCAGGTTGCTACACCATGATTGAAATCCCTGTCATCGACCTCCTCCCAGGAAATCGTGACGAAATCGTGAAACACCTCGTATAAACGTTCTACGCCATCTCCATGCAGCCATCCCCCTTAACCCCTCATGCACAAACCACTCCCCTCCTTCAAAGGGAGGGGGCAGGGGGAGGGTCTGCCATTGCCACCATTGGCTTCTTCGACGGCGTACATTGCGGACACCTCTGCCTCATTCGCCAATTGCTTGAAGAGGCAAGACAACGCCACGCGTGGTCACTTCTTATTACCTTCGACCGACACCCGCGATCTATCTTCGCACCCGACACAGTCCCATCCCTTCTCACCACCACACAAGAGAAATTAGCACTCCTGCGTGCCACTGGCGTTGATGACATCCATGTCCTCCACTTCGATCACGCCATGGCCAACCTCACAGCCTCACAGTTCATGCGACATGTCCTGCATGACCAACTCCACGTCCAAACCCTCGTTATCGGTTACGACCATCACTTCGGACGTCCACAAGGCGAACGTTTTGAGGACTACAAAGCCATCGGGCTGAGAATGGGCATTGATGTGGTGCTTGCCCGCGCCTATGACGGTCAGCACATCAGCAGTTCTGCCATACGTCGCGCCTTGAATGTTGGCGATGTCGGGACCGCCAATCTGCTTTTAGGTCGGCCATACACGTGGACAGGCAATGTCGTTCACGGACATGGCATCGGACGTCAGCTCGGCTTTCCCACTGCCAACCTTCAGGCGATTACGCCCGACAAAATCCTGCCTGCGGCAGGTGTCTATGCCGTGGAAGTGACAGGCCTAGACATGCCACGTGCAGCGATGCTGAACATTGGCCGTCGCCCGACGCTGGACAATGGCCAGGACATTACTGTTGAAGCCCATCTTTTCGATTATGATGAAGACCTCTACGGCCGTAACCTGACACTATCCTTCATTGCTCGCTTGCGCGATGAGCATTGTTTTGACAGCGAAGCTGACCTTGTCCGTCAATTGCAGGAAGACAAACGGAGGATTCTCTCATTGTTTAAAACCTGATAATCTATCTTTTTCTAACGTTCTAAATAACCTAAAGCAACTATGAAACATTTTTACCGTTTATTCTGGGTCGCCTTTGTCCCCATGTTGTTGGCTCCCCTCGGCCTCTCTGCCGCCCAGAACCCTGTCCTGAAATCGCCCGACGGGCACATAGCTGTGGAAGTCAACACCTCCAGCCTCGGCTACAGCGTCAGCCGCGATGGCAAAACCTTGTTCTCCATCACTGACATCGTCCTCGCCTTGAAAGAAACAAATTTCGGAGGACCAGTCAAGGTGGGTCGCACACAGCATGTCCAATCAAGCTTCAGCCCTGTCGTCCCCCTGAAATTCTCGACCATCAATGAAGACTACAATGAGACGACCATCAACGTCGCCTCTGGCGTGACGATGCTCTTGCGTGTGATGAATAATGGTGTGGCTCACCGCTTCGTGCTCAACAAGAAAGGCGATGTGGAAGTCATCGACGAACCCTATCGCTTCATTCCAGCTGCAGGTTTCACAGCCCATCGCCAGTCCGCTCCCAATAACTTCAACACTTCTTTTGAGGAGCGTTACCGTCACGAGACACTCCAACAATGGAACGCTTCTGACCGCAAGATGACAACCCTCCCCTTGCTGCTCTCAGATGCTGATGACACACAGCTGCTTCTTGGGCAGAGCGACCTCGACGACTATCCTCATCAGTTTGTCCAGACCGACGGACAGGCCATCATCCCGACCTATCCCAAGGCACCACTAAAGTGGGAACCCCGAGGCGACCGCAGCGAGAGCATCACTCAAGAAGCACCTTACATCGCTAAGACAGCTGGCAAGCGTGCACTACCTTGGCGTTGGGTCGCCGTGACAGATAGCAAAGGCATTATCGAACAGACACTGCCTGTACAGCTGGCACGCCGCAGCGTCCTCGACGACACCAGTTGGATCCATCCAGGACAATTCTCTTGGGAATGGTGGAATGGAGCTGCACCCTTCGGACCAGATGTCAACTTCCGATACGGATGTAACTACGAGACCTATTGTTATTTTGCTGACTTTGCGGCGAAGTTTGGTGTTGATTACATCCTTTTGGACGAAGGGTGGGCGAAGAGCACGCGTGACCCTTTCCATGGTAATGATGCCTTGCGCTTGCCAGAACTGATTCAGTATTGCAATGCCAAGGGTGTGAAGATTGTTCTCTGGCTGCCCTGGTTGACTGTAGAGCAAAACTTAGACCAACTCTTCAAGACGTATGCTGAATGGGGCATTCCCGCTGTGAAAATCGACTTTATGGATCATGCAGACCAGTGGATGGTCAACTTCTACAAGCGCGTGGTGAAGGAAGCAGCTAAATACAAGATCATCGTAGACTTCCACGGAGCCTTCACCCCCGCTGGCCTCGAATATGAGTATCCCAATCTCATCAGCTACGAGGGTGTCCTCGGGCTGGAACAGATGGGCGGTTGCACGCCGGATAACACTGTATTCCTCCCCTATATCCGCAATGCCGTAGGAGCAGCTGACTTTACACCCGGAGGCATGAACAATATGCAGCCCAATCGTTATCGTGCCGATCGACCTAACAGCGGAGCAATGGGTACTCGTGCTTTCCAAATGGCTCTTTACGTCGTCCTCGAGAGCGGCGTGCAGATGCTGGCCGACAACCCCACGCGCTACTATCAGAATGAGGACTGTGCACGTTACATCGCCAGTGTACCTACTACTTGGGACGAGACGCGTGCTCTCGAGGCGAAGGCCGGTGAGTACATTGTCGTCGCTAAGCGCAAGGGCAGCAAGTGGTTCATCGGTGGCATCACCAATAGCACACAGCGAGATTTTAAGTTGAAATTCGATTTCTTAGGAGCTGGAACACATAAGCTCACCGCTTTCAAGGATGGCCTCAACGCCGACTATCAGGCCATGCATTATAATAAAGTAGAGCAAAACGTCACCTCTGCTTCCACCATCGACATCCACATGGCTCCCAACGGGGGATGGGCTGCAGTCATAGAGTAAGAACTTAGAAAACGGACACATACTATGCGTAAATCACTTGCAATTCAATCTTCTTTGTTCGTGGCATTGCTTGCAATGGTCACGACGATCCGGGCCGAAGTGACATTGCCCAGCTGGATGACCTCAAACATGGTGCTTCAGCAGCAGACTACCATGCACCTCAGTGCAACCGCTAAGAAAGGTGCAACGGTGAAAATCAACGTTTCATGGAATCCACAAACCGTGACTGCAAAAGCCGACAAGAAGACGGGCCTCTTCCATTTCGACCTGAAGGTGCCAGCCGCAGGCGGACCCTTCACCCTGACCTTTGACGACGGCGAGCCAAAAACAATCGACAATGTCATGTCTGGTGAAGTGTGGTTCTGTAGTGGACAGTCGAACATGGAAATGCCCGTGAACGGTTGGGGAAAGATCAATAACTATGAACAGGAGGTAGCTAATGCCAACCACCCGCTGGTGCGCCTCTTTCAAGTAGGACGTGATGTCTCACACACTCCTCTGAAGAACATGCCTATCGGCCACACTTTGGGATGGGCTGTCTGCTCGCCGGAAATGGTGGCCGATTTTTCTGCCACGGCTTATTTTTTTGCACGGGAAGTCTCTCAGAAGCTCGGCATTGCCGTGGGCGTTGTCAACAGTTCTTGGGGAGGTACGCCTGCCGAGAGCTGGGTTAGCCACGAGGCTCTGAAGGGTGTCACGGGTTTTGAGCAGATGATGGCCAACCTGGAAGCTACCAACTATGATGAGCTGGAGATTCGAAAGCTTTATCTGTCTGACCGCGATGCTTGGCAGAAACGCTACTACAGTGCTGACAAGGGACTTGCTGACGGCGACCCCTCACACTCTCTCTGGAGTGAAGCAACCTTTGATGACCAGTCTTGGAAGAAGATGGAGTTGCCAGCACACTGGAAGGACAATGAGCTAATCGACCTCGACGGTGTTGTTTGGTTCCGGCGCGCGGTTGACATCCCTGCCGAGTTGGCTGGGAAGGACTTGAAACTGAATCTCGGATTTGTGGACGACCAAGACATCACCTACTGGAACGGACAGCGGATTGGAGGTCAATCGGGCTGGAACATCAGACGCTCCTACACCGTGCCAAGTCGTCTTGTGAAACCGGGACGTAACATCGTGACCGTGCGTGTCTATGATACGGGTGGCGATGGAGGAATCATTAGCGATGCAGCTGATATCAACATTCAGTCAGGGAATACCAAGCTGCCTTTGGCAGGAAGTTGGAACTATCAGATTGGCATGGACAGCCGCAAGATTAACACGAACGATTGGGGAGTGGAACCCAAGGAACCCAATAGCTCCTGGTATCCCAGCAACCTCTATAATAGCATGGTGGCACCTTTCCTTAACATGCCAATCCGTGGATTCCTCTGGTATCAGGGTTGCTCCAACGTCGGTCGTGCCGTGCAATATGAAAGCCTTTTCCAATCATTGATCCTCGATTGGCAGGAACGATTCAATCGCCAGGCAGAGGTTTCTCCCTATCCCAAACCCACTCCTACGCAAAACCAACGTCAGCGCTTCTTTGCCAGACAAGATTCCAAAGCATTGCCTTTCTATTTCGTCCAGATTGCCAACTACCTCCAGCGTCTTGACCTCCAGCCTCAGTCGGAATGGGCCGCCATCCGCGAAGCTCAACGCAAGGCACTCCAGCTTGACGGCGTGGGTATGGCCGTCAATATTGATATTGGCATGGCCAATGACATTCATCCCAAGAACAAGCAGGAGGTGGGACGTCGTCTGGCTCTTTTGGCCCTCAACCGCACATACGGGCAAGAAGTAAACTGCGCCGCACCTGATTTCTATCAGATGAGAGTGATGGATGGAAAAGCAATTCTCACCTTCCGTCCCGTTCAAGGAAGTGAAGCCCTCGCATCCAATGCCGACATCAAAGGCTTCACTGTTGCAGGTCCCGACCATAAGTGGCATGTGGCACGTGCACATACCGAGGGCGAACGCTTCATGCAGCGCGTCATCGTGGAGTGTCCTGACGTTCCACGGCCAGTGGCGGTGCGCTATGCCTGGGCTGACAATCCCGAATGCAATCTCGTCACGACATCGGGTTTGCCCGTTGGTCCTTTCCGCACAGACGATTGGGCCGATTTCAAGTAAAGGCGAATTCTTTAAAACACACCTAAAGTCACTTCCTCACACTCCCTTGCGCCACGGAAACAATCAGCACTTTCCGTGGTGCTTTCTATTGTGCAAAACAATAACAACGGGTCAGAAAAGGAAACGTTTTAGCCAAATAAACGGCAATCAAAATGAACTTCCTATTTTTCACTTCTCAATAACACGGACTTTCAACAAAAAAACATACCTTTGCCACATGTTTCTTTTTCACATCACCTAAAAAAACCAAACAAATCATACACATGAACAGAATCCTAACGCTCCTTTCTCTCCTCATCTTCGGCGGCAGTTCGCTCAGAGCACAACTACAAAGCGGAAACGCCTACCGAATCATACCGCTTGCAGCGCCCAGCAAATCGCTCATCACGCAAAACTCATCTTTGGCTTCACCTGCGGATGTCGTCATTTGGAGTGAGACTGACGTCGCTTCCGGACAATGGACGCTTGCAGGTTCTTCCACCATCACCCTCCGAAATGTCTATTCCAATTTCATGCTCGGAGTGCCATCCGCCACCAGCGGAGCCACAGCACGACAAGCCTCATCGGGAGGTGTCGCACGATGGAGACTCGAAACGGTCAACGAAGACGAAAATACCTACAAAATCAAGCTCAACGGCTCAGTCCTTTACCTCACAGCCAACAACACGGCTGATGGCAGCTGCCCAGTGCTTGCTGAAGCCACTGATGACAACTCACAGAAATGGCAGTTCATAAAGGTGGAACCGAAAACGACGTTCACACCTACGATGCGTGAAGAAATGATTGATGCCTACATTAAAAAAACGGTTGAACGGAAAGGCACGAACCTGAAAACGTTCATTGGAGGCAGCTGGGGAGAAAGCGAACAGTTGGAGGTGGTGCTCGATGCCTACGAAACCACAGGACGGGAAGACTATCTGCAACTCGCAAAGGAGGTCTTCTCGTGGTTCAATAGAAATGTCGGAAGCGCTTGGGACAAACTTGTCTATACCGACAACTACCATTGGTTTGGACACGACTTTAACGACGATGTGATGTGGCAAATCATCGCCACCGCCCGTCTGGGACTCCTGGCCAATAACAATGGGTGGGTGCGAATGGCCAAACAAAACTTCGACAAGATCTATGAACGTTCCTACATTCCCTTCACAGGACTCATGCGATGGGCTCAGAATACTGGCGACCCCTACGGCACCAACTCATGCATCGCCGGACCTGCAGAAGTGGCTGCCTGCTACCTCGGATTCGCAGGATGTGGAGAAGAGTATTTCGAGAAAGCACGTGACCTCTATGCAGCGCAACGATACACCTTGGCCAATCAGATGAACACTGGAAAAGTTGATGACAGCGTCGTCTGGGATCCAGCCACACAGAAAGTCAAAAGCAGAAACGACTGGGGATCCACCTACAATCAGGGCACCATGCTCGGAGCAGCCTGTATGCTCTATAAATACTATGGCGATGAGCAGTATGCCAGAGATGCACGGAAAATCATGCAGTGGACCAAGAACAACCTTTGCAACAGCAATGGAATCATCAGCGCCTGTCAGGTGCAGGATGGGGATTTGGCCGGATTCAAAGGCATCCTCATGAGATATGTCCGACGATTCATACGTGACCTTGGCGAGACTGACTATCAACAATGGATCGAGAAAAATGCCTTGCACGCTTACAATAATCGAAGCATCGAAGGCGTAACACCGACTGCATGGCTCCAAAAGGGAACCTCATCCAATAAACAGGATGACTTTGCACTTTCAACCGCTGCCAGCGCTGCCGCCAACGTACCGATGGAAGGTGACCCGGCACTCCCATACGAGGAAAATGCCAAGCAGCAAGAACAACACGAGAGCAACAGCCTCAGCGACCTCTCATGGTCGGGTCTCTATGTCGGAGGACACATCCGACGAGAGCGACCAGCCACCATCACCAAACTCAAAGAGTCAGGATTTACATATCTCCTCCTTTTCAACGTACACGTCAACCCAGACGGAACACTGCTTACCGACGGAGAAACTATCTGTGAAAATGGAAAATATGTCTTCGACCGAACACAGCCTCATTACATCGACGACATCCGCTCACTCAAGGATGCAGCTTCGCCCATACAGCGCATTGAGATTGTCATCGGAGGATGGGGCAACGACTCCTACAACAACATACGCAGCATCCTCAATGTACATCAAGGGGATTTAACATCCACCAATCTCTATCGCAACTTCCAGGCGCTGAAAGAGGCCATACCCGAAATCGACGGTGTCAACAATGACGATGAACAGTGCTATGACCTCGCCTCAGCACTGCGTTTCCACGCGATGATGGCAGACCTTGGCTACAAAACATCGCTCGCTCCCTACATGAACAAGACGTTCTGGCAGAACCTCGCCAAACAACTCAACGAGCAGAAGCCCGGCACATGTGACCGCGTCCTTATCCAATGCTATGACGGGGGAGCAGCCAACAATCCCGCCGACTGGCATTTCGACGGAATACCGCTCTTGGCAGGACGAACGAACTATCAGACCGACATGACGACCTCTCTCAACCAAATGAAGCAATGGCGAGACAACTGCGATGTCGTCGGAGGATTCGTCTGGGTCTATAACGACGAGACATGGAACCTCAAGGAATGGGCTACAGGCATGAACCAGCTTTTCGCTACTGCCCAAGAAGGCGTCGCCACCCTCTTTACCGCTGCTAATTACGGCGGCTACAGCGTTTCGTTGCCCGAAGGCATATATACCGCTGGTCAACTCACGGCCTATGGCATTCCTGTGTCCAGCACGGCTTACAACTACCATTCCATCGCCTCCATCAAACTCAACACAGGCTATCAGCTGACTGCCTATCGGGGTGCAGACCTAACGGGAGATTCCAATACTTGGCAAGAGTCCAGCACACAGCTCGTTGGCAGCTGGAGAAACCGCATAGCCGCTATTGAAATCTCTGCCATACCCACTGGCGTGGAAACAATGGCAGCATCCACAGAGGCAATCCGTCAGACCCAAGTCTATGACCTTGCAGGACGAAAACTCTCCACAACAGACGCTGCAAATCCTCTCCAGGGTCTTCCGAGAGGAACGTACATACTCCGCCGTGGAAATTGCTCTGAACTGGTCACGAAACACTAATCATTATTAGAACATACCTAAACACCTCATTCCTCAAACCTCATTTCCCTTCATGAAAAAGATTCTTATTGCATTGCTTTTGGCAAGCGCTCTTGCATCCAGCGCACAGACAACATCGTGGAAACCTGCGGGTCAACGTCTTAAAACTGAATGGGCCTCAAAGGTCAACCCGTCACTCCCTCTGCCCGAATATCCCCGTCCACTCCTGACAAGAAACGAATGGCAGAACCTCAATGGCCTTTGGAACTATGCCATCTCAGAGGCCGAAGACCTCCGTCCCGATGAGTTTGATGGACAAATCCTCGTACCCTATCCTCTCGAATCCAGCCTCTCTGGCGTCGCACGCAAGCTGCGTCGTGGTCAGGTGCTTTGGTATGAGCGCTCCTTCCAGGTGCCCTCTGCCTGGAAAGGACGTGACGTCCTGTTGCATTTCGGAGCCGTTGACCACGAGGCCGTTGTCTATGTCAACGGTCGGCGTGTAGCAGAGCATGTCGGAGGATACACCGCTTTCTGCGTCAACATCACCCCGCAATTGCGTGCAGGAGAAAACAAATTGACAGTGCGAGTCGTCGATAACAGCGACGAACGCACACAGCCCGTTGGCAAACAGAGATTACATCCTGGAGGAAATGGCTCCATCTGGTACACCTCTGTCTCCGGCATCTGGCAAACCGTATGGATTGAACCTGTCAGCAGACAATACATCGCCGACATTCGCACCACACCCGATTTGGATGGTCAGCGTTTCGTCGTCGATGTGAAGACCATTGGCACCGCAGCCTCCACCGATCAGGTCGAAGTCGAATTGTCATTTGCCGGACGTGTAGTGGTTAAGGCCACCTCTCCTGCTGGTCAACGCGTCATTCTTCCCGTCAAGAAACCTCAGCTCTGGACGCCCGACACGCCCAACCGTTACCAGATGACTGTCAGCCTGAAAGTGCGCGGACACGAGGCCGACCGTGTAGGCAGCTATGCCGCCATGCGCAAAATCTCTGTCGCACAACAGAACGACGGTGTCTGGAGATTGCAGCTCAACAACAAGAACCACTTCCAGTTCGGACCACTCGACCAAGGCTATTGGCCAGACGGACTCTACACCGCCCCCACAGACGAAGCACTACGCTTTGACATCCAGAAGACCAAGGACTGGGGCTTCAACATGATCAGAAAACACATGAAAGTCGAACCCGCACGATGGTACTACTATTGCGACTCCATCGGACTCCTCGTTTGGCAAGACATGCCCTCCATCTGCCGATCCGATCAAGGATGGCACATGCGGAACTGGAACCAGCAGCCCGACGGTGCTCATGCTTCGGATGTCGAAGCCAACTTCTTCCACGAATGGGGCGAGATCATCAATCAGTTCTATTCCTATCCCTCTATCGTCGTGTGGACTCCTTTCAACGAATCTTGGGGACAGTTCAAGACACCGGAAGTCATCGAGTTCACTCGCCAACAAGATCCTACACGACTCATCAACCCTGCCAGTGGAGGCAATCACTACCGCTGTGGCGATTTCCTGGACCTTCATGACTACTCTCGTCCCCCCGTGCTCTACCTGAACGACACAACACGCCCCGTCGTGCTCGGTGAATACGGAGGACTTGGTCGGCACATCGAGGGACATCGCTGGTTAGAGACAGACGCAACGACCTACGTGAATTACAAGGATGCCAATGAGCTCACTGACTCCTATGTGCAACAGGGAGAAGCCGTCCTCAAACTCGCGAAGGGCATCACCCTCGAAGACGGGACGCCTGCCGCCTTCTCAGCAGCTGTCTATACACAAACCACAGATGTCGAGACAGAAGTCAACGGACTCATGACCTACGACCGTAAAGTCATGAAGATGGATGAGAAGAAAATCCGCGATATCAACACCGCCATCTCCCATTCACTCGACAAGTGACCCCCTCACATTTCCTTTTACTCCTATGTGGCTTATTCTCCAAGCCATAGTATCACTGAAACTCGGATTAACTGTTCTCTCTCACATCCCAAGCTTCATACATTATTCCATCATCACGGAACAATCATTCCATGATGATGGAATAATCATTCCGTGATGATGGAATAATCTTTTCACTTAGGTTGATGAGGACAAGAAGCTATGTCCTTGTGATTGTTGAACCTCCTATCTTAACAAAAACGAATCTGATAACTCATCCCTGTGGTCTGTATTGATAGAATCTTCAATTCGCGTTGATACGGGTGCAGCGCTCTTCTGAGCGACCATATATTTGACGTAAAACTCCGGTCTACGTGGTACCCTTTTCGATTATTATGGTGGTATACTTTTCAATTACTATTTACACCTTACAAGAAAGGTTTTCTCGGATTAGTTCTTGTTCTTATATACGGCAGGAAAACCATAGACGGTAATGCGCAGGACACGTCTGCCTTTCATCAGTTTGGTGTACTGCGGGTTGACGAGCTTCGCACAGCGTGCGGACATGACCGCTTCACGCAGGCAAAGGCTGCGAGCTTTGGCATAGCTTAGGCCATGAAGCTTGGCACGCCCTTCTTCCGTTGAAATATCTATTGAGTAGGTGATAGGTTCGGTAGCAATCTCCAAGTTGACATCGTTGACGCTACCTGTGTAGGAATCGACAATTTCGGCGGCACTCGTGCCGTCGCCAGTGTAGCTCGTGCGGCAAGAAGAGAGGAATAAAGCTGCGATGGCAGTTGCTGTGAGGATAAGATACTTTTTCATAAGTCTATTAAGATAATAAAGATTGACGCGGATTGATGACTATTGACGTTTATGTGGGCGTCAATCTCCATCAATCTTATTGTCAATCAAATTGTTGTTCATCGTATTCAGAAGTTAAAACGAATTCCAAGGCCGATGGTCTGACTTTTGAAGCGACTATCTTTCAAGAGGTCAAAACCTGTCGATAGTGTAGAGCCATTGTAAAGCGCAAAGTCATGCTGGAACAGAGGTGCTGCCTGCACAGAGTACAGGGAACGTCGCTGAAGTTTGTGGGCACGGATAAGACAACCTGTGGTGGTGGCTATACCTGCTGCAATCATGGGGATACCTATTCCCAATCCTAATGGCTTATCAAGGATGTCAGATACCCAACCCTTATCATATTCCCCAGGGATAGTTAAACATGCAAGAACTATTCCTCCGGCAACTAAAGTTCCTCCTACGACCCATCCCGCAATTTTTAGTTTCTTAATCTTAGCTTCTTCTTCTTCTTTGCTCCCCCCTGCCATTCTTAACAATTCTGAATCGCTTATGACTTTCCCATTTTGAGTGGTAGTGCTAAATGGAGGGTTGGTAGATGGAAGCTGATTTTGTGCCTGCGTGGAAACAACTGTGTCAAAGGTCTCTTTCTCGCCATTCTCATAGTTGATGGCCTGCACGTCCGCCTTGGCGATAGTGTACGTTGGTCCATTGAGATTCGAGAACTTCTTGTACTTGATATCCGTCGCAGTTATTTCAAGCACTTTGCTAACGATGGTTGAGCCATCTTTTTTTACAATCACGTCCTGCGCAAAAGCGCTCGTTGCCGAAAGCAACATAAAGAATAAAAGAATCTTTTTCATTTGCTCTGAGTTTATGAGTTAATAATGAGTTACTTTGTAGGGCCAGCACTCACCTTTGAGCAAAAGAAAAGTGCAGACCTTCCATACTCTGACACTGGCCTGCGACAGCCTATAACACCTTATGAAGAAGTCTGCACTAAGTGCACACTCCAACAGGTGTTATTTTTGCTCGTACAACTCTTATTCGAGGTCGCAGTTCGTGTCAGAGATTTGAGCAAATAAAGTAGTGCTCCATACGGAAACACGGTGCAAAGGTAACTAAAAGTTCTGAATCAATAAGTCTTTTTGGGGATTTTTTTGTTTAAGGTGAGTGCTATAAATTAGCTTTGAATTGCTCTTAGGCTATTTTTGAGTAGATTAACCTTCAACCCCGCAAAAGCTTGGCGAGCCGCTCGGCGCTTGCGACGCTTCATGAAGAACGCCATGGGTTACATGGTAGTGTCGAATGGGCAAAAGCACATCATAAACAAACGCTTTTGCCCTTTCTCAATAATGCTTACTCATACATCCGAAACTTGAGTAATAATATTGTTCACGCGTGCGAATGATCTCACCTTGCTCATTGAATAATCCTGATTCTTTTTCATAGACTTCCATCAACCTGTGCGCCTGCTCAAGATGTTCGTGATTCACCAAAAAAATGAATGGCTGCGGCATACACTTGTGCAGCTTCCCGTTCCTTCCCGTATTTCATGTAA
The DNA here is from genome assembly GCA_017965425.1 of Bacteroidaceae bacterium. GTDB lineage: Bacteria > Bacteroidota > Bacteroidia > Bacteroidales > Bacteroidaceae > Physcousia. The sequence continues at coordinate 168,333 of JAGCPY010000039.1, read as the reverse complement.
AGCTGTCTTGCTTTCTCTGCCGTCTGAAAAGTGCCAGAAGAATCATCTAATGCATAATAAGCCTCACCTTTAAGTTCGATTCCACGTACGTAGAAATAAGTGTCATTAGCGCGTTCTGCAAAATAGCAAAAGTGTCTCGAAACGTCCAATTCCTTTTCTGGCAAGTGCTGCCTTCTGTACACCTCAGCCATCTGTCCATAGACCCTGAAAAGGGTAGCAAAGTCACATTCGGGGCTGAGTGTATCTGCACAGGCAACGGCATCTTCCCATGTGATGATGGCGAGGGGGTGCCTCGTTCATGTCGCGATAGGCGTAGCCGAAGAGGTAGTGGGCGAGAAGGCGCTCGTTGGAAGTTCCATGGCGGTCGTAGTAGGCTACGGCTTCAAGCAGAAGGGAATCAGTGGTGAAGGGCACATAGTTCAGGTTCTGTTCCTTGGCATCCTGGATAATCTGCTCCATCCTTTTCCGCTGGCCGGTGCAACAAGTGAGGAAAAGCAGGCAACAACCGTAGATGAGATGATGGAGAAGGTGAAGGGAGTGGGTGGTGTGCATGTTGGGGGTCTTTGATTTGGCGGTACAAAGGTAGCAACAATCATGGTTTCTCACAAATAGGTGAGCGAGAATATCATCAATTATGCGTTTTTTAATAGTGCAACCGTGATGGGCCTGTGGAAAAACAAAAAAAGCGATGATCCTCACGGACAATCGCTCAACAAAATCATTTACCTTATAAACTAACTAACTAAATCTCAATTATCCTTTAACAATCATATACCTGAGCACAAGGCTCACAGACTTTTACCCATTTAGCAGATAAGGAGCGCGCTTCAGGCTCACGACTAATAACGGCCTCCTTTGTTTTGCGATGCAAAGGTACAGACTTTTTTACAAAAAAGCGCGCACTTCATGTTATAAAACATGTAAATGCGCGCTTTCTTGACGTTAATCAAGCTAATTGAGTAGTTATCCGACCTGCGAGCCGGGCTTCACGTCACGCTGCGTCGTGATGACGCTCAGAGAGCCGTCGAAGTTCACGGCAGAAAGAATCATGCCCTGGCTCTCCATGCCCATCATCTTGCGGGGAGGGAAGTTGGCGATGAAGCACACCTGCTTGCCTACAAGCTCTTCCGGCTGATAATACTGGGCAATACCGCTGAGGATGGTGCGGTTCTCCATGCCATCGGCAATCTCGAACTTCAGCAACTTATTCGACTTCTTCACCTTTTCGCAAGAAAGAACCGTGCCAACACGAATGTCCAGTTTCTCGAAATCGTCGAAGGACACGTCCTTCTTCACGGGTTCTGCCTTGAAGTTGGCCTCTTCGTTTTCTTTCTTGATGCGAGCCAGACGATCCATCTGCGCCTGAATGGCCTCGTCCTCGATCTTCTCAAAGAGGAGGGAGGGCGTACCCAGCTGATGGCCGGCCTTCAGGAGTTCGGTCGAACCGAGGTTTTCCCATCCGAGGGGCTCCACGTTGAGCATTGCATAGAGCTTCTTACTGCTGAACGGCAGGAACGGTTCGAAGGCGATGGCCAGATTGGCCGTCAGCTGAAGACTGATATTGATAATGGTCTTCACGCGCTCGGGGTCGGTCTTGATGACTTTCCACGGTTCGCTGTCGGCCAGGTATTTGTTACCGATGCGGGCCAGGTTCATGGCTTCCTTCTGAGCGTCGCGGAAGCGGAAGCTGTCGAGCAGGCTTTCCACCTTCGCCTTGACGTCCTTGAACTCGGCGATGGTCTCGCGGTCGTAATCCGTCAGTTCGCCGCAGGCAGGGACGACACCCTCGTAGTACTTCTGCGTCAGCTGCAAGGCGCGGTTGACGAAGTTGCCGTAGATGGCGACCAGCTCGTTGTTGTTGCGGGCTTGGAACTCAGCCCAGGTGAAGTCGTTGTCCTTCGTCTCGGGAGCAGAGGCCGTGAGGGCATAGCGCAGCACGTCCTGCTTGCCGGGGAAGTCCACGAGGTATTCGTGCAACCAGACAGCCCAGTTGCGGGAAGTGGAGATCTTGTCGCCTTCGAGGTTCAGGAACTCGTTGGCAGGCACGTTGTCCGGCATGACGTAGCCGCCGTGGGCCTTCATCATCACGGGGAAGATGATGCAGTGGAAGACGATGTTGTCCTTGCCGATGAAATGGACCAACCTCGTCTCTGCGTCCTGCCACCAGCGCTGCCACGTGCCCCAGCGCGCCGGGTCGCTCTCGCACAGCTCCTTCGTGTTGGAGATATAACCGATGGGGGCGTCGAACCACACGTAGAGCACCTTGCCCTCGGCGCCTTCGACCGGAACGGGAATACCCCAGTTGAGGTCACGGGTCATTGCGCGAGGTTTTAAATCCATATCCAGCCAACTCTTACACTGACCATAAACGTTTGAGCGCCATTCTTTATGACCCTCCAGGATCCATTGTCTAAGCCATTCCTGATACTCGTTGAGTGGCAGATACCAATTCTTTGTCTCCTTCATAATAGGAGTTGAACTGCTGCGTTTGCTGCGAGGGTTAATAAGTTCCTCTGGTGATAAATCGTGTCCGCATTTCTCACACTGATTGCCGAAAGCCTCTTGATTGTGACAATGGGGACACTCGCCGACAATGTCCTTATCGGTCAAAAACTCCTCAACCTTCTCATCATAGAATTGTGGTTCAACTTTTTCGATGAGCTTGCCGTCGTCGTAGAGCTTGCGGAAGAAGTCGCTGGCGAACTGGTGGTGGGTCTTCGAGGTGGTGCGGCTATAGACGTCGAAGCTGATGCCGAACTCCTCGAAGCTGTCCTTGATCATCTGGTGATAGCGATCGACGACTTGCTGAGGCGTGATGCCCTCCTTGCGGGCACGCTGCGTCACGGGCACACCGTGTTCGTCGCTTCCGCCGATGAACATCACGTCCTCACCCTTCAGGCGCAAGTATCTTACATAAATATCTGCAGGCACATATACACCCGCGAGGTGACCGATATGCACGCCGCCGTTGGCGTATGGCAGGGCAGACGTGACTGTTGTTCTCTTGAATCTCTTTTCCATATTGAAAGGTCTGTTTTCGTTTTTTAGTGGGTGCAAAGGTAGGGAATTGTTTTAGCACAATCCTTGTCGATACCACTAAAAAAAGTTAAAGGTTAGGGCTGTCTTAAACACGATTGCAGAATTATTCGTAATATTGCGGCAAAATAACCCCAAAAAGGAAGAAACATGAAGTATTTTACGCTTATTCTGGTGGCTGTTGCCACCTTGTGCACTCCCTCTGTTGCACAGAATCGGGTGAAGAACCTTTACACATTCTCGTCAAAGCTGAACGTAGAGCAGTTGCAGCAGGCTGACCAGCCCGTTCAGATTAACCGCACGCTTATGGCAGGTTACAATACGCTCTGCTTGCCGATGACGCTCACCTCCCAGCAGTTGCAAGCCGCCGCCAAGGATGTCCGCGTGGAACGTCTGGCAGCTATCCGTCAAGAGGGTAACACTCTGCAACTCTGCTTCATCGATTGCACCAATGAGGGCATTGAGGCAGGACGTCCTTACCTGATCTTCTCTCCGACCTTGCAGAATTTGCATGTCCGTAACATTGATGCTACAGCCGTCAGCACGCACCTCCTTCCAGTTACGATGACTGACCAACGTGGCAACCGCGTCACCTTCAGCAGCAGCTGGGAAAGCATCACCTGCGACGGACGCTATGGCATTCCCGCTCAGCAGAACGTCGAAGTGCTGGAGAGTGTGCTCCTGCGTACGTCGGGCGACAAGACTTTCCTGCCCACGCGCTGTGGTGTGACCTGGGATGCTCAGGCACCTGGTGCAACGGAACTTGAAATCAAGCACATCTTCGATGCTGATGCCATTGAGAGCCTGAAAGCGAATGTTGAAAACGGAGCCGCTGTCTATGACCTGAATGGTCGTCGCACAGAACGCTCTGCTGCCAAGCGTGGTGTTTACGTTGTCGGCGGACAGAAAGTGGCTGTGAAGTAAGTCGTCTTTTTTCGATAAACCACTAACGCCAGCCCCGATGAGGCGGTCTTTTCAAAAGGCCTAATCCTCATCGGGGCTGTTGCTTTCTTCCTCTTGGTTCCCGTTTCTTCGTGGTGCGTTGCGAGGGTGGTGCATCAAGATTTCTTCCCGCAGGAAATGACGATCGATGTGGAGATACATTTCTGTGGTTCCGATGTCTTCATGCCCCAGCATTTCCTGAATGGCTCGCAGGTTGGCTCCTCCTTCAAGGAGGTGTGTGGCGAAGGAATGTCGGAAGGTGTGTGGTGAAACGTTGGTGCGAATGTCAGCTGCCAGTGCCAGCATTTTCACAAGATGAAAGACGGTGATGCGGCTGAGGGCGGTACCCCTTCGAAAACTGATGAAGACAGTGTCCTCGTTCCCTGGACGGATATGGATGGTTTCTCGGTCAGCAAACCACAAGGTGAGTTCTTCTATCGCGCTTTGAGATATAGGTACGAGTCGTTCCTTTTTTCCCTTGCCGTGTACGCGGATGAATCCCTCTTCCAGATAGAGGTCGGAAATCCTCAACGCGCATAGTTCGCTGACGCGTAACCCGCAGGAATAGAGCGTCTCGATGATGGCTCTGTCCCGTTGACCTTCCGCTTTTTCCATGTCAATGGAGCCTATCATCCTGTCTATTTCTTCGACAGTCAGCACGTCTGGAAGATGTTCACCTCGTGCAGGAGATTCCAGGAGCTCGGTTGGGTTGTTTGTTATCTCATTTTCCAGTTCCAGGAATTTGTAGAACGATTTCACGCCGGCGAGAATGCGCGCGATACTACGTGGGGCGATGCCCACATCCATGAGTGTTGCCACAAAGGTCTGCAGGTTTTCCAACTTGACATCGCGGAAATCGATATTCTCTTCTTCCAGAAAGTTCAGTAACTTGTCGAGGTCTTTTTGGTAGGCATCGAGCGTGTTAGCAGAAAAGTTCCGTTCGAGCAGGAGGTACTGGAAGTAGCGACGGTAGAGCGGAGAACGGATGAAGGTGTGCTGTTCAGAATTTGAGGAGGTAGTCTCAGCCATGTAAGAACCATGTTTCTTGCCGCAAAGTTAGCGAAAAAGCAGCATGACAGCGATTGCATCCGGCCTTTTTTCATGTTTTTTTGCTGTGTTAGGCATCTTTTGTGCATAAGAGTGTGGTGATTCGGAAATAATGCGTAACTTTGCACAGACCTAAAACCATTTCAGACCATGACAAAAGGAAAGAACAAGCAGAGCGAGCGTCAGGGCAGACGCCGTCTGAACAAAGCACAACTGAGCGAACAGGTAATGAACTTCTTCCAGAGTCGAGCCGGCGAAATCATGGATGTCAGGACGATATTCCGTGAGCTGGGCCTGAACACACATCCGGCCAAACTGCTCTGCATGGATGTCTTGGACGACCTGATGAGGGATGACTATATCGTGGAGCGTCCGTCCATGCACTATGCCCTCGCCTTCAAGTCGGCTGTCATGGAAGGGACGTTCCAGCGTAAAGCCAATGGCAAGAACACGTTCCACCCCGACGATGGCGGCGATCCCATCCTCGTGGCCGAGCGCAACTCGTTACATGCGATGGACGGCGACCGCGTGCGGGTGCAGATGATGGCACGGCGTCGAGCCCATGTCCGTGAGGCACAGGTGACGGAAATCCTTCAACGAGCCGACAAGCTCTTCGTCGGACGGCTCAGTGTCAGCAAAGAGTTTGCTTTCTTGTTGACCGAAGACCGCACGCTGGCCAACGACATCTTCATCCCCAAAAGCCAGCTCAAAGGAGCCAAGTCTGGCGACAAAGTCACCTGCCGCATTGTGGAGTGGCCAGAAGGTTCCAAGAACCCCATTGGCCGAGTCGTCGAAGTGCTGGGTAAGGCTGGCGAGAACGAAACCGAGATGCACGCCATTCTCGCCGAATATCATCTTCCTTATACTTATCCCAAGGCAGTGGAAGAAGCTGCCAATCACATCGACGCTACCATCAAGGCAGCCGATCTCGTCGGACGTGAGGACTTCCGTGACCGTCTCACCTTCACCATTGACCCGCGCGATGCCAAAGATTTCGACGATGCCTTGTCTTTCAAAATCATAGATAACGCAATTCCTTTGTACGAAGTAGGTGTCCACATAGCCGATGTCAGTCATTATGTCACCGAAGGCTCCATCATCGATAAAGAAGCTCAGCGTCGAGGAACCTCCGTATATCTTGTTGACCGCACCGTGCCGATGCTTCCCGAGCGCCTCTGTAACAATATTTGTTCCTTGCGTCCCGACGAAGACAAGCTCACCTACAGCGTCATCTTCCAGCTCAATGAGAAAGCAGAGGTGAAGAAATGGCATCTTGCGCATACCGTCATCCGCAGCGACCGCCGCTTTGCCTATGAGGAAGTGCAAGCGATGTTTGAGCAACGTGGGGTGGCGAGTCCGGAGGATTACGGCCACACTTCCGACAGATCTGCTCCCGCCCCCTCTTGTGATGGCGGGGAAATCGGGGAACCTCTTTCTGCTGCCCTCATCACCCTCAACCGTCTGGCCAAGCTCTTACGGGCGAAGCGTTTTGCTGCCGGAGCCGTAGATTTTGAACGGCCAGAAGTGCGCTTCGACATTGATGAAAAGGGAAAGCCAATCGGTACATATTACAAGGTTGCCAAGGATGCCAACAAGCTTATTGAGGAATTCATGTTGCTGGCCAACCGTACCGTTGCCGAGAGCATCGGACGCGTCCCTCGTGGAAAGAAGGCAAAGGTGCTTCCCTATCGTATCCACGAGCAGCCTGATGCTGACAAGCTGATGAACCTCTCGCAATTTGTGTCCAAATTCGGTCATAAACTGCGCACTGCCGGAACTCGTCAGGACATCAGCCGAAGCATCAACAAACTGCTTCATGAAGTCCACGGGCAGCGCGAGGAAAACCTCGTGGAGATGGTTGCTCTGCGTGCCATGATGAAAGCCAAGTACTCCACCGTCAACATCGGCCACTATGGTCTTGCCTTCGACTACTATACCCACTTCACGTCGCCCATCCGTCGCTACCCCGACCTGATGGTTCATCGCCTCCTCACCCGCTATGCCGAAGGTGGACGCTCAGCCAGTCAGGAGAAGTATGAAACACTTTGCGAGTTGTGTAGCGACCAGGAACAGACGGCCACGCTGGCCGAACGTGCCAGCATCAAGTATAAGCAAGTGGAATTCATGGCTGATAAACTGGGGCAGGAATTTGACGGCATTATTTCGGGCATCAACGAGTTCGGCATCTACGTCGAGCTTAACGATACGAAGTGTGAAGGCATGGTTCCCCTGCGCGATCTCGATGATGACTACTATGTCTTTGATGAGAAGAACTACGTTCTCCTTGGCCGTCGTCGCCATCGCCGCTACCAGCTTGGAGACCCCATTCGCATTCGTGTCGCTCACGCCAACCTCGACAAGAAGCAACTTGACTTTGCCTTGGCTCGCTGACCATCAGACATCATTTGCAGAAAGACATGAAGGATACATTGACATACGCCGTCATCGGCACAGGCGCTATTGGTGGTTATTATGGTGCCAAGTTATCTCGCTTGGGGCGTAAGGTGCATTTCCTGCTGCACAAGGATTATGAATTTGTTTGCGCTCACGGCTTGCGTGTCAGTTCGTGTGACGGCGATTTCTCTCTGCCACAGGTTCATGCCTACGCCGACACGCGCTCAATGCCGCAGGTTGACGTGGTGCTCGTCGGTTTGAAGTCTACGAATGAACATCTCCTGCACCAGTTGCTTCCTCCCTTGCTTCATCCCTCAACTCTGGTGGTCCTCATCCAGAACGGTATCGGCTTGGAGGCGGATGTGCAATCTTGGTTCCCCGACCAGCCCTTGGCCGCAGGTCTGGCTTTCATCTGTTCCTCCAAGACAGAGCCTGGGCATATTCGTCATCAGTGCTATGGGAGCATCAATTTGGGAAATTTCTCATGCAAGGACCATGCGTTGTTCCAATCGGTTCTTGCCGACTTCTGCGAAGCAGGCATCGAAGCACACGAGGTGGCTTATGCGGAGGCCCGCTGGAAGAAAGCCGTGTGGAATATGCCTTTCAATGGTATGACGGTCGCCTTGCAGACACAGACGGATGCACTCCTCTCTTGCCCGGCCACACGCCAACTCATCTATGAGCAGATGATGGAGGTGATTGGGGCTGCCAACGCCCTTGGCATCAGTGCCCTTGACGAGAGCTTCGCGCAAAAGATGATGCAGATGACGGACGAGATGGTTCCTTACTCGCCTTCCATGCGTTTGGACTTCGATTTCCGCCGTCCCATGGAAATCCATTATCTCTACACACGTCCCATCGCTGAAGCCCGCGCCGTCGGTTTCGCTATGCCGCGCTTGGAAATGCTGGAACGTGAATTGCTGTTCATTGATTCGCAGAATGTGAAGTTGTGACAGGGGGCAGGCTCCTATCTGATACAAAGTGAGTTCATGAATGTTGGCAGGGCAGACAGCTTATAGTCAGGTGTGCCTTGGTCTTCTTGGGTCGCTTCCAGAAATTCGCGTTTGAGTTTGCGGAGGAGGCGAGGATGTGTGGCCGTGATGTCGGTGGCCTGCGACGGGTCTGCTTGGAGGTCATAAAGGGTGTAGTCATCGACGTTGCCCAGTTCGTTGTCGGTGGCATTGCGTTTAGGACCGTCGTAGGGTGGGATGAGGGCGTAGCGCCCACTGCGGAAAGCCAGTCTGCCGGCAGCTTCCACCACCATGCTCTTGCGCCCGCTGCGACGTTTTCCAAGAAAGGTGGAGAGCATCTCGCGAGAGTCCAGAGAGTCAGGTACTTGTTGCCCGATGAGCTTCCCGAAAGAAGCAACAAGGTCCTGCTGCGACACCAGCTTGTGGTTCACGAAGGGACGGATGTGACCTTGCCAATAAACAAAGAAAGGTACGCGCGTGCCTGCATCGTAGAGGCTGTACTTGCCACCCCGAAGGCCGCCCAGCGGGTCATGCAGCGGTGACGATTCACGGGCACCATCGACGTAGCCGTCGTCCAGCACGGGGCCGTTGTCGCTGGAGAAGATGATGAGCGTGTTTTCCATCAGTCCTTTCTCTTCCAACTTCTTCAGCAGCTGACCCACACACCAGTCGGCTTCTGCGATGACATCGCCGCGAGGACCTAAAGCCGTGCGCCCTGCAAAGCGCTGGTCGGGGACGCGAGGCACATGAGGCTGGTGAAGGCCGTAGTAGAGGAAGAACGGTTGGTCGGAGTCTGTTGCCGTGCGCTCGTCCAGATAACGAGACACCTTGTTGAGCAGATACTGCGCCATCTCGTCGTCCTTCCAGCGTGCGGCCTTTCCGCCTTTCATGAAGCCGATGCGGGGGATGCCGTTGATGACACTTTGGTTGTGGCCGTGACTCCACTGCAAGCGCACCATTTCGGGGTTGGTCAGCGCGGTAGGCTCTCCTTCGAAGTTGTGCTGGTAGCTTATCTCGATGGGGTCGTTCGGATCTAATCCCTCCACCACTCCGTCTTCCACATACACCGTTGGCACGCGATCCACAGTGGCAGCGATGACGCAGGTGTAGTCGAAACCGATTGCATTGGCCGCCGGTGAGATGCGGCGGTTCCAGTCGATGTGGCCTTGTCCCATGCCGAGATGCCACTTGCCGATGGCTGCCGTATGATAGCCGGCCTGTTGGAACATCTTTGGCATGGTGAACTGCTCGGGCGAAATGAGCAGAGGTGCGTCGCCAGGCAAGATGTGCGTGCCTTTCTTCTTCCAAGGGTACATGCCCGTGAAGAGTCCGTAGCGCGACGGGGTGGAGGTGGCTGAAGTGGCATGGCCGTCGGTGAAGCAGACGCCACCGCGAGCCAGACGGTCGATGGAGGGGGTCTGCACTGTGGTCTGTCCATAGGCACTCACGTCGCCATAGCCAAGGTCGTCGGCGATAATGAGGATGACGTTGGGGCGTTGACGTCCTGCGCTCATGGCAGGCAGCGCAGCAAAGGCTGCGAGAGGAATGAGAGGAAGTTTCATAGTGTTCTATGTTGCGACGGCAAAGTTAGGAAAAAAGGTTGTAACAAAAGAGTAATTATCGAAGATTAACGCTTCTCCAAGAAAACAAGGCTTGTAGAAGCAACTTTTTCAGTTATTGTGTACTCCTGTAGAAAAATATTCGTATCTTTGTGGTCAAATAATGGCAATACAGGACTACACGCTGGAGCAATGGCGCATTTTGAGGTAGGCTGCATCAGTATGAAACGGTGATGAACTTCTTCACGCACATTCTGAAGAACGTGCAGATGGAGCCTAAATATTCGGATTAAAAATGTACAAAAGTATGGACGAGACAAAAGATAAAACTCCAGTAGAAAAAGACCCGTCAATTGAAAAGAACGGAGAATAGTTGCTGAAGTTACTCAGATTACATAAAGAACTGGGCATCTCGGAACAGATAGATTTCGAGAAATTCTATCTGTACTCTATTATCACGCACTCGACGGCTATTGAGGGTTCGACGGTGACGGAGGTTGAAGCGCAACTGCTGTTTGATGAAGGCATCACCAGCAGCAAGCGAACGATGATGGAACAGATGGCTTATGACTATGGGCGGAAGTGGATATATCAGCATGAGCCTATCACTATAGAGTGGCTCATACTGCTGGCCTCGAAAGTGATGGCACGAACAGGAAGCGATTACCACTCGATAGGCGGCGACTTCTCGGCGGCCAAGGGTGAACTGCGGAAACTTCATCGATTGCATGACCAGACTGCATATCCAGCATCTGCAAGCAGACATCGACCAGTTCTTAAAGTCCATACAGACAGTTGTGGTCGATAAAGAGGCGTGGAAGCAGGAAATGGTCGATAAATGGTCGATAAAGCCCTCTTTGGCAGAGAAACTGGTCGATATTTTGGCGTTTATGGCCGATAAAGACTTGATTACGACAGAGATCATCGTCAGTCACTTCGGTTTCAATCCCACTACCGCCAAGCGTTATCTGCGCCAGCTGACTGAGTTTGGCTATTTAGAGGTTCATGGAGGTAATAAGAACAGGAGATACTCTAAGCATAGTGATGGCATACTATAGGCATACTATGACGAAAGAAGACATACTGAGGCTAAGAGATGGGGAATAGATGCATCCTGACAGTATGCCTGTGAATGGCACCTGTATCAAGGAATACCCTCAACACTGGTTGCCTGCCTTTACTGCGAGATGTGTCAGTTTTGTGGGTAACAGCATTGAGGGCACGGAGATCCGAGATAAGAGTGGGGATGATGATGACGGTAATTCTTAGTTGTTTCGATGCTTATCGGGTAGAACGTGAACGCTTTGTGTCTTGAAAGTGTACACCTTCCTTCATGAATGGCTACACCTTCGCGCACCATTCTACTGACCTTCTCGCCCTTCTACCTATAAAATTGGTCATCAATCCCTCAATCCCTCACTTTTCATCGTAGTCTGTTGATTGATAGCTGTTTGGGAGTGAGGGATTGGTGAGGGATAGGTGAGGGGAGGTGAGGGATTTTCGGAAATCAAAAGAATCCCTCACCATCCCTCACCTATCCCTCACCAAAGTCTCACCTGTAAACGTCTTGTTCTCAAATCGATAACTCGAAAGGTGAGGGATTGAGGGTTTTTCTGTGAAAAGCCTTAGTGAGGTAACATTTATTTCCAAAATAATTTCTTCATTCGTGTAGTTTTTTGTTCCTTTGTGCGTCTAATGGGTGAAACCAATTGATTCAATGATGGACAACAAGGAAAAAACATTTGCGCAAATGATAGGTGAACAGAAGAGTACTATATATACTGTGTGCTACATGTTCTCCAAAGACCAAGATGAGGTCAACGACCTCTTTCAAGAGGTGCTCATCAACCTGTGGCGCGGTTACGACGGATTTGAAGGCCGTTCGGATGTTCGCACGTGGGTATATCGTGTGGCTCTGAACACCTGCATTAGTCTCGATCGCAAACGTCGCCACCGTTCAGACTTCGTGCTTCAGATGGACATCAACCTCTTTGAAGACCGCGATGCCGACACGAAACAAGTTGACCTGCTGCACCAGCGGATTACCAAGCTGCAGCCGTTTGACCGAGCCATCGTCCTCCTCTGGCTGGAGGACATCAGCTACGAAGAAATCGGTCAGATTGTAGGCATCTCCGCCAAGAACGTCTCCGTCCGCCTTGTTCGCATCAAAGAACAGTTAAAAAGAATGTCTAACATTTAATGTTTTTACTCGTCATGAACACCGAAATCAACACCACCGAACTGCATGAGATGCGTCAACAGATGGCTCTTCTCAAGGATAAGCTCAACCGCCAACAGATTGTCAACGAACAGCTTGTGCGTACTGTCGTGCGAGGCAAAATCAACAACTTGTCCCGTATGCGTCGCAGCAAGCGTTTCTGGCTCGTCAGCTGCATTTTCTTTGTCCCCGTCCTGCTTGTGCAGGCCGTTGGATTGCCTGTGTGGTTTGCGGTTGTTACAGACTTGTTCTTCATTTTCTCGCTGTTCTATCATGAATACTACATGGAAGGCATCGACGATCGCGACCTCACCACCCGTGGCCTTTTGCAAGTGAGCCAGAAAGCCGCACGCTTGAAAAGGCAGACGCGCCGCTGGCTGTGGATTGGTATTCCGTTGCTGATGCTTTGGATGGCCACCTTCATGTACCTGGTCAACAACTACACGTGGTTCCTCATCGAAGAAAACGAAATGGCCATTGGTTTGATCACAGGGCTCGTCGTGGGTTCGCTTTTGGGATATATGATGTACAGGAAACAACAGTGTATGGTGGATGACTTGCAAGGTGCCATTGAAGATATGCAGCAGCAGTAGCATCTGATATCGAAAAGGCTTGTTGATGTCTTGCGGCTTTACTGCAATCCTGCAAATAATCGTGCAGGCAAAACTTTTTCGCTCTTTCTTTTGCTTGAATGAAAATAATGTGTACCTTTGCCGCGCAAAGTGAGAAATATTTATCATTCATATTCATACAAAACAAAAGCCTTATGAAAAAGATTTTATGGAAAATCGTGGCAGCTGTGGTCATCATTGCCCTGCCATTTGCATTAGCTTCATGCAGTAAAGACGAAGAAAAAGTGGATAATGGCCCTTGGAAGTTCTCCTATAAATGGAGTGTTGATGGTTTGCTCCTCGACAAAATTACAGATGATGAGGTCCTGAACGCAACTATTAAGGCTCGTGGTGAAATCAACAAACTAATTGCATCTGCTTTCGAAGGCGAGAAGTTCATTGATGTGGACATAACCAACAAAACCTTCACGACGCCCGAACTGACAGTCAACGACGATAGCAAAAGAAATGAGTGGGATGCCAAGGTGAAAAGGGCATGGAGCAACTTGCAGCCGTCTAATGATTTTCAAGATCAACTGAAGTTGCTACCTGAAGATCAGAATCCTACTTTGACCGTATGGCGTATTGGCAAGGAGGAACCCATTCTTAGGGAGACGTTGAAATATTAAGTGATTCCCATCTATTCCAATATTTAGAACCTTTATCTAAAACACAGGGGACGCATCCAAGTGGTGCGTCCCCTGTGTTTGGTGTTGTTGCTTGTTGCTACGCGTCGATGTTGGCGTAGTTGGCGTTTTTCTCGATAAACTCCCTGCGTGGAGCGACGTCCTCGCCCATGAGCATGGAGAAGACATAGTCGGCACCAGCGGCATCTTCAATCGTCACCTGCTTCAACAGGCGTGTCTCGGGGTTCATGGTGGTTTCCCACAGCTGCTCGGGGTTCATCTCGCCGAGACCTTTGTAGCGCTGGGTATAGACACCCTGCTCCTGCCCGTCGTTGTACTTGAGCAGGAACTGGAGGCGTTGCTGGTCGTTGTAGCAGTATTCCTCTATCTTGCCCTTCTTGCAACGGTAAAGAGGCGGCGTGGCGATGAAGAGGTGTCCGCGCTGTATGAGTTCGGGCATGTAGCGGTAGAAGAGCGTCATCAGGAGGGTGTCGATGTGGTAGCCATCGACGTCGGCGTCGGTCATGATAACCACTTTGTGATAACGCAGCTTGTCGTAGTTGGCTTCCTTCGAGTCTTCCCCGAGGCCGTAGCGCACGCCGAGGGCCTGTATGATGTTGTTGACCTCTTCGTGCTCGAAGGCTTTGTGCCACATGACGCGCTCGACGTTGAATATCTTACCTCGGATGGGTAGGATGGCCTGGAAATGACGGTTGCGTCCCTGCTTGGCACTGCCGCCTGCGGAGTCGCCCTCAACGATGAACATCTCGCAGTTGGCTGGGTCGCGGTCGCTGCAGTCGGCCAGTTTGCCTGGCAGACCGCCGCCGCTCATTGGGGACTTGCGCTGTACGCTCTCGCGTGCCTTACGGGCGGCCACGCGTGCTGTCGCGGCAAGAATCACCTTATCGACGATGAGTTTCGCTTCTTTCGGATGTTCTTCGAGGTAGTTGCTAAGGGCTTCGCCCACGGCCTGTTGCACAGCTCCGGCCACCTCGCTGTTGCCGAGCTTAGTCTTCGTCTGTCCCTCGAACTGAGGCTCTGCCACCTTGATGCTGATGACGGCTGTCAATCCCTCGCGGAAGTCTTCGCCACTGATTTCCACCTTGTTCTTCTCGAGCTTCTCCAATTCCTTTGCACATTGCTCCTCTGCGTATTTCTTCAGTGTGCGCGTGAGGGCCATGCGGAAGCCCTGGAGGTGTGTACCTCCCTCGATGGTGTTGATGTTGTTGACGTAGGAATGCAAGTTCTCGCTGTACGCTGTATTATACATGATGGCCACCTCGATGGGAATTCCCTGCTTCTCGGTGTTCAGGTAGATGACGTCGTTGAAGAGGTGTGTGCGAGTCGAGTCAATGTATCGGACAAATTCCTGCAAGCCGTCCTTTGAGTAGAAGACATCCTGCCTGGTATTCCCCTCTGCATCTGGACGCAGGTCGGTCAAGGTAATCGTGATGCCCGCATTCAGGAAAGCCAGCTCACGCATACGGTTGGCCAGGATATCGTATTTGTATTCGGTGGTAATGAAGATACTGCCGTCAGGCCAGAACTGCTGGCGCGTGCCGCGTAGTTCGGTCTCTCCCACGACTTTGACGTCGTAGAGGGGCTTGCCTTTTTCGTATTCTTGTTGGTAGATCTTGCCGTCGCGGAAGACCTGGCTTGTCATGTGTGAGCTGAGGGCATTGACGCAGCTGACGCCGACACCGTGCAGGCCGCCGGAAACTTTGTAGCTGCCCTTGTCGAACTTACCGCCTGCGTGCAGCACGGTCATGACGACCTCAAGAGCACTTTTGTGTTCCTTCTCGTGCATATCGACAGGGATGCCGCGTCCGTTGTCCTGGACGGTGATGCTGTTGTCTTCATTGATGGTCACCTCGATGTGCGTGCAGTAGCCGGCGAGGGCTTCGTCGATGGAGTTGTCCACGGTCTCATAGACCAGATGGTGAAGTCCTTTCTCACTGATGTCGCCGATATACATGGCTGGCCGCTTGCGCACGGCTTCAAGTCCTTCAAGGACTTGGATGTTACTCGCGCTGTAGTCGGCGCCTTCTTGCAGAATTTCTTCGTCTGTCATATTCGTTTTTTGAGGGAATGAAATCTTTATTGGTGATGCGATACTCTTTGCATCTGCTGAATTGCGGTGCAAAGATAGTCAAAAAAGCGGAGAAGCGGAAATTTTCACCTTAATAAATTCGCGCGCGCGCGCATAAAAAGTTGATAGCAGATAAAACAAAGAACAGCGAACCTCGCGGTTCACTGTTCTCCAACAGAAATTTATGTGCAATTTGCTATGGACTATACTTGAGCATTCATTACGAAAAGAACTCAAGCAGAAACGGAGTCGGGTTTAAGCAAGCTTCTGAATATGACGAGCCAACTTAGACTTCAAGTTAGAAGCCTTGTTCTTATGGATGAGATTGGTTTTTGCTAACTTATCGAGCATCTTCTGAACAACTGGATACTGCTTCTCTGCCTCTGCCTTGTCGGTGGTGGCACGCAGTTTGCGGACAGCAACACGCATTGCCTTGGCATAATAGCGATTGTGGAGGCGGCGCTTCTGTTCCTGACGGATTCTTTTAAGAGATGACTTATGATTTGCCATTTTTCTTTTTAAAATAAATGCGTTTAACTTAGTAGTCCATAGCAGAGTCGAACTGCTCTTTAGAGAATGAAAATCTCTCGTCCTAACCGATAGACGAATGGACCATCCGTGCGTGAATCACTCCAAGAGAGGGCTTTCCGTGATTTGCGGGTGCAAAGGTACGGCAAAAAATAATACGCACCAAATATTTCAAGGAAAAATATTAGAAAAGATGTGTTTTTATGTTCTTGAGTGCCGTTTTCACCTTCTTTTCCCTATTTTTGCACGTGGAAAAAGGAACTTTTTAATGTTATTGCACTTATGCGTTCTCACGGTATCGTGCTTCATGCTCTTCGCTATGGCGATTCTCAGCTCATCGTTGATGTTTTCACGGAGCGTGCAGGCACTGTTTCCTTTCTTCTGCGCCAGTCACGTCAGGGCAAGGCAGGTGTGAAGGCCAGCATGTTGCAACCTCTTTCGTTGGTGGAAGTGGTTTGGGAGTCGCGATTGAAAGCCAGTCTTCAAAAACCTCGCGAGCTGGTGTTGTGGCAGCCTTGGCACAATTTGCCTTTTCATCCAGTGAAGGCGGCCATGAGTCTCTATTTGGGTGAATTTCTCCACCACGCCCTTCGCCATGAGCAGGAGAATGTTTCGCTTTTCCATTATTTGATCAACGCATTGTCGTGGTTCGACGAGACGGAAACCGCTTACGTGAATTTCCATATTGTTTTCCTGTTGCACATGACGCGCTTTCTCGGATTCATGCCCAGTGTGGAGAATTGGGAGAAAGGCGCATACTTCGATTTGCAGGCTGCTACTTTCACGCCGACCCGTCCTTTTCATCCTCATTTTCTGGAGCCAGAGGAGGCCGCATTGGTTCCTAAGTTCCTTCGGATGGACATTCGTTCCATGCGGGCTGTGGGCCTCAACGGAGCCATCCGCCGACGTGTGCTGGAAATCGTGTCGATTTTCTATCGCCTGCATGTGCCCGAATTTCCAGAATTAAAGAGCTTGGACGTTCTCACCGAAGTCTTTGCGTAACGTGTCGCGTGTTCCTATAATAATTCGTTGAGGAAGATGGTGGCAATGGCGAGTGGAGCCACCCAGCGAATGATGAAGAAGAAACCTACGAAGAGCCAGCGGGGATAGCGGAGGCTGTGGTGGTTGGTCAGTTCCTCGATTACCAGTTCCTTGGGTAGCCTCCATCCGACGAAGATGCTGAGCACGATGCCGCTGAGTGGCATGATCCAGAGTGCGGTGACATCGTTGAACGCGTCGAAGAAACCACGACCGAAGAAAGGACGGAAGTCGGCCAGCGGACCGAAGCTGAGGGAACAGAGGGAGGCCAGCACGATGGCAGTCGTCGTCATGTAGGTTGCAGCTCGTCGCCGTGAGATGTGGTAACGGTCAACGAAGAAAGCGGTGACTTCCTCATGCATGGAGATGGTGCTGGTCAGAGCTGCCAATACAAGCAGGAGATAGAAGAGCAAGGAAAACGCATAGCCAAGGACAGGCATTCCGCTGAACAGTGCATTGAAAACGTTGGGCAGCGTCACGAAGACCAGACCAGGTCCTGCATCTGGTGCCACGTCTTGTACAGAAAACACTGCCGGAAAGATAATGAAGCCGCTCAGGAATGCCACCAGGGTGTCGATGCCAACTACGTTGGCTGCTGTTTTCATCAGCGGCACGTCGGGTTTGAAGTAGCTGGCGTAGGTGCTGAGGCAGCCTATGGCGATGCTCAGTGAGAAGAAGGCTTGACCGAGTGCCGAAAGAAACACGGTGGAATCGAGTTTAGAAAAGTCGGGCTTCAACAGAAATTCGATTCCCTGTGAAGCACCTGGCATCGTGAGCGAGCCGACAGCCAACAGCACTAATAGCATGAATAGCTGGGGCATCAGTAGTTTGGACACGCGCTCGATGCCGTTTTGAACACCTCTCACCACCACCAAGTGAGTCAGCAGGACAAAGGACAGGGCACAAATGAGCGGCATCCAGGCAGACGTAGAGAAAGCGGTGAAGTGTTGTCCTGCATCGGCCACATCTGCCATCTGACCGGTCAGCGCATCCAAGGCATATTTCAAAATCCATCCGGCCACCACGCTGTAGTAGCTGAGAATGAGAGTTACGCAGAGGATGCCGGCATAGCCTGTGAGATACCACGGTTGTCGTGGTGCGAGTCGATGATAAGCTGAGGCGATGTCGGTGTGTGTGCGACGTCCGATGATGAATTCTGCTGTCATCATGGGAACGCCGAAGAAAACAACACAAGCCAGATAGATGAGGATGAAGGCGGCACCTCCGTGTAGTCCTGTTTCCACGGGGAAACGCCAAATATTACCTAGGCCGACGGAGCTGCCGGCAGTGGCCAGAATTATGCCTAATCGTGTGGCGAAGTTGCCGCGAGAGGAAGCGTTTTCCATGTGCTAACTGAACAACCCTAATTCGTTCAAGAATATCAATCCGATGGCCAACGGAGCAACCCATTTCAGGATGAAGATATATACACTGAAGAAGTGCATCTTCACGGTTCCTTGGTTCGTCAGTTCATCGCGAACCAGTTGACGGTCAAGTTTCCAGCCCACGAAGAGCGAGATGATGAAGCCACCGACAGGAAGGAACACCTTGGCCGACACAAAGTCGAAGAAGTCGAAGAACGTCATCCCGAACAGGAACTTGACGTCGCTCAGCGGTCCGAAACTCAAGGAACACAGCACGCCCACGAAAATGCAGGAGAGGGTGACGATGCGCGTGGCGGCACGACGCGAAATCTGGAAATGCTCAAGCAGGAAGGCCGTCGTTGGTTCGTGGATAGACATCATGCTCGTCAGTGCCGCCAGAAGCAATAGCAAATAGAACATCATGGCGAAAAACCATCCAATCCAAGGTACGTGAGCGAAAGCCATCTCGAAAACGGTCGGCAAGGTGATGAAGACCAACCCCGGACCAGCATCTGGCGACACATCGGCCACAGAGAACACGGCGGGGAAGATGATGAAACCGCTCATGACAGCCACCGTCGTGTCAATCAGTGCCACACTGCCCGCTGTCTTCAACAGGCGGGCGTCGTCGGTGAAATAGCTGGCATAGGTGCAGAGACATCCCATGGCGATGCTCAGTGAGAAGAAAGACTGACCCATCGCACTGAGAATGACCGATGACGTAAGTTTCGAGAAGTCTGGTTTCAAAAGGAAACGCAATCCGTCTTCTGACCCTGGCATGGAGAAGGAACAGACCACCAACACGGCAATAATGAGTAATAGCAGCGGCATCATCAACTTTGACGAGCGTTCGATGCCTTCCTGAACACCACGAACGATGACGATGTGGCACAACAGCATCACAACCACCATGCAAATGATGGGTGCCCAAGGGTGTGACGTGAACTCAACGAAGTAGGCAGCGCTGTCGGTGACCGTGGTCACTTTTCCCGCTATGGCGGAGAACAGATACTTGAGCGTCCAACCAGAAACGACGCTGTAGTAGCAGAGTATGAACCATGAGGTGAAGACGCCCAGATAACCTTGGAAAACCCACGGCGTCCCCGGTGCCAGCTGGCGGTAGGCATCGGCGGTATTCTTGTGCGTGTGGCGGCCAATGACAAATTCTGCAACCATCAGGGGAATGCCCAGCAGGAGGACGCAGAGGACGTAGATGCAAATGAAAGCCGCGCCGCCATTGCTCCCGACTTCCGTGGGAAAGCGCCAGACGTTGCCCAATCCCACAGCAGAGCCAGCCGAGGCGAGGATGATGCCCAGTTTGCTGCCGAAATTCGCTCTTTTCTCCATCTTGGCCGCAAAATTACAAATAATCTTCGTAACTTTGCACCAAATTAGCAACAAATTGAAGAGATATGCTTACGAATTGTATGCGGCACTATCCGCTTTCTATCCTGACAGCCATCGTCATTGTTGGTCTGTCACTCTTTCCTATCGGCCCCATTGAGTTAATGGAAGGTGTTCCGCTGGCAGACAAATGGACCCACATGGTCATGTATGGCGGCCTTGCTTCCGTCATTTGGTTTGAATACTGGCGACGGCATGACCGTGTTCATTGGGCGCGTGTTTTCCAGTGGGCTATTGTTGCGCCGATTGCCATGAGTGGTGTGCTGGAACTCCTCCAAAAGTATGCCACCAACTACCGTTCTGGTGAATGGATGGACTTCGTTGCCAATACCATCGGCGTCAGCATCGGTGCTTTGCTGGGGCTGATGCTTTTACGCTGCTTCAGGAAAAGGATTTAGGTTTCACTTGGAACGAGTGCACGTTCCTTGTGATGCGTATATATGTTCTTGCCGTTACGTATATACAAGAAGGGCAGAACGTATATACGTGTTTTGCATAAGATGCCATCTCTAAGGCGTTATTTTATGCTTTTTTACTGTCCTATGCACAAACCTACACTCTTCTGAGTATTGACATTCACTATGTTACGTCAGAAGAGTGTAGGTGTGTAGGCAAAATCGCCCAAAAACTAGATGTTTACTTCAGGATCTCTTCCAGCTTCTCGGCAATCGCTTCGCCACGAAGGTTGCGGGCGATGATTTTGCCGTCTTGGATGATTACGGTAGCGGGGATGGCACGGACGGTGTAGAGTTTGGCACCTTCGCACTCCCAACCTTTGAGGTCAGAGATCTGTGGCCAAGTCATGCCCAAGTCACTGATGGCTTTTGTCCACGCTTCGGCCTTGTTGTCGAGGCTCACGCCGATGATTTCAAAGCCTTTGTCGTGGTACTTTTCATAGGCGGCTTTCACGTGGGGCATCTCCTGACGGCAAGGTCCGCACCAGCTGGCCCAGAAGTCGATCATCAAGACCTTGGCATTGGCTGCCACTTCGCTTACTGACAGCTCGCCTCCTTCTGGCGTGGCTGCCTTTATGTCCTTGAAGGGCTGTCCGACGGCTGTGGCAGCGGCTTCGGCACGACGTTGCTTCAGCTCGCGAATATCATCGGTGATGTTGGCTTCATTGATGGCGGCCAGCTGTTCGTCCACGAAAGCGTCGTCGTCAATCATTTCTGCCACATTGGCCAACAGGAATTGCCCGACCATGTTCTGCACATTCGAACGAATGGTTTGCTTATAGACCTCTGTCATTTCGCTGTCGATGTCGTTCATTGCTTTCTCTGCTTCGGCCTTCTCTTCGGCTGAGGCTTCTTCGTTTTGGAGAGTCTGGTAGAGGGTCATGGCCTTTTCCTGTACAGCTTGATTCTTGCGAAGGAAAGCCGTCCACTGCTCGTTCATCAACGTGCCACGGACATTGGTCACGGCAGAGTCGAGGTTCATGTCCATTTGAATATTTCCGCTTTCAAGCACAAACTGTACTTGCTTCTGCGCTTCTTGGCCTTCATAGATGAGATAACAGAAGGAAGCCGTGTCCTGTTGACCAGAGAGGGTGAACTTGCCATCTTGAACTGTTGTGGTACCCAATGTGTCGATGCCTTTGGCTCCAGGTGACAAGAGAAATACGGAGTCGCCGTTTTGGGCACCAGTAACGGTGCCGGCAATGTTGTAACCGCCTTTCTGGCAGCTGGCTACGCAAATGCTCAAGCACAGCGTGGCGAAAAGAAGTTGTTTCTTCATTTTTGCTTGTTTTATGATTAAAAGATAAGTGGATTCATGGACAGTGCACGGTTCTCTGCGGCTTCCATTTGTTCGCGTTCACCCGGGCCTTTGTCGTTCAAGCCGCAAAGATGCAGAATGCCGTGAATGATGACCCGGAAGAGTTCCTGTTCATACGACAACCGCAAACCTTCTGCATTGGAGCGCACGGTGTCGAGGCTGATAAAGAGGTCACCAGAGATGAAGTGGGAGTGATTGGAATTGTCGAACGTAATGATGTCGGTGTAATAGTCGTGTTGCAGGAATTGACGGTTGACACGCAGGATTTCCTCGTCATCCACGAAGATGTAGGCGATGTCGCCGACACGGTAACCGTAGGTGGCAGCAACCGCTTCCACCCATGCCGTGGTGGCAGCTTGGTCGATGGCAGGCATTGGAACGCGAATAGTCTGATAGGTAATCACGTGAGAGGCGATGGGTGTTTTGTGAAACGGAAGAGGTGTTGATGTGTCAGTGTGAACAGAGTTTGCAGCCGCGGCAGTAGGTCAGTTCGCCACGGAAGCGTTTATCCACGAGATGATGCAGACGGTCACGCAGGGGTTCCAAGGTGATTTGATGGATGACTTCCTCGGCAAATGCCTGTTTGAGCAACAGTTGGGCCTCGGCTTTGCTGATGCCTCGTTGCTGCATGTAGAACAGGGCATCGTCATTGAGCTGGCCAACGGTGCTGCCGTGACTGCACTTCACATCGTCGGCATAGATTTCCAACATGGGTTGAGTCCACATGCGTGCTTCTGGCGTGCAGACGAGATTGGCGTTTGTTTCCTGGCTGTCGGTCTGCTGGGCGTTCTCATGTACAAGAATGCGGCCAGCGAACGCTCCTTCTGCCTGACCATCGACCACATATTTATAGAGTTCCCTGCTCTTGCAGCCAGAAGCACAATGCTCAATCAGGGTGTTGTTGTCGATGTGCTGCTGCTCATCGGCAATCACGCAGCCATAGAGCTGGACTTCTGCCCCAGGAGCACTCAACCGCACGTCAGTTTGGTTGCGGGTGAGGCCGCCAGTGAGTGTGAAAGTGGCGTGAGTCAGGTGTGCGCCTTCATCTATGTCGGCATAGAGATTGGCAAAGCGATGGCAGCGGTGGGTGGATTCTTCTAATTCATAGATTTCCACTTGGGCACCCTTGCCAACAAAGACTTCTGTTACCTGTGTCGTCAGGAAGTCAACATCGTCTGCTGCATGGTCGCAGAAGAGCAGACGTACCTCGGCATCCTCTTCCACTACAATCAGAACTCTTCGGTTAGCCATCAACGGAACGGCAGAACGCAAGATATTCACCACTTGGATGGGACGTTCAACGCGTACGCGCGCAGGTACATATAATAATAGTGCATCCTGTGCCAACATGGTATTCAAGGCCGTGATGGCATCGCTGTTCACATCGGCCAGACTGCCGAAAAGGTCTTTGAAAGTTCCATCCTGCATGGCACCCACATAGACGCCCTTCGGCAGTTGAGCCTTCGGCAAGGCATCTTTGTAGAAGCTGTCGTTGACAACGAAATAGAGGGATGTGGACAGGTTCGGTACGTCACAGCGGAATGCCTGATAGGGATTGACTGGTATGCGCAGACGTGAAAGGTTGAGGCCATAGTTGGGTGCAAAAGCTTCTGCTACGTCTGTATATTTAAAACGTTCTACCTTTCGCGAAGGAAAGCCCAACCGCTGAAAAGCTTCGAACGCCTCTTGGCGCCGTTCGTTGAAAACTGGCAGCGAACGGGCGTCGAGTAAGGCACGCTGGGATTGGAACAAATCAATGTATTGGTTCATCGTCAATCACTGTTCCTAATCCAGTCAAACCCCTTTTGTTCAATCTCCATTGCCAACTCCGGGCCTCCGCTGCGAACGATACGTCCGTCCATCAACACATGAACTACGTCTGGCTTCAAGTAATCCAGCAGACGTTGGTAGTGAGTGATGACGATGGCCGCCGTCTCTGGTTTCCGCAGTTTGTTGAAACCTTCGGCTACGATTCGAAGCGCATCGACGTCCAAGCCAGAGTCTGTCTCGTCGAGGATACACATGCTGGGCTCCAGCATGGCCATTTGGAAGATCTCGTTACGCTTGCGTTCACCCCCGCTGAAACCTTCGTTCACGGAACGGTTCGCCAACTTAGAGTCCAGTTCCACCACCTTCCTTCGTTCACGCATGAGTTTCAGGAATGTGCTGGCATCCAAGGGTTCCAGACCAAGATACTTGCGCTTGGCGTTCAATGCCGCACGCATGAAATTGGTCATCGAAACACCTGGAATCTCTACGGGTTGTTGAAACGAGAGGAACAAGCCTTCGTGACTCCGTTCATCTGGAGACATTGCCAGTAAATCCTTCCCGTTGAATGTGATGGAGCCATCGGTGACGGTGTAAGCTGGATGTCCGACCAGAACATTTGACAAAGTTGACTTGCCTGCGCCGTTCTGCCCCATGAGGGCATGAATTTCACCCGACTTCACCGTCAGGTCGATTCCTTTTAGGATTTCCTTGCCACCCACGGTGGCATGTAGATTCTTGATTTCAAGCATACGTCTATTTATCTAACGCTTGATAATTTTGTAAGCACGCTTGCCGTCTTTAACTATATACGTTCCTGACCTCAAGGACGATATGTCTGCAACGGCTTTGCCGTCCTTGGCAGCCACTCGTCGTACCAGTTTGCCAGAGAGGTCATAAAGCATGACTTCTTCAGCTCCGTCGCGAACAACCATGTCAGAGACACCCGTCAAACCGTCTGTGAATGTGATTTCACTTACGTCCTTATATGGAAACTCTATGGTCAGTCGTGTGCTTGTGACCTTGAGCACATCTACTGCATCAAAGGTGATGACAGGCTTCTCGTCAAAGGCAAAGCTCACAATACCGTCCGTCGTCGTGTGGATGTTCAGGGTCTGTTGTGCAGTCGCCGTCAGACAGCAACCGATACAGCAGCAAATGAGGATGATGCGTCTTACCATAGTTCAGTAGCGTTAGGATGGGTGTACATACGGTTCAACAGGCGTGGTGCCACTCCGATGTCTGTGCTCCGACGAATATAGCGGGGCGGTGTATAAGGCTGGAGGTCTTCACGCAGATAAGGTGCTGCAGCACCAGGATTGACGATGCGCGCGTCAATGGTCTGTACGATGGTGCGTTCATCTGGAATGCGAAGCAGACCGTCTTCGCCTTTGTCGCCATTGCCCCACGGGTTGCGCATATTGAAGATGGCGTTTTCGTCGTTTGCAAGCATGTAGGTGAAGGCGTGACCGGTTACCGTCTTCAGAGTGCCACAGAGCAAATCACCGACATTGAAGCCGCCAACAGAAATCATGCCTTGGCTCAAGCAGTATTCTATCGCCAGCTTAAGCTCCGATGTGTACAGCGAATTGGGCGAAAAAGAGAAACTCTCGCCATCGCCAGTGAACAGCGGAGCCACGTGTTCTGTTCCGATACCTTCTACACCGTTCACTTGATACAGAGTCTCCCATTTCATCAAGGCTTTTTCCAAAATCGTTGCCCATGTAATGACGTTGTTCTTTCCTGTCACCTGTCCAATCGTCCCATTGGCATCGCAGAGGATCTTGCTGGAAACGCAGACGTTTACGGGGTTGCCTTGTGGGTCATACATTGCCACGGTGTAAGTGCTGTTGCCATTGTCTGTGATAATGTGTTTGATGAAGTCTGGATAGAGATAGGCCATTGATGCTAAGACCGCCAACGCACAGCAGTCGCCAATGGCGTGTTGGTTGACGTCTGCTGGCATAGGATCACCATACGGATAAAGCTTCACCGTCTTCTTCAACCACCTTGTCATGTTTGCAACTGGCTCTGGTTCGTTACTGGGATTCAACAGCCATTCGCGATCTTCCTCCGTCGTTTGATGACGGTTCTCAAAGTGCTTGCCCATGGGGGTAATGGTGGACTTTGTTCTTCCGCTGGCCATCCTTAAGATAGTAGTGATGTTGGTGGTTTCCCTGTGTCCAGGAGGATCCAGTTCCATTTGTGCATTGGCCGCCGCTTCCTTGGAAGGGTAGAAATAGCGGAGGGCATCGCCGTCTTTCAGCACCAAGAGCTTCTCTGTTTGCTGTGTGACATACCATCGAAGGACATCCGATGATTGAGCGACGTTCTTGGCAATGAAGTACTTGGAGTTGGGGTAGAACTTGATGGAATAGGTGGCTGGATCACCTCCTTTTCCCCCCCATACCATTTCTGATCCGGCAAAGGCCATGTATTCCGTTCCGTCGAAGTGTATCACTGACTCCCCTGATTTCCAGAAGCCGAGATACCATTTGCCGATAAGATAGCTTTCTTCTTCCGTAATCACAGTCATTTTTTCTACGTCTGTTGAACGGAAGATGTCCAGTGAACCGTCTTTCAGATGGACGACAAACCCCTGTC
Source organism: Bacteroidaceae bacterium (assembly GCA_017965425.1). Classification (GTDB taxonomy): domain Bacteria; phylum Bacteroidota; class Bacteroidia; order Bacteroidales; family Bacteroidaceae; genus Physcousia. The sequence continues at coordinate 142,362 of JAGCPY010000039.1, read as the reverse complement.
CGCAGATGCGGAGGATTCCACTTGCCAAAAGGAAGGCAAAACAGAAAAGTCTTGTTTTCATCATGAATGGTTTTTTAGTTCTGAGCGCAAAAGTACATAGTTTCCTCGAAACTGCCAAAAGATTCGTTACTTTTTTCAGCTGATAATCACGATGCAAAGAACATGCTGGCTACGATAATGGCGGCGACCATCGAAGCAAGGTCTGCCAACAGACCGCAGGGTAGGGCATAGCGTGTGTGGCGAATGCCGACACTGCCGAAATAAACTGCGAGAATGTAGAACGTCGTGTCTGTACTCCCTTGGAAGATGCAACTGAGACGGCCGGCAAACGAGTCGGGACCGTAGGTCTGCATACATTCTATCATCATTCCGCGTGCGCCTGAACCGCTGAGGGGTTTCATGAATGCTGTAGGCAGCGCACCCGTGATATCAGCAGGACCGCCACAGGTTTCTACCACCCAACCGATTCCATCGAGCAACCAATCCATTGCACCCGAAGCACGAAACACAGCAATGCCTACGAGAATGGCAATGAGATAAGGGATGATGCCGACCGCCGTCTGGAAACCGCCCTTGGCACCTTCGATGAAGGCATCATACACATTGATTTTCTTTCGCACGCCTGATAGAAGGAAGACGACAATGATGCCGAAGAGAATCACATTAGCCAAGTTGGAAGAGAACACGCCCATCTGCACTTGCGACAACGTCTGGGCGGCCCAGGCCATGCCCGCCACGATGAGTGAGAACAGCCCCAAGGTGATGAGCACGGGTCGGTTGAACAGGCTGATGCGTTGGATAGCTCCTGTCACAGCCACGCCGATGACCATAGAGATGAGAGTGGCCAAAAGGATGGGGACGAATACGTCGGTTGGTTGTGCTGCGCCCATCTGGGCACGGTAGGCCAGAATTGAAACGGGCACGATGGTCAGTCCGGCTGTGTTCATCACGAGGAACATGATCATCGAATTAGATGCAGTGTCCTTGCGGGGATTCAATTCCTGCAAGCCTTCCATTGCCTTCAGCCCCAGAGGTGTGGCAGCATTGTCCAATCCGAGCATGTTGGCCGACAAGTTCATGAAAATGTTTCCCACCACGGGATGTCCTTCGGGGATTTCCGGGAACAGACGGCGGAACAAGGGGGCAAGCCAGCGTGCCAGACGTTCCACCATGCCTCCGCGTTCGCCCACCTTCATGATGCCCATCCACAATGAGAGCACGGCGGTCAGGCCTAATGAAATATCGAAGCCGGTCTTGGCCGAATCCATGCTGGCGTTCATGATGGCGGGGAAAACGTCTGTATCACCCCAGAAGACAAGCTTCACCGTTGCAACAGCAAAGGCAATGAAGAAAAAAGCAATCCAAATATAATTCAGAGTCATAAGTGATGAATAATTAAATTGAGTACAAAAGTACAAATAATTCTCCATTCATCATCCTTCACTTCTCATTTTTTTGTAACTTTGTGCTCGAAAGAGGGTCACTTGGCTCAAACACCTTCTATTAAGGGCAAAGAAACAAGCGTTATCTTGTCTTTCATCACTCATAACTTATCATAATAATATGTTCACTCAACTTTCCAACTGGTTCTCCACGCTCGACTCGACGATGCAGCTCTTTTGGGCTTGTGCCATCGCAGCCAGCATTGTTTTCATCATTCAGAATGCCTTGATGTTGATGGGCATCGGTGATATGGATTCGGATGTCGATGCCGATGTCAGTACCGACTTCGACGTACACACAGACATGGACGTCTCAAATGGCGATGTCGATGTTTCCACCGGCCACACAGGCCATGAGGGCACGCTCGGGTCTGCAGGCATCTTCTCGCTGTTCACCCTGCGCAACTTCATCAACTTCTTCCTCGGCTTCGGCTGGGGTGGAATCAGTCTGGCACCGTCTGTGCAGAACAAAGGACTGCTCATCTTGTTGAGCATCCTTTCAGGCGTCTTGTTCGTTGCCGTCTTTGTGGTCATGCTTCGTTTCATCCTCCGCTTGGAACGCAACGGCAGCTTCCGCATTCAAGACTGCGTAGGCCAGACCGCCACCGTCTATCTGCGCATCCCTGCCAACCACACCGCTTCCGGCAAGGTGCAAATCAGCGTCAACGGTAGTGTTCACGAACTCAATGCCTTTACTGACGGCGACTTCCTGCCCACTGGTACACGCGTCCGCATTGTCGGTGTGATAGACAGCGGTAGTCTTCTTGTGGATCGAATTTGAATAATCAAACGTATCTAAACCTTGTAGTACTATGGGAATCTTTGCTCTTCTCGCTCTCTTCGTGATTATCGTAGCTGCATGGCAGCGCATTCGCAATCGTCGGCATTACAAGTAACAACATTTAGCCTTGAACATTCAACCCTAAACTTATATTTATGGAACTCTATTATGTCATTGTGTTGGCCATTGTGGCCTTCTTCCTCGTGGTGGCGCTGTTCAACCGCTACCGTCGTTGTCCATCGGACAAAATCCTTGTTATCTACGGTACCAGTGCAGCCAAAGGTTCTGCTAAATGCGTGCACGGCGGCGGTGCTTTCGTCTGGCCGATTATTCAGGACTATGCCTACATGAGCCTGACGCCATTGAGCATTGATGCCAACTTGACCAACGCCCTTTCGCGTCAGAACATCCGCGTGGACGTTCCTTGCCGCTTCACCGTGGGTATCAGCACAGAGCCGGAGTATATGAGTGCCGCCGCCGAGCGCTTGCTGGGTCAGACACCTCAGCAGATTCAGGAACTCGCCCGCGATATTCTCTTCGGTCAGTTGCGTCTGGTCATCGCCACCATGTCCATCGAAGAATTGAATTCCGACCGTGATAAGTTCCTGGAGGCCATCTCCACCAACGTGGAAGTCGAGCTGAAGAAGATCGGACTCCGACTCATAAACGTGAACGTTACGGATATTAAGGACGAGAGCGGTTACATCGAGGCGCTCGGTCGTGAAGCTGCCGCCAAGGCTATCAATGAGGCCAAGGTGCGTGTGGCAGAGCAAGATAAGATTGGTGAAATCGGTAAGGCAGAAGCTGTTCGTGAAACTCGTGTGCGTACAGCCGAAGCCAACGCCCAGGCTGTGAAAGGAGAGAATGAGGCCAAGGTGGAAATCGCCAACTCGGAAGCATATCGTCGTGAAAAAGAAGCCGAGGCTCAGCGCAAGGCTCAGGCCGCAGAGAAGGTGCAGGCCGCTCGTGCTCTCGAAGAAGCTTACGCTGCAGAGCAGGCCGCTGAAACCGCACGCGCAGAGCGTGAACGTGCCACAGAAACCGCCAATGTCATCGTCGGACAAGAGATTGAGAAACAGCGTCTAATCATTGCTGCCGAAGCCGAGGCCGAACAGAAACGTGCCATTGCACGAGGTGAAGCTGATGCCGTCTTTGCGAAGATGGAAGCCGAGGCAAAGGGCTTGTACGAGGTGCTGACGCGTCAGGCACAGGGTTACGACAAGATGGTGCAGGCCGCAGGAGGCAGTGCCACCGATGCCTACTCGCTCTTGCTTTTGGAGAAACTGCCTGAACTGGTCAAGACGCAGGTCGAGGCTATCAAGGGCATCAATATCGATAAGGTCACTGTCTGGGACAGCGGTCAGGGTGGTGCTGATGGAAAGAGCAGCACAGCAGGCTTCGTGAGCGGTCTCATGAAGAGCATCCCTCCCCTCAATGATCTTTTCGAGCAAGCCGGCCTGAGCTTGCCAGAGTATTTGGCTAAGAAAAAGGCTGAGCAGGAAAGCGAATCCGGGTCAGAGGATTAACGTATATCAAAGAATTGCACGGATTATACGAATAGAAGCAGACGGAAACAGAGCTGCGGAAATTCGTATAATCCGTGTACTTCTTTTTGTTCTTACAATCAGGCTACTGTTTGCTAAAGACTTTGTTGGCTCCGCTGGTAACGGAGACGGCTTCCGGATGTTCCTGTGCGAAGCTGTCAATGTGACGGACGCGCTTCTCGTCCAGAATCTCGTCCACGGCAATCAAGATGCCAGTTTCCTCTACATCGCCAAAACCGTAGTTGATGGCTGTTCCAAACATCTTCATCGTTGGCGACAGCCCCATGTAGGCATTCACCAAAGGCGGGATGTTGTAACCCAAGCGGCGTACTTCGCGGTTCAGGATGCGGTAGTCGTCTTTGAAGTTTTTCTCACAGAACAGACGGCTTAACTCGTAGCGGTCTGCTTCAATTTCCAGCGGTTTCATCGGGATAATCAGCCCTTCTTCATCGCCGAAATGTTTTTGCAGGAAGAAGAGAATCATGTCGCGAGCCGTGCGGTCGTAGCTTGGGTACATGGTCACTTTCCCGAAAAGATACCTTACGTTGGGCATCACCACGGTCAACGCTCCAAGTCCGTCCCACAGGTTGTCGAGCGCGAACATGGTTTTGGCGCCGCCACGGGAGTTTTGGTAATCGTGGGACACCCAGCTACGGCCCAGTTCAATGGTGTAAGGCATGTAGTCGTGCAGGAAGCGTTCGGAAAAATGGAACATGTGTGACGTCGCCAGAATGGGCTGACCTTTGGCATCGAACTTCACGTCCGACCCCAGCAGGTATCGGTAGCCGCCAATGATTTCTTCTGTCAGGGGATTCCACACAATCAACTGTTTGTATGGGTTTTCCATCGTGTCGAACTCGTCCAAATCCAGTGCCTTACCAGTTCCTCCGCCAGCCGAGCGGAATGCAATCTCGCGCAGACGGCCAATCTCGCGCAGCACGTTCGGCGAGTCTTGCCACGTCACAATATAGATTTCGTTGTGGCTCTTGTTGGTGAAGCGAAGACGCTTGTCTTCTGTCAGTTCACTCTTCAATAGTTCGGATGGAACCGGAGCAATGATATCTTCCATAACCTTATATTCTGTAAACCTCATCCTCCACCCACTGCGCCCACTGCGCAGCCGTGCGGGAATGGTCAAAAGTCTGATACGGAATCGGATGTCCGAAGCGAACCGTGTAGTGGTTGCCACGTGAACGGTACATCTCGTCAGGCAGCAGCAACATCGCCAGGTTGAACTTCAGTCCTAACCGCTTGCACCAACGTGCCACGCGATAGAAGCGAGGTGAATTTTCTCCGATGAAATGGACGGGAATGACGTCACGCTGTGTCTCGATGCTCTTCGAGATAAAGGTCTTGCGCCAAGGTATATCATGCACTTTGCCGTCGATGAGGCGAGAGCACAAGCCGGCGGGGAACATGATGATGTGGTTGTCTGAGTGGAAGGCTTCGTTGACCTGTTGAGGAAAATTTCGAGCTTGAGAGCCAAGCTTGTTAATAGGAATACACAATGGTGCCAGGCCTTTCAGGTTCATCAACAGGTCGTTCACCAGATATTTGACATTCCCGTCGTAGTAGCGTCCGATGATACCGCCTAACGCCACACCGTCGATGGCACCCAGCGGATGGTTGCTCACGAACGTACACGGACGGTCGTCCGACGGAAGGTTTTCCAAGCCCTCCACCGTCATCGTCACACCCAGATATTCCACGCCCTTTTCACAGAAATCCACGCCAACGTGTTCTTGGCGAAGAAAAACGTTAATGAAATCTTGATGAATCAGACGCTCCACCAGCCGTGTCAGCCAGCGTGGGATCCAGCGAGCCTTCTTCCCTGCACGTTCACGGATAATCTGGTCGATGTCGATTTCAGAATTCATGAGATAGTGAAGCGCCGATTGTTGATGATGTACGTGCCTTTGGGCAATCCCGTCAGCCAGTTCGTACCTTTCGCCACGCGGAAAGCCGTGTAGAACGTGCCGTTGTCGCGATAGACAGGCAGCAACTGGTTGTATTTGCTGGTGATGCACAGTTGGCGGCCCTGTTTCTCAATCTCAACGGGCAAGGAACTGGTCATCATGCGATTGCGGAATCCGTGCACCTCACGAGATACTTCGCGAACCAACGTGTCGCGACGTGGCCGCTTTTCAGGATTTTCATAGGATCCATGAGGCTTGTAGGCCGCGTATGCTCCATTCGCCATTGCCAAAGCGGCAATGAGCAAAGCTCTACGGAAAAAGATAACCATCTTCTGCATAGTACCTAAAAGCACAAATTCGCTGCAAAGATAGACAAATTTGTAGGCAACGCCAAATTTTTCTGCCATTTTCCTGCCTATTACCTGCTTTTTCTGCCTTTTCGCAGTACGATTGACAGAAATACGCGCCATCGTGAAGGTGTTCATGCCTCGGAAGGAGGGTGTACACGTGACGGGCGGAAGGTGCAAACCTTCATATTCCACTCGACACTCTTCTACCATGTCTTTTCTACAAAAAAAGCCTCAATCCCTCACCTTCTTAGCTAAACGGTTGTTTCATAGCCTGTTGATGGTGAGGGATGGGTGAGGGATAGGTGAGGGATGGTGAGGAATCGCCATTCTGAAGAGGCGATATTTGCATTCCTCACCATCCCTCACCTATCTCTCACCCATCCCTCACCCGCAAATGTTTGTGTTACAGATGAAAAGAAGGGGAGGTGAGGGATTGAGGGATTTTTCATGAAAAACCTATGTATGGAGGAAAATGCTTTTCCACACAAAAAATCCGAACAAATCTTTTGTCTCATCAAATAAAAGCATTACCTTTGCCGCGCATTTTAAAAGAAAAACTGTGTACATATCATTATCACTTACCGACAAGCAACTGCAAGTTAATGAACAATAATTGTTTTTTCGTACGTTTTCCAAAACCAGCGTCGCCTCCCTTCTATAAAAGAGGTGTGTTGTAAACCATATAGCTAATAAAGAATAGTTTATCATACTTTAATTTAACTTTAAACAATCATTCATTATGAAAAAAAAATTACGTAAGACATTTGCGCTCAAGGCGCTCATGTTGGTCGCCATGCTCGTTGGAGGTTTCAACGGGATATGGGCGCAGAGTGATTACTCCAGCGACTACACTGGCAACGTGACCTTGTCCACTACTGGTGGTTCCAATGCTTCCGCTTGTGTTGTGGCTATTGGCGGAACAAATTATGATGGCATCAAGGCTGGAACTTCAAGCAAAACAGGTGCTGTGATGGTGACAGTGCCTTCTGGTACTAAATATCTCCATTTACATGCCGCTGCTTGGAATAATACAACGGTTTCATTGAGCGTCACACCGGATGGTTATTCAGAGTCGATTGCTTTAACGGCCAATTCGGGCATTGCCGGCAATTCCCCATTTACGATTAGTGACGATGCTAATGTCAGTGACTTTTATAAGGTTATTACTTTCTCTTCAGCTTTGACCGCTGACACAGACCTGACCTTTACTGCTGTAGGTGGTAAACGCTTCGTCATCTGGGGCGTATCAGCAGAGGAAGAAACGAATACCAATCCTAATAAGCAAAACGTTACTCTTTCTTTCCCGCAGGCATCCTATGAGGTCAACCTCGGTGAAAACTTTGAAGCTCCTGTTCTGACCAATGAAAGTCAGGTGAATGTAACTTTCAGCAGCTCTGATGAAGATGTGGCTACCGTAGGTACAGACGGCGCTGTCACCATCAAGGCTGCTGGAACCACAACCATTACAGCTAAGTTTGAAGGCAATGATACCTACAATGAAGCTTCTGCTCACTATACACTTAAAGTAGTGGATCCCAATGCCCCTGGTACAGAGAACAATCCTTATACCGTAGCTCAGGCTCGCGCTGCCATTGATGCAGGTACTGGTGTTAGTGGTGTTTATGCTACTGGTATCGTTTCGGAGATTGTTACAGCCTATAATTCAGGGTATGGAAATGTGTCCTTCAATATCACCGTTGATGGTTTGACAACCAGTGATGCTCTTCAAGCATACCGCTGTACGGGTGATGCTGCCAGTGAATTGGCAGAGGGCGACATCGTAGTTGTCTATGGTAACCTGACGAAGTACAATACCACTTATGAGTTTGGTGCTGGTTGTAATATTGTTTCTCTCACACATCCCGCTGCCGCAGTTGAGAAGCCGACCTTCTCGCCTGAAGCCGGTATATTCGCTGACGCACAATCCGTGACCATTAGTTGTGAGACCAGTGGCGCAGCGATTTACTATACACTCGATGGCACAACACCGACTGCCAATAGCATGGAGTATACCGGCGCTATCCCTGTCAGAACAACGACGACTATTAAGGCTATCGCCATCAAGGGAAGCGATGAGAGTGCTGTGGCTACGGCTACTTATCATATCAATTCGCAGGCCAGCCCCTACACGGTGGCTCAGGCTTTGGCATTCGTTGAATATCCTGCCAATGGCATCTATGTCCACGGCTTTGTATCCACGGGTCCGACTCAAGCTCCGACAAGTAATGGTGAGATGACCTATTACATTTCAGAGGACGGAACAGCAACAAATCAACTCCAAGTCTATAAAGGAAAAGGTCTTGATAATGCCGCTTTCGAAGCTCAGACAGACATCAAGGTAGGTGACGAAGTTACCATCTATGGTAATGTGAAAATCTACAACGGCCAAAAAGAATTTGATACGGGTAACTATCTGGTTGCTTTCAACCGTCCCGAAGCTGACAAGTTCACCCTCACTTGGACGGATGCCGAAAACATCACGCTCCATGTCTTTGATGCAGCAGACGAGAAAACTCCTCTCCAGAGCGGAGTCGAACTGGCTGCTGGCACGACCGTTATGATCAGTCCTGATGTCACCGCAGGCTATGATATGGATGCCTTTTTTGTGACAGATGCTGTGGGCAACGAATATCCCCTCGCCGGTCCCGAAGGGGGTTTTTGGACATTCACCATGCCGAGTACCGATGCAGCTATCGTAGCTACCGCCCAGAAGCTGGAACCCGTTGTCACTCTTGCGGGGACTTCGAAGACTCTTGATGCAGTGATTCCTGAAGGAGAATCTGCTGTTACGGCTTCCATTGAGCTGAATGTTCAGAATTATAGTGGCGATATGGTAACCAAGGTAATTTATTGTGATGCTGATGGTACAGCTCAGGATCCCAGCCCGTACACCTGGATTACTATTGATATTAACAAGGATAATGAAGGAAAGATGTACGTATCTGGTCATGCCTTTGAGTCCAACACAACTAGTGAAGTTCGCAAGGCATACGCCAAGGTGTGTGTCACTATTGAAGGTGTTGACTACTATACCGAACTCATCACCTTCACGCAGAAGGCTGCCCAGTCTCAGACTACGGGTGATGCATTCGTGAAGATTACTTCTACCAATGACCTCGAAGATGGCGACTACCTCATTGTTTATGAAGATGGTGCACTTGCCTTCAATGGTGGTCTCGAAACCTTGGATTATACCGACAATACCGTTAGCGTGGAAATAGCTAATGATGCCATCGCTAAGACGGATGCTAACTATGCTGCTATCTTCACGATTGCTGCCGTTGATGGTGGTTATTCCATCAAGGCTGCTAATGGCCAGTACATTGGTCAGACGACCGATGCTAATGGTCTGAAAGCACAGGATGAGGCCATCACTAATACCATCTCCTTCACAACAGATGGTGATGCTCTGATTTCTGCTGGTGGTGCTTTCCTCCGCTATAATGCTGCTTCCAACCAGAACCGTTTCCGCTATTACAAGAGCAGTTCTTACACTGGACAGAAAGCCATCTATCTCTATAAGCTCGGTGGTGAGCCCGACACTCGTCAGGACGTGGCCCTTGCATTTGAAAATGTTCCCCAAACTATCAACCTCAACGAGACTGCTAGCTATGCTGTCACCTCCGACGTTGATGGCCTCCCCATCACCTATTCCACAAGTGATGAGAACATCGTTATGGTTGACGAAAATACGGGTGAGATTGGCGCTCTTGCTTTAGGTACAGCCACCATTACCGCTACGTTTGCTGGCACTGATGCTTACAAGCCCGCTACAGCAAAATACACCATCGAAGTGGTTGACCCGCGTCAGGAAGTAACGCTCACATTCGGAAATGTTCCGAACGAGATCAATATCAACGAGACTGCCACTTACGCAGCAACTGCCGACGTTGATGGCCTCACCATCACCTATGCTTCCAGTAATGAGAACATTCTCACCGTAGATGCTGCTGGTAAGATCACGGCAAAGGCCAAGGGTGATGCTACCATCACCGCTACATTCGCAGGCAACGACAGCTACAAGCCCGCAACAGCCTCATATACCATCTCCGTTGTTGACCCGAACGCTCAGACCACTTATTATGCACTCGTCGGTGAGCTGAACGGTGAATATTTCGCTCTTACCAACAGCGTCTCTGGTGGCACGTTCGCTGCTACACAGGTAGGTGTTGTGAATGGCAAAGTTGTTACTCCTCAGAACGACGACATTGCATGGGAAATTAGAGACGGTTCCACTGTTTACATCGTGAATAAAGCAAAGAACGAACAAGGAAATCCTCAATATCTCGGTCATGGAAGCAACAACACTACTTTAACCATTCAGAATGCTTCATCTGATACGCAATCCAAGTGGACTGCCGATACAGATAAAAACACATGGGTTAATGGTAACCGTTCGTTCATTTACCGTACCACAGCAGGTGGCTTCAAGAACTATGCTACGAGCAATGTTAACAAAGATGATTATGCTAGCTTCACCACTGCTTATGAGTTCGCCGAAGGCTACTCCCGCGTAGTTGCAAACGGTGCTTGGGGTACAATCTGTCTGCCCAACAACGTGGCTGCTACTGACTATGTTGGTGCTAAGTTCTACACTGTCTTCGGTAAGGTCCTCGATGCACAAGGCAATCCTACCAAGATTGGTTTGCAGGAAGTGACTGGCGCATTGGAAGCTGGTAAGCCTTACATCTTCAATGCTGCTTCCACAATGGTGGCTGCCGCTTACGGCAGGGTCTCTGTTGATGCTGCTGGCAACGACGGCGTGCTCTTTGGTTCCTTCGAAGGTGAAGACGTTGCAGAGGGCATGTATATCCTCTCTGGTGGTAAGGTCGTGAAGTGCGGCACAGGTTGCACCATCGGTGCCAACCGTGCATACATCGACCTGAGTAATGCAGAGGTGAAGCAAGAGAGCGACCTCGAAGGTCTTGTGAAGTTCTTCGTGGGCGACAGCGCAGATGCCATCAATGCTATCAATGCTGCTCAAAACGGTGCCGTTATGTATGACCTCGCCGGTCGTCGCGTCAACGCTGCCAAGGCTGGTCTCTACATCGTGAATGGAAAGAAAGTGGCTGTGAAATAAGCGCAGACTCGATTGTTCAACAACTCTAAAATAGTAAAGACAATGAAAAAGACATATCAACAGCCCACTCTTGTAGTGACGCTCATGGAGCAAAGCCTCCCCATTGCAACAAGTCTCGAAGTCGTAAATACTGCTCAGGACGGCATCCGCGGTGATGTCAACTCTGCAGGTGACTGGGACAATATCTGGGATGAATAACGAGTAGGGATTATCCCGAATTATCAGAAGAATGAGGGTGTGTTCGTTCATCGGACACACCCTCTTCGTAAGTATTCGGTTTCTGGCAACTCTTCATGTTCTGTATTTCTTCCGAACTCACGTTGGGATAGAGTTCTGCAGGTGTTTGTAGTCAGGCGAAAGGTGCTTCGTGGAGGTTTATGCAGGTCATGGAACTTGGCAATAATCGTTAAAAAGGAAAGGCTTTGTTCCGAGATTTGGAAAATATTCGTTATCTTTGCGGCAATGAAACGACAAACATACTTCTTACTGGCTATTGTTCTGCTCACGTTCGTGGCTTGCGGAACCTATAGAAATGCGAAAAGGGCAGCACACGAAGAGCACAACCTCTCTCCTTTGAGGGAGGGAACAGTTACCTCTGATGACAGTTCTCTTTCATCTGGTCAGATACTCCCTGTCTCTCCTCAGCAGGGGGGGGCTGGAGGCGGGTCTTCACTCTCTCTCCGCCTCGACAGTCTTTTGCTTACGGCAGATACGCTCTTGCAGATGACGCAGTTGGGGATGCATATTGTTGATTTGACGACCGGAGAGTTGCTCTATGCTCATCATGCACGCCAGCGGATGCGTCCAGCCTCGACGGAGAAAGTTGTCACGGCCATTGCTGCCCTCGATGTTCTCGGTCCCAGTTATACGTTGGACACCCAGTTGCTTACTTGTGCAGCCGTCAGCGGTCATGTGCTTCAAGGCGACCTCTATGTGAAGGGAGTCATGGATCCATTGCTCTCGGTGGCCGATGTCCGTGCGCTGGCTACCCAACTGAAAGCTGCCGGCGTTAGCCGTATCAACGGGCGATTGGTGGCCGATGCGTCATTCAAGGATGACGATGAATTCGGGTGGGGCTGGTGCTGGGACGACGAGAATCCCACGCTATCTCCTCTGCTTTGTGGCGGCAAACCAGGTTTGGCAGCCCAACTGAGAACGGCGTTAGGTCGGGCAGGCATCACGCTGACAAAGGGCGTCACGACAGGCACGGCACCCGCTTCCTCCCGTTGTCTGGCCGCCATCCGTCGTCCTTTGACCGAAGTGTTGATGCCGATGATGAAGGAGAGCGACAACCTCTGTGCTGAAGCGGTGTTTTATCAAATGGGAAGGGAGAAGCTCGCGCGCGGTAAACATTATAGTAGGAAACAAGTCATCTCAATAATAAATGGAGTAATAGAAAACGCATACACGTCCACATCTCTCCCCTCCCTTATGGAAGAAGCCAGGGGTGGATCTTCTTCTATTTCTTCTTTCACTATCGCCGACGGTAGCGGACTCTCCCTCTATAATTATCAGACTCCCGAGACGTTTACGCGCTTGTTGTCTTATGCTCTATCTCGTCAGGATAGCATCTTCACGCCATTGTTGACGGCCCTGCCCATAGCCGCCGTGGATGGTACGCTGAAGAACCGCATGGCCGACACGCCAGCAGCCGCCAATGTTCGTGCCAAGACGGGCAGTGTCTCTGCCGTGAGTACGCTTGTGGGTTACACGACCCAGCGTTCCACGAATCACCTCATCGCTTTTGCCATCATGAACAATGGACTCCCGCGCATGGCTGAAGGAAGGGCGTTGCAGGATAAAATCTGTATGATTCTGAGTGAATGACTCTGACGAGAACGTTGACAGAAACAAAAGAGAAGGCGAAGACGTGAATGGCTGAAAAGAATGAAATTATTGTCCGAAGTGAACATTTCTGAGGTTTTTCCTCTTGATTTCCGCGATTTGTCCGTACATTTGCAGCCAGAAACCACTAAAACAATCAACTCTAAACATTAACTTCTAACTATTAAACTCTAAATCGCACATGAATCCCTATTTGAATTTCTCTCTTGAGGGCAAGGTTGCTCTCGTGACAGGTGCCAGCTATGGCATCGGTTTCGCCATCGCCAGTGCATTTGCTGAGCAAGGTGCCACCATTTGCTTCAATGACATCAACCAGGAGCTGGTCGATCGTGGTTTGAAGTCCTACGCCGAGAAAGGCATCAAGGCCCACGGCTATGTCTGCGACGTGACCGACGAGCCCGCAGTACAGGCTCTGGTGAAGACGATTAAGGAAGAGGTGGGCACCATCGACATCCTCGTCAACAATGCCGGCATCATCCGCCGCATCCCCATGCACGAGATGGAGGCTGCCGATTTCCGCCGCGTCATCGACATCGACCTCAACGCTCCTTTCATCGTCTCGAAGGCAGTGCTGCCCGACATGATGGCAAAGGGTCACGGCAAGATCATCAACATCTGCTCCATGATGTCCGAGCTGGGTCGTGAGACCGTCAGTGCCTACGCAGCTGCCAAGGGCGGTCTGAAGATGCTGACCCGCAACATCTGCTCGGAGTATGGCGAGTACAACATCCAGTGCAACGGCATTGGCCCGGGTTACATCGCCACGCCCCAGACGGCACCCCTACGCGAGCGTCAGCCAGACGGCAGCCGCCATCCCTTCGACAGCTTCATTTGTGCCAAGACACCCGCAGGCCGCTGGCTCGACCCACAGGAGTTGACCGGCCCCGCTGTGTTCCTCGCTTCAGAGGCATCCAATGCCGTGAACGGCCACATCCTTTATGTCGATGGCGGCATCCTCGCTTACATCGGCAAGCAACCTAAGTAAGTCGTCCGATGCTGGCTTTCATCCATTGGAATCCCGATGTGGTGGCGTTTGCCATCGGAGGTTTCGGCGTGCGTTGGTACTCGCTGTGCTGGTGTATCGGTCTGCTCTCGGTTTTCCTGCTGGAGCAGCGGCTGTTCAAGGAGCAGCGGATTCCCGACGAGAAGTTCGAGCCTTTGTTCATCTATTCGTTCCTCGGCATCCTGATAGGTGCCCGTCTGGGACATTGCATCTTCTACGAGCCCGAATACTTCCTCTCGTCTCCGACCCACATGCTGGAAATGATTATCCCAGCCAAGTTGGGTGCCGACGGTTCGTGGCACTTCACAGGCTACACAGGTCTGGCCTCCCATGGCGGCACGCTAGCCTTCATCGGTGCTCTCTGGCTCTATTCGCGGCGGACAAAGGTGCCGTTCCTGACGGTGTTGGACAACATTGCCATCGTCACGCCCATCTGTGCGGCCGCCATCCGATTGGGAAACCTGATGAACAGCGAGATTATCGGCAAACCGACAGACGTACCTTGGGCGTTCATCTTCGAGCGAGTGGACGAACTGCCACGCCATCCCGGACAGCTGTATGAAGCCTTGGCCTATTTCGTGTTCTTCTTTGTCGGTTGGTGGTTCTACCGCCAGCGTCCAGAGCGCGTTGGCACCGGCTTCTTCTTCGGCTTGTGCATCCTGCTCATTTTCACGTTCCGCTTCTTCATCGAGTACACGAAGGAGGTGCAGGTCAGCTTTGAGAACGGAATGCTGTTCAACATGGGACAGCTGTTGTCAGTACCTTTCATCATCCTCGGTGCCTGGTGTGTCTGGCGAGGACGGAAAGCAGTAAAGTCATGAGAGTCATTGTCCTGCCCTTCGTTCTGAGCTTCATGCTCCTTCTTCCTTGTTTCACGGCGGCTGCCGGAAACATTGGGGAGGAGCTGAAGCAGAACACCACCTTCAGCGGCTATGTCATCGGTTCGTTCAACGCCAACACACGCAGCCATGCCGACAAGAATGCCGACATGGCTGTTCGGTTGGCACGTTTCATTGTCAGCAGCCGTATCGGGGATTGGGAATTGAAGTTGCAGGCACAGCTCAATGGCAACACTAGTTCGTTGTCCAGCCCGCGCATCGTCGATGCCTCGGCAGAGTGGCAACACTGGAAGGAATTTAAGGTGAAGGCTGGTCAGTTCAAGCGGCCTTTCACCTTCGACAATCCTACGAACCCCTGGAACATCGGGTTGGGCAGCTTTTCGCAACTGGCTGACCGTCTGGCGGGTTTCAACGACCGTGTAGGCGAACATCCGAGCAATGGCCGCGACATAGGTATTCAGGTGCAGGGCGATCTCTTTCCCGCTCGTGGCGATGGCCACCGCTGGCTTCACTATCAGGCCGGAGTCTTCAACGGACAAGGCATTAACCACCTTGACAAGAACTCGCGCAAGGACATCATCGGCGGCCTCTGGCTAATGCCTCTGAGTGACTTGCGCATCGGGGCTTTTGGTTGGACGGGTGACTATGTGGTGAATGACAGCGTCACCCAAGACCGCAACCGCATGGCATTTGGCGTGAGCTACAGGAGCACATGGGTGGCCGAGGCAGAATGGGCCGTGGATGCCGACCACGTCGATGCATGGTATGTCAAGCTGGGGCGGACGCTATCCCCACAGCTGAAGGTCTTTGCTCGCTGGAACGTCTATCGGAAAAGCCGCGCCTGGAGCGATGCCCGCAGCCTCTATGAGCTGGCGGCCAACTACTATTTCCACCCCAACCTGATGCTGCAAGCCAACTATGCCTACCACGTGGACAAGAGCCGTCAGGGCGACCAGCGTTTCAACTCGCTCGACGTGCAACTCTACTGGAGGTTCTGAAATAGACCACACCCACCATAGGAACCTATTCATGGTGAACGCTTACTTCATCTTTTAGCTTATACGCGATGGCAGGAAAATTCTCACAATCAGGTGTTCAAGTACAAACCCAGACGCAGACGCTCACCCCTCAGCAGCTGTTGGTGAGCCAACTGACCGAGATGCCTGTGGAGGCTCTCTATGAGCGTGTTGATCAGGAGCTGAAGGAGAATGTTTCGTTGGAAAGCGACAACGAACATGACCGCGATGACTGGGAGGCAGACGGTTTCGTCGGTGACGGAGGCGAATTCACCCCTACTGACGACGGTGAGCGGATAGACGATCGTACGGCAGATTACAGAAGTCCTGACGATGTGCCCGACCACCTGCCTGGCATGGGAGGTGGTGGACGCGATGTGACGGAAGCCGTGGCCAGCGAAACGCAGTCGTTTTATGACCAGTTGGAAGAGCAGATAGGTTTCTTTCACCTCACGCCACACGAGGAGGAAATCATCCGCTATCTCATTGGTTCTCTCGACGATGATGGCCTGTTGCGCATCCCGTTACAGCAAATCCAGGACGAGCTGGAAGTCTATCATAACCTGATAACGTCTTCCGACGAACTGGAACGCGTGTTGCATGTCTTGCAGAACTTTGAACCCGCTGGTGTGGGTGCGCGTTCATTGCAAGAATGCCTGCTTTTGCAGGTGGAACATGCTTCCGACCGCGATTCCGCAACCCGACAGAAGCTGCAAACCCTGCTTCAAAAACACTTCGACAATCTCATGCTGAAGCGTTGGGACCGCATCCAGCGCAGCATGAGGCTGACAGACACGGAGGTGAGCCGCTTGCAGCATGAAGTGCGCCGCCTCAATCCTCGTCCCGGCAGCTCCATGGGAGAAGCCATCGGAAAAAATCTGCAACAGATTACGCCCGACTTCATCATTGAGACCGACCCATACGGCCGCCTATCGCTTTCGCTCAACAACGGGCATGTGCCGCCATTGCGTGTCAGCCAGGACGACCTCGACTTCCTCCATTCCTACGAAGGTCGCAAGCCAGAAGAACTTTCGCGTTCCGAACGCGACGGTGTCACCTATCTTCGTGACCGTGTCGGAAAGGCACGTAGCTTCATCGAAGCCATTCGTCAGCGGCAGCAGACGTTGATGTCCACCATGGAAACCATCATGCGGTTGCAAAAGCCTTTCTTTGAAAGCGGCGACGAGGCCTTGCTGCGTCCCATGACACTTGACGACGTGGCGCGTCAGGCTGGCCTCCACCTCTCTACCGTTTCGCGTGTGAGCAGTTCCAAATGGGTGCAGACACCCTTCGGCATTTATCCGCTGAAATGGTTCTTCACTTCTGCCGCCCGCTTAGACGGCGATGACGTCAGCATCCGCAGTATCAAGGCCGCCTTGCGCGAAATTGTGGAAACCGAAGACAAGCAGAACCCCTTGTCGGACGAAGCGCTGGCCAATGCACTCAAAAAACGTGGCTACGACATCGCTCGTCGCACCGTCACCAAGTACCGCGTTGCGCTCAACATCCCTGTCGCGCGTCTGCGTAAATAAAAGAAGGTGAAGACGTTCTGCTCGGAAGGTCTATACCTTCTTCACGGAAGGTCTCTACGCTCGTGGTTCTGATTCCACATCTTCCTCTGTTTTTATCTGCAAAAGCCTCAATCCCTCACCTTTTGCGTGAATTGTCTATAATTCAGCCGTTTATAGGTGAGGGATAGGTGAGGAATAGGTGAGGGATGGTGAGGGATTGTGGAAACGTGAAAAGCGTTGCCTACATCCTGCCCGCATGTCTGCGTTTTCTGCACTTGCTGCGTGACATACTTCATAATCCCTCACCATCCCTCACCTATTCCTCACCTATCCCTCACCCACAAGTAGCTTGTTTACAGTCTTTTAGGTGAAAAGGTGAGAGATTGAGGCTTTTTCCGTTAAAAACAGGGTAGGGGTGGGGAGAGGTTATGCTTTTGCAGCACGGATGAAGCGAGGTCGGTTGAATTGGTCGCATCGTAGCTGGACATCCTCGAACCCGTGTTGTGCGAAAAGTTGCTTTGTCTCGTCGCCCAATGCGCTGTTGATTTCCACCATCACCATTCCTTTTGGCCGCAAGACTTGATGGGCGATGCGGGCAATGGCGCGATAGAAACAAAGCGGGTCTGCGTCGGGAACGAACAGCGCGATTGTGGGCTCGTGGTCGAGGACAATCCTGCTCATGGCAGCGGCTTCTGAATGCCGCACATAGGGAGGGTTCGACACAATCACAGCGCATGGTTCCCCGAGGTGGAGGGGTTGAGAGGAGAGGATGTCATGTTTCAGAAATTCAACGTTTTGTGTGCCTAAATCCTCTGCGTTGTTTCGTGCTACGTCCAGAGCCGCCTCGCTGATGTCAACCCCGACGACATGTGCTTCTGGAAAAGCGAGTGCCAGTGAGATGGCAATGCACCCGCTGCCGGTGCAGAGGTCGAGAAACAACGCTTCAGACGGCAGAGTGTCCACTGCCCATTGCACCAGTTCCTCCGTTTCAGGACGTGGGATGAGGACGTCGGGTGTGACTCGGAAACGGTGGCCGCAGAAATGTTCATATCCTAAAACATACTGAACGGGGTCGCCTTGAAGCAGACGAGACGCAATTTTTTCCAATTCCGTGCGGTCGTTTGCCGACAAAGCGTTATCTTTGCCCAGCAAAAGGTCGGTCTGTGAAAGTCCAAAACGCTCTTCCATGACCAAGCGGACAATGGCCCGAGCCTCGCCGGCTCCGACTTGCGGCGTAAGTGTCGCTATCAGTTCACGGTGATTCATGGCGCAAAGATAAGGATTTTCCGCTGAACGATGAGCGTTCTACGTCTAAAAGTTCATGTACGCATGGCCGAATCGTTAGAAAGACACAAAAAACGAAAGAAGATGATGACCGAAGACGAAAAATATATGGCGCGTTGCCTGCAACTGGCCCGTCATGGTGAAACGATGACCGCACCCAACCCGATGGTTGGTGCAGTCATTGTGCACGATGGCCGCATTATTGGCGAAGGATGGCATCGGCGGTATGGTGGTCCACACGCAGAAGTGAACGCCGTTCGCAGCGTGCAGCAAGCCGACGAGGCTTTGCTCAAGGAATCAACCATTTACGTCAGTCTTGAGCCCTGTTCTCACTGGGGAAAGACACCACCCTGTGCCGAGCTGTTGGTGGAGAAAGGATTCCGTCGTGTGGTGGTGGGCTGTCTGGATCCCAACGAGAAGGTGGCAGGACGAGGCATCCGCCGGCTGCAAACGGCAGGAATGGAGGTGGTTGTGGGCGTGTTGGAAGATGAATGCCGTTGGCTGAACCGCAAGTTCATGACCTTTCACACCCTCCATCGTCCGTGGATAACCCTGAAATGGGCAGAGAGTGCCGACGGCTTCATGGACCGTCCTCGTCAAAGCCGTGCCGACGGAGAACCAGTACGCTTCTCATCACCGTGGACACAGATGTTGGTGCATCGGCTCCGGGCCACCCATGAAGCCATCCTTGTCGGACGACGCACCTGGGAACTCGATCAACCCAGCCTGACAACACGTTACTGGCCAGGCAAAAACCCCGAAAGATTTGTGCTCACACACCAAGATTCTCATCCCGGAGATGCTTCTTCAGAGGACGCTCGCCCAGCCTCCATTGACAGAGAGGGGGCTGTTCCCTTCCCAGGCTTTCTGACGACTCAACTCACGAAAGATGCCGTCCCCTCGCTGACCGGGAAGGCGGGGAAAGAGTCGTCACTTCTCGTCGAAGGCGGTGCCCAGACGTTGCAATCATTCTTGGATGCCGACCTCTGGGACGAGGTGTTCATCGAGCGTTCAAAGATTGTCTTAGGGGCTGGTGTGAAGGCTCCGAAAATGAAAACAGACCCTAAAGGACGCCCCGTTCACGTTAATTTTACCTAATAAAGAAGCTTCGGGAGCGCTTTTAGCACTCTGTTATTTCGCTTTCCGTCCGATAATCACTACCTTTGCACGCATTTTTGACACGAAAGAAAATGAAAACTACTAAATATGGCATTCTGGTCGCACTCATGTTAAGCATCTTTTTTGCCGCCTGCAAGAGTGATGATGATGATGTGACCTACACCGACGAATGCTACATCAGTTCGTTCGTCCTCGGACAGTTGAAGCGGCAAGTGGTGACTTCAGATACCACCTTCATGGTTTCCTTCAGCGGCAGCCTCTACCCCTTGTCGATAGACCAACTGAAACAGACCATCACCAACAATGAGCCCTTGCCACAGGGTACCATTCTGAGTGCTGCCTTGGCCACGATTACGGCTCAGGGCTCTGTCATCTACACCCCGGCATCAGACACGACCCAGTGGAAAGCCTACTCCAGCACAGATAGCATCAATTTCTCGGAACCGCTTTTGTTCCGCGTCTATCCGTTGGATGGCAGTGTCGGTTACCGGCAATACACCATGAGTCTCAACGTGCGGCAAAACGACCCCACCTCCTTTACGTGGTCACAGCCGGCTCTCATTGATTCGCTGGCCGACAAGGTAAGTGGCAAACTACTCTTCCTCAACCAGACGCCTGTCGTTTTGGCCACAGACCTGGTCGGGCGTCATTCCGTCATCACAGGCACGGTGTCACCTGACAAGGTCAGTTTCGCGTGGACAGAACAACCCTGTACGGGAACGGAAAACGGGAACATGCAGCAGGCACAGGTTTACGACGGACGGCTGTGGATGTCCACGACAGACGGTAAGTTGCTGACTTCGGCAGACGGTGTGCAGTGGGAGGACGTTCCTCAGGCTGAGGGCGTCTCGGTGCAGCTCATGGCAGCTTCCGACTCGGCTCTCTATGCTTGCATTCAGAACACACAGGACGACACATCTGTCAGCTATGCCGCTTCCGCCGACGGCCAGACTTGGGTCAACGTGGGAATGGAGCATGGCGAGAGATTTGCAGGAACGGAAGCCGCTGTGGCTTATACCCAAGGGAACGGCAATCGGCGTGTGCTGATTGCCAGTGATGTTCATCATTCCGCCGATGCACCCTTGGCCGTATGGAGCCTGCTCGAAGGAACTGGCGAACCGTGGATTTTGTTCAGCATTGAGGACGGCATCAACCCCTATCTGTTGCCCAACCAGACTCCTCTCAATCTTGTGGCTTACAACGGTTGGCTGGTAGCGGTGACACAGCAGTCGTTCCGCTTCAGCTACGATAACGGCATCACTTGGAAGAATAATACAAACCTCTTGCTGCCTGCGGACATGGCGACTGTCACAGGTCCTTTCACCGCCGCTGCACAAGGGGAATATATATGGGTCATCGCTGGCAAACGCTGCTGGCGCCTGCGCTATAATGGCTACCAAGAATAAGAAGGTTCCCGGAAAATGATGAAACGCGCCATGCTCTTCTTGTTGACCAGCCTCGCCACACCTGCGGTTAAGGCACAGGATGGTGACTTGCTGGAATATCAGCAGGAAATAGGTGGCGGCGTAGGAATCATCAGCTATTTGGGTGACGCAGGCGGTGGTTTCATGACCCATCCAGGGCTCATGGGCACGGCTGTCTGGCGACGCAACCTCAACCAACGCATGGTCGTGAAGACCAATTTGGGGCTGGGACACATGAGCGGAAACACAAAAGGGTCCTATTTCCCTACCGACCCGAAGAGTAAGACGCCCGAAGGCGGAGAACCCGCCGACATCATCCATTTCAGCCGGAATGTGGTGGATGCGGGGGCGCAGTTCGAATTCAACTTTCTCGGCTATGGAATGGGAGCCGGGTATAAAGGACTCTCGCGCTGGACTCCTTACCTGCTGGCTGGTGCCGGTTTTGCAATCGGTTTCGGAGGCGGGGGACAGACGGCAGGAGCACTGACGATTCCTGTGGGACTGGGCTTCCGCTATAAGCTACGGCCAAGGCTGAATGTAGGCTTCGAGTGGAGCGTTCGTTTCACGACCAGCGATCGCCTTGATGATGCAGGACAGGAAACCCATCTCTCCGACCCATACGGAATCGAGAGCGGCATGTTCAAGAACAAGGATTGCTACCAGATGATGTTCGTGAGTCTCACCTACGACATCTCACCAAAATATAGAAAATGTAATAACTGACAACATACGTAATTATGGAATTAGACAGAAACCGCATACCAACCCATATTGCCATCACGATGGATGGCAACGGCCGTTGGGCCAAGAGACAAGGAATGCCTCGCATGGCAGGCCATGCGCAAGGGGTGGACACCGTCATCAAGATTACCTCGGAGTGTGCCCGTTTGGGTGTTAAGTTCCTGACTCTCTATACATTCTCCACTGAGAACTGGAACCGCCCACAAGAGGAAGTGAAGGCACTCATGCAGCTGTTGCTGGATAGTGTCGAGGACGAGATCTTCATGAAGAATGATGTGCGATTCCGCGTCATTGGAGACCTCCAGCGCCTTCCGCTTGCCGTACAGGAATGTGTCAATGGGTTGGCAGAGCGCACAAAGAACAATAAACGCATGACGGTTGTCATCGCACTTAGCTACTCTTCGCGATGGGAGCTGACGAAGGCTGTTCAGGACATCGTGCGTGAGGGCATTGACCCTGCCTCGATCACAGAAGAGACCATCAGCCAGCATCTTGCCACCAACTTCATGCCCGACCCAGATCTCCTCATCCGCACTGGTGGCGAATACCGTATCAGTAACTACCTGCTTTGGCAGGTCGCCTACAGTGAACTATACTTCTGTGACACCTTCTGGCCTGATTTCGACGAAGCATGTCTGCATCGTGCCATTGCCGACTTTCAAAACCGCGAACGCCGCTATGGAAAGACGAGTGAACAGGTAGAAGGTCACCAAGAAGAGGAAGAGAGTAAACTCCCAAAATGATGATGAAAAGGATACTGAGAATATTCCTGCAAATTCCCCACAAGAGCCTCTTGTTGTCAGCTCTTTTGCTTTTCCCCTTGGGAGGAGGGCAAGAGAGGGCTGCCTTGTTTGCCCAAGTTCAAGAGCGGATTGTCAATCCCGTCATTGACTATCAACGCACCCCTCGGCAATACATCATTGGCGGCATTACGGTGGATGGCGTGAAGAACTATGACGACTTTGTGCTTATCGGCCTTTCAGGACTTGCCAAAGGACAGCGTATCAGCCTGCCAGGTGAAGAAATCACCAAGGCAACACGCCGTTATTGGAAGAACGGTCTTTTCAGCCATGTAGCCATTTTGGCAGACAGCATTGTGGGTGACAGCGTTTTCCTGCATATCAAGCTGACCGCACAACCTCGCATCTCGAAAATCATCATCGAAGGTGTCAAGAAGAGCGAACGCGAAGACCTTGAGAAGAAGCTCGGTCTCATTCAGGACGGACAACTCACTCGCAACCGGCTTGACATGGCTCGCACATGGGGTAAGAAGTACTTCGAAGATAAAGGCTTCAAGAATGCCGAAATCTCCTTTGCTCAGCATGAAGATGTCGGTGAGGACGGAAAGGTCGTACTCCGCGTGATTATCGACAAGAAAGACAAGGTGAAGGTCAACAGCATTCAGGTCATCGGCAACGAAGCTTTGCCTATCAATAAGATTAAAGGTACGCTCTTTACCAACGGAGCCTTCAAGAAGACTCACGAACGAGGCAAACTTTCCAGCTTGTTCCGTTCCAAAAAGTTCATTGAAGAAAAGTGGAAGGCCGATAAGGAACGCTTGATAGAGAAGTACAACGCTCTTGGTTATCGTGATGCCCGCATCGTTTATGACAGCGTGCGTCCTCACGATGACAACAGCGTTGATATCAGCATCAAAGTGGAGGAAGGACGGAAGTATTACATCCGTCATATAGAATGGGTTGGCAATACGGTGTACTCCAGTGACTTCCTTAATGAGAGATTGCGCATGAAAAAGGGAGATGTCTATGACCAGACCCATTTGCAGAAGCGCACGAAGGATGATGATGATGCCATTGGAAACCTTTATTATAATAATGGATATCTGTTCTATCAGCTGAATCCGGTGGAGGTGAACATCGTCGGTGACTCCGTGGATTTGGAAATGCGCATCGATGAGAACCAACAGGCATATATCAATAAGGTAACCATAACGGGCAACGACCGTGTTTACGAGGACGTCATCCGACGTGAACTACGCAACAAGCCAGGTGACCTTTTCTCGAAGGAGGCCTTGGAACGTTCTTATCGTGAGATAGCCTCAATGGGTCATTTCAGTTCCGAACCAAGTGAGCTGAAATATGACCTGAAGCCCGATCCTCAGAACGGTACTGTAGATCTTGCATGGGAGCTGACTCCTAAGTCAAACGACCAGGTCGAGTTCTCGCTTGGCTATGGACAGACGGGCGTGATTGGAAAAATAGGTCTGAAGTTCAGTAACTTCTGCCTGGCCAATCTGTTCGATCCGAAAGGCTTACGTCGTGGAGTCATGCCTCAAGGTAACGGCGAGACTTTCAGTATCAGTGGTCAAACTAACGGACGTTATTACCAGGCTTACAGCATCAATTATGTGAATCCGTGGTTCGGAGGCAAGCGTCCTAACTCCCTGACCTTCTCGGCTTTCTTCTCCAAACAGACCGACGTCAGCGACCGTTACTATAATTCGAGCTACTACAACAGCTATTACAATTATCTTTATGGCTACGGATCCAACTACGGCAACTACTATGAGAACTTCTATGACCCGGACAAGTACGTGAAGATCTATGGCTTCTCCTTGGGTTGGGGCAAACGTTTGAGCTGGCCTGACGACTATTTCCATCTCTCTGCCGACCTGAGCTACACGCGCTATAACTTGAAAGATTGGGAATACTTCCTTATTTCTAACGGATCTTGCAATAATATTTCCCTCAGCCTCACCTTGGCACGTAACTCGACAGACAATCAGATATATCCACGTCGCGGTTCTGAGTTCATGTTCTCTGTATCAGCCACACCTCCCTATTCCCTTTTCGACGGACGTGACTATGCCAATTTAGGTAATAACTCCAGTTCCAGTCATTACATGGATGAATTGCAGGAGAAATACCAGTGGATTGAATATCACAAGTGGAAATTCAAATGCCGCACCTACACGGCGCTGACGGGTCATACGAAGTGCCCTGTATTGATGACCCGTGTGGAGTTTGGTATCCTCGGAAGCTATAACAAGAACAAGCGCTCTCCCTTCGAGACCTTCTATGTCGGCGGCGATGGCATGAGCGGCTATTCCTACAGCTATGCCACCGAGACCATTGGTCTGCGTGGTTATGACAACGGTTCACTCACGCCACGTGGCTATACAGGCTATGCCTACGATCGCTTCACGCTTGAGCTGCGCTATCCGTTCATCCTTGGCAACTCCACCAATATCTATGGCTTGGCTTTCGTGGAAGGTGGTAATGCCTGGAACAACCTCAAAGACTTCAATCCGTTTGATATGAAACGTTCTGCCGGTGCAGGCGTTCGCATCTTCTTGCCGATGGTGGGACTGCTTGGTATAGACTGGGCATACGGTTTCGACAAGGTGTTCGGCAGCAAGACCTACGGTGGCAGCCAGTTCCACTTCATTCTCGGACAAGAATTCTAAGAAGTCCCCCCCAGCCTCTGCGTGAAGGAGTGGTCAACAAACTAAATTGTAAACAATATTAAAAGGCAACAAGAAATGAAAGCACTGATTAAAAACTTATTGACTAAGGTAACCAATCCCTCTTTTGCAGGAATGGTGAAGGGTGGAAGTCTTCTGCTCCTCTTGCTCTTCTCGATGAATGTTTCAGCTCAGAAGTTTGTGCTCATCGACATGGAGTATATCCTCAAGAATATTCCTGCCTACGAGCGTGCTGGCGAACAACTGAACCAGATTTCGCGCAAGTGGCAGGCCGAGGTGGAAGCACTCACGACCGAAGCCCAGAACCTCTACAAGACCTACCAAAGCGAGGCCGTCTTCCTGAGTGCCGAACAGAAGAAGCAACGTGAAGGCGCGATAGTGGCCAAGGAAAAGGAAGCCGCAGATTTGAAGAAAAAGTATTTCGGTCCTGAAGGCGAACTGTTCAAAAAGCGTGAAAGCTTGATGGCTCCCATCCAAGACGAAATCTACAATGCAGTCAAGGACATCTGCGAATCAAAAGGTTACAGTCTTGTCCTCGACCGTGCCAGCGACAACGGCATTATCTTTGCCTCGCCGAAGATCGACATCTCCTCAGAGGTCCTCACCAAACTCGGATATGCTAATTGATGAGTCCAGCAATCCCAATAAGTCCAATTAACTAAAAAAAACATATAAACAATGAAGAAAATTCTTTTTGCAGCATTACTTATGCTTGCCCCCTTGAGCATGATGGCCCAGAAGTTCGGCCATTTCAATTCCAACGAAATCGGTAACGCGATGCCCGAGTACACCACTGCGATGAACGAGTTGCAGACGCTCGCAAAGCAGTATGAGGACGACCAGAAGCGTATGCAGGATGAGTTGCAGAAGAAAGCCGACGAGTTTCAGAAAGAACAGGCTAATCTCTTAGAGAACGTGCGTGCACGTCGTGAACAAGAGTTGAACGACCTCTATCAGCGTTATCAGCAAAGCCTTCAAGACAACCAACAGGCTTTTGAGAAGGCTCGTGTAGAGAAGCTTCAGGTCATCAATGAGAAGATTACGAATGCAGTCAAGAAAATTGGCGATGCCGGTGGATATGTCTATATCATGGACGTCTCTGTGACAGGAATTCCAGCTTTCGTAAATCCCAAGTTCAGCACCGACATCACAGTTGAGCTGAAAAAAGAGTTAGGCATCTAACAATAACTAACCCGTCATTCATTTTGTGTCATGAAAAGAATTCTCCTTTCCATCGTGTTGATGCTGCCGTTGACCATGCTTGCTCAAAGTCAGGTCGTACGGTTTGGCTACCTCAGCTATAATGCTGTTTTCGAGCAGATGCCGGAGTACAAGCAGTCTCAGAAAGACTTTGCGGCGTTGAAAGAAAAGTATGATGCGGAAGCCACTCGTGCTGAGAACGAGTTTCAGCGCAAGTTTGCAGAGTTTCTTCAAGGGCAGAAAGACTTCCCTGCGAGCATCATGCAGAAGCGTCAGGCAGAGTTGCAAGAGCTGATGGATAAGAGCATCAATTTCCGTCAGAAGAGCCGTGGATTGCTGCGTCAGGCCGAGAAAGATATGCAGCAGCCCATCAAATCGCGCTTGGAAGAAGCCATTAAGGCGGTGGGTTCAGAGCTTGGTCTCATCTTTATTCTCAACACAGACGGCAATTCATGCCCTTACGTTCAACCAGAAGCAGGCGTTGACGTCACGGGCCCAGTGCTAACGAAGCTTGGTCTGCAAGCTGCTCCGTCAGAGTCTGGCACCAATTAAACGACAACACGAGCGAGTTGTATGGCTTATTCCCCCATTGGCGTTTTTGATAGCGGCTATGGTGGTCTGACGATTCTGCACCGGATTCGTCAGTTGATGCCGGCGTATGACTATCTCTACTTAGGAGACAATGCCCGTGCACCTTACGGTTCACGTTCTTTCGAGCTTGTCTATCAGTTCACGTTGCAGGCCGTTCAGCGTCTTTTCAGCTTGGGTTGTCCGCTTGTGATTCTGGCGTGTAATACGGCTTCGGCAAAGGCTTTGCGTACCATTCAGCAGGTAGATTTGCCGAAGACCGACGATTCCACACGTCGTGTACTGGGAATCATACGTCCGACTGTTGAGGCAGTAGGTCAGCTCACGCAGACGCGGCATATTGGAGTGATGGCCACCGAGGGTACGATCCGCAGCCGCACGTACGAACTTGAACTTGCGAAGTTGCATCCAGACATTACGCTGACGGGTGAGGCCTGTCCGATGTGGGTTCCTCTCGTTGAAAACTATGAATTCGACTCTCCTGGTGCGGACTATTTTGTGGAGAAAAATGTGAGCCACCTGCTGCGCCAAGATCCGGCGATCGATGCCATCATCCTTGGTTGCACCCATTTCCCGCTGTTGCTTGACAAGATACTTCGTTACACGCCGCAGACTGTTCGTATCATCCCTCAGGGCGATTATGTGGCTCATAGCCTTGAAGATTACCTTTGTCGTCATGAGGAAATGCGTCTGCGCCTCACGCAAGGAGGCACGTGTCGGTTCTTCACGACCGAGCAGCCGAGTAGTTTCAACGAGCGTGCAGCGGTCTTCTTGGGTGAACGTGTCGAAGCAGGTCACATGACACTTTAGTTTCAAGCCGATTGGAATACAAAGGAAAAGGATGCTTCTCGATGAGAGAGCATCCTTTTTCCGTCGTTAGCGTACTCTTTGGTAAATGAGAGTAATTTTTAAAGCTTCTCAGCTTCTTTGTTAATCCTGTAGCTTCACAGCTTGAAATGGATGATAAAGCACTAACATTGTTTTATAGAAAAAGCAAAAATGAATACTTAGTTAGGGTAATGCAGCGGTCGTGTCATTGGAGGCTCGTCCGCTTGCATAGCTGTCGATAGTCTCGACTTCTGCCGATTGGATATCCAGCATGGTCGCTTCTTCGGGGTCAAGCTCATCCTGAGCGAGACTTACCTCTGTTTGGTCAAGAGAAGGAGCGCTGTTGGATGAGGAACGCTCCAATGCGATTCCGATTCCCATGATTAGAGCGACGCAGGCAGCCACCTTATAGAGGTGACGCAGCCTGTGAGCCATCGACATTTTCACGGCATGTACATGCACTTCGCCAGTGAGAGCAAGCAAGCGTTCGTCGAAAGTCTGATCGAGGTGTGCCTGTGACAACTGATGTTCTGCGACGAAGAAGCGTTGCCACTGTCTCAGGTGTTGCGGAACAATCTGCTGCAAGAAGAAATCACGTAGGATTTGTTCCTCTTGGAGCGTTGTCTGAGCGTTGAAATAGCGCTCAATCAATTGTTCGATGTACTTATAGTCCATGGGTTTATTTGTGGCCATTTTTCCGCCTGTTTATTTGAAAGACGTTTGAGCGTGCAAAAAGTTACACCCCCGCTGTTTTTTTAACATTCTTTACGGCAGAAATGATGACTGTAAGCAAACAGACAAAACACCCCCGCAAAATCTCTCTCGTCACGGTAGTCGCAACTACCGCGAGAGATGAGGGCCACAAATGAGGTTGCGTCAAACGTGACTATCGACAAAATGCTTGTTGCCCTGCCAGGATGACGTTCTTCTTCGACTGCATTCCCCTCTTATACCACCTGTTCGTCAATCCATAGAAGCGCTCCTCTGTTGGTATGTGATTCGATAGCGTACCTGTAGTTGCCATTGTACGAAACCCACGTTTAGCTGTATGAAACGCACTCCTTTCTTGCCACCCTTACTGGCGAGAAGTAATATGGAAGCACCGCTGCCGACGTTCGTATTTGACGTAGCAACGACCTTCCTTGCGCAGTTTTTCAATGACACGGCCCAGGATAGCAGACAACTCCTTATAGCTTGCACCATTTCCACGCAACGATTGTCTGTCGTAGCGGATGTAGGTGATGTCGAACGTCGTGGCATACTGATGTGCTGAGTTTTCCGACGCATTCCCGTTCACCTTCTGCAACCGCTTGACATCCTCCCCCGTGCGAAGGACGGAAGTCACGATGATGCGGTGCCTCTCCAACCCTGCCTCAGCCAAAGCCTCCTGGAAGTGTTTACCCATCTCTTCCAGCAGATCTCTGGCACCCGCCGTGAGATATGGCACAGAGTGTGTCAGCCGTTCCACCTTGTAATAACGGCAAGACACTATCTTCTCCAATTGCTTCGTGTCAACCTCCGAGCGTCTCTCCACAGGCTTGATACCCGTCTTGCGAGCCACCCTCAGATGCACATCATTAACATCCCCAAACCTATACCGTTCGGGAACCACCTTCGCAGTCGTGTTACCACGATACTTGAAACGAGGGTAATAATGACAATACCCATACCATGCACCATACGCTAACGCAGACAGAAAGGCAAGCACCAAGAACCTCTTTACCATTCTCCTCCACGCTTTTGCACCTTTCACATCAGAACTTGTTCTCTTCATTTTATATCAACTGCTTTATGGATAGTACAACCATTCATGTATCAGAGATTGTACTTCATTCAACATAACGAACGCAAAGAACAAGAAAAAGATAAGCATCCGGGCAATAGTTGAATTCATTACCAAGAAATCCATAAATGCATCTAACCGCTCCAGCCCTTTCTTCTTAGGACGTACTACCTTTTCAGAATCATGTTTGTGTTCTGCTACATCCGATTTTTGGAGCCTCATTTTCTCTGATGATAAAGAATGCCCCGAGCGCGTTGATGCGATAGAGTCTGACGAGGTCAAATGATGTGCTGTTTACAGAGCACTCACATCTGATTAAAAAGGTGTGGGTGCCTTCTTTATTATACATATTCGAGTATCTTGTTCGTTTTTACAAATCTTTCCCTTATTTTTCTCACAAAAAATCATAAATAACGCAGATTCTCGCTCCTTTCTTGCGATAGTCTGCAATTATTTTTATATCTTTGTGGTCAGAATATGACATATCAAATTGAGGATTATGTATAACTTGAATGAATTAGCATTTGAAGCAATGCTGGAAAACATGAAGCATACAAGCAATGGCAATCCATTTGCTAAGTTTGCTGTTGATAGTATGTCTTATGAGTATAACAGACAGCAATATAATGATTGCATCCGGCATATTAATGACGAAAACAATCAAATCATTAACATTTATAATCAGATAAGTCAACGAGGTGGCTTTATTACTCCGCAAGAGCAAATGGAATTACAAAGACATATTCAGCTAAGAGGCGAATATGAAGTGAAAAGCATGAAACATTTCATGTCTGGAGGTAAGGATGCTGGAGAGATTGTCAACAATTTTGTTAGGAGGTGAAACGCTGCTTTTTTTGAGTTAGTGGGTAACTATAATACACTTAGTGGTTAACTCGGAATAGTTAGTGGGTAAGTCGAAAACAACATTTACTTAGAACAGATGGCAAGCAAACATAATCACAGCATAGAAGAATTGATTGAACAATGGGCTAAGGAGCATTTGAAAGGGATTAAGCTCTATCACAAAACAGATTTCATCAATTCTCAGATAGAAAAGGCTCTCAAAACAGCACCTTCAAAGAAAGGAGGGAAAGGACCTAACTATCCGGATATCAAGTGCATGATTCCGGCTGGTGAGGGCGACATTCCTGTGATGATTGAAGTTAAGGGGACGAAAGATGCACTTATAAGGCTTGACAAAGAAACAGAGTTACCAGACAACACAACGAAAAAAGGGGAGCCGAATTATGCTAATATTGACAAATATGCCGTCAACGGAGCTGTACACTATGCTAATGCTATTGTACGCCATACGAACTATAAAGAAGTGCTTGCCATAGGGGTAAATGGATATAAAGAAGAAACAGGAGAAATAGTTTATGAAGTCAGCGCATGGTATCTCTCCCGACAGAATCTTTTCATACCAAAAGAAATAGGACGCTATAGCGATTTGTCCTTCCTGCTGGAAATGTTTCGTGAGGAGCTATTTAAGCATCTTGCTGAGATTAACTTGACCGAAGCAGAAATAGAACGACAGAAGTCTAATCTGGAGGATGACATTGAGCGCAAGTTAAAAGCTCTTAATCAAAAGATGCAGGACGAGCTGCATATTGTGGTTAATCAGCGGGTTCAGCTCGTAACGGGGCTGATAATGGCAGGATTGGGAGTGAGAAATGAAGATAGTTCTTTCAAGGTGCGTCCATTACAAGAAGACGAATTGCCCGGTAACACTGATGTGGAAAACAACGATGGTGCTGTCATCATGGGAAGAATCAAATCTTACCTGAAAAATAAAAGCCTGCCTGAAGAGAAGATAGACATGATTTATGGTATTCTAAAAGTGGTATTCCTAAATTCTCATCTTGAAGTACCCATAAACGGCGAAAGTAAGCTGAAGACGCTTTACTATGATATCAAAACAGACATCATACCTTTTCTTACTGGCGAATTGCACAATCTGGATTTTACCGGTAGGCTTTTTAATGTGCTCAATGCCTGGGTTGCTGTTCCTGACGGAGCCGAGAACGATGTGGTGCTAACCCCACGTTCCGTTACAGAATTGATGTCTAAGTTGTGTCAGGTGAACAAAGATTCATACGTGTGGGATTTCGCAACGGGATCCGCAGGCTTTCTTATCTCTGCCATGCACCAAATGATTGCCGATGCCAAAACTAAGATTGCGGACCCGAAAGTGAGAGAAGGGAAAATACTACATATTAAGACCGAACAACTATTGGGTATTGAAAAGTTGGCCGACATATACTTGTTGGCTGTATTGAACATGATTCTGATGAAGGATGGCTCTGCGAATATCATTCAAGGTGACTCTTTGACAGATTTCAAAGGCAATTATGAACAGGGCAAGTTGAAGGGCGAACCATTCCCTGCTGATGTGTTTCTGCTCAATCCACCATACTCGGCAGCTGGTAAGGGATTTGTATTTGTAAAGCGTGCACTTGGTATGATGACACATAAAGGTATGGCTGCTGTACTCATTCAAGAAAATGCTGGTAGCGGCAAAGGATTACCATATACTAAGGATATACTAAAAAACAATACACTTGTGGCTTCTATTAAGATGCCTTTAGATCTATTCATAGGCAAGTCAACTGTGGAAACTGCTATCTTTGTTTTTAAAGTTGGTACACCACACAATCGCAAGGCAGTCGTAAAATTCATTGATTTCTCCGACGATGGCTATTCGAGGATGAATCGCCGTCATTCCAGTCAAAGCGTTAATCTGCGAGATACTGGCGATGCACAAGGAAGATATGCAGAAGTTGTCAATTTGGTAAGATATGGCCGAGGAGTTAATGACGAGAACCTAAAATACTATGATGGATTATATGTCGAAGACTATATAACCTTAAAAG
This sequence comes from Bacteroidaceae bacterium, assembly GCA_017965425.1. GTDB lineage: Bacteria > Bacteroidota > Bacteroidia > Bacteroidales > Bacteroidaceae > Physcousia. The sequence goes on along the minus strand of JAGCPY010000039.1, from coordinate 109,750 downwards.
GCAACGACTGGACTTACGGACAGCATAAAAAGATACAGACTATACCTACAGAAGAGGATTTTCGCAAAGTCGTGAAAGACTATCTCGCTTGGCGAGTATCTGAGATTATAAAACAAGAAGGAGAAATTATTTCACCAAATACTGAAAATCCTTTTTCGACAAGGAGGGAACCCCAAGGAGGATATAAAAGTTTCAAGATAGGAGACCTTTTTAGCATTCAAAAGGGGAAACGCTTGACAAAGTCAAACATGATTCCCGGAACAACCAATTTCATCGGTGCTACTTCAATTAACAATGGTTTGACCGCAAAAATTGGCAATGTCGGGCACCTTCATCCGGCAGGAACTATCACAATTACCTATAATGGTTCAGTTGGTGAAGCATTTTATCAAAGAGAACCTTTTTGGGCCTCTGATGATGTAAATGTCCTATATCCTAAATTTCCTATGAACGAGCTTGTTGCTCTTTATTTTTTAGCTCCATTTATTAAAAAAGGCAAAGGTTACGGGTACAGCTATAAGTGGACTAAAGAGAAAATGAAAAAAGATAAAATCCTTTTACCCATCACTTTAGATGGTAAAATAGATTTTGATTTTATTGAAAAACAAATGCATGAATACGAAGATGATCGCATATTAGAACTTGAAGCTGAAAGTAAGTATGAGTTAGAAACATATCGTAAAGTTCTACAAATGCAGTCAACGGAGATGATGAAAACAGAATTCTCAGAACTTGATACTGCTTATTCTGAGGACGAGGAATTAGCATCTCCGATGGCTGCTGAGCCTTTTGGACTCTACAAATGGGAAGGATTTGATCAAAGCATCCGTGATTTCTTTGGCAACGACCAGACTATTCTTGTGGGTTGCTATAAGGGGAAGACGTATCGCGATTGGATAGACGCTCGCCACCTTTATAATATAAGGATGGGAAAGACGAAAGGCTCTATGGAGACTAACCGAGAACTTTTTGGCAGTACATCTTTGCTGGTGCTCTATGAAATGGGCAAACCTGACAAGTTGAGTGCATATAAGATTGTTGAGCATCGAGAAATAGGCAAAGAAGAGCTGATAGAGATGGGTTATCCAAATAAAAAGCCTAGAAAGAGCTATATGTCGTTCTCTCTCGAACCTCTTGATATGGATTTGACTTTCCTTGTCGAGCACCATCTAATAGAAAGGATTATCGAACTGGATGCAGACCATGCAAAAGGGACACCTATCTTTATTGAACCCTAATATTCGGGTTAATGAAACGTTTGAACGACTATGAAAGAAATTAATATATTAGATAAGGAGTATGCACAATGGGTGAAAAGCCTTGTCGCAAAATATAGACAGAGCCAAGTAAAGGCAGCAGTTAAGGTGAACACAGAAGTGCTCAGATTCTATTGGGAACTGGGGAAGGATATTGTAGAGCGAGATGCCGAGAACCAATACGGCAGCAGGTTCTATGCCTCGCTGAGCCGCGACCTGAAGGAAGCCCTTCAGACAGATGGCTTCTCGGAACGAAACCTGCGCTATATGAAGAGCTTCTATCTGCTTTACAACGGGCAAATCGGAAATTTGCCACGACTTGCGGCAAATTCTAATGATGCCATTTTGCCACAGGTTGTGGCAGAATTGTTCATGGTGCCTTGGGGACATCATCGCTATATTATAGACAAATGCGCAGATAACCCTGACAAAGCCTTGTTTTATGTTCATCAGATTGTAGAGAACGGTTGGAGCCGCAACGTGTTGCTCAATTTTCTCGATACAAACCTTTATGAGCGTCAAGGCAAAGCATTGACGAACTTCAGCAAGACACTGCCTGAAGAGTCAAGTGACTTGGCGCAAGAACTCACCAAAGACCCATACGACTTTGCATTTACAGGCATCAAAGACCGGTATAATGAACGGTTGCTGAAAGACAAGCTGCTTGGAAACATCACTCAGTTCTTAGTGGAGCTAGGTACAGGATTTGCATACGTCGGAAAGGAATACAGGTTGCAAGTTGGTGAAAGAGAACAATTTGTTGACTTGCTGTTTTATCACCTAAGCCTCTCGTGCTATGTTGTCATAGAAGTGAAAATAGGGAAGTTGGAATTTGCTGACGTAGGACAGTTGAGCGGATATATTGTCACATGCAACCATATATTACGCAAAGAAGGACGTGACAACCCAACTATTGGCCTATTGATATGCAAAGAGAAAGACCGTATTCAAGCACAATATGCCCTGGAGTCAAGCAGTCAACCTATTGCCATATCGGAATATGAACTGGAAAAATTCTATCCGGAAAAGGTTGAAGGTGTCATTCCTACTATTAGAGAAATAGAAGAAAAACTTACTATGGAGGACGAGTAGACAAATAAAAATAATTGATTGATTTCACAAGATCAAATATATGATCCGGATTGGTAGAGGGTGAATATCCAGACTTGACCATATCCCTGAGCATTGCAAGGCAAACAAAACAATTGCCAGAATACACTAAGGTGAAAGGACTTGAACGCGACAAGATAAAGCAGATGGCTTTGCAGTTCATCCAGAATGCTGGAGAAGAAGGAACCCGAAGAGAGTTTGTCATTGAATACCTCAGAGAGACCCTTCCTGCAAGAAACACCAAGGAACAAAACCAGAGATTGGTAGGTAATATCTTGGCAGAAATGAGTAATGAAGGTTCAGTCACACAAAAGGATAGAACTTGGTATGCGACGACTAGTAAGGACTAAAACAACGACTAGTACACGACTAATAACGACTAGAAAATGACCAGTCGGAGGCTTCTAGTCGTAAAAGTAGTCATTTTTCGATAGTTTAGTCGAACTCATAACTTCGTTTAGTCGAAGTATAAAACGAGAAAACAAAATACTGATGGATAAGCAACAACTAAAAGAAAGAGAAGCAAGGGTTATAGAACTTGCTACAGCATTTTGCAAAGAGCACTTGGATGATGAGTGCGCTGAACTGTGTACAAAACTTGTGCAGAAATTGGGACGCAAGCGTTCCTGTCCACTACAGTCTGGAAGGGTAGAGATTTGGGCAGCTGCGTCAGTATATACCATCTGTAGCATCAACTTCATGTTCAGCAAAAGTTCTCGGCTGAATACATCATCCGCTGAAATCGCAGAACATTTTGGGGCAAGTGGCTCAACAATAGCACAGAAATCAAGAGTCATCAAGGACTTATTGAAGATAAGCAACGTCTTTGACCCTGATTTCTCTCTAAAGGAAATTGCCGATAACAATCCCTTCAATCGTCTTGTGATGAGAAATGGTTTCATTTTCTTTGATTAGTAAAAGTGCAGATAATGTTATTCGGAAAGAAAATAAGAGAGCTCAGAGACGAGCAAGGAGTGTTGCAACGACAATTGGCGGCACTATTAGAGATTGACACACCTATGTTCAGCAAAATTGAGCGAGGTGACAGACGGGCAAAGCGCGAACACGTAATCAAGCTTGCAGAATACCTGCATCAGGACGAGAAGGAGATGCTGACGTTGTGGTTAGCAGATAAAGTGCTTGATGCTGTAGGCGATGATGAACTTCGTAATGATGCAATCACAGTTGCACAAGAACAGATTCAAAAGTGATAACACCCAAACGGCAATTTAAAGTGTTAACAACTGCAAATTGCCGTTGCGTAGTAAAAAGTCTCCTTGTCGCCTCTTGGGAATCAATTGCTAAGGGTGTTATAACTTGGGAACAATGTGGTATCAGCGCATCAAGCCACCACTTGTAATGTACTGACAATCAATATCAGCAAAATTTAATTCTGGCTCAGACGTGGAGCCGATGCTGTTGCTCGCTCCACGGTGTAAAGGCTCTCGCATTGCCCTGAATGTCGGAACGGCAACGCGAAGCCCCACGCTGAAATGTATTCACCTATATATACCCTTTATCTGTACCTGCTGGAAAGCAGGTACAGAAGGGGCTGTACAAGTGGGTACATCCCGCAGGACATTCGCTGTTGCTTTGTTTTTGACATTCAGTTTGAATTTGCGAGATTCTTACACCGTCAAAGTCAAAGCGTTAGCAAACGCCTTTTTGTATGTACATCCCTCACTTCTGATGTGCTTGGAGGCTCATTATCTGTTTGGGACGTTGCAAAGGTAAGGATGTTTCTTGGATTGACCAAGAAAAAGGGTAAGGAAAATTGTTGGAAAAGAGTCGGAATTGTATGAAATGCTGGCATGGGAGTATGAAATACAAGATTGGCTCTTCAACAAGCATCACTTGACACCGTCATAGATATAAGGTGTGTATAGTGTGTGCTGGCTTTGCTTCGTTGGTTTGATGTTAATGTTTTTTGCGGAAAAGCAGGGGGCGGGTGGTGGGAAGAGGGGTTGTTTGATGAAAAAAGGGTCGGTAGGCAACAGGAATGTATATTTTATGAGACATTTGATGGGGTTTTATTGGAGAAATATTTCTACCTTTGCGGCAGAAAATTGATTTCGTAATCTAAAGAAGTATGGTGAACAGGAATTATCTTTTAGGTTTTGATGTCGGCAGTTCGAGCGTGAAAGCTTCGTTGGTTGCTGCTGAGAGTGGTGAGTGCGTGGCGACTGCCTTTTTCCCGGAGCATGAGGCGCCGATCAAGGCGTTGCAGTCGGGTTGGGCAGAGCAGGCTCCAGACTCTTGGTGGGAGTATGCGAAGCTGGCGTTGGCGAAGGTGATGCGTGAGGGTGATGTGAGGGGTGATGAGATTTGTGCGATTGGTATCAGTTATCAGATGCATGGTCTTGTGTGTGTGGATAAAGATCTGAAGCCTTTGCGCGATGCGATTATCTGGTGTGACTCCAGGGCTGTTCCGTATGGTCAGCGTGCTTTTAGGGATTTGGGTAGTGAACGTTGCCTGAGTCATTTGCTGAACTCGCCGGGTAATTTCACGGCCTCTAAGTTGGCATGGGTGCGCGAGCATGAGCGTGAGGCTTTTGATAAGATTTATAAGGTGATGCTTCCGGGTGATTATGTAGCCATGCGCCTTTCCGGACGTGCTACGACGACGGTAAGCGGTTTGTCGGAAGGCATGATGTGGGATTTTGCTGAAAGGCGTCCTGCTGAGTTCTTGCTGGATTACTATGGCATTCCTGGGTCGATGGTAGCGGATGTGGTGCCGACGTTTGGTGTTCAGGGTGAGGTCAGCGCAGAAGCGGCGGCGGAGTTGGGCTTGAAGGCCGGCACGCCGATTACGTATCGTGCTGGCGACCAGCCAAACAACGCGCTGTCGTTGGATGTTTTTGAGCCCGGTGAGGCCGCCACGACGGCAGGCACTTCGGGCGTGGTGTATGGCGTCCTTGGCAAGGTGGGCTTTGACGTTCAGAGCCGCGTGAACACCTTTGCGCATGTGAATCATACGGCTGCTGCGCCTCGTTTGGGTGTTCTGTTGTGCATCAACGGTACGGGCATTCTGAATTCATGGATGCGGCGCAACGTTGCCCCGACGGGCATTGGCTATGGTGAGATCAATGAGCTGGCCGCGGAAGCTCCTATTGGTGCTGACGGTCTGAGCATCCTGCCTTTCGGCAATGGAGCGGAACGTGTGCTCTGCGACAAGGAGGTGGGTGCGAGCATTCATGGCATCGACTTCAACCGTCACACGCAGTCGCATCTTTTGCGTGCTGCTCAGGAAGGCATTGTCTTCAGCTTTGCGTATGGGATGGAGGTGATGCGCGAGATGGGTATGGAGCTGCGTACGATTCGTGCGGGTCACGCGAACATGTTCCTGAGTCCCATTTTCCGTCAGACGCTGGCAAGCGTCACAGGTGCAACGATTGAGCTGTGTGACACGGATGGCAGTGTGGGTGCTGCTCGTGGAGCTGGCATCGGTGCCGGTGTCTATGCGGATCATCATGAGGCGTTTGCTTCGCTGAAGAAGCTGGCTGTGATTGAGCCTGATGTCGCACATGAGTCGGCTTATCAAGAAGCTTATGCGCGTTGGAAAGCGTGTTTAGCATCCGTAACAGAATCATAACCAGTTGCCTTTACGAATATTTCGAAATTGACGTTATTCGTGATTCATTTATATGAACAACCAATACTTAACTTTATAATTTATTATTAGTTATGGCAAAAGAATTTTTCCCGTTTATCGGCAAAGTCCCCTTTGAGGGCAAAGAGAGTAAGAACGTGTTAGCTTTCCACTACTATGAGCCTGACCGTGTGGTGATGGGCAAGAAGATGAAGGATTGGCTGAAGTTCGCAATGGCTTGGTGGCATACGCTTGGACAGGCCAGTGGCGACCAATTTGGCGGACAGACCCGTTGCTATGAATGGGACAAGGCTACGGATGCCGTTCAGCGTGCGAAGGACAAGATGGATGCCGGTTTTGAGTTTATGGACAAGCTGGGCATCAACTACTTCTGCTTCCATGATATTGACCTTGTCGAAGAAGGACAGGACATTGCCGAATACGAAGCTCGTATGAAGGAGATTACGGATTATGCGCTGGTGAAGATGCAGCAGTATCCCCAGATTAAACTGCTCTGGGGCACGGCCAATGTCTTTGGCAACAAGCGCTATATGAACGGTGCAGCCACGAATCCCGACTTTGACGTCGTGGCTCGTGCCAGCGTTCAGATCAAGAATGCCATCGACGCCACCATCAAGCTGGGTGGACAGAACTATGTCTTCTGGGGCGGACGTGAAGGCTACATGAGCCTGCTCAATACCGACCAGAAGCGCGAGAAAGAGCATCTGGCTCAGATGCTGACGGCTGCTCGTGACTATGCCCGCAAGAATGGCTTCAAGGGCACGTTCCTCATCGAACCCAAGCCTATGGAGCCGACAAAGCATCAGTATGACGTGGACACCGAGACCGTCATCGGTTTCCTCAAAGCTCATCAACTGGACAAGGACTTCAAGGTGAATATCGAGGTCAACCACGCCACGTTGGCTGGTCACACCTTCGAGCACGAGCTGGCAGTGGCTGTCGATAACGGAATGCTGGGCAGCATCGATGCAAACCGTGGCGATGCTCAGAACGGATGGGACACCGACCAGTTCCCCATTGACAATTTTGAACTGACGCAAGCCATGTTGGAGATCATCCGCAACGGTGGCTTCGGCAACGGCGGCACCAACTTCGACGCCAAGATCCGTCGCAACTCCACCGACCTGGAAGACCTCTTCATCGCACACATCAGCGGCATGGATGCCATGGCACGTGCTCTCATGAATGCAGCAGCCATCCTGGAGGAGAGCGAGTTGCCGGCGATGAAGAAGCAGCGCTACGCCAGCTTCGACCAGGGCATCGGCAAGGACTTCGAGGAAGGCAAGCTGTCGCTGGAACAGATTTACGAGTACGGCAAGAAGGTTGAAGAGCCTAAGCAGACTTCTGGCAAACAGGAGAAGTACGAGACCATCGTAGCGCTCTACACCAAATAAGTTGATGAACTCATTGATACGTCAGTTCGGGGTAATGGCTGTTATCCCGAACTGATGGTTTTCTGCTCCCATGTCCTTCTCTTCTCTGTTCCAAGACCTTCTGGATTTGTTGCTGCCTCGTTTTTGTTGTGGCTGCGGCAGCCGATTGGCGAGGGGGGAGCGTTATGTGTGTCCGCGTTGCATGATGCAGCTCTCTCTGGAGCAGGACTATGACTGGCGTAATAACCAGCGGATGCTCTTTTGGCGTGAACACACGGTGTTGCAGCGGATGGGAGCCTTTGCACAATATCGTCGCAAGAGCATTGTCGCCCATATCATCCATCACCTGAAGTACTACCATCATTATGAGTTAGGACCGTGGATGGGCCGCTGGGCAGCCACGACGTTGCAGCCCACAGGACTTTTCGAGGGCGTGGATGCCTTGGTGCCTATCCCTCTCACCACGAAACGCCTGCATTGGAGGGGATATAATCAAGCGGAGCAGTTGGCTCGAGGCTTGTCTGAAGTGCTGGGCGTGGAAGTGCGTACGGACATTTTGCGACGTGTGGCCAACCGTGAGTCACAAGCCCGCCTGCCTTTGGAATACCGACGGAAAAACGTGCGACACATCTTTTCCTTGAACCCAGATGCGCATCCCGAAGGGTTGCATCTGATGCTTGTGGATGATGTGATGACGACGGGTGCCACCATGATGGCTGCCATCAAGGAGCTGGAACAAGTGCCTGATATCCAAATTTCAGTCTTCGTCTGGTCGTGGACACACCCTTCTGCCGACACTATAGCAAACGACGGAATGGACAATGAGGCTGAGGCTTCTTGATGTTGGTCAACACTCATACTCCTGTTTTTTCATGAAAAATCCCTCACTTCCTCACCGCGTTTGATAATCGCTTGAAAACGAAGAGTTTGCAGGTGAGGGAATGGTGAGGGAATGGTGAGGGATGGTGAGGGATCCCTCACCATCCCTCACCATTCCCTCACCGAAATCTCACCTGTAAATAGCTGAATGTCAGCGTAGTGCTTCGTGTGGTGAGGGATTGAGGCTTTTTGAAGCAAAAATCAGTGTATAGTGGGTGCAGGAGGCTGTGAGTTGTCCATCCGCTTGGAAGGTGTACACCTTATGGGTGGAAGGTGTACACGTTGCAGGCAAATCTTGTGGATATGTTCATCAACTTGACAATCAATCATGGTGTTCAGGCAGATATATCGGTCCTTTTTTTCATGATTCAGCGTGTTAAGTCATCATTTAGCCATCACTAAAAGCATAAAAACAAGGTTTTTCCACAAAAAAACGTGCTCAAGTGTACAACGGCATGATAGTTTCTGTAACTTTACGGCGCGAAAGCGTGAATCACGGTCCTGAATAACATATTAAGAATAAGTAGGTAAGAATATGACCATCTGCAAAGCATCCCAAAGGGGTAATCAGCTATTAGCTCAGGGCATCGCCTTGGGTATTAAGGGGAAGTGGAACTTTCGCCCTGCATGGGCAAAAGCTTCTTACTATCAAATGCTTTTGCCCTTACTTTGTGCCACCATCATACCCAGGGCGATGCCCTGGGCTGACTGCTCGTTGGCTTTTCAGGCCGCTCCATACTGAGTGCTCATAAATCCGAAACATAAATGAATATTGAATATAATTGTTGCCTTTTATGAAATATCAAACGTTAAAAGTGATTGACAAGTTAAGAAAAGACTGCTGGTTGCTGGTCGCTGTGCTGACGTTGTGCAGTTCTACGGTTTTGGCATCATGTGGCAACGGTAACAGTCTGAAAGAGCAGGATAGTGTTGCAGCCATTGCCGATGAGGTGTGGGTTTTCAGTCAGACCCATCCCGACGGCTTCACGCTTGACATCCGTAGCATGACTGAGCCGACCGAAGGAGTCGCCGTCAGTTATGCTGAAACCCAAAATAGCTACTCGCGGAATCAGCTCGACAAGGTTGTCAGACATGCACTCAAGCACGATGGCTATGTGGGCGGTTGGTTCAATGCGGAGAACGGGCAGTATTACTTTGATAGCACGAAGCTCTTTCCGGAAACGTCACTGAAGGAAGCCGTTCAGTTCGGCAAGGAGAACGGGCAGCATTCTGTTTTCATTCTTTCAAGCTATACAGATGTGCCGCTTGATGGAAAGGTGGCCGAAATCGTTGCTCGAGGCACATTGCTCATCGGCACTACTGGAGACTATCGTCCTTTGTCTTTCTGTGAGAGTGATGGAACTTATTGGGGATTTGGCATTGAGGTCGCTCAGGAGATGGCAAACGTATTGGGTGTTGAAATGGCGCTCGTGAAGACGTCCTGGCCAACATTGACAGCGGACGTCCTGGCCGAGCCCCAGACTTTTGACTTTGCCATTGGCGGCATTACCATTACGGATGCCCGTCGCGAGACGATGGTCATGAGTGAAGGCTATTTGGGCAACGGAAAGACGATTCTTTGCAGGGCTTCGGAGAGTGACAGGTATAAGTCTCTGGCGGACATCGACAAGGCGGAGGTGGTGGTGATGGTGAATCCTGGCGGACTGAACGAGAAGTTTGCCAAAGAGAACCTGACTCATGCGACGATTGTCATCCATGAGAAGAACGAGGAAATCCCTGCACTCATAGCAGAAGGAAAGGCCGACGTGATGATCACGGAAATAACTGAGGCACCGTATTATGTGCAAGCCGACGCCCGGCTGGCAGCACCCCTCTTGAACAATCCTTTCACTCGTGGAGAGATTGGCGTGTTGATGCAGAAAGGACAGGATGATTTGTTGGAGCTGGTGAACAATACCATTCGGAAAATGAAGGCAGATGGAACCCTCCGTCGTATGTGCGAGAAGTATGGATTGGTATATGCCTATTAGCTGCACGGTTGAGGAAGAATGTCCGCCGTCTTCGCACAGCTCTTAGACTCTCAGCGGATGATGGCTTTGAGTTGGCGTGTGGCACGGTCAATCATGTCCTGTGTCCCGGAACCGTCGCTGACATATTTGACGACCATCTCTGCATATTCAATGGCCTCCTTCAAGTCCGCATCTGATTGCCCTGCCTCTTTCGTTTGTTTAGCTTTGTTCAGGAGGGGCAGCAGTTCATCCAAATCCTCCAGCTCTGGAAGGTTGCCAGGGCGCATGGTATTGAGTGCAGTATTGAGTTCTGTGGTCATCTCGTCAATAGCTTGCTGGTTTCGGCTGCGGTCGGCATCGTCAAAAAGCGCACGGGCACGGTCAAACTGCTGCATCAAGCGCGCATAGCCGTGTTTGGCCCACGGGGCATATTCCGGTACCTTCACCGCCAGATTATTCCAGGCATTCTGAGCATCGCGACGACTGCGAGCCATCTGCATGGCTTCCTTCAGGCGGCTGTCGTCAACGCCGCCTTCATCTGAGGAAGAGGCATTGGAAACGGCCATAGGTTCTCCGGGGAAGAGGAAACGGAAGTAGTGTGTGACGTGGCGGTCGGCTTCATAGTCGGCCACCCACACTCTCCCCTCCGGGAGGCTGGTGGATAGTGCCGAAGATGCTTCTTCTATACGCATCGTGGCTTCGTCCCATGTCTTGATGCCCTGGGCGGCCATGACCAAAGGCCCGTTCATGATTGCACCACACCATGCAGGCTCGAAGCGTGTCTTGGGTTCGTTCTTACCCGTGGCTGCAACTTCCATCTTGTCAGGGCCGAAATCGATATGGGTTGAATAAGGCATGATGACCTCTATCTTGTCTGTTTTCTTCCAACGGCGCTTCGGCAGGCAAACGTATGAACAAGGTTGGTAGTGCGCTGCCACGCTCTGTCCGTTGACGCGGACGTCAAAACCCTTCGTGGCCCAATAAGGCACACGAAGCTTTAAGGCAAAAGGTTTCTTGGCTTCTGGGAAGGTGAGCGTACTCTGTTGCGCGGGCCACTCACAATCTTGTTGAATGGTCACACGCTTCGCGTCCCAACGGGCGGTCGTAGGCAGGTAGAGCGCTACCCACAGCGTATCTCCGCCAACGAAGTAGGCTGCCTCCTGATACTTCACATGATTCTCCATGCCCGTTCCTCCGCAACAAGTGGATTGCGGCGTTTCGTTGCCCCAAGGCTTCGAGGCATTCAGCCCCACGGCATATTGATAGAGCACGGCATAATCGCCAGGACGCAGTGAGCCGACGATTTGGTTGTAAAGCAAACGCTCATAATAATCCATATACCGCGCGTCGTTCGGATTGAAGCAGTTCAGGTCTTTGGTCAGTTTTGCCAAGTTGTAGGCACAGCATGTCTCGTTCAACGTCGGCTCCGGATAGGTGCTGCCGTCACGCCAGTCTGTTCCTACGTTCGTACACATCGAGAGAATCTGCGTATAAGGCTGGCGGAACATTTCTCCGTTGCCCACTCCTCCCATCGCATACCGATAACGCCCTTGAATCATTGTCCAGAAGTTCTCTGCCAGATTATAATAGAAAGGGTTGGCATTGCCGCGAAAGGCTCGCAGTGCACCCGTCACCATCGGGATATGCTGGTTGGCATGGCGGGTGCGAATGGCATCCACGTTTTTCGACAGAGGACCGAAGAAAGCTGGACTGTCGAAATATGTGCTGGCTTCCAGCAAACACGCACTTTCCGAAACACCAGCCCCTACCACGGGAGAGGAGCTGGGAGAGAGACGCTTGACCATCTCGGAAAGACGTGCCAGCGATTCCGCCATACCGCCAACCTCACCCGCGATATACATATTCCACATTTCATAGCGGTTTCCAGGACGAGCCCGTCTTTCGGCCTGAGTCCCCTCGCTCTGAACGAACGTCCGGTAGTGCAATCGGTTCCAGACCCACAGACCCATATCCTTCGCAATCTGCAATGCCTTTTTCGCAATCGCCTTGTCATCCACATAGCTTGCGATGTCTATCAGCCCCGCCAACTGCTTGTGGACGCTGTAATAAGGTGCCCACACCCATTCTTCGTTATTGTAAGCCCGGTACATCTCAATGAGTGCACAATGCTGAGCTGGGATGGCGTTCAGATAGCCATAGCCATAGTGTGCATAGTCTTTCTTATACACATCGAAGTCTGCCCATGAACCCTTCATCACCTTCAGCTCATTCTCCGGCGCGAAGTCGCGAGCTTCCCAATAGCGGCCCAACGTCTTGTCATACACGAACGTACGTTCCTGACACCGCCGCAGTTCATCCACCATCTTGCGAATCCTCTCCTTCAACATTGCCTTTTTCTCTTGATTGTTGCACGAAGCATAGGCCATCGCCAATGCACTCATGTAGTGACCACTGCCGTGCCCCTTCAACTTCGTCCGCGGAGAATCCCAACCGTCTGCCTCCGCATAACCATCCGTCGGCAATCCATACGTATCGCGGTAATTATACAACTGTTGCCCAACGTCGAGCGAGAGCAACTGTTCGATGTCAAGGTCGCGGTTACGCGTGAGGCGGTTATCGCCGTTGAGCGACACACGGTTCAGCGGCAAAGGCTCTGCCAGAGGGATGCTGGACGGAACGCGGCAGCCGTCATCAACGACGCGCACGTGAGCGGTAACAGGAAAGCCGTGGGTGGTCGTGTTGTCGCCCAAGATGAACCCGCTCACGTCATACTGCGTGCCTGCTGGATGAACACTGACGTCGGCGTGCTCAGCTTCCGCAGCCGCGGCAGCGTTCGTCCAGCGTACCTGACGGTATTCGCCCGTGCCATCATCGTAAGTAACCCACAGTTGATAGGGCAGACGGGGGAGAGTGCCGACAGGAGCCTGTACTTTCGTGACCTGTACGCCGATGATGGCTTTATACTGAGTCGCGTGTTGTGCGCCGGAGAGGAGGGGAAGTAAGGCTATGAAAAGGGCGAAAAAAGGACGTATCATGATAGAAAAAGCTTGTTAAGAGATTATTTTGGGGCAAAGGTATGAAGAAAAGCTGAAATATATGCCCGACGTACCAGGAAAAAAATGTATTTTTGCGGCAAGACTTTCGAAAAAGCCCCGTCATCGTGATATCTTTCCAACCAAAAATCATATGAAATGAAACGTATTCTGTTATCTTTTCTTGCCTTAGCCCTCGGCTTAACGAGCCAGGCCAAGGATGTCTTCGTGAACACGCCGAAGACAACGCTCATGCTTTCTGTCAACGATGGTGCAACCCCTCGCATCCATTACTATGGCTCACGACTCCGCCCCGCACAGGCACAGGAAATCTATGATGCCATGAGCATCAACTACGATGCCTATCCCGCTTTTGGACGTTACAGCTTCGACGAAACAGCGCTCAGCGTGACACATGCTGACGGCAACATGTCAACCGAGCTGGTCATCACCAGCACACGAACCGAAGGAGACTTGACCATCATTTCCATGAAGGACAAGAAATATGAGTTCTTCGTAGATCTTTATTACAAGGCCAACGACAAGAGCGATGTCATCGAAACGTGGACGGTTATCCGAAACGGCGAAAAGAAGCCTGTCAAACTGGAACAATATGCCAGCGGCGTGATGACGTTGCGTCAAGAAGGAGCATGGATTTCTCACTTCCACGGAGCCTGGGGTCAAGAAGCACAGATGACCGAGGAACCGTTGATGCAAGGCTTGAAGACCATTGTGAATCACGACGGCGTGCGCACTGGCATGGACGACCGTGCTGAGGTGATGATTTCCTTAGATGGCAAGCCGCAGGAGAACAGCGGGCGTGTCATTGGTGCCGCTCTGTGCTGGACGGGTAATTACAAGCTGCGCATCGAGACGCGTGGACACTACCGTCACACGCTCATTGCTGGCATCGATGACCTGCATACCGCCTACACGCTGAAACCTGGAGAGACATTCCAGACTCCAGAGCTGGCCCTGACCTACAGCGAAGAGGGTAAAGGTGGGGTGAGCCGTGCCTTCCACCGCTGGGGACGCAATGGCAAGTTGCACAACGGACACGGCCTGCGCGACATCCTGCTCAACTCTTGGGAAGGTGTGTATATGAATGTCAACCAGGACGTTTGCGAACAGATGATGGACGGCCTCAAGGATTTGGGCGGCGAGCTCTTTGTCGTGGATGACGGTTGGTTTGGCCGCAAATACCGTCGCACAGACGACACACAAGGTTTGGGTGATTGGATTACCGACACTGAGAAACTGCCAAACGGCGTGCCGGCTTTGCTCAAAGCTGCCGAGAAGAGGGGACTGAAGTTCGGCATCTGGATTGAACCCGAGATGACGAACTCCAAGAGCGAACTCTTTGAGAAGCATCCCGACTGGGTCGTTGCTCATCCTACACGTGAACTGGCCAAGGGACGAGGAGGTACACAGCTCGTGCTCGATATGTCAAACCCCAAGGTACAAGACTTTGTGGTGGGCATCGTGGATGATCTGGTGAAAGAGAATCCCACCTTACATTATATTAAATGGGACTGCAACATGTCCATGAACAACTATGGCAGTTCCTACCTCAGCGGAGATAAACAGAGCCACCTCTTCGTCGATTTCCATCGTGGCTTACGCAGCGCATTGGAACGCATCCGTGCAGCCCATCCTAACCTCGTCATCCAGCTCTGTTCCAGCGGAGGCGGACGTGTCAACTGGGGCTTCATGCCTTACTTCGACGAGTTCTGGTGCTCCGACAACACCGACGCTCAGCAACGCCTCTTCATACAATGGGGAACCAGCCACTTCTTCCCACCAATGGCCATGGCACAGCACGTCAGCGCATCACCCAATCACCAAACAGGGCGCATCATCCCACTCAAGTTCCGTTTCGACGTTGCCATGACCGGACGTCTCGGCATGGAGATGAAGCCCAGCGACCTCAACGAAAAAGAACGGGAATATGCGAAGAAAGCTTTTGCTTTCTACAAAGAAATCCGCCCCATCATCCAACTTGGCGACCAATACCGTCTCATCTCACCATACGAGGGCAATGGCTTCTGCAGCGAAATGTTTGTTACAGAAGACAAATCAGAAGCCGTCTTCTTCTGCTACAAGTTCGAGCATTATGTAGGCTTGCAGACACCTCGCTGGCACATGGCAGGACTCGACCCCAACGCCACCTACCGTCTCACCGAGTTCGGACGCACCGAACGCGAGCACTTCTTTGAGGGCAAGACCTTCAGCGGCAAGTTCCTCATGGAAATGGGTCTCGACGCCAACCTGGGCCGTCAATACTCCAGCCGAGTTATCCGACTCAAGAAAGTCTGAGAATCCGTCTGTGCACACCTGATTCTTCAGGCCTGTACAGACTTGTTCTGATTGTATATGGAAACTGCCGAATCCGCATGTATGTGAGGATTCGGCAGTTCTCGTTCCTACTGGGTATTGATTACCTTCCTTCTGCCTGCGATAAAGATCCCTTTGGGTGGACGAACAGATGTTGTCCCATTTCCGATTTTGCGACCTTGCAGATCATATATCACGGTGGCTGGTTCATTCATAGTGTTTAGAGAAGAATGAACGTTCTTTATGCCCACAGCTTCTCGGCTCTGAACGCGCAGGATGCCGTCTTTCAGGAGCGTGCTTGTATCCCAGACCTGCGTCTCGGAAGGCTGAGCGGGAACAATCGTGGTGAAGCCCGAACCGCTGACGGAGCCTGTGGACTGGAAAAGTTTCAGCTCCGTGCCGTCGGGTAAAGCTTGTGCGCGTTCCAGGTTCAAGACAAGCGTAGCGCCGTTGATAGCCGTTGTTCCTGTGATGCTGATGCGGTTGCATTTCAGGGAACTTCCATTATACGAAACAGGGAAATGCACTTCGCCTCCTTTCGCAACGGTGAGACCTCCAGTGAGTTTCAGTGTGGTGCCTGCGACGGCTGTGTCACCGGCACAGAGCGAGCCTCCTGACTGCACCGTGACCCGAGAGCCGATGGTGCCGCGTCCCATGAGCGTGGCACCATCTTTTACGGTGTAGGCTCCGCCGCTTGTGTGGGTGCCATTGACGATGAGGCGGCCTCCTTCCACGGCAGTGGTGCCTGTGTAGATATTTGTTCCGGTCAGACGCCAATCGCCACTGCCCTCCTTCACGATGGTGGTGGTGCCGAGGTACTTGTCGGCGGTGTTGCTGGCACAGTCGTTAATGACGCCCGCAAAGGTCTCATTCGTGTTCGCACCGCCAACACGCCACGTCATCTTGTGACCGGCTGTCTGTTTGCTGCTGCCGCCCAGCACACTCTGTGCTGCACCGCTGAGGCCGCCGATATGCAGGTCTCCGTTCGTCTGCCAATAGATCATCATGATGCTGCCTTTCAGTTCCACGACGCCGTTGGGGATGCCCGTCTTGGTGTCCAGAACCAACTGGTTGGAGCTACCCGTTCCGTTGCCGATGAGGCGGCCGTAGAACCCCGTCATGTCACCTTGCAAGTACTCGCGCACCCATGAGATGCGGAAGTCAATCGTTCCCGTGCCAGTAAAGGAGCTCTTGATGTAACAGTTGCGGTAGGGCTCAAAGACTGACTTGGTGCCTTCTGCTGCCTCGATGGGGAACAGATAGGTGGTGTAGTTGTCGTTGGCATCCTTGGTCGAGAACGTGCCGCCGGCAAGCACCAGGCGGCCACTCTTTCCAAGCTGTAACTTCTTGTCTTCCAGCCCACCCAGATAGGCCAGATGCAACGTCCCGCCTCGAACCACGGTGGCACCGTCATAGCCAAAGAAAGCTTCCGAGGCTGGCTGCACCTTGCCCTTGCCGCCAAAGCTGACGTTGCCAGTTCCCTGAATGCTTCCGTTCATGGTCACCGTGGCAGCACTGTTGTTGACGTCGAACTCGGTGTCGGCATAGAGGTTCGCACTGCGGTTGGTCTGAGTAGAAGCTCCCGTGTAGTTCCACGTGCCGCCGTCCCATATCCAGTTCTGCCCGAACTCCGACGAAGCGCCAAGGGCACTGGGCACTTCTCCGTCCTTGAGCGAGTTGAAAGCCAGCGTGCCTCCATGCAAGACGGTGGCACCTGTGTAGGAGTTCGTGGTGTTGAGGACCAATGTCCCCGTGCCTGCTTTGTTCATTGAACCACTGCCACTGATGGAGCCGCTGCCCCTCAGGGTGACGTTGGCATCACTGTTGACCACCACGGCGGCGGGCTGCACCGTCTCATTGAGAATGATAGAAGCCGTTTCGGTGTTTTCTATCAGCACCTTCGTACCATCGGCAAAGGTTTGTCCGCTCCAGTTGGGTTCAGTGAAGTTCCATGTCCCCTCCGTCTGTTGCCAGCGCAGGTCGGGCTGATAGTTGGCCACGTCAATCATCTCAGCATGCTTGGGCTGGGTCTTGACGGTGAGCGTGGGAGTGTAGGCGGAATGGAGCGATGAAAGATACAGGGCACGCAAACGCACCTCAAAACTGCTGCCAGCGGGTAAGTCGTTCAGGGTAAGTCGTTCGCTGCCAGCGGGCACCGTGGCCACCTCCTGCCACGTCCCTTCTTGCTTCATTTCCAGAGAAAACACATCTTCTCCCTCTGTGAAGTCATACCATTGAAGGGTGATGCTGTGGTCGGTGGAACTCTGGAAACTGAAGAGAACCGGTGTGCGGAGGAAAGGAACTCGGTTCTCGTGGCTGAGGCTGTTGACGTAGTTCTCTATGTTGGCGTAGCCGTTGGCGGCCAATTGCATGGCATCGTCCTTGGCGGGATTGGTGCCGTTGGCCCTCTCCCAGTCGTCTGGCATCCCGTCACGATCTGTGTCGGCAGGCTTGTCGAAGGATGTCATCTGCCATGCCGTGGGCACGCCGAAGGGCAGTTGTGCCTCAGATGAGATGATGCCGCCCTCAGTGCCAAAGGACTGTGCCTGATGCACCATATAGTGATCAGCCAGGTCACGGTAAGGCAGTGATGCGCCCACTTGCGGCAACAGGGAATCGACAAGTTGTGTGGCCTTCCACGCGGGCAGCTCGGGATAATCGAAAGGTCGGTTCTCGAACGAGGGACCGCCAGCGTATTCGCTGCGGGGAATCTCGTATGGGTCGAAGCGCCCGTCGGCATTGCGGTCTTGCCAGTTGTCTGCGGCATAGAGGTGGTACTTGTCGTTGGCGCCCGTCATGGCATTGCCCCCGCCAGCAGGGCCGTTGATGAAGAGGTTGTTTGTGGCATTGGCGTATGAGGTGCCTTCGGAATCGCCGCCCATCAGGTAGCATCCGCTCTTCCAATTATATACCAAACAGTTGACGTATTGATTCACGCCCTTGATCTTGTTGTTCCGTGTGTCGTTGTCGCAGTAGAAGTTGCGGAAGAGGGTGATGCGGTCTGCCTGAATCAGCCCGCCTGCCGAGTGCGTCAATAGACCCTGGCCGATGATGCAGTTTTGGATAGTGATGTCAGCGGGAGCCGTTCCTTTGTTATCCCAGTTGATGCTGAAGTTCTCGTCCAGACCCCATGAGACTGAGCAGTGGTCGAAAATCATCTTCGCACCATTGGCAATGCCCAAGGCGTCTTTTCCCGAGGCTCCTCCTTTACCCATGCGGAAACGCATGTATCGGACGATGGCGTTGTCGGCACCAGAGAACGACACGGCATCGCCATACACCACCACGCCCTCGCCCGGAGCCGTCTGACCAGCCAGCGTCAGGTTCTTCGCAAACACCAGCCTCGAGTTCAGCTTGATGACGCCTGCCACATCGAAGACCACGATGCGGTTGGGTTGGCTCACCGCCTCACGCAGAGAGCCGCTGCCGCTGTCGTTCAAGTTTGTCACGTGATACACTGTGCCCGTTCGTCCGCCCGTGGCGAAACGTCCCCAACCTTGTGCATTGGGGAAGGCTAATTGTTGTGCTTGTGTCTGCACGCCCATCAAGGCCGCCAGTACACAGAAAAAAAACTGTTTCATCACCTATTGATGTGGATTGTTGCCGCAAAGGTAGTGATAAACAATATAAGTACAATAGAAAACATCGAAAAAATCATGAGGCAAGAGTCAATTGTCAACTTCCAACAGTATGGTCATACCGCCGAGAAGGAACAATGTTTGAGCAGTGGCGTACAAGAACGGGAATGAATGATAGACCACTGAATAAACCCTCACCCTTTCGCCACAACCCCTATTGCAGCCGATGAAAGCGCGAGCATGCATTCATGGTTAGTCTGGAAGGTGTACACCTTCCACACGTAACATGTACATCTTTCATGAAGAACATCAAGATGCGCTTCTCCGCCCCTCTTTACATCGTGTTTTGAGCAGAAAAACCCTCAATCCCTCACCTTTTCGGATAACGAATTGTCATACAATGATTTACTGGTGAGGGATTGGTGAGGAATAGGTGAGGGATGGTGAGGGATTGATAAATGATTGATTCTCAGTTTCTTTATGTGCTTTCTGCGAGACATCCCTCACCTCCCCTCACCAATCCCTCACCAATCCCTCACCTACAAATGTCTTTATTTCAGGTGATTACAGGGAATAGTGAGGGATTGAGGGATTTTCACGTAAAATCAAGGGGAGTGGGTTGTGGAAGACGCGATTATGGCTGACGTGATATCTCGTATCCGAAGCTCTTCACCCTTTCCATGAGAGCCTCTGCATCGTGTTCACCCGTGACCGTTGCCGTGCCTGAAGACAAATCAACGCGCACATCCTCAACGCCCTCAACGCCACGAATGGCCCGTTCCACGTTGGCTTTGCAATGGTTGCAGCTCATGCCTGAAACTTGGTAAGCGAAGCACTGCTCATCGTCGTGGTGCCCGTGGTGGTGGTGATGTTCGTGGCCTTCATGTCCGCAGCTGCAGGTGTGTCCGTGACGGGCTTGCCAGAAAGCATTGAGCAACAAGATCACAAGCAATGCAATCCAGATCCAATCCATCGTGCTAAGGTCATGAACACAGTGGGCGGCATTGGCAAAGTAGGCTGATACGGCAAACCAGTCTTGCGGCAACAGGTAGTCGATGCCCAGACCGAATAGCATGGCTCCGATGATGATGGAAACCAGGTAGAGGGTGAGGGTGCGCTTGCCGAACACCTTGCCAATGACGAGAATCGAAGCTGAATTAACGGCTGGACCCGCCATGAGCAGCACCAGTGCGGCACCAGGCGTCAGTCCTTTTGCCATGAGCGACACCGCAATGGGTATGGAGCCGGTGGCACAGATGTACATCGGGATGGCAACAGCCAGGACGATGAGCATGTTCAAGAGTTTGTAGTCGTGCAGCGTCGCCAGCCATTCATTCGGGATGGCAACCGTGATGAGGGCGGCTATCAGCAAGCCGATGACGAGCCATTTGCCCACATCTTGCATCATATCCACGAAAGCGTAATCGAAGGTGGAACGCATCTTGGACATGAAGGAGGAATGGGCGGCTTCATCGTTCTCATCGTCATGGCAGTGTCCGCAAGAGCAGCCGGATTCGTCGTCGATCTGGGCTGTTTGTGCAGAAAGCTGTTCGTCCTCAATGGCATATTTGTTGATGAGCCATCCGCCGAACATGGCTGTGAAGAGGGCGGCAATCGGTCGCACGATGGCAAAGGGAAGCCCCATGAGCGAATAGGTGGCGGCAATGGAGTCAACGCCCGTCTGCGGTGTGGCAATCAGGAAGCTGGCGCAAGCCCCATGACTGGCACCCTCCTTGCGAAGGGAAACTGCTGTTGGAATAACACCACATGAGCACAACGGCAACGGCACGCCGATGGCTGCAGCTTTCACAACGCTTTTCATGTTGCGAGGTGCCAAGTGCTTGGAGTACAGGTTCTGGGGAACGAATGTGCGCAAAAGACCTGCAATGAGGAATCCCAGAAGCAGGTAAGGAGCCATCTCTGCTGTCATCATCAACAGGGCATCCCAGTAATTTTCAATCCAATTCAGTATCATTTTTTTTCGTTGTTTTGGTTTTCTGCTGCAAAGGTACGCCAAAACAAATGCAACTTGGTTGCAAAATGAAAACGAGAGCCTGGTCAAGCTCTCGTCCATTCAATCACATGCCCTTCGCTAAGGGAGCGGGGTACGTTGATGAGACGCTGATTGGAAGAACCTCGAAACAGCAGGTCTTTATCTTGGAGGGCGGCGATGTAGGGGCCGTCAACAAGCACGTCTATGGTTTCGAGCAAACGGCGTTGGGAAGGCATCTGCAAAAGCGCTTCGTAGGTGTAGCCGGTGTAGCACCAGATGGTTTTGCCCGTGCGCTGTTTGATGGTGAGAGCCAGTTCCGTGAAGCCCGTGGCCTGCTGCATGGGGTCGCCGCCGGTAAAGGTGACGTTGGCAAAGGGATCGGCTTCGATGACTTGCATGATTTCCTCCACGCTCATTTCCGCCCCCCCATCATTTGCCCAGGACTGCGGGTTGTGGCATCCCGGACAATGATGGGTGCAACCGGCACAATAGATGCTCGTGCGGAAGCCTGGACCATCAACAGTGGTATCTTCGAGGATGGAGAGGATTCTCATTCTTGGAACTGGAGATAATCGGTGTTGTGGATGACACGGTCGTTCAGTTCTGCCAACTTGGCGCGGTTCCAGCGGTCGGTGGTTCCGACAAGGTAGCCCGTGATGCGCTGCAAGCGGTCGAGGTTGGTGCTGTGGCAGTGGGGGCATTCCTCGATGGCGTTGGCGGTCTCATAGCCGCAATCCATGCAGCGTACACGGGTGTGGTTGACCGAACCGTAGCCAATGTCGAGGGCATCCATCATATCGACAATGTTCATGACAGCCTCTGGATTGTGAGTGGCGTCGCCGTCTATTTCCACGTAGAAGATGTGGCCGCCGCGCGTGAGGTTGTGATAGGGTGCTTCCACCTCGGCCTTGTGGCGTGCGGAGCACTTGTAGTAAACAGGAACGTGGTTGCTGTTGGTGTAGTACTCGCGGTCTGTAATGCCGGGAATCTTGCCGAACTTCTTTTGGTCGCCACGAGTAAAACGACCGCTGAGTCCTTCGGCAGGTGTGGCTAAGACGCTATAGTTGTGGTGATATTGCTCTGAGAAGTCATTGACACGGTCACGCATGTAGGTGACAATCCGCAGTCCCAGCTCTTGAGCTTGCTGACTTTCGCCGTGGTGCTTGCCGATGAGGGCTACCAGACATTCGGCCAGACCGATGAAGCCGATGCCAAGTGTTCCTTGGTTGATGACGCTCTCGATGGTGTCTGTGGAAGCAAGCTTTTCGCATCCCAGCCATAAACTGTGCATGAGCAGGGGGAACTGCTTGACGAAGGCTGTTTTCTGGAACTCGAAACGTTCATGCAGCTGTCGGGCGGTGAGCTCCATCAGATGATCTAATTTGGCGAAGAAAGCGGAGATACGTTGTTCTTCGTCTGGGATGCCCATGCACTCAATGGCCAGCTTGACGATGTTGATGGTGGAGAAGCTGATGTTGCCGCGTCCGATGCTGGTCTTCGGACCAAAGCGGTTCTCGAAGACACGGGTGCGGCATCCCATCGTGGCCACTTCGTGGACATAACGCTTGGGGTCGTCTTCGCGCCATTCGCTGTCTTGATTGTAAGAAGCGTCGAGGTTCAGGAAGTTGGGGAAGAAACGTCGGGCCGTGACCTTGCAGGCAAGTAGGTAGAGGTCGTAGTTGCGGTCGGTTGGTAAGTAGCTGACACCACGTTTCTTCTTCCAGATCTGGATGGGGAAGATGGCGGTCACACCGCTGCCCACACCCTCGTAGGTGCTGTTCAGTATTTCGCGAATGATGCAACGGCCTTCGGCACTCGTGTCCGTTCCATAATTGATTGAGGAGAAGACGACTTGGTTTCCGCCGCGGCTGTGGATGGTGTTCATGTTGTGGATGAATGCCTCCATCGCCTGATGCACACGACCCACCGTTTTGTTCATGGCATGTTGAAGGACGCGGGCTTCGCCTTCGAGGCCATCGAGAGGCTTGACGAGGAAATCGTCAAGCACATTGTGATAGAGGTGGGAGTAGTCGGCGGCAAAGAGCTCTTCCAGCTTCTTCAACTCCTCGATAAAGGTGAGGCGGACGTAAGGAGCAAGATAGAAGTCAAAGGCGGGTATGGCTTGTCCACCATGCATTTCGTTCTGAGCTGTTTCCATGCTGATGCAAGCCATGACGCTGGCCGTCTCTATGCGCTTGGCAGGCCGGCTCTCGCCATGACCGGCCATGTATCCTCCTTCGAGCACATGGTCCAAAGGGTGTTGCACGCAGGTCAAGGACTTCGTGGGGTAGTAGTCTTTGTCGTGGATGTGAAGATAGTTGTTCTTCACGGCTTCACGGATATCGTCGGACAGCAGATAGTCATCCACGAAGGGTTTGGTCGTCTCGCTGGCGAACTTCATCATCATGCCCGCGGGCGTGTCCGCGTTCATATTCGCATTTTCACGCGTGACGTCGTTGCTTTTGATGTTGATGATTTCAAGAAACATCTCGCGCGTTTTAGCCTTGCGGGCGATGCTGCGTTGGTTGCGGTACTGAATATAGACGCGGGCCACATCTTTTCGTGCACTCTTCATAAGCTCCAACTCCACGGCATCCTGAATTTCCTCGACGCTCATCTGAGTTTTACCACGCATCGCTATGCGATCGGCTATCTGGTGAATGAGGTGTTCGTCTTCGCCCTCGTCCGTGCGGAGCATGGCTTTACGAATGGCTGCCACAATCTTTTCTTCATTGAAGCCTACTATGCGCCCGTCGCGCTTGACTACTGTCTGTATCATATTCTTTCTTGTTTTAGATATTTATGTGAGTATAAAACGCCTACAGGACTTGCCTGAAGACGAAAACGAATGACTGTGGAAACGTCAATCGCAAAGACGGCGCAAAGGTAGGAAGTTATTCCGATTCGTGCAAGCCTTTCAATATTTATTTTTGTAAAGTTTCCCAAAATAATTTGCAATCAACTGTTTTACTGTTTATTGAAAAATGAAGACATGAGAAAAGTTTTCCAAAACATCAACCAGGTGCAATCCACGCATGTTGATTTCGTCTTCCTAAAGACTCTTAATAGAAGGATTCTTTCACGCACATTTCTTATAGTTGAAAATAAGAAAAGACCTTAAAAATTTGGCCGTCAGCCGAACTTGCCGTAACTTTGCACCACATAACAAACATTCATCTTTAATATTATGAAAAAGCATCAACTCCTTTTGCCGTTGCTCGGCCTTCTCTTGACAGCGTGCAGCACCGTGTCGATGACCGGACGAAAACAACTGAACCTCGTTTCTGAGTCCGAAATACTTTCCGCCAGCCTCACCGAATATCAGTCCTACATGAAGTCGGCCAAAGTCTCTTCCGATGCAAATGCAACGGCGGTGGTCAGGAATGTCGCACAACGTATTGCTGCTGCCGCCGAGACCTACTTGCGCTCGACAGGTCAGGAAGCCGATCTACAAAACTATGCCTGGGAGTTTAACCTTACGCAGGACAACGAACTCAATGCGTTCTGTATGCCTGGCGGAAAGATTGTTGTCTATACAGGAATGTTGAACCTTATTGGCAATGGGCCTGACCGCGATGATGAACTGGCTGCTGTCATCGGGCATGAAGTGGGTCACGCCATAGCTAAGCACGGCAACGAACGTGCCAGCCAACAAATGCTGGCCAGCCTCGGAAGCTCCGTGCTCGGTGCTGTCGTCGCCAACAAAAGCCAGCAGGTGCAACAAGCCGTCGCCACCGCATACGGTCTGGGCGCTCAATATGGAGCCTTGCTGCCCTTCTCGCGAAAGCAAGAACTTGAAGCCGACTACATCGGCATCTTCCTTGCCACCATGGCTGGCTACGACGCCAATGCGGCCATCACGCTCTGGCAGAAAATGGAGGCTGCAACTACCACCACCACTGCCGAGTTCATGAGCACTCACCCAAGCAGCACAACACGCATCAAACAATTGCAGAAAGACATCCCTACCGTGCAGGCTCAACTTGGCTACACACCAGCAGCCGCTGCCACAACGAAAGCCGCCTCCAAGGCCAAGACTTCTTCTTCTACCACCAAGAAGTCCTCAACAACCACCAAGAAATCTGGCACGGGATACAAAATCGGATGAGTCAATCGCTGATACGTGAATAGCTTGAAGTGCCAACATCTTTCTGTAAAAGCCGTGGTCTTTGATCTCGACGGCACTTTGCTCTACACCCTTCAAGATTTGGCCAACGCCCTCAACTGGGCTTTGCGACAGAATGGAATGCCTGAACGAACACTGAGTGAAGTGCGGCGATTCGTAGGCAATGGCGTACAGCGTTTAGTGCAACGTGCCATGCCCGAAGAATCAGTAACTCCTTTGTTCGACAAGACTTTTTCCGACTTCAAACGCTATTATATGGTCCACTGTCAAGAGACGACATGCCCCTATGAAGGTGTGCCCGAGATGCTCCTCACCCTCAAAGCACACGGCTTCAAGCTCGCTATCGTCAGCAACAAGCTACAGGCGGGCGTGGACGAACTCTGCAACCGCTATTTTCGCGACACCGTCACCGTCGCCATCGGAGACCAGCCCAGCCTACAGCGCAAGCCGGCTCCTGATATGGTGAACGAGGCTCTTCGTATTCTTGGAGTTGATGCCCGTGATGCGGTCTATGTTGGTGACTCAGATATCGACCTGCTGACTGCACGGAATAGCGGACTGCCTTGTATCTCCGTCCTTTGGGGGTATCGTGACCGTGACTTCCTTCTGGAGCAGGGGGCGACCTGTCTGGCTGAAAAAACAGATGACGTTTTGGACATTCTGCTTCGTGGCCAAATACATTCCTCACGTAAATATCATCAAAAAAGATGATTGGAACAATCACAAACACCATCTCCATCATCATCGGTTCCGTCGCCGGCGCCGTCATGAAACGGGGCATCAAACCAGAATATCAAAGCGTCATGTTCACTGCAATGGGACTGGCATCTTTGTCTCTTGGCTTCAATGCCGTCGCACGAACCATGCCTAAAAGCGAATATCCCGTCCTCTTCATTGTCAGCATCGCCCTCGGAGGACTTCTTGGAACGATACTCGATATTGACGGACATTTCAAGCAATTGGTGAATCACTTTGATAAGAGTGGCAAAGACGGCAGCCTAGCCAAAGGACTATCCACAGGCATTCTCCTTTATTGCATAGGCACTTTCAGCATTGTCGGCCCGATGCTCAGTGCATTGGAAGGCGACAACACCTTTTTATATACGAATGCTACCCTTGACCTGATTACTTCTGCCGTACTGGCAGCCACCTATGGCATCGGCATGGTCGCTGCCGCTCCTGTCCTTTTCTGTTGGCAAGGAACATTCTACCTCATAGCCAAGCTCTTCGGTCCCGTTATTCCCGATACATTGGTGAGTGAGATCATCACTGTTGGCGGAACGCTGATTGTAGCTTCGGGCCTTTCTCTATTGGACATCAAGGATTGCAAATCACTCAATCTCCTTCCCTCGCTTTTGATTCCAGTACTATTCTTTCTTGTCAAAGGCTTTTTTGGAATGTAAAATATGGTAATGATACAAAATATTTGACTATGAAAACGATTGTTTTCCTCCTTGCTACATCTTGTCTGTTGACAGCATCAAAGCTCTGCGGACAAGAGGCTTCTACTATTCATAAAGTTAGTCGTCAGACGACTTTAATGGGTGCCAAGAACTTGGTGCTGACAACCACCAATGGCCAGAAATACTTTTATTTCGTCTCGAATGATGAGACTCCGATGCTTTACCTTGGTGACTCATTACGTATCGGCAATGATGCCTACCCATTGAAGCGGCTTAAAGCGATGCGTTTCCATTCTTTGGAGCATGTGATACTGGATGAAGACAGTACCACCTTTGACCGTTCACGCGCGTTCGACCACTCGCTCTTGGCACTGCGCCGGACTCTTTCAACAGAGCGGTGGAACAGCATCGTCTTACCCTTCGACCTCACAGGACTGCAAGTTCGAGATGTCTTTGGCGAAGAAACAATGGTTGCCAGCGTGCGAGGTGTTGGGGAGGATGACCAGACAGTCGTGGAATTACAGACATTAGACATTCTAACTGATCAGGCTGTCATGAAAGCAAACTATCATTATCTGATACGCCCCTCACGTGAACCCGATGTGGCAGAGGGAAAACGCCTGTCTTCGTTTATCAATGGCACGACCTTAAAAGGCCCCGTCTATCTAATTCCCAACATCAGCATGAAAGCCAGCCAAAGCGCACGGCTGCAATCGTTTGAGAATGAGGATGCCTCCGCAAAGATTCGCCTGCGAGGCACATACCTGAAACTCGACGACTCTGTGGTGTCAGGTCGTACCATTCGCAACAAGCGTGTAGCTCCTGGCGTTTACATGCTCAATGAAGACGGAAAAATCGCCCTTACGACAGACTCTACTGTCGTTCAGGCTTTCAGCTCTTGGATCGAGAACCTAAGCGAAGACGGTCGCCCCTTGCGCTTTTATATCGATGGAATCGGTGAGGACATCACAGCCATCACCGATGCGATTCCGTCTTTGAGTGAGGCTCGTCATGCAGAAAATGACGGGATTATCTTTGACCTCGGAGGACGACGGATGCCGAAGGGACGTTTACCCAAAGGCATTTATGTGATGAACGGAAAGAAAGTGGCTATTCAATGAAAGGAGGATAGGATATGAATACTTTACGCTATACATTCACGTTGACATTACTCTATTTATCCGCTGGTTTGCAGCTGTCTAAGACGTTCGCTCAAGATACGCTCTGGGTACGATATGACGACCGCTTCCGAGCCAACGGAATCATTTCCTTGAAGAATGTGGACTCCGTTGGAGTGCATCCGACGCAACTTCGACTATATAATGCCACCTTACAAACAGGTTATAAGAATTTAGCGACCTCCTCTTTCGTTCCAACGGACGGCGCTGATATGGTTTTCAGCAATCCCGGACGCTATCTTTTGAAGCCAAACACTTACGGAGGCACCGACTACACCAACGCAGCTGCCACCTCTGGCTACAACTTCGCTCACTGTTTAGAGAGCGATCACTATGCCGTTTTCTGGGATGTCAGATACGGTGAGAATGCCACAAAGATCCAATTCCCTGGTGACGGCAACGTGACAAACGCCAATACCGTGCTCAACATCTGTGAGCAATGTTGGGAGAAGTACGTGGAACTCGGATTCATCGTTCCAGGAAAGTCCACTACCGATAAATATAAGATTCAACTCTACATCCCTTATCAGAAAGACTGGCGTGCCGATGCCTCTGGCACCGATGGCGTATCAGGCGGACAGACAGGCATTGGCCATTTCAACCCGTGGGCGGCCAACGCTCGCGGCGGGCACACGGTCGCTCATGAAGTGGGACACACCTTCCAATACCTTGTTTCTGCGGATCTTGGAGCCAGTCATGGTTACAAATGGGGCTTCAATGGCGATGGCTGGGGCGACTGTGGCTGGTGGGAGAGTTGTGCCGACTGGCAAGCCTATCAGATATTCCCCGACCGCCAGTTCACCGACGGCGAATATTTTGAACAGCACCTCAATGCGCACCACCTGAACCTGTTGCATGAAGACTGGCGCTACGCTTGCTGCTATATCCAGGATTGGTGGTGCATGAAACATGGCCGCGACTTCATTGGCCGTTTGTGGCGTGAAGCCAATAAGCCAGAAGACCCCGTGGAGACTTATAAGCGCATGAACAATCTGACGCAGGAGCAGTTTTGTGATGAGATGATGGAAGGCTATATGCGCATGGCCACTTGGGACATTGACGGTGTGCGTGACCGTGCCAAGCACCGTATCGGCCAGCATAAAACGTTCTTGGAACAAGTCAGTGGAACGAAAGACACCTGGCAGAGTGACGTTGACCATTGCATCCAGAACTATGGCTATGCCATCATCAACATGAACGTCCCTAAAGCCAACAGTGAGGTCAAGGCACATTTTCAAGGCTTGGCCGGAGCAGATGGATGGAAGAAGGTGAATGTCAATCGCGCAGGTTGGCGCTATGCCTTCGTGGCCTACACCACCACTGGTGAACGTATCTATGGTGACATCCAGCATGACAAAGAAGGGGTGGCCAAACTGACCATACCAGCCAGATGTTCACGCCTGTTCTTTGTGGTCATGGGTGCTCCGACGCAGCACTGGCAGCATCCATGGGATCGCAATCGCAGCGCAGACTCTTGGTCTCAGAACGGCGAGCAATGGCCATTCCGTGTTCGTTTCGAGAACACCAACTTGCTGGGGAAATAGGGAAAGCCCCCCATGAATGGCAAATAATATGGTACGGTTCAACAGAAAGATAATCCTTCTTCTATTCTTTCTATGTTATGCTTCCATGCCGTCGGTAGCAGATGAGAAGCTGACAGGTGTGGTGATAGGTTCCCGTCCATCAGTTGATTATCGCACATCGCGGCAATCCACCACCGTGAACACTTGTGAGAAGGCTTTCGACGGTGACTTGAGCACGTTCTTTGCCTCTTGGGATCGAAGCTACACTTGGACAGGTCTGGATTTAGGCATCCCCCACGTCATCACCAAAGTGGGATGGTCTCCACGCGATGACGGAAACGGTCCAAAGCGTGTCCTGTTGGGTGTTTTCGAAGGAGCTAATCAGCCAGATTTCAAGGACGCGCTTCCTCTGCACATCATTACAGAACAAGGCACCATCGGAAAACTATCGTATGCCGAAGTCACTTGCTCCAAAGGCTTCCGATACGTTCGCTATGTAGGACCTTCAGAAGCACGTTGCAACATAGCCGAAGTGGAATTTTATGGTCATCCTGGCGAAGGCGACCTTTCTCAATTACATCAATTGACGAATCTTCCCACTGTCACTATCCATACTGAAGACGGCATCATCCCTTACGATAAGGAGCATGAGATTACAGCACAACTGACCATCATCTCCGACAACGGGAGCCATCTCCTTTCCGGACCCGGATCGATACGCGAACGCGGCAATGGATCACGGTCGTTTCCCAAACGTCCTTACCGAATCAAGTTCAACCAGAAACAGCACGTGTTGGATGCCCCTGCCAAGGCGAAGAAATGGACGCTGATTAACAACTATGGAGACAAGACTTTGATGCGCAATCTTTTGGCCTTCGAGCTCAGTCGGCAGATGAAGATGCCTTATACGCCCTATTGCACCGCAGTTGATGTCATCCTGAATGGAGAATACAAAGGCTGCTACCAGCTTTGCGACCAGGTGCAGGTACACAAGAAACGCATTGACATTGAAGAAATGACACCTCTCGACAACGAGGGCATTGCACTGACAGGAGGTTATTTCATTGAAGTCGATGCCTATGCCGACCAAGAACCATCTTGGTTCTATTCACAAGGCGGCAACAGTGTCACCATTAAACAGCCCAGTTCCGACAGCATCACTTGGCAGCAGCAAAACTATATCAAGAACCATTTTAACAAGATGGAGGCTCAATGGCAACATTATCTCGACTTGAATACCTTTCTTCGTCATTTCCTTGTCGGAGAACTGTCCGGGAACACCGATACGTACTGGAGCCTCTTCCTCTACAAGCACCGCGACAACGACACTTTGTATGTGGGCCCCGTTTGGGACTTTGATTTGGCTTTTGAAAACGACAACCGCACCTATCCTGTCAACAGCAAGCAGGATTACATTTATCGCAGTGGAGGCAGTTATGCAGGTAACATGAGGAGTTTTGTCGATAAGATTGTTGTGCGGGATGCTTCTGCACAAAAGGAAATGCTAAGAATCTGGGATGAAGCGCGCATGGCGGGGATGACCGAGGATCATCTGCTGGCACTCATCGATTCGTTGGAAGAGCTCTTACAACAATCCCAACGGCTCAACTTCATACGATGGCCTATCATGAACAGCATTGTCCACCAGAATCCTCGTCTTTGGGGGAGCTATGAGGCAGAAGTAGATAATGTGAGGCGATTCATCAAGGAGCGTTTCGCTTGGATGGACAACAAACTGGGTTATACCTACGACGGACTCACGCAAACCGCATCGGCCCCCTCGCCGGAAAGAGCTATCTACAACCTTCAGGGCCAGCTCATGCAGGGTGACTTTAGCACCCTGCCGTCTGGTATCTATATCTCTGGAGGTCGGAAAATACTGAAGCGTTGAGGCGATAACGAGGCTGGTAATGAAAACGAAAGCGGTGGATGAAAGAATCTTAACGATTCATGAACTTCAGAAATCTCCCGTCTGAGCTGCGAGTGATGTTCAAGCCTCGATGAGGCGAACGAGAGGACACGCCAACGGCGTTGTAGAAATAACCGCTGACTTGATGGCTGGAGGACGGCACACGATCTACACGGTCTGCTCCCTGCGTCACCTTGTCCATCAACACCTTCATCCAGAAACCGCCTATCACCGAACGGGCACGGAAGCCGCGACAGTGGCGGCTGTCTGTCCAATACCAGTCTGACAACGGAACGCGGTCTGTCGTCTCGTTCACCCAGTTCCAGATCGGGTCGCTGAACTTCAGGAACGTCTCTGTGTCTTCTGCCATGCTGGCTGTCCACATGACCCAGTCGTTTTTGCTGTATAAGGCTCGGCTGTCGAGAGGCAAGCCGTAGGTGTTCTGCTTTTTCAGATAGTAAGCGATTTCTTTTTTCATGACTTGATCTGGGAAGGTGTGGCTGCCCCATAGCTTATCCCAAACAAGGTTGTATTTCTGACTCCATGTGTCCTCGCGGTCGTAGGCGAGACGGTAGTGGTCGCCGTCGTTGGCGTCTGTCTCCCACTTGGTTGCCATTTCACGAGCGGTCTGAGCGTAGGTCTCGTAAGTGCTTTCTGCTCCCTTCATCTTCGCGATTTCGGCGTATGCCTGAATGGCCATGATGGCTTTGATGCTGAGGTTTGCGTTGTGTGCCCAGTGACCTGCGAAGTCGTCTGTGCACAGCTGCTCGGCTGGGTCTTGACCGTTGCGCGTGAGGTAACGGACCCATTGTCCGCAGATGCTCCAGTAGGTGTCTATCCATTCCGTTGTGCCGTCGAGCATGGAAATCATGGCGGCCAGGGTGAGCATGTTGCCGGATTCTTCCAAGGGCATGTCGCCACCATAGACTTGGCCGTTGGCGTGGGGATAGGTGCCAAGGTCATGAGCGGCAAAGGCTTTTTTCCATTTTCCTGTCTTGCTGTACTCGAAGATGCTTGTCATCATACCTTTTTGCAGGTCTGTGTTGTAGCAGAGGAACAGTGGGGCAGAGGGGTAGGTCAGGTCAACGGTGTTGACGCAGCCGTTAGAGTTGTTTTCTTTCGAGAAGTACAGGAGGTGGCCTTCGTCGTCTTGGAAGAGTTTATGAGCGGCGAGCACTTGGCGGTATGAGGCAGAGAGCAGTTCGGCATACTTCTTGTTGCCGGCTGACATCGCGTCGTCATAGATGGTCTTGTCCTGAAGGCGGCTCAGCTGCATCAGTTCGTTGTAGCGGGAGTGGAAGTCTTCAAAAGCTTGGGTGATGGTCTTTCCGTTTCGAGCCCAATATCCTTTGTAGTCTTTGCCGAAGTATCGGATGTCGAGAACTTCGTCGTAGCCAATCATCATGTAGCTTGAAGACGTCTGTATGCTGCCGAAATCATGGCAATAAGCCAGCGTGCTCATGTTGGCCGGAGCCTGACCGCTGACCTTGCCTCCGTAGGCTGCCAGTTTGCCCGTCGTGACGAAGGTGTTTTCCATGATGCCTGTAGATGCAACGCTGACGCTTCCGTTGATATTGGGGATGTAGAGGTACCCCCAATCGATGCTGATGAGGTCTCCGGTGCGGCGAAGGACTGGCTGAGCGGTTGAACCAGCCTTGATGTAGTCGATGCCGTTTTCTGTGATGACCTCTGCATCCACTGCCTGCATGGGTTCGTTGACGGTCAGGATAGGGGTCGTGGCGAAATAGAACTGCACATCGTGGGCTTCACCGTCTGTCGAGCGGACTTGATAGGAGATGAAGTTCACAGGAGTCGAAACAAGGTCAAGGTCGGTGATGATCATCGGAGCGGTGAACACGAGGTCCAGCTCAACAGGGCCGCAAGAGAAAGTATAGTAGGTGCTGGTCGCCATCACATCAACGCGTTTCTGCGTCGCACTGCGGACGCCTTGTGGGGCGGTGTAGGTGTTTTCATAGAGCCCGAAATCCACGTAGGCGCCGCCGCTGGTGTTGTGGCAGTGGGCGGCAATGATGTTCTCG
Source organism: Bacteroidaceae bacterium (assembly GCA_017965425.1). Lineage (GTDB taxonomy): Bacteria > Bacteroidota > Bacteroidia > Bacteroidales > Bacteroidaceae > Physcousia. The sequence goes on along the minus strand of JAGCPY010000039.1, from coordinate 76,476 downwards.
CCGGCATGGAGATAGCGCTTTTCGTTGTAAGAGAGCTGGCGGGTCTCACCTTGGAGCCACGTCTCTCCTGTTGCAATCAGGCGTCGGCCGTTGATATACAACTCAAACACGTCGTCATGTGAATACTGAATCCAGAGGTCTTTTGACAGGTCGTCGCTGCTCAGGTTCACCGTGCGGCGGATGTAGATGTCGGAGTTGCCTGCGGTCCAGTTATTGCGCACGTTGGGATATTCGCCTGGAGTACCCCATGCGGCTTCTTGAGTCTGCCATTCGCTGTCGTCGAAACGGACCGCCGCCCAATCGGCATTGGATTGTTTGTCGTAGCTCACACGGCCTTGCCACGTGATCTCGTCTGTCATGCCGCCATCGCCGACGGACGTCAGCAGATAGGCATTTTCTGTTCCGAGGAAGCGGAACGAGGTGCCGTCAACACGAAGGATGCCGGTCATGGGTTTCTCGATGTCTGACCAGTGGCGCGTCGTGCCGTCGTTGAGCTTGTTGTGGGGAGACCACAGCGAAAAATATGGGTCGTTGGTCAGCAAAGGGTACGAGGGCAAGCGCAAGTCGCTCTGCTGATAAGGGGTAAAGAATTCTGAGGTTTGCGCCTGTACGCATTGGCCGGCACAAAGAAGTGCCAAAGCAGAAAGGAATGATTTGTAACGTTTCATAGGAGGGTATAAATGATTGTTATTTTTTCAAGTAATTAGCGTAGGAACTTGATGGCGTTCGTGTTGCCGTTGTCCGTCGTGGCGCGAACCACGTAGCTTCCTGACGGCAACGTGTGGCAGTCGAGTTCCGCGTAACCGCCCAGAAGCGGCAACGTGTGTTGACGCACCTCGCGGCCATCTATGCCGTAGATGGTCAGTGTGACAGCGTCGGCAGAGGTGCTGCGCAACGTCAGACGGTGAGCCGCATAGCGGAGGGACAGGTCTTCTGAACACGTCGCCGTCTGATTGCCTATGCCCAATGCCTTTTGGTCGGTCTCTTCCAAGTAAGAGGTGTGCAGGTTGGCTTTTTGGATGGTGGGAACATTCATGACGTAGATGCTCGTGTCGCCGTCGGGGTATCTTCCCACCGTCTGATTCCCCTGATGAGGCGGGTAATAGAGGACATTCTTCCACGTGCCGTCGGCAGAAGTGACCGAGACCATGCCGCCGTCGGCATCGAGCTTGAACGGGGCGTGAAGCTGGTTGATGGCTTCCTTGCCGTCGCACCACACGAGGCAGTAACCGTTGGCGGGAAGTATGGTGGAGACCGCAGGGCTTTCCGTCGAAATCTGATACTTCTCTGGGTTTGTCGGGTCGTCGCTCAGGAAGTAGCCTGTCAGGTCTATATCTTCGTTGGTTGTGTTGTAGAGTTCAATCCAGTCGGCACGCTTGAAATAGTCGTTCGTATATATCGTGTTGGCCGCACTGACTTCATTCATGCAGACGGGCGGACAGCCTGCTTTGCGTTCACCCAAGGTCATTTTGCGGAAAGCGGCAACAAGATGAACGTCCTCGCCGGCGGGCAGTTCCATCTCCTGTGCACCCGTGAGGTAGCGATTGGTATCTTCTGCCAGGCGCCATCCCATGAAGCGATAGCCTCCATGTGCCTGTGCGCTGAGCGTCACGGGAGGAAATAGCTTGCCTTTGTATTCGCCGTAGGGAACACGGACGCCGTTGATGAAGATCTCGCCACCTTTAGGAGCCGCTTCGATGTGCACGTCTTGGGCTGCGATGTTTTTCAGGCGGAAGCGTTCATAGTCTTTCATCTGCTTCGACAGTTTTTCCGCACGACCCTTGAGGTTGTTGCGAATTTCGTTTAGCGAGCCGTCGGGACTGGCACCCTCCCAAGACATGGTCTCGCGCACGCGTTCGCCCAATTCATCGAGGATTTCCGCAGCACGGTTAGGCTCGAAAATGCTTCCCATCATTGAGAATGTGGTGATGAAGCGTCGCCGAAAATCGTCGTTCTCCAACAGGTTGAGGAAGAACGTGCAGAACTTGATTTCTCCGTAGCGATGCTCGCTGGTGTCATAGATATAATCATAACGGTGCCATTGCATTCCGTCAATCCATTTGAAGGCGTTGCCGCCAATATAGACTTCGCCTTCCTCGTCCCAGACGCGACCGTCGGTTCCGAAAGCGGCATCAAGGTCAAAGAACGTGACGCGATAGCGTCCGCCGTTCTTCGCGCGATAGGCTTTCAGGTTGTTGTCGGGCCAGTCCCAAGACCCCAGGTAAAGTTCAGCGGCCATGTAGTTTGTGAATTCATCGATATCCACGAGGTCGCAGATCTCGGCGTATGAATCGGCTTGAGCCGCGGTTTGCGAGAGTTCATAGAGGTGTAGGAGCACGTCGCTCTTGCCGAGCATCATGAAAGCTCCGGAGTCTGGGCTTTGTTCATAGATCTCCAGTTCGTCCTTGCTGATGCCCCAGTTGGCAAAGGCGAAATCCTTGTTATTGGGTTCACGCACGTTGATGAGTCCTCGGTAGTGGCCGTTGATATAGTGGACGGCGGGCTGGTAGGACATCACGTCGAGGTCGATGCCTGAACGCTGGAGGATGACGTGCAGGGCGGCGTCCTTGATGCGGCTGCCTGAATCATTGCCGCCGAAGCGCACCTGAAGGGTCTTGTTGCGGATGGATGGCTTGACATCGAAGAACGGGTAGGGGAGAGTGTTCTGGTTCTCATAGACGCGGTCGGCCTTGAGCTTGAAGGATTTCGTGCCTCCCGATCGTGTCCATCCGCCGGAGATGGCAAAATCCACATCTTGGTTCAGCGCCACCGTGTTCGTTTCGGGAAGGATGTACTGGAAGTTGACGGGGCGGTTCCAATCCATGTTCCAGTTGGCCGGCGTGGATTGTCCGTTGCCGGTGCAGCCGTTCACGCCGCGCGTGTAAACGCCAATGGAATCGTCATAGAGGTATTCTTCGGGCGTGGAAATGGCAATGATGGGCAGCGTGTGCGGGTGGTCGCGTCGCAGAAACGTCCTGCTCACGACGGGACTGGGCAGCATACCTTCTGAGAAGCAGCGGAAACGGAAGCTGGTGGTTTCCGTGATGTTGAAGATGCCGTTGGCTGAGGTGTCGCCGTTTTCCATTGTCGGCGTGCTGCCGTCGGTGGTAAAGCGCAGGGTGGAGTCTTTGGGCTTCTTCACGATGACGCGCAGCGATTCGTCGAACAATGCCCCTTCCGTGGCGATGAGGGGAGCTTCGGTGCGGACGTCTGCGTAGGTCGTGTTCTCGTTGCTGGTTGCTGGTGTGGGCTTGTCCGTCCAGCTCCAGCTGTCCCCGCCGTCGGTCGTGCGGGCATAGGAGCAACGGCTGATGGCTTCGGGGTAGGTGAAGCTCAGGAGCAGGCGGCCTTGGGAATCCGAGAGGAAGAGAGAGCCGCCCTCGGGGTCGAGCTTGAACGGTGCCTGTTGCGGGCGGATGCCGTTGCTGCCGAACCAAATCAGCCGGAAGCCGTGTGCGGCCATCTTGCCGATGCCGTCGGGCAGACGCCACTTGGTCGGCCATGCAGCGTCGTCGCTCAGGTAGCAACCAGTCAGCGTCAGCTCTTTTTCCGAACGGTTGAAGAGCTCTATCCAGCTGTCGAAGTTAAAGGCTGGGCTCAGCTGAAAGTCTGTGTTGGCCGCCATGACCTCGTTCACGCAGAGGTCGCCTTCCGTGGGCGCTATGATTTCTTCTAAACGCTCCAGCTTGATTTGGTCAAAGACGAGCCAGTTGTCGCTGTGGACAAGTTCGGGAGCATTGTCGTTGAAGATGCTGATATGGAGTCGGCCATTCGTCACCTCCACTTCCAGCTCACAGGGGTAAGCGCCTTGGTTGAAGGCTATTTCCGCCGTTTCCATCGAGTTGGGGAACCAGATGCTGTCGTTGGGCGTGTAACATCTTCCCACCTCATGGTCAAAGCCGAAGGTGTATTCGCTGAGGACCTCGGCCTGTACGTCGTTGGCCATCACGAAAGCACTGTGTTCGTCTGCTCCTTCGAGGTACTGAGAATAGGCCCATTCGTGACGACGGAAGCGGAACAACGCCTGCAAGCTGAGCCGGTAATGCCCATTAGGCAGTTGCAGCTCACGGTAGGCGTTCATCCAGCCCCACCACATTTCTATGCAGCCATTGTTGACGGCGGCCAGCGAGCGGGCTTCACCCTCTATCGTCCAGTCGGACTTGTCCTGACGGTCAAAGCTGGGGTTGCGGAAGTATTCGGCGGTGACGTCAACCCATCGGGGAATGGCCATGACGGTCGGGGCACAAAACCCTGACAGCATGATGGCAAAGACGATATGACGGATTCTTTTCATGTTTTCGGGGTCAAAAGTACTGCATTTCAGACGAACAGACAAAAACGGGGGCGTCAAAACGAAGGAAAAAACGGGCAAAGCAGCAGATTGAAAAGATTTTAGCGTCGCATTGAACAATTTTTGCTTCCAAACCTCCTGCGTACTACGCCAAGAACTTCTCTCGTGGCAAGTTGAGCAAGGGTATGTCATCCCTCGGGGAGGCCGCCTGTATAGCCAGCTACAACGCCAGTTTTCGCTTTCGTAAACGGATGCTGACCTCTCACCACCCTTGTTTTTCATGAAAAACCCTCAATCCCTCACCTTTTGCGATAACTGCTTGAATAAAAGGAACTTGTAGGTGAGGGATTGAGGGATTTTTCACGAAAAAGACATGGGTAGGAGCTGTGGAGTGTCGTTTCTGAATAAAATGCCTTGAAGATGTGGACGTTACGTTCGGAAGGTTTAAACGTTCTAGGCTGAAGGTGTGCACGTTCCAAGTTTTTCGTGTCGATGTTTGACAGCTTCATACTGTTCGCTCACCTATTAATATCAAAAGAAAGGAGGCCGTGTCTGCTGACACGACCTCCATTTTCGCTTGCTTTGTCGTTTGTTTGCGCAAGTCTTTGCGCAGGTTTCCGACAGTGTTTACTTCACCAGCACCTTCTGGCCATCCTGGATATAGAGGCCGCGCTGGAGATTGCCCTTCATCTCTACGCCCTGGAGGTTGAAGATGCGGCTCTCACCACGTGTCTTCACGACCTCGTCGCGGACAGCTTCGATGGCATCTGCGTCGGGTTTCTGTGTGCCGTAGTAAGTGAGGCGGAAGTTATCGACAACCACCCAGTCGCGTGGCATGTCATCACGTTCCTTGCTGACGCCAATGAGGAGGTCGCCGCTGGCAGGAACCTGAACGAGCATACTGTTTTTGTAAAGACCCGACTGGAAGAAGTTGCAGGACTGGTAGATGTTGTAGGGGAACTCACCAATGTAAAGCGGATCGGCGGTTTCGTCTTCCACCATTACTTCGGTGCCGTCTTCGTAGAAGAGCGGGTTGCCTTCCTCGTCAACAGCTTGGATCAATGGGCGTGGAGCGCGACGGTCACCCATGCCAGGAGCTTTATCTACTTCGGCAGAGATGTTCAACAGCTTGAGGGTGGTGCCATCTTCGGTGAAGATTTCTGCATCGCGACGTGCTTCGCCACCAGTGGCAAGAACGCGAATCTGGTTCTCGTGGTCGCCATCGCGGTAGAAGCCGTTGACAGAGAGCTTGTACCATCCGGGTTCCAGTTCATAGACAATCTGCGAGAGGTCGAGGCTGCTTGTGTTCCAAGCTTCAAAGGCAAAGTCAGGATTGTTGCCGCCGCGTCCGAAGATGACTCCGGTTTCATGCAGCCATGCGCTGTCGTCTTCACGCTGGTTGAAGTTCGGGCAGGCAATCTTGTAGGAAGCATCTTGCGGGTTGTCGTTGGTGGCGGTCTTCAGCAGCTCATCGCGCTCAGCACGGGTGACGAGCTTCCACTGGTTGCCGGCAACGTCTTCGCCGTACATGTCGGTGTCGATGTTACCGTAGGTGTTGGGACGATAGCCGAGCAACATGCGCTGGCCTTCTGCGTTGGCTTCCTTGTTGGCACGTGCGATGTTGTAAACGCCTTCCTTGCCTTCCACGGGCATGAACTCCCAGAGGTCGCCCTTCGGGGTGTCCATGTAACCGCCATAGTTCAGGTACTCGTTTTCGCCGCCGTTGTTCAGGTGGGTGTCAATATGGAAACCAGAGTATTCTTCGCCGCCTTCAGGATAAGCGGTGTCGAAGATGAGGGTCACTTCCACACCGGGGAAGCCTACATAGGCGTGTGCACCCCAGTCGCCGCCTCCACAGAGGAAACGCTTCAGACCAACATTATAGATGTAGAATTCGCCGCCTTCAGGCACAGCGCCTTTGAAGACATCGGCGTGCTTGTCGGCGTTCATGATCTTGCGCTCAGTGCGGAGCAGGTCGAGGGCGCTGTTCATGGCACCGAGGCTTTCGCTGGCATCGATAGTGGTGCTGGTGGAAGAGATGATGTCGGCAGCCACGCCGTCCTTCTGAGCAAATGGAATGGTCTGGAGGAAGAAGAAACGGGTGAGGATGGCACCATTGGCATCGTTGACGGCATTCGTCAATTCGGCAGCTGCGGCATTGATGTCAGCAACCTCCGTGCCTTGAGATGCGCTCTGTGCGGTGGCGTATGCCGTGGTGAAGAAGTTGGGCTTCCATTCTTCACTGACAACCTTTTCGGCAGCAGCGAGCGCAGCCACCATCGCCTTGTTGGCAGCCAAAGCCTGTTGCAAGCCTGTAGCAGCTTGAGCAATGACCTTCGCGTCGGTCGAGGTCTTAGCGGTCTCGGCGGTCTCTTTGGCAGCAGCGAGGACGGGGAGGACATTGCCCTCGTATGCGGCAGCCTCGTCGATGGTCTTCAGCAGGTTATCGCGAACCTCGTCGATGTCGATGTCCGAACCGTAATAAGTGAGTTGGAAGTTGTCGAAGACGAGCCAGTCGTCAGCCACGTCGGATTCCTTGCGGACACCGATGCGGAGTGTGCCGTCGCTGACAACGACCTTGATTTCGGGATTCCAGTAGTAACCCAGGAAGAAGCCGTTGGAGGCACGTGGCAGGGCGCTTCCACCGTCGCCAGGACCGAAGAAACCGGATGTGCTGCTATAGACATCAGGAATTTCCTCTTCAACGCCATTGTCAAGAATAGACATGAAAGGAGCGGATACGTCGTTGGCAAAATACCAGGCGCGGATTTCTTCTTCTCCAGCCTCACGCTTGGCGAGGACGCCAGTTGTGGAGCCGTCGCGGTAGTAGCCCTGGAGCTTCATGCCATACGTGCCGTTGGGCAGACCTGTGATGAGCTGATAGAACTCGCCGTGGCCGCTGCTCCAGCACTCTACGGCGCGGTTGCCTGGCCAGCCTTGGTTGAAGGCGATGCCCGAACCGGAACCGTTGATTTCCCGAATCCAGCTGCTGTTTCGCTCATTCTGGTTGGCGAAGTCCCAGTCGTCGATGAGCCATGTGGCGTCCTTCGGGTTGGCCTTTGTGGCGGTCTCGAGGTCAGCCATACGCTGTTCCTTCGTGACGAGCTGCCATGTACCCCATTCTCCGAAGTCGTCAATCAAGCTATCGACGGTGACATTCAGGTAGTGGTTCAAATTGTCGTGGGTAATCTCATAGCCGAGACCGTCCAAAGAAGGACTGAAATCCCACGCTGTGACAGGATCACCCGTGTCCATGTAACCCCAGTTGGCTTCGCCGCCATTGAGGCTGTGGTTGTGGCCGAATCGAGGATTGAGCTGGAAGCCACCATCGGGCAGGGCTGTGAGGATGAAGTCGAAACCGTGCTTGTCCAGCTGTACGTGGGTTGTCCATTGATCCTGGACGCGACGGTTGTTCTGCAACCATAAGCCCGTCTCCACATTGTAGAGATAGAACGTTCCGTCAGCCGGCTCGGCACTCTTCCAAGGCGACTCGGTCAGCTGTGCCTGTGCAGTCATGCCTGCGAAGAGGCCCAGTGCAAGAAGTAAACTTTTCTTCATAGACGTTGATGTTTTTAGTGAATAAGATGTTTTTACGTTATAGCTTTCGTCAAAAAATCTGCTGCAAAGGTACGGCGAGAACGCCACACGCGGGAGAAATACCTATTCATTAAAGGCAAAATTCCTGCCAATCTTCACGGACGGCGCAGGATTTTCTGACTTGTTTCGCCCTTCTTGCTGTTGATAGTGACAATGTACATTCCTTCGGGGACGTCGGCCATGTTGACCTTTGCCTTCTTTTGTCCACTGCCAGATTTGACGACTTCGCCGTGTAGGCCCACCAGCCGCCAGCGGAAGAGCGACGTGTCTGACGTGGAGTGGATGGTGAAGCTGTCGCGGACAGAACGTGGAAGAACGACAAAGCCTTCGGCCTCAGCGGGCAGTTCTTCCACGTCGGCAGAGGCTCCGAAGAGGGGAGCGTCGCCTGTCGCGGAAGGCATGCTGCGGCGGATCATGGGCCAGCCGTTGACCCAAGACACTGGGTCGAGGTAAACCTTTCGTCCTGCTTCGGGGTCATCGACATCGAAGCCGTGGTAAAGAATCCAGTCTTGTCCGGCATCGTCTTGGACGATTTCAGAACAATGACCAGGGCCGACGACGCGTGTGCTTCTTTGCAGGAGGAGCGAGAAGTTGTTGTCCAAAGCCGCTTTGCCTTCTTTGTTGACGTATGGTCCGAACAGGTTCTTGGAGCGTGCCATGACCAGACGATAGGTGCTGTTGAGGCCTTCGCAGCAACTGCCGGCGGAGCCAATAAGATAATAGTAGCCGTCGCGCTTGTGGATGTAGGTGGCTTCTGTCTCTGTCCCTGCAATCCTTTGCTTTTCAGCGCCGGGCTTGAGGCTGAGTCCGTCTTCAGACAATTCGATGCCGTAGATGCCGCGGAAGCTTCCCCAGAACAGGTACTTGCGCCCGTCCTCTTCTTCTATAAAGAACGGGTCGATGCTGTTTTGCACGTCGATTTCGCTGCTGATGAACAGCTTGCCCACGTCTTTGAACGGTCCGCGTGGTGATTTAGCTGTGGCCACGCCGATGCCGCATTCCCACTCGCCGCCCCATTTGCTCTTGGAATAATAGAGGACATAATTGTCGCCAATCTTGTTGATGTCGGGCGCCCAGATGCTGCCGTCAGGAACCATCTTCGGGCGAGTCTGGTCGGTGAAGCAGGTGCCGACGTAGGACCACTCCGTCAGGTTGCGGGAAGCATAGATGGGCACGTTATGGATGTTCTCGGTCGAATAGAGATAGAAAATCCTGCCATCTCGGATAATCGTCGGGTCGGGAGCTGACCGGGTAATCACGGGGTTGGCGTACTGCATCTGTGCTTGTGCAGACAGGGACATGGCTGTCAATACGAAGATAAAAATGTTCTTTCTCATAACGATGTGTTTGTTTTCTGAGGCAAAGGTACGGGCTTGCGCACAAGAGGAAGGAAAATAATTGTTCAGAAAGGGAAAATATCGTTTCAATCGCTGGATTTCATTCATAACCTTACTTTTATGTTTTGTTCTTTTTTACAAAAAGGATTAACTTTGCGCGGTAATATCCTTATATATATGATAAGCTATGAGACATTTCGCCTTCAAAGTTGAACGCATGGCAAGACATTTGCTTTCTCTCTTGATGCTATGGTGTCTGTGTGGTCTGCTTCTGGTCAGCCCACAGATGTCGGCGGCTCCGTTGAATTTCAAGAGTTATATGGCCGTTGACGGCCTCGCGGACAATCGCGTCCTATGTGCCTTGCAGGACAGATACGGCTTTATATGGCTGGGCACGGCCAATGGCCTGAACTGCTACGACGGCCAACGCAATACCATCTACCGCAACATGGTTGATGCTGCCTTCGAGAACAACCTCATCACCTCTTTGCTGGAACAGGACGGCGACATCTGGTTCGGCGGTTCATTCGGCCTATATATCTATCATCGCGATTCCAACGCGTTTACACGCTTCGACAAGGCGACGCGCTATGGTGTGCTGGTCAGTTCCACTGTCGGACGGATGGCACGGACGCAGAACGGCCTCATCTGGATTTGCACACAGGGACAAGGACTCTTCCTCTATAATCCTCAAAGCGGTGTTCTCACCCAGGACAGTCGGCGTAACAGTTTTTTCTCGGACCTGACCATCGGAACGGACGGACTGGTGTATCTGGTATCGTTGGACGGTCAGCTTCTGGTTTATGACCAGGACGGCAACTTCCAGCGTCAGTACGACGTGCCAGGTTTTGTGGTCGATAAGAACCTGATGTGTGTCGAACACGTCGGCAGTCGGTTGTTTATGGGGTGTGACCAGGGACTTTACCGCCTTAACCCAGAGAACCATGCCATTGATCTGGTGCCCACGCCGTCAGGTGTCACCTTCATCCGTGCCCTTCTGGCCCAGGACGACGGCCATTTGCTGCTGGGCACCGACCACGGCTTGTATGCCTACGATATCAGCACCAGCCATTTCAGCCGCATGGACGACCCGGCATCGGCCATCGACGGGTTGAGCGACGACTGCATCAACGGCCTGCTGACCAGCGACGACGGTACGCTGTGGGTCTTGACCGAGCATGGCGGCATCTGCTATCGTTCGCCAGTGCCTAACAGCCTCGAGACCACATTCCTGCCCACCATCGAAGGCAGCACGCGTAACATGGCAATGGCCTTTTGCCTCACTCGCGACGGACGGCTCTGGGTGGGCACCGATGCCGGACTTTATGTACAGGAAAATGGTGGACAGGGCATCCACCATCCGGCAGTGCTGAAACAGCCTATCACCGAGGTGAGCGTGCTCATGGAAGACGGCGACGACCTGTGGATAGGAACGCTGCACGCGGGATTGTATGTGCTGAACACGTCCACGGGAGCCTTGCGTCACTATACTTATTCTGCTGACCGTCCCTATTCCATAGCCTCTAACGAGGTTTACAGCCTGCTGAAAACCTCTGGGGGTGACATCTACGTCGGTACCAGCTGGGGCTTGCGGCTCTATGACCGCAAGAACGACCACTTCATGTTCTTCCCCGAAATCAGTTCCATGACAGGCTTCACAGCTATTTCCGAAGATACCGGTGGCAACATCTGGGCCGCCAGTGACAGCCACGGTCTGTTCGTCAAGCGGAAAGGGGCATCGTCCTTTACCTCTTATCTGGCACGACCCGACGACCTGCGCTCACTGCCCAACAATGCAGTCACCAGCATCACCTGCGATAGTCAAGGATACGTTTGGGTAGCCACCAAAGGGGGTGGCTTCTGCCGATATGAGCCTAAAACGGACGACTTTGAGCGGGTGGGCATGCCCGGGACATTGTCACAGACAGAACAGGTTTACTTCATTCAGGAAGATGCTTACCACGCTCTCTGGCTGGGCACAGACGGCGGTCTTGCTTACCTCGGTCGCAACCGCCGCCTCCAGTGGAATGCTTTCACCAGTTCGTCCAGCAACGTGCGTGAACAGAAACCTTGGAATGCCTCTTGCAGCACTCCCGACGGACGTATTCACGTAGGTTGCAACGGCAGAATCATCAGTTTCGACCCTGCAAAGATGAAACCCAGTGAAGTGCAGGCCCCTGTTTACATCACGCATCTCACTTTCCCTAATGTCGAAGACAGTCAGGACGAGCTGAAACGTCTGGGATTGAACCGTTCGCTTTACACCGTCGAATCCATCCGTTTGCCGTTCACAGACAACCATTTCACGTTGCACTTTGCTTCGCCACGCTACAGCGGACGCACGCTCATCCACTATGAGTATCTCATGCAAGGCTTCGACAAGACATGGGTTCGCGGCTCCGAGAACCGCGAAGTCACCTATTCCAACCTGCTCCCTGGCACCTACGAGTTCCTGCTGCGCGAGGCGGGCGACGACAATGTCAAGAACTACGCTCGACTGCAAATCACCATCCTCTCGCCGTGGTACCGAACGCCTTGGGCATACGTCACATACGCCCTGGCGTTTATCTTGCTCATCTTCTTATTGTTCCTTCGTGCAAACCAGCGGTTCCGTCGGAGCTATGAAGCACGCATGGAGGAGTTCCGTCTGCTGCAAGAGAAAGAGAACTTCCAGTCGAAGATCAACTTCTTCATCAATCTTGTCCATGAGATACGGACGCCTCTCAGCCTCATCAACCTTCCTTTGGAACAGATGGAGGAAGGCGAACTCTCCGACGAGAACCGCAACCACGTCCACGCCATCCGCCGCAACACCAACTACCTCTTGGGTATTACCAATCAGCTGCTCGACTTCCAGAAAGTCGAGAACGGCGGCAGCATCAACCTGCAGATGACACCTTGCGATGTGACGCAACTGCTGGACGGCATCTACCGACAGTTCAAGGATCCGATGAAGGTGCAGGGACAGTCGTTGCAGCTGCAACTGCCCGAAGTGCCTATCCAAACCACCCTCGACCGCGACAAGGTATCCAAGGTCTTGATGAATCTCTTGGGTAATGCCTTGAAGTACGCCCGTTCCGAGGTCATCATCCGCTTGGAGCAGACGGCGGAGGACGTGTTCGCCATCTCCATCATCGACGACGGCCCCGGCGTGCCTCCGTCTGAGCGCGACCGCATCTTCGATGTCTATTACCAGATTGCGGGCGACGCCACTGCTGCTCACCTCGGCACAGGACTCGGCCTTTCATACGCCAAAATGCTGGCCAAGGCTCACGGAGGCGACATCAGCTATACTGATGCCGTCGGCGGAGGTTCAAACTTCACCCTTACCTTGCCCATCCGTCAGGACAAGACGGTCGCCAGTGCTCTGAGAGAGCCTGATTCGCAGAATGTGACAGAGTCGGCTGAAACCGTTCCCGCTTCTGCGGGCACACGCTCGTTCCGCATCCTGCTCGTCGAGGATAATGAAGAGCTCTTGCGCGCCACGGCAGACGGTCTCCGAAAGTGGTATCATGTCATGAAGGCACACGACGGGGTCGAGGCTCTCGATGTGCTTCGCCATCATGAAGTCGATGTCATCGTGTCTGACCTTATGATGCCGCGCATGGACGGCAACGAGCTTTGCCGTCAGCTGAAATCCGACATCAATTACTCGCATCTTCCCGTTATCCTGCTCACAGCAAAGACCACGATGGAAGCCAAACTCGAAGGAATGCAGAGCGGAGCAGATATTTACATGGAGAAACCCTTCTCCATGAAACAGCTTCACCTTCAAATCTCCAGCCTCTTGCGCATCCGCCAGAGCTTCTACGAACGTATGAAGCAGGTGGATGGCGCGCAAGCCGCCCTCACCGCAGAAAGCGAGTTCGGTATCAACCAGCAGGACTTACAGTTCATGGAACGCTTGCAAGAGTTAGTGAGGCAGAATATGAAGGACGAGCAGTTCTCCATCGACATCCTGGCCGAACAGATGAACATGAGCCGCAGCAGCTTCTATCGGAAAATCAAGGCACTCACTGACTTGACACCCGTTGACTACATGAAGACCCAGCGTCTCGAACGTGCCGCACAGCTGTTGCGTCAAGGGCAGCGTATCACGGAAGTGGCCGACCAAGTGGGCTTCACCTCCAGTTCCTATTTCGCCAAGTGCTTCCGCGCCAAATATGGCGTACTGCCGAAGGACTATCTTACTCAGCTCAAGAGCGAAAAGCAAACAGGTGACTGACGGAAGCTGTACACCTTCTGTCGGGAACGTCTGCACCTTCTGCCTGAAAGGTCTGTACTTTCTGCCGTGCATACTTATTCGTTACGTTCTCTTTCCACTTCTACATGAGGTTTTTCCTGAAAAAAGTCTCAATCCCTCACCTTTTGTAGTAAATATTTGGATGACAACGTGTTGCAGGTGAGGGATTGGTGAGAGATAGGTGAGGGATGGTGAGGCTTTTCCTGAATCCCTCACCATCCCTCACCATTCCCTCACCATTCCCTCACACGTAAATAATTATCCGACAGTCAAATACTGCAAGAGGTGAGGGATTGAGACTATTTACAAGAAAAAACCTATGTAGGTTGGCAGAACACGGGTTGTCCGTCATCGGTCCAGCTGATTGTCTTGAGGAAGACACTGCGTTGTTCATGCCCATCCTCCATCCAAAGAGCATCGTAGAGTAGCAACGCACGACTTGCATCCGACGATGACACGGTGTCAGGCACTACGCAGATGTTGGAAGCTCCATAAACAGCCGTATCAACCAGCACGGGTTCGGGCGCTTTGGTCCATACTCCAGGGTCGAGCAGGTTGGCATTAGCCGGAGCCGAGAGTGCGCCAAGAACATGGTAGCGTGTCCAAATGCCACTGGCAGAATAATAAAGGTGTACGTGGCGTCCGTCGGGTGAAAGTAGTGCTTGTGGATTCTCGTTGACGTAGATGGGATAGGCAGAGCGGCTGCCGTCGGGGTTAATCCACTGGCGTTCCCACTCATATTCAGGACGTGAAAGCATGACACGCTCGGAGGCGACGGTCCACGGATCGCTGAGGCGGGCGATATAGATACATTGCGTCTCGTGTTCCACGCGTCGCTTTGGCCATCCTGACCAGAACAGGTAAAGTTCTCCGCCGACGCTGAGGACGTTTGGATGAATGCCAAAGTTCCAGTCTTCGTTGGTCTGAAGCGGTCCGCGCAGTTGCCATGTCCCCTGCATGGGGTCGTCGCCGGTATTCTCGATCACGTAGAGCTGGTGGTTGTCGGTGTTGCCATCATCGGCCTCGAAGTAGATGTACCATCGTCCGTTGATGCGGTGGATTTCTGGTGACCAGAAATGCTGGAAGCCCAGTGAGTCGGCACTCCACACGACCTTATGCTGCGACTGCGGCAAGAGAGATAGGTCTCGGGTCGCATAGAGGGTGATGTCGTTGCCATCGGGCTGCATTGTATAATAATAGGTGCCGTTCCAGAAGAAAGCGTGTGGGTAGTGACCGGAACGGAAAAGCATCTGTGTCTGTTGGGTGGACGGACGGGGCTGATGGCAAGCTGCCATCCCGAACAGGAACAAGGGGATAAGAAGGATAAATAAGCTCTTTTTCATGGGAGCGTGTTAGTCTTTTCGGCTGCAAATATAGCAATAGTATTTCAGAAAGCAACAATAATGGTGCAATAAATTTATAGCAAAAGGTTAAAGTTGCCAGATGAACGGTTTTTTTTGTGTTTTGAAGAGCATTTGCCCTTTCTTTACATAGGAAATGATGACCTTTGCCGTTGAAAAAGTCTCTGACGTAGATGAATGCGGATGAAACAAAGGTTAGTTTAGAGAACATGAAGACTCGTTTGTTGTTATACATAGTTATTTAGTTAGTTAGTATTAGTTTAGTTTGAAAAGTTTTCAGGAGAAGTCCGGGTAAGTGTAAGAAGATTGTTTGACAGGAAAAACATCTTAAGAATGAACAACGAAATCCATTATAACTGAATGAGCAAAATGAAAAAATTGAATGCTTTTTTCCAAACCGCTCTCTTGGCGGTGGTAGTGAGTGGAACGAGCTGTTCCCGTCAGGGTGCCGTTCCAGGTTCAGACCTTTTTGTGCCTTATCAGACAACGGAACTGCGTGCACCGTCGGTGCCGCTCGTCGTGTCTGACCCCTATTTTTCCATTTGGTCGCCTTACGACAAGTTGACAGACGGCACAACCCGTCATTGGACGAACGACGAGAAGCCGTTGGAGGGCCTGCTGGCGGTAGATGGACAGACTTATCGCTGGATGGGCGCCGAACGCGTCGTCCTGAAAAGCATCGTGCCAATGGCTGACGAAGAGGCATGGGAGGCCGATTACAGTCGAACTGTGCAGCGTGAAGGCTGGCAGCAGCCTGGATTCCAGCCGCAGGGCTGGATGCGCGGACGTGCCGCTTGGGGCTCAGACGGCTTGAGCTTCGTGCGTACACACTGGAGTGACCTGAACAGCGACCTCTATGTGCGCCGCACAGTGAACCTCTCTGCCGAGGACTTGCAGGAAGATCTTTGGGTCATCTATTCCCACGATGACGTCTTTGAACTCTATCTCAACGGCACGAAGGTGGCTGACACCGGAGAGACATGGGTGGAGGGCGTACGACTGCATCTCGTCGGCGACCTGAAAGGACTGCTCCACGAGGGCGAGAACATCATTGCCGCCCACTGCCATAACACCACTGGCGGAGCCTATACGGACTTTGGATTATTCTGCAATGCTTCCAAAGAGAAATCGAACATCCTCACTGCCGAACAGAAAAGCGTCGATGTGTTGGCCACCAACACTTATTATACTTTCGCTTGCGGACCTGTGGAGCTCGATGTGGTCTTCACTGCTCCGATGCTGATGGATGACTACGACCTGCTCTCTTCGCCCATCAACTACATTTCCTACCAAGTGCGTTCGACCGACGGACAGGCACACGACGTGCAGCTCAGCATCAGTGCAGCCCGTGAGTTGGTGCTCAACAAGCCTGTACAGGCCACGACTTCCGAAATCATCACTGAAGGCGGCATCCAGTATGCCAAGAGCGGTACTATCGAACAGCCCATTCTTGCCAAGAAGGGCGACGGCATTTGCATCGATTGGGGTTATCTCTACATCCCTGCCATCAACGGCGAAGTATCTCTGGCAGAGGGCGACCAGCTCGTCTATACTCACAACTTTGGCAACGTGAGCTCGGCAGCCAGCTATATGCTCATTGGTTACGATGAAGTTCAGGACATCGAATACATGTTCAAACGCTACAAAGGCTATTGGGCACATGACGGCAAGGTGACCATCTTCGACATGTTCAACCGCCTCAACAGCGAGTATGCCAGCATTATGCAGCGTTGCCGTGATTTTGATAAAGTCATCTACGACGATGCCGAAAAGTCTGGCGATAAGAAGTATGCCGAACTGCTCTCTGCTTCTTACCGCCACGTCATCGCCGCTCACAAGCTCTTCCGTGATGATCAGGGCAACTTGCTTTTCTTCTCAAAGGAGAACAACTCCAACGGATGTGTGAACACGGTTGACTTGACCTATCCCGAATCACCGCTCTTCCTCATCTATAACCCTGAACTGCAAAAGGCACAGATGACCAGCATTTTCGACTACAGCCTCAGCGGACGCTGGACGAAGCCCTTTGCTGCGCACGATCTCGGAACCTATCCCATTGCCAATGGTCAGGTCTATGGAGGTGACATGCCTCTTGAGGAAGCCGGTAACATGCTCACGCTGGCCGCCCACCTCTGCCGCATCGATGGCAACACCAAGTATGTCGATAAGTACTGGGACATCATCACGACCTGGGCCGACTATCTTTCAGAAAATGGACAAGATCCCAGTAACCAGCTCTGCACTGACGACTTTGCCGGACACTGGGCTCACAACTGCAACCTCAGCGTAAAGGCTATCATGGGTGTAGCCGGATATGCAGAGATGGCGCGCATCAAAGGCGATGCCGAGACGGCTGAGAAATATATGAATCGTGCGCGTGAGATGGCTGTCAAATGGGAACAGGATGCACGTGAGGGCGACCACTATCGCCTTGCCTTCGACCGCGAAGACACGTGGAGTCAGAAGTATAACATGATTTGGGACAAGCTCTGGGGGTTGAACCTCTTCCCGAATGACGCGATGGCCCGTGACGTGAAATACTATCTCACAAAGCAAAACAAGTATGGACTGCCGCTTGACTGTCGTCGTGACTACACCAAGAGCGACTGGATCATGTGGACAGCTGGCATGGCCGATTCCAAAGAAGACTTCCTGCAGTTCGTCAATCCGCTCTACGATTATGTAAACGAAACACGTTCTCGTGTTCCTATCAGCGACTGGTATGACACCAAGACCGCCCTCATGGTGGGCTTCAAGGCACGTTCCGTTATCGCAGGCCACTGGATGCGCGTCCTCGTGGATAAACAATGAAAACCTTTAAAACTCATAAATAATGGCAAGAAAACTGAAAAACAAACAACTAACATGCTTACTGCTCATGGCCGCTTTGGTGACCATGAGCAGTGTCATGCTCAGCTGTGAGTCCTCGACGACTGCCGAGGACTATCAAGGTGTGCAGGGATCTGATGCTTATGACCCCTCGCGACCCATCGTTATTTCGGACTTCACACCGAAATCTGGAAGCGTGGGGCAGCAAATCTGCATCAAGGGCAGTAACTTCGGGAATGACACCTCACAAGTGCATGTGACCATTGGTGGAAAGGAAGCTGTCGTCGTCAGTGTTCGCAGCACGGCACTCTATGCATACGTGCCCAGTGCCGCCTACGATAAAATCGACCACAATGTGCTTACGGGTGCCGTGGCCGTCAGTGTTCAACAGCAGAAAGGTGTGGCAAAGGATCTTTTCACCTACGAACGTAAGATGGTGGTCGGACGCCTATGCGGTAAGAGCTACGAACGTGAAGACGATGTCGTCTGGGTCGATGGTTCATACGCCACTTCGTCAGAAAACGTCAGCGGTTTCAAGAACGATGGTGTCATGCAATTCTCGCCCTACAACCATGACCACCTTTTCATTGTCTATGATCAGGAACCCCACTTTGGCACTGTCGCTCACGGTATTCAGCTTCTGGACTTGAAGGAAAAGACAGTGCAGACCATTCTTCCTTTGTCGATGTTTTCCAACGAACGCTTGCGCACCATCGACTTCGCTGTAGATCCCTTCGCCTATAATGAAGACGGAAGCTTCGAGAAGACCTGGGATGAAGAGCTGCAAGACAGTGTGATTATCGGACGTGCTCCCGATGATTGGATCAATCATGCCACGCCAAATCAGAAGCGCTGGCGTGAGCATCTCATCATCTCTGCTGATAACGATGACCCTAACTATCGTGCCCACTCGGTATATATCGTCGATCGTGATGCAGAAGGAAACTTTAGCCGTAACTCACAGGTTCGCCAGTTGGCCAACTACCGTCAATGCAACGGTGCCAGTTTGCACCCAGTCAATGGTGAGTTGTACTTTACCAGTTACCAGAAAGGTGAGGTGATTCGTCTGGATATGGAAAAGTATTGGGATACCTTGCTTCCCGGTGCTGGTTACAGTTGGGATCCATACGTGAACAACAACCTCACCGACCTTGCCTCTGGCAGTAGTGCGGGAACAGGTGCCTTTGAGATTCTGTTCACCGTGCAGGATACCTATTGGGAGTTCCAGATTGACATTCATCCTTCCGGCAAATTTGCTTACATTGTGGTCATCAACCGTAACTACATCCTCCGGACAGATTATAACGAAACCACGAAGCGCTTCTCTGCCCCCTACGTCATCGCAGGTGACATGAGTGCCGAGGGCTTCACCGACGGTGTTGGCAAGAGTGCTCGTCTGCGTCGTCCCTACCAAGGTACTTTTGTGAAGAACGAAGCCTATGAGGCTGCTGGTTCAGATGACATTTATGACTTCTATTTCTGTGACAGCCGCAATGATGCCATTCGTCTGCTCACGCCTGAAGGTATCGTGAAGACATACGCTGGTGGCAGCGCCGCCACGCACGCCGATGGCGAGACCTACGGTAATGAAAACGGAGAATTGCGCGACTTCGCCCGATTCCACCGTCCCACAGGACTGGTCAACGACGTACACAAAGACGCCATTACAGGAGAGAATACCCTGATTTTCTATATTCTCGACACGAGCAACTACTGTATCCGCACCATTACGATGGAAGAGAATGTGGATGCTGCACAGGAACAGCCCGCAAGTGAGGAATAAACGTGTAGAACATCTAAGAATAGATTATTATGAAGAAATATATTGCCACATTGTTCCTCTTGCTCGGCACCACCTTCTCGGTGCTGGCACAGAAGGAAGTCACCGTGACGGGTGTCGTCAAGGATGCCACAGGTGAACCGCTCCCAGGTGCCAACATCATTGTGAAAGACTCAAAAGGTTTGGGAACAATCACCAACATCGACGGTGAATACAGCATCAAGGTGCAACAGTACAAGACGCTGGTTTACTCCTTCATGGGATTTGAAACTCAGGAAGTGGTGGTCAAAGACCAGCAGAAAATTGATATTACTCTTCAGGAAAAAGCCACCAGTGCTCTTGACGAAGTCGTTGTCACGGGTATGCAATCTCAAAAGAAGCTCACCCTGACGGGTGCTATCACCAACGTCAAGATGGAAGAACTGAAGCATTTCAACACCTCCAACCTGACGAACACGCTGGCAGGTAATGTCGCAGGTGTGATGGCATACCAGAAGTCTGGACAACCTGGTAAGAATACCTCGGAATTCTGGATTCGCGGTATCTCCACCTTTGGTGCCAGCTCTTCGGCCTATATCCTGGTTGACGGTTTCGAACGCGAAAACCTCGATGACATCAATATCGAGGACATTGAGTCGTTCTCGGTGCTGAAAGATGCTTCCGCCACGGCCATTTACGGTTCCAAGGGTGCTAACGGTGTCGTCCTCATCACCACCAAACATGGTAAGGCCGGTAAGGTGAATATCAATGCCAAGGTGGAAACCTCTTACAACACGCGCACCATCACGCCTGAATTCGTCAGCGGTTTCGACTATGCCAATTATCTCAACGAGGCTCGTGTCACACGCAACCTCGGTATCCTCTATCAGCCTGTGGAACTTGACATCATCCGCTATGGCCTTGACCCCGACCTCTACCCGAACGTCGATTGGCAAGATCTGTTGTTGAAGAACGGTGCCATGAGCTACCGTGCCAACTTGAACATCAGTGGTGGTGGCGAAACGGCTCGCTACTATGTATCTATGGCTTACACACAGGATGAAGGTATGTATAAGACCGACAAGACACTACGTGACCGTTATGATACCAATGCTAACTATGACCGCTGGAATTACCGTATGAACGTTGATGTGGACATCACCAAAACAACCGTCCTTAAGCTTGGTATCAGTGGCAATCTGAACAAACGCAATAGCCCTGGTATCGGTGATGATAAGGTGTGGGGGCAGATGTTCGGTTACAATCCTCTTTACACTCCAGTGCTTTACAGCAATGGAACTTACCCAGCCAAGGGTGTATTTAACGAGTCTGAGGAGAATGGTGTTACAGTTTACACCCTCGATGAAAACTATATTAACCCTTGGGTCAGCTCCACGCAGACGGGTTATAACACTGAATGGCAGAACAACATCCAGACCAACGTCACTTTGGAGCAGGATTTCAGCTTCATCACGAAAGGTCTGAGGTTCACGGGCCGTTTCGGTTATGATACCTATAACAGCAACAGCATCCAGCACCACCGCCTGCCTGCTCTATATGCAGCACGCTCTCGCAACACCGAGACCGGTCTGCTCGATTTCCAACAGGTGCAGTCGGTGCGCGACATGACACAGTCGAGTGCCAACAGTGGCTCACGCCGTGAGTTCCTCGACCTGCTCTTGCATTGGGACCGTAAGTTCGGAGACTATCACAATGTCGCCGCAAATATGAAGTTCACCGAGGATCAGGACATCAGCACCCAGAATTTGGGCACTGACGTGAAAAATTCCGTATCACGTAAGAACAAGGGACTGGCCGCTCAAGTAACTTACAACTTTGCTTCGCGTTACTTCGCTGACTTCAACTTCGGTTATAACGGTTCCGAGAACTTTGCCGACGGCCACCGCTGGGGCTTCTTCCCTGCTTGGTCTGTGGCTTGGAACGTGGGCGAGGAACCTTGGGTGAAAGGCAAAGTGAAATGGTTGGATATGTTCAAGATTCGCTTCTCCAACGGTAAGGTCGGTTCAGATGCCACTGGCAGCAACCGTTTCCCCTATCTTTATACATTGGAGGCTTCTGGAAACGGTTATACTTGGGGACAGAATGGACAGAATTCTTATGGTTCCGTCCGCTATCGTCAGGTGTCTTCTGACTATGTCACATGGGAAGTTGCAACGAAGAATGACTTGGGTATTGACCTCGTCCTTTTCAACAACAAATTCTCGTTGACGATGGACTATTTCGATGAAAAACGTACTGGTATCTTCCAGGAGCGCCGCTTCCTGCCAACGACTGTTGGTCTTGAATATTGGGATGATAATGGCTGGAACTATCCGAAAGCCAACGTGGGTGCTGTCACCTCTCGTGGTTTTGATGGAAACTTTAGCTATAACGACAAGTTCGGAGATGTAGGATTGACAGTTCGTGGTAATATCACCTATAGCAAGAACCGTATAGATGAGTATGACGAGGAAAACAACGTCTATGCTTATCAGAACCAGTATGGTTACCGTGTTGATCAAGTGCGCGGACTCATTGCCTTAGGATTATTCAAGGATTATGATGACATCCGCAACTCACCGACACAGGAATTCGGTACGGTACAACCTGGTGACATTAAGTATAAGGATGTCAATGGTGACGGTGTTGTCAATGATGGTGACGTTTGTGCCATCGGTGCCACCAGCCGGCCTGGTCTTATCTATGGCCTCGGTGTTTCTGTGACTTGGAAGGGCTTCGACTTCAACCTCCACTTCCAAGGAGCAGGTAAGAGCACCTTCTCGACCTATGGCAAGTGCGTCTGGGCGTTCAGTGAAAGCCAGTGGGGTAATATCTTCAAGGGAATGCTCGACAACCGTTGGGTAGATTCCGAGACAGCTACCAAGCTGGGCATTACTGCCAACGAAGATCCCAATGCAAATTATCCTCGTTTGAGTTATGGAGGCAACAGCAACAACGACCGCAACTCAACATTCTGGCTCCGCGATGGTCGCTATCTTCGCTTAAAGAACCTCGACATCGGTTACACCTTGCCCAAGCGCATCGTCAACAAGATTCATTTCCAGAACATTCGTGTTTACGTGTCGGCCACCAACCTCTTCTTCCTACATAAGAAGTTCGACACCTGGGATCCTGAATCCCTGCAGCCTCGTGGCGAAGACTATCCTATTACCAAGGCCATTACCGCTGGCTTGCAAGTGAATATATAGACCCACCCTAACCCTTCCTTTGAGGGAGGGAATGGTTACTTAAAAGATTTGTTATTATATGATTTCATTAGAAAGAAAAATGAATACAAATATGAAAAAGAGTAATATGCAAAAGTATATACTCCCCTCCTTATGGAGGGGCAGGGGAGTGGGTCTGCTACTCCTGCTGGTTGCATTCCTAATGACTTCCTGTGCCGATCTTGATTCCGACAAGTACTTTGAAGACCGCAAGACACTGGAGAGCGTCTTCACAGACCGTGAACAGGTTGACATGTGGCTGGCTCATGCCTTTTCATTCCTGACGGGCAGCAACTTTGAGGTGTGCTCCAAGGGCGGAACCGGTGGAGAGAACAGTGACTGGAACCCGTTCTGCTTCGCCGATGATATCTACTACGGCGATCGTGACTATGCTTATGGCGATGCCAAAGACCGTGGTTTTACCTCTTATAATACTTTCCGCGAAGGAGGTTATACAGAACGTGTTGGACAAAATGCATGGGTGCGCAGCTATCAAGGTATCTACCAAGCCAGTATTTTCATCAAGAACATCGACATGAATACCGACTTGAGCGAGGAAGATCGTCTTGACAGAAAAGGTCAGGCTCGCTTTGTGCGTGCCTATTATTATTGGCTCTTGCTCCGTAAGTTCGGTCCTGTGCCCATCATGCCCGATGAAGGCGCAGACTATACGTTGGAATACGATGACTTGGCCACACCACGTGCCACCTACGAAGAGTGTGCTAACTATATTGCCAACGAAATGGCCAAGGCCGCCAACGAGATTTCTCCCCGCTGGACGACCAAGCGAGACGAGGCTAACATCGCTCGTCCTACACGTGGCGCCTGCTTGGCAACCCGTGCCATCGCACTCACTTACGCCGCCAGTCCATTGGCGAACGGACAACTGAAGAATGGTAAGCATCCTGCCACCGTAACGGATAATATTGCCAAAGCATTGGTGAACTTCGATGGAACTCACCTCCTCTCACTTGACTATGACGAATCAAAATGGGCTCGTGCTGCGGCTGCCTGCAAGGATGTCATGGACCTTGGTGGATATGAGCTTTATCATGCTGGTATCAATACCGTGGAAGCTGATGGTGCTCCGCTCACCGTGACACCTGACTATGACCCTGTCTTTTCCGAGAACAACTGGCCTAAAGGTTGGAAGGATATCGACCCCTATCTCTCCTATCGCAACCTTTTCAACGGAACAGCCAGTGCAGTCGATAATCCCGAGTTGATTTTCACCCGTGGTTCCAACATGAACATGGGGGATAATGATAACGGTCTCGGCGCTATGGTGGCACACTCCATGCCTGTTTCCCTGAATGGATGGAACACACACGGTATGACTCAGAAGATGTGTGACACATATTATATGAAAGACGGTACAGATGCTCCTGGCATGTATCGCGAATGGCGTAAGGACGGTGTCGAAGGCTATGATGCTGGTAACTCGTTGGAGCGTGAAACAGGCTGGACCAGTCGTGGTGAGATCCAGAACGGAGATTATCCTGAACTCTCCCAGAACTTGCGCCGTTTTCCTGGCATGAACGTCTCCAAGCAATATGTGAAACGCGAACCGCGTTTCTATGCCAGTGTAGCTTTTAGTGGTAGCTACTGGGAACAGCTTCAGAATCCCACCTCTTCACAGCGCAATGCTCAGATTTTCTACTACCGTTCGGGCGGTAATGGCTATATCAATGCCTTCTCTTATCTCCGCACAGGCATCGGTATCAAGAAGTTCTACCATCCTGATGACTTCCGTGACGCACAACATGACTATGGTCACTTCCGTGAGAAGTTTGAGCCTGCCATGCGCTATGCTGATATCTTGATGATGTACGCCGAATGCCTCAACGAGCTCACCAAGAGCTATACCATCAAGAGCTGGAAGGGACAGGACATCACTATCAGCCGCGACATCGATGAAATGAAGAATGGTGTGCAGCCTGTTCGCATCCGTGCAGGTTTGCATGATTATACCGCCGAAGTCTATAACGATGCCAATCTCTTCCGCGAGAAGATCAAGCGTGAGCGCATGATTGAACTCATGGGTGAAGGCAAGCGCTACTTCGATCTCCGTCGTTGGATGGATGCACCTGTCGAGGAAAACAAGCGTGTCTATGGTTTGAATGTCTTCCAGACACAACAAAACCGCGATGAGTTCATGCAGGTTATCCCCGTGTACAATCTCTCTGCCAATTTCAATGATAAGATGTACTTCTGGCCGATTTCTCATACCGACCTCAAACGCAACAAGAATCTGGTACAGAACCCTGGATGGCAATATAATGACTAAAAGACCCACCCTTCACCCTCCCTTTTGGGAGGGGGTGGTCACCTAACAAGAATAAACATTCATATATTAGAATCATTATGGAAACATATAAGAGCAATATATTAAGGTCTTTATTCCCCTCCGTTATAGGGAGGGGCAGGGGGGTGGGGCTGCTGTTCCTGCTGATTGTCCCCTTCCTGACAGCCTGCAACGACGAGTGGAAGGAAGAGCAGTATGAACACTTTATCAGCTTTAAGGCTCCTCTGAACGACAACGGCGTTACGGCAGTCTATGTCCCGTACACCCGTCATGATGACAATGGCAATGCTATCTATGGTAGTACGGGGCTCTCACACTATGAGCTGCCAGTCATTGTCAGCGGAACAACAGATAACGACAAAGACCTCCTTGTGAAGATTGGACACAGCGACACACTCGCCCAGCTGAACTTCGAGCGTTTTGGAAATCCTGCCTATCGTGCAGATATCACCGATTTATATTATAAGGATATGAGTGACTTTGCCACTTATCCATCCACGATCCAGATTGCCAACGGACAAGACGTAGCTTTGTTGAAGATTCAGTTCGACTTCACTAAGAATGGTGGTATCAACATGGTTGATAAGTGGGTGCTTCCCCTTGAAATTCAGAGAGGTGACGGCTATCAGCCTCATCCTCGTAAGAACTATGCCAAAGCTATGTTGCGTATCTATCCCTACAACGATTATTCGGGCAACTATTCGGCTACTACACTGACCATCACCAATGCTGACGACCCCACAAATGCTACGGGTATGGAAACAGCAAGAGGCTATGTGGTCAATGAGAACAGCATCTTCTTCTATGCCGGCAACATCGATGAGACACGTGTTGACCGCCAAAACTACAAAGTCTTCTTCCAATTCGTACCTGATAACGAAGATGGGACGGAGGGACATGTCGTTCTCACGTCTGACAACGCCGACAAGAACAAATTCCAGAGCACTGGTCAGACGGCTTATCGCATCTATGAGCAGATGGATGAGGTGCAGCCGTGGTTGAAACATCGCTATGTCATCATCAGTGGCATCGAGTACAACTATACCGACTACACTTCCGTTGAAGGCTATGAAATGCCCTACACCGTCAAGGGCATCCTGACTCTCGAACGCCAGCTCAATACGCAGATCCCGAACGAAGATCAGGCCATTCAGTGGTAAGAGGATAGATAATAATAGACCCAGACCCACCCCCGTCATCCCTGTTAGGGAGCGATTACCTAATAAGAACAATATTCAAAAGCACGATGAAAAAAATATTCGTTTTATTCATATCCTTATTAACAACCACTCTTTTGCCCGCAAAGGTAACCGCTCCCTCCCTCTCAGGAAGGGCCGGGGGTGGGTCTGTTTCTTACGTTTCCACCCTCGTGGGCACCATGTCCAAGCATTCTTTGTCCACGGGTAACACCTATCCAGCCATCGCCTTGCCATGGGGCATGAACTTCTGGACACCCCAGACAGGGCGTATGGGCGATGGTTGGGCTTACGTTTATACCGAGGACAAAATCCGTGGTATCAAGCAAACCCATCAACCTTCACCTTGGATCAACGACTACGGTCAGTTTGCCATCATGCCAACTACCCGCACCGTTTTCAAAGAAGATGACCGTGCCTCTTGGTTTAGCCACAAAGCCGAAGTTGCTACACCTTATTATTATAAGGTATATCTCGCCGACTGGGACGTGGTGGCAGAACTAACTCCCACCACCCGTGCTGCCATGATGCGTCTGACCTATCCTGAGACGACAGAGCCACGAGTGGTCATCGACCCCTTTGATAAGGGTTCTTATGTGGCTGTGGATGCCCAGCACCGTCGTCTGTTGGGATATACCACCAAAAATAGCGGTGGCGTGCCACAAGGCTTCAAGAACTATTTCATCATCGAGTTCTCCCATCCCATCTCCTTTGTGGCGACAGCCGATGGCGACAAGCTCCAAGAAGGTCGTGTCGAGCTGATGGCTGATCATGCTACTGCTGTGGTAGGCTTCCCCTCTTTACGGCGCGGTGAGCAAGTAACCCTCCGCATAGCTTCCTCTTTCATTAGCTTCGAACAAGCCGAACGCAACTTGCAAGAGCTGGGCAACTCTTCCTTCGACCAAATCTGCGAAGGCGCACGTCAGCGTTGGGACGATGTCCTCGGACGCATCGAAGTCGAGGACGATAATATCGACCACCTGCGCACCTTCTATTCCTGCCTCTACCGTTCCGTGCTCTTCCCCCGTTCCTTCTTCGAGTACGACGCTGCTGGTCAGCCCATTCACTACAGCCCCCACACCGGCAAGGTATGTTCTGGCTATTATTTCACTGATACGGGCTTTTGGGACACCTTCCGTTGCCTCTTCCCCCTGCTCAACCTCGTCTATCCCGAAATGAACCTCCAGATGCAGGAAGGTCTCGTCAACTGTTACAAGGAAAGTGGTTTCCTGCCCGAATGGGCCAGTCCCGGTCATCGTGGTTGCATGGTGGGCAACAACTCCGCTTCCGTCGTCGCCGATGCCTACTTGAAACTCAGTGTGCTTGACGGTTTACCCGTCAAGTCCTCCCCCTACGACATCGAAACCCTCTGGCAAGCCGTCACACACGGTGCAAACGCTGTCCACCCGCAAGTTTCCTCAACCGGTCGCCTCGGCTTCGACCATTACAATCGCCTCGGCTACGTACCTTATGATGTCGATATCCGCGAGTCCGTAGCTCGCACCCTTGAATATGCCTACGATGACTGGTGCATCTATCAGCTCGGCAAAAAACTCGGCAAGAAAGAGAAAGAACTCAAGCCTTTCCGTGAGCACGCCCTCAACTACCGCAACGTCTTTGACCCCGAAACAAAGCTGATGCGTGGCCGCAACAAAGATGGCAAGTTCCAATCACCCTTCAACCCGCTCAAGTGGGGCGATGCTTTCACCGAAGGCAATGCCTGGCACTATACTTGGTCTGTCTTTCACGACCCCGAGGGTCTCATCCGCCTCATGGGTGGCAAGAATGTCTTCGTTGCCATGCTCGACTCCGTGTTCAACGTGCCGCCTCTCTTCGACGAGAGCTACTATGGCGGTGTCATCCACGAAATCCGTGAGATGCAGATTATGAACATGGGCAACTACGCTCATGGCAACCAGCCCATCCAGCACATGATCTACCTCTACGACTGGGCAGGCCAGCCTTGGAAAACACAGCAACGCGTGCGTGAGGTCATGGATAAGTTCTATACGCCCCTTCCCGACGGCTACTGTGGTGACGAGGACAACGGCCAGACCTCTGCCTGGTATGTCTTCTCTGCTCTCGGCTTCTATCCCGTCTGTCCTGGTTCTGGCGAATACGCCCTTGGCACGCCCTATTTCCGCAAGACCACCCTCCACCTTTCCTCTGGCAAGAACCTCACCATCGACGCCTCTGTGTCCGACGGTTCTCCCGTCGGAACCAACCTTCCCCCCTACATCCAGCGCATGACCTTCAACGGCCAGCCCTATGCCCGCAACTACCTCCGTCACGAAGACCTCCTTCGTGGAGGCTCTCTCCGCTTCGACCTTGGCTCACAACCCAACCGCTCCCGCGGCATTGGCAACGACGATGCACCCTACAGTTTCAGCAAATAGACTACTTCTGACCTTGCTCACGCTGACACTCTCCGTGTTCAGCCTCTTGGCACAGGACTACCGGACGGGCATCCGTATCGGTTGGGACTATCGCACCCAACAATTTGTCACCGGTGGTGCATACGGTCGGGTGAAGCTGCTCTCAGACGGGCGGCAGGCTATGGTCTATGACGAGGGTGGAACCTGCAAGATACGCTTCAAGCTTCCGAAGGGCAACCAGTTCCAAACGGCTGTCACAGTGGCAATACCACCTTCTGGCTCTGGCTACACCAACGCCGAATTGCTGGAGCTGGCCGATGGAACGCTTCTCTATGCTTATAATGAGCGGGTGAACGGAACCGGCCTCAAAATCAAAGTCAAATACTCCACCAATGGTGGTCGCACATGGCACCATGAGCAGACGGTTTACGAAGTGCAGGAAAGTGGTTTCCTTCCTGATAACGAAGGCTACTACGGCATCTGGGAACCAGCCATGATACAACTGCCCGATGGCGAGGTGCAGCTCTACTTTGCCAGCGAATATAAAGTTCCTGGACACGACCAGAAGATTGTCATGCTACGTTCCTTGACTGCAGACGACGATGGAGTCCGACAGTGGCAGCCAAAGTCGGTGGATGTGTGCTATACCGTAGGTTTCCGTGACGGAATGCCTGTGCCGCTTCTGTTGCAGGATGATCGAGGCATCGTCTTCGCCATCGAGGACGACGGCTTTGGTGGAGGCTTCCAACCTGGCATCATCTATTCTTCTTTGGCCGACAACTGGAAAAGTGGCATCCGCTATGGCGACAGCCGCCATCGATGGATTGCCGTGGCAGCAGGGGAACCACGTGGCGGTGGGGCACCCTACATCATTCAGCTCAAGACCGGTGAGACGCTCGTTTCCACACAAACCAATTCCTTCGCAGACCAACGCGGAGCACCGTGGGATGACATGTATAAGAACCGACCCTTTGTTTATATCGGTGATGCCGACGCGCGCAACTTCAGCCGCTATTCCATCCCCTTCCCCTTCATGGACGAACCTGATCAGGGCGGCGTGTGGAACTCCTTATGCCAAATCAACGATTCAACCGTCCTTTGTGTATCCGAAGTTCATGGACATCCCACGCAGAACGGCCTCTGGACCGTCGAGGGGCATATCATGCACCCCTTGACCGCCTGCTCAATGCCCGCCGGCACACACCTCGAAGCCATCTCCTGGGAGCCGCTCATGTCCGACATCCTCATCGCTTCCCAAACCCAAGCCTCCCTACACGTAGCTTCCTGTTGGACATCCGATTCGCTCTTCCTCCATTTCCTCGTCAATGACCGTGCCATCCGTTCTGCCAGCGCTCCCGATGCGCCCGTGTGGGACACCGATGGCGTAGAGTTCTATTGCGACATGGCAGACCATGCCACCGACGATGTGCCCGCCGGAACACTCAAATATCTTGTCAACGTAGATGGCGGCACGCTCGTCTCCAGGATGACCGCTCAAGGTTGGGCAGACGTCCCAGCCTCAACCCACCAGATGCGATACCTCATCACACGAACCAGCAAGTCCTACACCATCGACATCGCTCTTCCTTGGAACCGCCTCCTCCGCCTGCCCACATCCAAGAAGTTCGCCGGCTACTTCAAGCTCCATAACAACGACCAGCACCAAGGCAAGGAATGTATCCACCACGAAGTCCTTTCTGGTATCGACGAAGGCCGCACACGCACATGGTGGCAGATGACCTTAGACTCCCAGCTGCCTACTGCTCTCCGTGCTCAGCCGCTGTGTCCGACGGTTCTCCCGTCGGAACCCTTCTACACGCTCCAAGGCATTCCCGCCACCTCTTCCCGCCATGCTGCCATCTTCGTCAAAGCTGGCAATAAAGTGGCCGTCACCAGATAACCTCCTAAATGATGCTCCACATGACACATCTTCCCCTCCCCTTCCTTCTCTCTTTCCTCTTCTTCCTGGCTTCCTCCAACACTTCCGCTGAGGAAACCGCTCCTTCTTACCTTGCCAACCTCCAGCGTGCCATCGCCATCACCGATGCCACCATGAACACCTCCTTCACTGGCACCGACCTTCGCATGTACGACACCTACAACACCGCCACGAAGACTGGTTCCGGCACCGCCGATGTCTGGCCATACACCGCCGCCCTCGAAGCTCATTGCTCAGTCCTCGAAGCATTGGAACTCTTCAAAAATCAGGCACCAGACCTCTACGAACAGACCCACGAACGCTTTGTCGCTCGCTTGCGTCAACTCTTCAACAACCTCGGCTACTATCGTGGCACCTACACCCTCAACTCCTACGCCCAACGCAAATCCTGGTCCATCTACGGCGTCCACCGTTCCGGCTCGGTAGGCCAAGCTGCCGTCACCGGCATCGAGAATGTCTATGACGACCAGATGTGGCTCTGCCGCGAACTCGTACGTGCCTATCGGCTCACGGGCTACAGCAAATACCTCGACGAAGCCACCATGCTCGCCAACTACTGCATCGACGGCTGGGATTGCTGTCTCGACAAAGACGGCAACGAATATGGTGGCATCAGCTGGGGACCGGGCTACAATAGCAAACATTCCTGCTCCAACGCACCGCTCATCCAACCCCTCGTCTGGCTGGCCGACATATACCGCGCCGACGACGAACCCGAAAATCTCCGCTACTACTACATCCTCCCCGATGGCACCCGCACCAGCGTTCTCCGACGTCACTCCGAACTCTATATGGAATTCGCCCGCAAAATCTACGCCTGGCAAAAAGAGAAACTTCTCAACCACACAACAGGTGTTTATTGGGATATGTGTGGAGCTGTCAAAGGCGAAATCCAATACGAGAAAGTAGGACGTATCGAGTATCGCGCTCACGTCGATATCGGCGGCCCCACTGGCACCGCCTACACCTATAACACTGGCACCATGCTTGCCGCCACCGCCGAACTCCTGCGCACCACTGGCGAGCAGACTTATCGCAACGACCTGAACGCCCTCTGCCGCAGCAGCTACAACCAGTTCAGCAAGGGACGACGCATCAGCGGCGTCACCTTCCGCGAATGGCCGACAGACCCACAAGCCACTTCCGGCTTCAACACTTGGTTCGACGACGTTCTCATGCGAGCCTTCGTCGATGCACATCCCTACAACGATGCCAACAACTACGCCACCATGTCACTCAACTCCTTCCAGCAGAACCTCGACTATGCGTGGGACAACCACCTCCGTGACAACCAGCTGCCCATCCACCTTATCGACGGATGGGACAATGGCGACGTCACCAAGGGCTTCCATCAGCTCGCTTTCGCCTCCGAGTATGCCATGCTCGCCGTCTGGCAGCAGCGGCGTCAACAAACCGATGCCATCAAGACAACAGACAATCATACTCTCAACCCACAACATTCCATCTCCAACACACACAATTACTATACACTTTCGGGACTTCATCAGACCCACCCTTTTCGCCGTGGGCTTTATGTCGTCGGGGGACATAAAGTGGCGGTGAAATGAGGCAACCCCAATCATTCCGATAATCAATTACCCAAACTAATTATTCATAACCAAACTATGAAAAAGATCTTTTTCTTACTACTCGGCTTCCTATTTAGCATAGGAAATGCCGTGGCTGATGTCGATCTAAAACAATGGATGACAGGCCTCAACGACAACATCTATATTTCGCAGATGTCGCTGCCTGGAGCGCACGATGCGGCAACAAAGAGCCTTTCGATAGGCAAATGCCAGGACAAGGACATCGCAGGTTTATGGGATGCAGGTGTCCGAGTCTTTGACCTTCGCCCTACAGACAGCGGTGATGACTGTACCATCAATCATGGCACTTTGGCAACGAACACTACTTTACGCGCAGCCCTCACAACCATTACCGGCCGGTTGAGCACCTACGGAAGTGAGTTCGCCATCGTCCTCATGCGCAAAGAAGATGGTGGTGACAGTTGGGCAAGCAAGGTAGCTGCCGTTATCAACTCATTCTCCGACTATGTGATTCCTTTCAGAACGAACCTCCGTCTGGGTGATGTCCGTGGAAAGGTCATTATCCTCAGCCGCGATGAGTTTGCCTCTGGATATACCATTAGTTATTGGGGTGACAACACCTCTCGCGATGTCAAGTCTGCCAATGGCATTGATTTCGTGGTTCAGGACTACTACAAGGTAGAAGACACAAGTGCTAAGTCAACTGCTATCACCGATCTCCTCGCAGAGGCGCGCAAGAACACGAGCTCCAATCGTATGTTCATCAATCACACCTCTGGTTATGTGCCCGGGTTGATTCCTGGTTTGAGCGATGACATTACAGGTAATGCCAACACTTGCAACACGCTTGCCCTCAATACCATTGATGCCAATCCTGGTCCCACGGGTATCATCCTGATGGATTATGCAGGTTCCAGCAACTATAATGGTGCAACCCTCTGCAACAAGATTATCGCTCAGAACAGCAACATCTCGGTTTCGGCTCCCAGCGAACCCGTGACGGGTCAGTACTACGTGTACAATGTGGAGCGGGAGATGTACATTACCCGCAGTAATAACTATGCCACCCGTGGCGGTTTCGACAAGGCCGGCATGGTGATCGCCGTGAACAATGCCGGCGACGGCACACTCACGCTGGTCACAAATGTCAATGGCGACGGCAAGGGTATCTTCATCGCCGACGGCAATGGCGAGACGGTCTATGTGGACAACGCTCCCACGGCCTGGACTTTTGAATGTATTGACAACGCCAAGAAGATATACACCCTGAAGAACGGAGACAAATACCTGCAGGCTAAGGACGGCCAGACCCGTCTGGAGGCTGGCTCGCTGCCTTCGAACAAGAGTGCTCAGTGGCAGTTCATCCCCAGGAACGTTCGCGAAGACCTGTCCGTGGCCTCTTCCTCCAATCCTGTGGATGTCACTTACCTCATCGAAAACCAAGGCTTCGACCGCTATGATGGCGAACAGAACTCCTGGAAGAACACCGACAATACCAACTGGCGTCCGGGTAACGGATGGTGCCACGATGCAGACGGCTCGAACAACTGCGCTGAAGTGTGGAACGCCAACTTCAATATCCATCAATCGTTCACTGGCATGAAAAACGGCGTCTATGAACTCCGCGTACAAGGTTACTATCGTATCAGCCAAAGTAACAATAGCGATTATCTTATTGCACAAATGAGAGCGGGTAGCAATGACATACAGCGTACGAAGTACTACATCAATAACACGGAAGCCTACTTGTTGCCTCAACTTTCTGCAACCCTGCCTGCCGCATACGCTGACATTAGCGTAGATATCAATGGAACGACCTATCGTTATCCCAATGGAAAAGGTAAAGCTTCCATTGCTTTCCGCGAAGGATATTACGAGAACGAACCCATTCAGACTATTGTCACAGATGGTAATCTGACGATCGGCATGAAACTGGACAACAAGAATGGTGAAGACTGGAACTGCTTCGACAACTTCCGCCTCTACTACCTTGGTCTGCCCGATCTGAGCCAGTTCACCGACGCTCTCGAAGCTGCCATCACTGCTGCCCAGGCCTACAGCGGACAGACCACGACCGCTCTGCAAAACGCCCTCAACACGGCGCTCAATGAAGCCATCGCCGTCCGCGAGTCCCTTGACACAGACGAGCTGACAGCCAAGACGAATGCCCTGAATACCGCACGTGCTAATGCTGAGGCTGCCGATGTGACCTTCCTGGCAGCTACCATTCCTTTTGCTCAGGCAGACGGAGTTGATGTCACCGAGGCCAACAACGTCCTGGCCAACGGCACGACCGCCGCACAAGTCAACAACGCCCTGTCAGCACTGCGTCTGAACCGCCGCATCGCTAATGCCGAGACGCAGGCTGACGTGTTCACGGGCAACGTGCCTGCCGCCGGCGACTTCTATTTATATAATGTAGGCACAGGCCGTTTCTTCTGCGGCGGTGCTGACTGGGGTGCTCATGCAGCCCTTGGCTTCCCAGGTATCCTCGTGACGCTGGAAGCAGCCGGAGAGGGAGTGTATAAGCTGAACACTCACTTAAGAAATGGTGATGATAATGGAAATTACAAAGAATATCTGAACTACAGTGGCTATTGCGACACGTGGACGTCCGATGCATGGAAGTTCGTCTCGCAGGGCGACGGCAAGTATAACATCGTCCGCAGTGCCAACGATGCCAACCTGCTTGGTTACGAAGGTGGAACATACAATAATGTCATCACGAGCTGTGTTACGGCAACAGGTCCCACCAACCAGTGGAAGTTAGTGACCAAGGCTGACCGCGACGCTCTCCTGGCCACTGCAACCGCAGATGCTCCGCAGGATGCATCTTACCTCATCAAGTCTCCGAACTTCAGCCAGCGTGAGGACGTCAGCGCATGGACCTTCACCAATGCCAGCATCTGGGGACGTGGTGATAACCATCCCGACTTCGCCATTGAATCATACAACAGCACTTCTGCTACCGTTGAACAGACTGTAACAGGTCTGCCCGCAGGTACATATGAGCTGAAGGTGCAGGCGTTCTATCGCGACGGCAACTTTGCCAACCAAGCTAACATCCTTGCTGGCGGCGGTGATGCTCGTCAATTGGCAACCCTGTATGCAGGCACCAAGAGCGCACTCATCCAGAACGTTTCTGGCGGTGCCGATCAGGCTCCCGGCATGGGTCGTACTTCTGCTGTCGGTTATATGCCCGACGGCATCGACGATGCCTGTCTCTACTTCCAGAGCGGTCTCTACTGGGCAACACTCGACGAGATTGTTGTCGGTCAGGACGGTACGATGACCATCGGTGCCCGCAAGACAGAGAAACTCAACGACGGCGACTGGATGGTGCTCGACAACTTCCGTCTCATCTTCAAAGGAGTGAGCATTGATCTCAGTGGTGTGAAGGCCGACCTGCTGGCTAAGATCAACGAAGCCACAACACTCCTCAACGACCTCGGCCTCAATCTGTCGTTCCTGGCTACTGTCAAGAATAATGGACAAAATGTCTATGACAACTCTCAGGATGCCGATGAGATCGTTGATGCAACAAACGCGCTGCAGACCGCCATCAACCAGGTTACTAACACAAATACGAGCAACGACTTGACCGCCTTCAAGCAGACCATGACTAAGGCAACCCCCGAAGGCATCGATGTCAATGGTTATAAGGCAGCTGTAGAAGCAGAAACCGATGGAAGTGCTTTCGCCGCGACTGTCGCCAACCAGCTCTTCCTCCTCCGTTCCGAGCGTAAGATTAACGCCTTGCGTATGCCCGACATCTATACGGGTTCCGCTCCTGCCGTAGGAAAGGTTTATCTCTTTAACCTCGGTACGGGCATGTTCCTCGGAGCTGGTTCCGACTGGAACACTCATGCTGCCGTGGATCAGGTGGGCATCGAGGTGGAACTCGTGGCAAATGGCAATGGCTACATCATGAAGACTCCATGGGGTTCGTTCAACCCCAGCCCGTATGTGGACACGAATGCCCAAACCGTTTATATGTTCGAGGCTGTGGCCGGTAAGACGAATGTGTATAACATTCTTGAGGGTTACGACCTCCTGGGTTGGAATCCCAACGGAAAGACTGACGGCAAAAAGTATTGGAACAACATTTCCAACGTGACAGGTGCCAGTGCCGATGATCCCAACTATCAGTGGAAGATCATCACCGCTGCAGAGCGCGAGACCTTGTTGAGACAGGCTGCAGAGCAGAACCCCGTTGATGTCAGCTATCTCATCAACAACCCGAGCCTTATTCGCCTGCCGGGAGATGAGATGTGGATAAAGGTACGTGACGGCGGAAATGCTGCACGCGTCAGTTCCATTGGTGAAGATGACGGTAATCGTCGTCCAGACTACGCCTGGGAGTTCTACGAGCCCAACTCCTTCAGCTTCTCTCAGCAGCTGTCAGGTCTGCGTCCCGGTAAGTACGAGGTCAGCGTGCAGGCTTTCTATCGTCATGGCAATGGGGAGACACAAGCCACTGCCGTGAACAATGGTGAAACACTGGGACAGCTCGCCTACCTGTTCGCTAACGACCAGCAGACTTTGCTGCCCAACATTGCCAGCGTGAGAGATCTTGTTCCGGGTATCGGTGATCTCCGTGCCACGAACGCAGGTGAGTTCCCCAACATGCCGCAGTCCGCTATCGAATACTTCGAAGTTGGTGCCTACAAGACCACCGTACAGGTTGAGGTCGGTACAGACGGTCAGCTGAACATCGGTGTGAAGAAGGATTCTCGAAGCCTTGCTGGTGACTGGGTCGTCCTCGACAACTTCCGCCTCACCTATTTGGGCATGCCGGCCATTACCATCGCTGAGACCGACGATGCAGCTCCTTCCGAACTCAACGTTCCCGTGACTGTCACGTTGACACGCACGCTCATAGGTGGCCAGTGGAACGGCTTCAGCCTGCCCTTCAGCCTCTCGGCAGACCAGATTGCAGCATCGGACCTCAATGGTGCAGAGATTAAGCAGTTCAACAGCGTGAATGCAAACATCATCACGTTGGAAGATGCCACGGAGATCGTGGCTGGCGATCCTTACCTCATCAAGCCTGCAGCCAGTGTCGTAAATCCCGAATTCGACGGGGTTGTGGTCGTAGTAATCGACGAGGCAGAGCACGTGAAGGGAACGGGCGACTACACCTTTGCTCCTCACCTCTACAACACTTCACTGGCCACCGACGGCAGCGTGGCATACGTGTCCACCACCAACAGCAGCATCAAGAAGCTGACCTCGGGCAGCATCAAGGGCTTGCGTTCCATCTTCCAGGTTCCCACGGCTAACGGCGTGAAGCCTCTTGTCGTCCGCTTCGGTGGCGATGCAGATGCCATCCTTTCTGTGGATGCAGAAGGCAACATCACTGAGGGCGCTGTCTATAACATGGCCGGACAGCGTGTCGCCGCTCCCAACAAGGGCGTGTACGTCGTCAATGGCAAGAAGATGTTGGTGAAGTAAAGACCCTCTCTCAGCAGACCCACCCCAACCCTCCCGTCAGGGAGGGCTCGAGGGGTGGAAGACAAATATCAATCATAATACAAACAACTAAACCATGACCCGATAACTCCTATCATGCGCCAGTCGCTCCCCTCCCATACAGGGAGGGGGTGGGGTGGGTCTTTAAAAGATATGAAAAAGACATATATCATACCTGCCTTGCAGGAAACTTATATGGTGTTGGAATTGCCCGTGAACACTTCCAATGAAGTTGGAGATAATAATGCCATCGAACTCAATCCCTCCACGATGTATGGAGGCGACGGTGACGATGCCGTGAAAGGCAACAGCTACAACATCTGGGATGACGATTGGAGTCGCTAAACCTTTGGATTCATTCATCCGTACATGGAATTTTCACCCAAAAATCCCTCAATCCCTCACCTTGTTCCTCATCCTCTTGGAAATGAGCTGTTTCCAGGTGAGGGAATGGTGAGGGAATGGTGAGGGAATGGTGAGGGATGGTGAGGGATTGCGTGTTTATGTGCAATATCCCTCACCATCCCTCACCATTCCCTCACCGAACCCTCACCTGCAAACGGCTTGTTTTCAAACAGATGAGCTAATAGGTGAGGGAGTGAGGGATGTCCACGGAAAAAGACATGATAGCGTGTATGGATTGCAGGGAGAAGGTGTGTATGTTCCTGCCGGAAGGTGTACACCTTATGAAAGAAGATATGGACCTTCAGCGGGTTGTCTTTTAGCAGTCACCCGTCATTTCTTGACCTTTCGAGGTTGCCTTTTTGCTCTTTCCAACAGTAAATATCGTTCTTTTTGAACGCTTTGACACGTTTTTTTCCTTTTTTGAACAAAGGATGACGCATTCATAACTAACATCACCTTTAATTTTGTGCAGATTTTCTATAACCTTTTTTATTAACTTAACAACCAACCTATGAAAAAATTTCTTCTCTTAGCGCTTTGCCTGATTGGAGGAACACTATCCTCTCAGGCACAAGGAGGACTCAATGAAGTCGTCTATGACGACCCCATTGACGCAACGCCCATTGAAAGCCTTTCGGGCTATCAGGGCTCAGACCCCTATGTCTTCGACATGAAGGCAAGAAAGTACTATGCACGTAACAACCAAAACCTTTATGAGGAGTGTGGACTCTATCCCGAAGTCAGCACCCTGAAGGTTGCTGGCGGCGGTGTGACGGAGATTCAGTACATTGCCACGAATGCTTCCATGACCACAATGCCTTACATCAACACGGGCTATGTGCACAAGGCCAACACGCGCATCGTCATGGAGTGTGATATCCAAGCTGCTGACAAAAACTATCAGGCTCCCTTTGGCGCACGCTCAGGATACGGAGCTAACATGTTTGTCTTCTTCTGGCGGTTCGATGGACAAAACAGCGGATGCTTCGCACGCAATGGTGAAGTTCGCGGAACAGCTGTTATCCCCACAGGCGAAAAGATTAAGGTAGATGCCTCCGGACTGACGCTGAATGTCTATAAGGACGGCCAGACAGACCCTTGTGCCACCATCACTGGCGAGGGCGAATCCAAGGGCGGCATCACACCGATGTATATCTTTGACCTCTGCCATGAAAACCATCCCGACAACTCGTTTACGCTCATGAAGCTCTATTCCTTCAAAATCTTTGAGGGAGAGACGCTCGTCATGGACCTCGTGCCCGTTGTTGATGCTGAAGGCATCGGAGCCTTGAAGGATAAGGTAACTGGCTCCATCTTCAAATCGGCTAACAACGAGAAGTTCGAGCTCAGCCCAGACGGACAGGAGATTGCCGCCGACGCCGGCATCACCGTTTATAAAGGAAAGCTCGTCATCAACACCAAGGACAACCACGAATACAAGTGGAACGGAACAGCATGGGAAGACAAAGGATCTGTCTACAAACCCATCACCGATACCGACTACCAGAACATGAACAACTGGACTTGCCGTTGGGGATATGAAGAGACCTACGGACACATTGAAAACAGCGGCAATAATAACTTCTTTAATCCTTATAATGGTAAGGATGATTGGGAACCTTATCAATGCAAAGTCACAGGTCTGACCAAGGGTGAGACCTATCGGGTTTCCTTCAACTTCAGCTCTCAAGGATGGAATTCATGGAGCAATTATACCCTCATACCTTTCTTTGTCGATAATAACTGGGACTTTAA
This sequence comes from Bacteroidaceae bacterium, assembly GCA_017965425.1. Classification (GTDB taxonomy): domain Bacteria; phylum Bacteroidota; class Bacteroidia; order Bacteroidales; family Bacteroidaceae; genus Physcousia. The sequence continues at coordinate 36,835 of JAGCPY010000039.1, read as the reverse complement.
CCGTGGGTTCGTGCCTTCTGGTGCTGGCGGAGAAGTGCTTGGCTATGTAGGTTTGCCACAAGCTGTGTTAGATAATAAGCCTTATTCATTTACTTTTACTGCCGATGGTACAGAAGCTGTTTTGGCTATTCAGTTCGGTGTGGGTGATGATAACAAAGATTTCTTCTTCCACTTTGATAACCTCAACATCGAATTCGTGGACTATCCTGTCAAGTACCAACTCCATTGGACAGACCCGAACAAATATACGGCTTTGGAGTACATTGAGAGCACTGGCGCTGCCAGAGAGAATGTGTTCACCACACCTTATGTTGCCAAGGCTTCCACAGAAGTTGATGTCAAGTTCCAAAGCTACAGCGGTGGCGACTGGCGTGCCATCTTCTCTGGCCGTAACGGCAGTGATGCCGGCAACGGTATCTCTCTCTATCAGAATGGCAACCAGACTCAGTTCGGTTACTTCGTCGGCGGCTACCGCAACGATAACCATGCCGACTATCCCGGTCACAACCAGGACATCACCGTGGCTGCAACACTGGGTAACCTGAACGTGAACGGTACTGACTATCCCACAGGGCAAACCACCTTCAACGCATCTTCCCGGAATATCTCTTTCTTCGCCAATCCCGAATGGGATCAGCCTTTCCGCGGACGCATCTACTATCTGACCATCAAGGAAGAAGGCGAGACCGTCTATGACTTCCAGCCTGTCATTCGTCACGACGGTGTCTTCGGTTTCTACGATGCAGCTACAGCAACATTTGTTGAACCAGCTAAGGGTACGCTTGACGGCTATGGCTACAAGAAACTTGATGATAAGGCTTACGTTACCTATAATAAAGACACCCGCCTTGTCATCGTAGGTTCTACGGCTCAGTATCTGCCCGAAGTGCAGAACCTTGACGGTGCTTCCTTCGAGTGGACATCTGCTGACGAGACCATTGCCACCGTGGCTGCTGATGGTACCGTGACAGGTGTGAAGGCAGGTAAGGTCATGATTACCGTTACTACTACTGCCGACCAAGGCTGGACAGCAAGCTATGAGCTGACCGTTTCCGAGCCCGATTATAAGCGTCATGATGCTGATGGCGTGGGCTATGCCATCGTCACTGGCGGCAACGGTTGGGGCGACTCTCCGCTCTCCGCACTTCTCGACAATGATGCCTCTACCAAGTTCGGCTGCTCTGGCGTTGACGACGCTTGGGCCATCATCATTGCCAGCAAGCCCGTGGCTGTGACGCAGTACAGCCTCGTCACGGGTAACGACACCTACGGCTATCCCGGTCGCAATCCTGTCAGTTGGAAGATTGAAGGTTCTAACGACAACCAGACGTGGACCGTCATCGACGAACAAGTAAAGAGCTATAAGCTTCAGGCGAAGAACAGGGAAGAGTTTGAATTCCCCGTGAACGGTACTGAGACTTACAAGTTCTTCAAGTTCACAGCCACTCAGATTGCCGATGCCTTCCAGCTCGGTGAGTTCTGGATTAACGCCCAGGCACACAATTATGACGGTGAGAATGTTACTATTGAAGAGCCGACCTGCACAGCAGAGGGTAAGGCAATTTATGAATGCACCGAATGCAAGTCATTGTATATCAAGTCCGTCTATCCTACAGGCCACCAGTATGAACATGGTGTCTGCAAAACTTGTAACGCTAAGGTTTCTGAGGTTGTGCTCCTGCCCAACCGTGGAGAAGAGAACACACCTTATTACGCTAAGTTCCGCTATGCAAATGGCGTAAGCGATGAAGAATACGTTGATGTCGAAACAGGCTGGACAGAAGCAGACTTCGACGACTCCGCTTGGGGCGAGTTGATGATGCCTCTTGGCTCATTCGGTCCCTATCATACCCGCTGGGTCGACGACTACAACACCTTCTGGTTCCGTCGTCACTTCTACGTAGAAAACCCCGCCGAGTTCACTACACTGACGCTGAAGGTTACTCACGATGACGACTGTGCAGTATTCCTCAATGGCACAAAGGTATGGAATGAATTCGACTGGACTGGCGGAGAGGACGACTGGAGAACTGTTAAGATTGATCCATCGCTGCTCGTTGCAGGTGACAATGTACTTGCAATGTACATCGAGCAGAACTGGGGCGGTGCCTACTGCGACTTCAGCCTCGAAGCTAAGATGGCAGCTCCTGTCACCATCGGTGATGCCGGCTATGCTACCTTCGTTGCTCCCTTCGATGTTGACTTCAGCACCAACGACGCTGTCAGCGCCTTTGCTGTTCAGAAGCAGAATGGATACGTCAACCTCGAACCTGTTACCACCGTACCCGCTGGTGCAGCTGTCGTCGTGAAGGCCGATGCTGCTGGCACATTCGATGTCAGCAAGACCACAGATGCCGCTCTCGGAACCAACAATGACCTGAAGGCTGCCGCTGCCGATATAGTTGCAGATGGCACTCAGTACGTACTGGCCAAGCCTGAAAACAAAGTCGGATTCTTCCGCGTCAATCCTAACACCACTATTGCCAAGGGCAAAGGCTATCTCGAAAGCACTGCAGGAATCAAGGCCTTCTTCTTCGAGGGTGATGTGGAAACCGCAATCGAGAACGTGAATGCCAACGTCGATGCCAACGCTGCCATCTATAACATGGCTGGTCAGCGCATGAGCAAGGCGCAGAAGGGCGTCAATATTATTAACGGTAAAAAAGTACTCAAATAAGATGAAAAAGATATATTTGACTCCTGCCTTGCAGGTTGCAAAGGTGCAGGTGGCCAGTATGCTGGCCGAAAGCCTGTTGTTCGACGGCTCAAAAACTGTGAATGGTGAGGCTGCACTCATCAACGACAATCCTTGGAATGACATCTGGGGTGAGGCTGAGGAATAATCCTCACGAAGCAACATCCTTCCAATAATGGAAATAGGCAGAAGCACGTCCGCTTCTGCCTCTTTCTTGCCAATAAATGATGAGATCCCCTGTCTTGCCAGACCTCTTCCTCTTCAAAGCAAGGCTCCTGCAGAAATGCCCGGATGGACGTTCAATTCCTTGTCAAAGACGTTAAATTGTACGATGGAATGGGATAAAATGAACACATTCTTTTCATTTGACCTGTTTTTGTCCTTCTTTGAATAATAAGTATTACGCGCGTAAAGAGCTTTTCCCGTATCTTTGCGCCGCTTATATAACGTGACGAAGTTATTAACCCTTTTTATTCACTAAATTATTTACTTATGAAAAAAGCTTTTCTTTTAGCTTTGAGCCTGCTGGGCGCATCGTCCATGTGGGCACAAACCTCACCCTACACGGGTAGTGAGGTGGCTGCAGGTGACTTTTTCCTCTACAACGTGGAGACAGGTCTCTGGCTGCAGAACAACGAAAAAAACACAGGCGACTGGAATACCCGTGGTGCTACAGGTACCTATGGCTTCGAGTTCGGTATTTCTGCCCTTGATGGCGGCTGGAAGCTTGATCCGAAGTTTGGTCACAACCAAAGCATGAATGCCAGTAACTTCTATCTGGACACAAGTGATGGTGTAACCACGTGGACTATCGAACCTAAGACTGTTAATGGTGTGACAAACGCCTACACCATCAAGTCTGGCGATCAAATCCTTGGCCTGGACGACAATGACAACTTGGCTATGGGTACGGATGCGAAGAGCACTTGGCAGCTGGTGACTCGCGCTGAGCGTATCGAGTATTTGGAGGCCAATGCTTCTGAACAAAATCCTTTGGATGCTACGTTCTTAATCATGGATCCCAGCTTCGCCAACGAAAATGAGCGCAGAAATGCATGGCAATGGAGTCGTGATGGCGGCAATCTTGACGATGTACGTTGGTTCTGGAACCGTCGTTCATACGCTGTATGGAACACGAACAGCTTCAAGATTTCCCAGCTCATTGAGAACATCCCCAACGGAACGTACAAACTGACCGTGAAGGGTTACTATCGCGATGGAGACAGAGATGAAGTCATAAACCGTCGTGCAGCAGGCACAGAAAAAATCCTTGGTAAGTATTTCATCAATGCCGACAAGGCTAATTTCATGTCCATCTTGGATGGTGCCTCTCAGACCTGGGTCGATGGTTTGTTCTTCTATCCCGCAGCTGATGCCAATGCTCCTTATGGTCACTATCCAGACAATGCTGATGGTTTCAACCGCATCTTCCAAGATTACCCCAATGCATATTTGAATGCTGGTGTGACTTCTGTGGTGACGACCAAGAGCATGACCATCGGTATCGAGAAACTGGAAGCTAATGCCCGAGACTGGCTGGCCTTCGATGACTTCCGCCTTACCTATATGGGTAGCAACATTGACGTGACTGCGATGGTCGAAGCTTTGCAGAAGGCGATTGATGAAGCTGAGGCATGGGATGCTTCCAATACGTCCACTACACTGGCTACAGCTTTGAATGCAGCTATCACGGATGCTAAAGGTAAGTTGAACTCCACAGATGAGGAAGAACTTTCAGCCGCAACCCTTGCTGTTAACTCAGCTCTCAGCGCAGCACAGGCCGTGAATGTCTCAGTATTGAAGGCCACAGCCGTCTTGGCTGAAGCCGAAGGTGTTGACGTGACCGCTGCCAATGACGTGATTGCTAACGCCACTTCTGCTGCTGAGATTGACCCGGCACTTGAAGCTCTCCGCACCGCTCGTAGGATCAATGCCGTTGACAAACAGCCGGATGTATTCACAGGCTCCGCTCCTGAAGATGGCGGTCAGTATTATATTTATAACATTGGTGCACAGCGCTATCTCACAGGTGGTGTAAATTATGGAACTCACGCTGCTGTGAATTTTGCTGCCCAGATTGCCACATTAACAAAGAATGGAGAAGGCTGGCGTATTCACACCAATATCCGCACTAATTCCGATGCACTCAATCATAACGGTTACGTTGATTGTCCAGGTGATGGTGATACTTGGTATCTCTTTGAAGTAGCTCCTGGTGTTTACAATATCTCTAACACCACAACCAACACGGGTGCAACTTTGCTTGGCTATTCTGGCGAGCGTCGTGGCAACTGGTGGCAGGTTGATACAGACAACGAAGGAGCAGACCTTGCCATTAACCAATGGAAGTTTGTGAGCAAGGCTGAACGCGATGCATTACTTGCTACGGCAAGCGAATCGAACCCCGTTGACGCAACTTATTATATCCATGCCGCAGGCTTCGACCATTGGCTCGTTGAAGCTCAGTTGGCATTCCCGCAGACACCGTGGCAGATTACATATCCTGAAGGTAAGGGTGGCAATACTAACATTGGTGGTTGGGAACCCGACTTCAACTTTGAGACTTGGAATGCCGGAAACTCTAAGCTCTTCCAGGAGCTGAAGGGTCTTGCTCCAGGTAAGTACCGTCTTGCTGCTCAAGCTTACTATCGTCATGGCGGTTTTGAACAGGCTGTTGAAGAAATAAACAATACTAAGGATGATGGTGCAATCCTGTTTGCAACCAACGGCAAGGGCGTAACTGCCTCGACTTTCATTGTCCCCATTGTATCTGAAAGAGACAAAGCACCTGGATATGGCAGATCAAGTGCCATTGGCCGTTTCCCCGACGATCGTAATGAGACAGCCGCTCAGTTCTTTGAGTTTGGTCTTTACAAGAACGTCGTCAATGATGTTATTGTTGGTGCAGATGGAACCCTTACCATTGGTATGGAGAAATTTGAAAATAATCAAGGTGGTGAATGGGTCGTTGTTGACAACTTCCGCCTCACCTACCTCGGTCCTGTGGAAGAGCAGATTGACGTGACCATCACCGATGCCAAGTATGCTACCTTCGTGGCTCCCTTCGAAGCTGCAATGCCCGCAGGTGTAACCGCTGCTACAGCTACTCTCAATGGTGAGGAAATTGTCCTTACTCCCGTTGAAGGCAAGGTTGCCGCTCACACTCCTGTCATCCTGAGCGCAGAGGCTGCTAAGGATTTCCAGGTCAGTGGTTATCCCACCATTGCTCCCGCCGAACTCAAGGCTGGTGTACTCGTTGGAACTTATAGTGATATCCCAGCTCCTGTAGGCAGCTACGTCCTCCAGAACCAGAATGGCAAGGTCGGCTTCTTCCTCGTAGAAGACGTAACCCCCACTGTGACGGCTAACCACGCTTGCCTCGTTGCTCCCGCTGCAGGCGTGAAGGCTTACCTGCTCGGTGACCTTGAGACCGCTATCAAGGCTCTTGAGGCCGAAGGCATGAAGGATGCTGTCATCTTCAACCTCGCTGGTCAACGTGTCGGCAAGGCTGTGAAGGGCATCTACATTGTGAACGGTAAGAAGGCTGTTGTTAAGTAATGCACAATCTGAGAATAAGAACTTTATAATTCACTATTCATCATCGAATACGACTATGAAAAAGAACTATATGACTCCTGCCCTCGAAGTGCAGAACGTAACAGCTCAGAACATGATTGCCATTTCCCTCATGGATGGTAAAGCTGACAATTCCGATGTCCTCGGCAAAGAAAATGCCTGGGGTGACATCTGGGAAGAGGAAGAATAAACCTTTGATTCTTCATCCATCATGATAGAGAGAAGGGTGCGCCATCAAGACGCACCCTTCTCCATGTCTGTACACTTTTGGAACGAATGATAGTACCTATATCTATCAGGTAATATTCCTTGTGGTCAGTACGCCACTGAACAGTCGAATCCCAACTGCCGAACCCGTTCTGCGATGGCATCGAGCACTTCGGGTGAAGCCTTGAACAGCGTGCGGATAGGTGTCTCACGGTCAATCGTGTAAATCATTACCCGTTCGGGACGGATTTCCTGAAGGGCGTCGAGCCAAGGACGTACGAAGTGGTCGGCTGTGTTTGTGACATCGTGGCCATCGGAATCAGTGCCAGAGAGGAACATGGTCTGTATGATGACGTGACCGTCAAAAGCCTTTAGGCCTTCGATGATGGCGTGGACGTCGTAAGCGGCGTTCGGACGATCGACAGCGCGAATGAACTGGGCATCAACGGTGTCCAGCTTTAATATATTATTGTCCACGCGCATGAGGGCTTGGTGTACGGTAGGGCGTAGGATCTGCGTGGCGTTGCTGAGAACACTGATACGCGCTTCGGGAAAGTAGCTGTTCCTCAGCTTGATGGTGTCTTCAATGATTTCCGGGAACGAAGGATGCAAGGTGGGTTCTCCGTTGCCGGCGAATGTCAGCACGTCAGGTTTTGGACCTTGGGCTTTCATCTGCTGCAAGCGTTCTTCGAGGGCGTTATGCACCTCTTCGCGTGTGGGCATTTTCAGATGTGGGCGGTGCCAGGCATTCAGGCCGCATTCGCAATAGATGCAGTCGAAGGAGCACACTTTGCCGTCAGCCGGCAGGAGATTGATACCGAGCGAGACGCCGAGGCGTCGGCTGTGTATAGGCCCGAAGATGGGCGAAGGATAGATAACTGTTGCCATAACGGACGCAAAGGTAGGAAAAAGTTTAGAATTTAGGGTGGAGAGTAGCGTGAATTAGGTTAAAAACGTGCACTTTTTTGTGTTTACCGGTGTTTTTCTCTCGTCTCTCCGCCACAAACTCTGAACTTTTCTGTACCTTTGTGCCCGAAATATGCTTCAGGCTATCCAACAACCCATTCATGCGGAACTGGAGAGGTATGCCAGTCTTTTCCGTTCCTACTTGCAGTCAGCGAATCCGTTGCTTTCGGCAGCGTTGAACCATGTGACTCGCAAGGCGGGTAAGATGTTGCGTCCCACGCTTGTCCTTTTGTGTGCCCGCGAGGGCGGAGCCGTTTCAGAGCCGGCCTTGCACGTGGCAGCGGGGTTGGAAATGCTGCATACGGCGAGCTTGGTGCATGACGACGTCGTTGACGAGAGCAACATGCGCCGTGGCCAGCGTTCGGTGAATGCGTTGTTCGACAACAAGGCCGCAGTGTTGGTTGGTGACTTCATCACCTCGACGGCTCTCTTGGCCATTACGCGGACGGCTTCGTTGGAGGCGGTTGGACGAATGGCATGGCTTGGTCAGGAATTGGCGGATGGAGAGCTTCTTCAACTGGATGTCACGCAACGTACGACGTTCGAGGAAGCCACCTATTATGAAGTCATCTCAAAGAAAACTGCTGCCCTCTTTGCCACGTGCGCCCGTCTGGGTGCTCGTCTGGGCGGTGCGGATGAGGAGGTGGCCGATTGTCTGGAGCGCTTTGGCCATCTGACGGGTCTTTGCTTCCAGATGCGTGACGATGTGTTTGACTTCCAGGCGACGTCCGATGCTGGCAAGCCCAAGGGCAATGACATGTGCGAGGGCAAACTGACGCTGCCCGTGCTGTATGCCCTGCGCGGTGCAGACGAGGCTCACCGAGCCTTGGCGTTGAAGGTGCGAAGACTTGAAGCTTCTCACGATGAGATGCAGGAGCTCGTTGACTTTGCGGTAGCTCGTGGCGGCATTGACTATGCCAATGCTGAGATGCAACGTCTGCGGACGGAAGCGATGGCGCAACTCACTCACCTCCGTGACCGCGAGGTGGCTGATGCTCTTGCCCTCTACCTTGATTTTGTGATTAACCGTAACCAATAAGACTGCCCTCATGAAGAAAATTCAAATCATCAATGGTCCGAACCTGAATCTCCTGGGTCGTCGAGAGCCAGGCATCTACGGTGCCCGTTCCTTCGAAGACTATCTTGACGAGTTGCGTGCAGCGTTTCCCGATGTGCATCTCGACTATTTCCAGAGCAACCATGAGGGCGATCTCATCGATTGCATCCATCGCTGTGGCTTTGACGTGGACGGCATCGTCCTGAATGCCGGAGCCTACACTCATACCAGTATTGCCCTTCACGATGCGCTCAAGGCGGTGCCTGCTCCTGCCGTGGAGGTGCATATCTCCAACGTCCACCAGCGTGAAGAGTTCCGCCACCGCAGCCTCATCAGTGCTGCCTGCCGTGGTGTCGTTTGTGGCTTCGGCTTAGACAGCTATCGCCTGGCGGTGGAAGGGATTATTCATGTCTCTTGACGATTACATACTTTCTCACATCGACCCTGAGCCTGAGTACCTGCACGCACTTTGGCGGGCGACCCATCTGCACTTGAACTATCCCCGCATGGCAAGTGGCCATCTGCAAGGGTGTGTACTGCGGATGCTTGTCCACATGATTCGTCCTAAGAAGGTACTTGAGATCGGCACCTTCACCGGTTACAGTGCACTAAGCATGGCCAGTGCGCTCGAACCTGATGGCGTGTTGCATACCATCGAGATCAACGATGAACAGGAGGACTTCACGCGACCGTGGATTGAGAACTCGCCTTGGGCAGAGAAGATCAGGTTCTATATTGGCGATGCGTTGGAGTTGCTGGCGAACGATAAGTTGCAAATGATGGACGGCTCTTTCGACCTTGTTTTCATGGATGCAGACAAGCGTCACTACGTCGATTACTATCGTGCGGTCCTGCCTCGTGTGTGTCCTGGCGGCTTCATCATAGCCGACAACACGCTATGGGACGGGCATGTGGTCGAAGATGCGGAGAGATGTGTCGCGGACCAGCCGCTTAACGGAAAAGATGCTCAAACACAGGGCATCATAGCTTTCAACGACCTCGTAGCCACCGACCCTGCCGTGGAGCGTGTCATCTTGCCGCTGCGCGACGGTCTCACGTTGATTCGGAAATTGTGAGGGTCAGATGGTGTCTGTTGCAGGCCTATTCATGCCCTCCTCCCTCTCTACTCCTTGTTTTTTACACGAAAAACCCTCAATCCCTCACCTTTTCAGATAAGCGACTGAACGTGAACAGAATACAGGTGAGGGATTGGTGAGGGATTGGTGAGGGATGGTGAGGGTTTTGCGAAAAAGGCAAGAACGAAGGGTGAAGAACACGGAGCGACGGAAAACAGAACGTGTACACGTTCCGCGTGGAAGGTGTACACGTTTGTGGGGAAAGGCGTACACCTTCACAAAGGGAGGTGTACACAAGAATGTGTGGCCGTAAAACCTTGAAGTTGATTATTTGTGGACGAGGGTGCCGATGGGTTCACCGGCCATGACGCGAGCGAGGTTGCCGTAGATGTCCATGTTGAAGACGTAGATAGGCAGGTCGTTTTCCTTGCACATGGTGGTGGCTGTGAGATCCATGACTTTCAGTCCTCGGTTGTAAATCTCATCGAAAGAGATGTCGGTGAACTTGGTCGCCGTCGGGTCTTTCTCGGGGTCAGCGGTATAGACGCCATCGACGCGCGTGCCCTTGAGCATGACATCGGCCTCGATTTCGATGCCTCGCAGGGAGGAGCCGGTATCTGTGGTGAAGTAGGGGTTGCCGGTTCCGCCACTCATGATGGCCACCTCTCCGCGTTCGAGGGCTTCAATGGCCTTCCACTTGCTGTAGAACTCACCGATGGGTTCCATGCGGATGGCCGTGAACACGCGGCTGGGCACGCCGATGGCGCCAAGGGCAGAGCTGAGTCCGAGGGAGTTGATGACCGTGGCGCACATGCCCATCTGGTCGCCCTTGACGCGGTCGAAGCCCTTGCCGGCTCCGCTGAGGCCGCGGAAGATGTTGCCGCCGCCGATGACGATGCCAATCTGAACGCCCATGTCGTGGATGTCCTTGATTTGTTGTGCGTAGTCGGCCAGACGATGCTCGTCGATGCCGTAGCGCTGTTCTCCCATGAGGCTTTCGCCCGAGAGCTTGAGGAGAATCCTCTTGAAGCGAGGGCTGGAAGCGCTTGCTGCTGAGCAGACAGTATTCTTTTCCATAATGAAGACGGGTTCTATTGATAATAAATGATTGAGATGAGTGTCGGGTGTCTATTCTTCTCTTTCAAGGAGAATGGCTGGAGGAGGAACCTTGTGGCTCTTCACTTGATTTTCCATGCCACCAACGAGAGGACGATGTACCAGAGGATGATGCAGGGGATGGCGGTGATGCCCAGTGGCAGGAAGGCGACCGAGCCGAGAAGGAAGATGTATTTGACCTTGTTGTCTGCCCATGAGAGGCTCTTGAACTTCAAGGCGAAGAGGGGGACTTCGGCGATGAGGAAGAAGCTGAACGCCAGCATGAACAGAAAGAGGAACAGGGCATTGAAACGTGGCGAACACAGGAAGGGCAGTTCGCCCACGATGAGTGCGCTCCAGAAGAGGGCGTTGGCAGGCGTTGGCAGGCCGATGAAGCTGGTGGCCTGTCGCGTGTCGAGGTTGAACTTGGCCAGCCTCAAGGCCGAGAAGGCTGCCATGAGGAAGGCTGTGTAGGGCAGATAGGGGGCCAAGGACTGCATCCAGACGGGGTATTGAACCATCCCGAACAGCTGGAAGAGCATGGCTGAAGGTGCCACGCCGAAGGTGACGACGTCGGCCAGCGAGTCGAGTTCCTTGCCAATGGGAGAACTGATGCCGAGGGCGCGGGCGGCCATGCCGTCGAAGAAATCAAAGACGGCACCCGCGACAATCATCGCCAGTGCCCAGGTGAAATGGCCATGAAAAGCGGCGCCCGTGGCCATGCAACCGCAAATGAGATTGCAACAGGTCAGGGCGTTAGGGAAGTTGAGAAGCATTGGGGAAGAGAGTGTGTGTGATAAAAGTTAGAGTGAGAAGTGGCGAGCGGACAAGATTCTATCCTTCGGTTTCTAGTTTCGCCAGAATGGTTTCGTTGCCGGTGGTGCGCTGATCAACATGTACGAGCGGTTGGGTGCCAAGGGGCAAATAGACATCGACGCGCGAACCGAACTTGATGAATCCCATGTGCTCGTCGATGAAACACTCCTCACCCACAGCGGGATAGGTGACGATGCGGCGGGCGACGGCACCAGCCACCTGACGCACCAAAACCTCGGTGCCCGATGGCGTTTCGATGACCACTGTGGAGCGCTCGTTATCGGTGCTGGCCTTTGGCAGCCAAGCGGCCATGAAGCGGCCGTTGTGATGTTCCTTCTTGGTGATGACGCCATCTACGGGAATCCAGTTGGCATGGACGTTGAACACGCTCATGAAGATGCTGATCATCAGTCGGCGGTCATGGAAATACTCGTTCTCATCCACCTCTTCAACGACGACAACTTTCCCGTCGGCGGGAGCCACGACAATGCCGTCCGTGTCGCCTTGGAACAACCTGATTGGACAACGGAAGAAATTGACTACCACCAAATAAATGGCAGTTGAGAAGGCCACGATGATCCAGAAGGGAATGCTCCCATAGCCGAAGGCTACGCCAAACAATGCACAGAGGGCAACGAGCACCAAGGCACCTAAGAAGAGTGTCTCAGTACCCTCACTATGAAATCGTATATTCTTTTTCAGTTTTTTCAAACGCTTCACCATTTTCTTGTCTTTTTGACCGTGAATGTTCGCTTTTGCACGACAAAAGTAGTGATAATTTGATAAGGCGCAAAAAAAAACGCTTCTTTTTTGGTCATTCAAGGAAAGAATTGTACTTTTATCGCCGTTTTCGCACATATTGTATATACAAACATGCAGGACTTCGTTCATCTTCACGTCCATACACAATACTCTCTCCTCGACGGACAAGCCAGCATCCCGAAGTTGGTGGAAAAGGCCCTCAAGGACGGAATGCGGGGCATGGCCATCACCGACCACGGCAACATGATGGGCGTGAAGGAATATTTCAATTATGTCACAAAGAAGAATAAAGCCCTGAAAGAAGAAGGGAAGCCCCCTTTCAAGCCCATCTTCGGCTGCGAAATGTATGTGGCAGAACGCACGCTCTATGATAAGGACAAGGACCGTGGCGACAACAACCGCTATCACCTTATCGTGCTGGCTAAGAACGAGAAAGGCTACCACAATCTCATCAAGCTGGTGTCGAAGTCATGGGTTGATGGTTTCTACACGCGTCCACGCACCGACCACGACGAGCTTGAGAAACATGCCGAGGGACTGATTGTCTGTTCCGCCTGTCTGGCAGGCGAGATACCCCGTCTGATCTTGAAGGGTGACATCGCCGGAGCAGAGGAGCGCATCCTGTGGTATAAGCGTGTCTTCGGCGACGACTACTACTTGGAGATGCAACGTCATGAGGTGCGCAACCCCAGCCAGCGCGCTAACCGCGAAACCTATCCTCTGCAACAGCAGGTGAATAAGGTGATTATGGAACTGGCCCGCAAACTTGGCGTGAAGGTCATCTGCTCGAACGACGTTCATTTCGTTGACGAAGAGAACGCCGAAGCACACGACCGGCTCATCTGCCTTGGAACCGCACGCGACCTCGACGACCCCAAGCGTATGCTCTATTCTAAGCAGGAATGGTTCAAGACCCGTGCCGAGATGAATGAGATCTTCTCCGACGTGCCGGAAGCGCTGGCCAACACCTGCGAAGTGCTTGACAAGGTGGAGGTTTACAGCATCGACCACGGCCCCATCATGCCAAACTTTCCCATCCCGGAGAGTTTCGGTACGGAAGAAGACTACCACAAGCGGTTCACGGACGAAGAACTCTTCGAGGAGTTCACGCGTGACGAACACGGCAACGTCATCTGTTCCCGCGAAGAGGCAGAAAAGAAGGTGCAGCGTCTGGGCGGCGTCGATAAGCTCTACCGCCTGAAGCTGGAAGCCGACTACTTGGCCGAACTCACGTATGCGGGCGCACGAAAGATTTATGGTGATCCGCTGTCCGAGGATATCAAGGAGCGTTTGAACTTCGAGCTTCACGTCATGAAGACAATGGGTTTCCCGGGATACTTTCTCATTGTGCAGGACTATATCAATGCCGCCCGTTACGAACTGAAGGTGAGTGTCGGCCCTGGCCGTGGCTCCGCTGCCGGCTCTGCCGTCGCCTATTGCCTGGGAATCACGAAGGTGGATCCCATCAAATATGACCTTCTGTTCGAGCGCTTCTTGAACCCAGACCGTATCTCCTTGCCCGATATAGATGTTGACTTCGACGACGACGGGCGTGGAAAAGTCCTCTCATGGGTCACGCAAAAATATGGCGAGCCGAACGTGGCACACATCATCACATACGGCACGATGGCCACCAAGTCTTCACTCAAGGACGTGGCCCGGGTGCAGAAATTGCCGCTCGACGTGACCAATGCCCTCGTGAAGACCATCCCCGACCGCCTGCCCGATGGTCCCGACGGCAAGCCACGCAAGATGAACCTGACCAATGCCATCGCCTGTGTGCCCGAACTGCAACAAGCCGCGGCCTCGCCCAATGAAGTCATGCGCGACACCATCCGTTATGCCCAGATGCTCGAGGGCAATGTCCGCAACACCGGCGTACACGCCTGCGGCGTCATCATCTGTCGCGACGACGTCAGCGACTGGGTTCCTGTCTCGACTGCCGAAGACAAGGAAACGGGTGAAAAGCTGCTCTGCACCCAGTACGAGGGTTCCGTCATCGAAGAGACGGGATTGATCAAGATGGACTTCCTTGGGTTGAAGACGTTGAGCATCATCAAGGAAGCCGTCAGTATCATCAAGGAGAGCCTGGGCATCTGTGTGGACATCGACCACATCGACATCGAAGACCCGGCCACCTACCAGCTGTACTGCGACGGCCTCACCGTGGGCACATTTCAGTTTGAGTCTGCCGGTATGCAGAAGTATCTGCGTGAGTTGCAGCCCTCGACTTTTGAGGATCTCATCGCCATGAACGCCCTCTACCGGCCTGGACCGATGGACTATATTCCCAACTTCATAGAACGCAAACAAGGTCGCGCGCCTGTGGAGTACGACATTCCTTGTATGGAAAAGTACCTGAAGGACACCTATGGCATCACGGTCTATCAGGAGCAAGTGATGTTGCTTTCACGCCAACTGGCCAACTTCACCAGAGGCGAGAGCGACACCCTGCGCAAGGCAATGGGCAAGAAGCTGAAGGACAAGCTGGATCACATGAAGCCTCAGTTCATCACGCAAGGGCAGGCCAATGGCCACGACCCCAAGAAACTGGAGAAGATATGGGCCGACTGGGAGAAGTTTGCTTCCTACGCCTTCAACAAGAGCCATGCGACTTGCTACTCTTGGGTGGCTTACCAGACGGCATGGCTCAAAGCCAACTTCCCTGCCGAATACATGGCTGCCGTCATGAGCCGAAGCCTCGACGACATCAACGAAATCACCAAACTGATGAGCGAGTGCAAGGCCTTGGGCATCAGTACACTCGGTCCCGACATCAACCAAAGCCGCCAGAAGTTCAGCGTCGATGTCGATGGCAATGTGCGTTTTGGCTTGGGTGCCATCAAGGGCTTGGGCGAGACGGCTGTCGAAGCCATCATCCAAGAGCGCGATAAAAACGGTCCTTTCACCAGTATCTTCGATTTCGTTCAGCGCGTCAACATCCCTGCTGTCAAGCGCAGTGGCATGGAAAGCCTCGTGCTCAGCGGTGCGCTCGACAGCTTCAAGAACATCCAGCGCGAACAGTTCTTCGCGACGAATGCAAAGGGAGAACCTTTCATCGACACGCTTGTCCGTTACGGGATTCTCTATCAGGAGAGTAAGCAGAGCGCTGAATGCTCTTTGTTCGGCGACTTTAACGCTGTTGAGGTGGCCACCCCTTCCATCCCCACGGACTTTGAAACCTGGAGCGTGTTGGAACGGTTGAACAAAGAACGCGACCTTGTTGGCATCTACCTCTCGGCACATCCGCTGGACGATTTCTCCATTATCCTGAACGACGTCTGCACCACGCATGTCGTGGAATTGGCGAACCGCGAACGGCTTCTGAACCAAGACATTACTTTCGGAGGCATCGTCACCGCCCAGCGCAAGGGCATCGGGAAAAGCGGACAACCTTATGGCATTGTG
Source organism: Bacteroidaceae bacterium (assembly GCA_017965425.1). GTDB lineage: Bacteria > Bacteroidota > Bacteroidia > Bacteroidales > Bacteroidaceae > Physcousia. The sequence goes on along the minus strand of JAGCPY010000039.1, from coordinate 21,177 downwards.
ACCTTGGAGGATTTCTCTGGCAGCTATGAGCTGGCGCTGTGGGGGCAAGATTGGGCGACGTGGTGCAACTATATGGACATCGGCAACACGCTTTTCATCACCGCCCGCGTGCAACCAGGAAAATTCAATGCCAACCGCATCGAAATCTGTATTGGCAAAATCGAGTTCCTCAGCAATGTGAAAGACCAGCTCGTCGAGAGCATCACCATCACCCTGCCCCTCAGCGGGCTCAACAACGACATCGTCCTCTCGCTGGACGAACTGCTGAAAAACAACAAGGGAAACACCAGTCTCTATTTCCGCATCCTCGACCCGGAAGGAAAGATGCACCTGACCTTGCGAAGCCGTGCCCGACAAATCAATGTACGTCGCGACCTCATCGACTACATCAAGAGTCAGGAAGGGCTTTCCTACGCCATTAACCAGACTTGACATTCCCGTTTTGGCATCTATTTTGCAGAACATCTGAAAACAAACATTAATATCATCATTCATTAAAAACTTTACATTATGGCATTAGCAATCACAGATTCATCTTTTGACGCGCTTGTCAACGAGGGCAAGCCTATGGTCGTGGACTTCTGGGCCACTTGGTGCGGTCCCTGCAAGAAAATCGGTCCATACATTGAAGAGTTGGCAGAGAAATACGCCGACCAGGCCATCATCGGCAAAGTCGATGTCGATGAGAACGATGAGCTTGCCATCCGTTTCGGCGTGCGCAACATCCCCACCATCCTCTTCATCCGCAACGGCGAGGTGGTGGACAAACAGATCGGGGCTGCACCCAAGGCAGCGCTCGAAGCCAAGTTGCAAAGCATTCTTAAATAGGCGGACCGCCTCATCACCATCCCATCATGGAAGACGATCTTCTTCAGCAGGCTGCCGACGACGTGCAGACCGTGGAATACATCAAGGCCTATCTGCCTCAGGAAGTGAAGGTTAAGTTCACGGACGAAGACCTCTACTACTTCATCGACGTGCTGGCCGACTACTACGTGGAAAGCGGGTTGCTGGAACAGGAACCCGACGAGGACGGCTTTGTTGACCTTGACACCGAAGTCATTGCTGCCGCCATCGCCGAACGTGCACGCAAAGATAAGTACGGGGATTTCTCGCCCGAAGACCTCATCTGGGTCGTGCAGGGCGAACTGGAATACGGTGAGGCCGAGTAAGTCACGCGAAATCCTTTGTCAATCAAAACCTCCAGCGGAGTTGGAATCCCAGCTCCGCTGGTCGTGTATATTGGGCAAAGCCGCGTTGCATGGTCTCGAAGTAGAAAGTCTGGAAATGTGTCGCCAGCAGGTTGTGGACGTAGAAGGCCAGTTCCGAATCCTTTTGCTTGACCGCGAGCCGGGCATTCAGCGTTCCCGCGAAATCCTGCCAAGCGCTGTTGCTTTCCGTCCAATAGATGCGCCCGGCTCCTTTGTAATCCACATGAACGACGATGGCCTCTGGCCAGGACTGATAGCGGTGAGGCAACATCCATTCGCGGGTGATGCCGGCTGTGAGCGTGTGACGCGGCACGAAGGGGACAAATGTGTCGCGGCTGTCGTCGCAGAAGCGGGCATGTGTGTAGCCGTAGGCCGCCTGGAGTAGCCATCCGTCTGCCAGGTGAAGGCGCAAGGCCGCTTCGGCACCGATGCTGCGGCTCTCGCCTGAATTGACGGTGACGCGTCCGAGCCCGCCCGACGACATTTTCGACACCTGCTGGTCGCGGGTTTGCATCCAGAAGGCGGCCACGTCGGCTTGCAGGCGTTGCTCCAGGAGGTTGAGGTGGGCACCGACTTCGTAGTTCCACGACGATTCGGGCTTATACCATGTCGCCTCCTGCACGTTGAGCTCTTGCTGGGTGCCCATGCCGATGAGCATGTCACGGACTTTATCTCGGACGTCAGGGGGAATCATCGCCACGGCTTCGACCACGGGAACGGTGGCGTCGGCCACGTTCTTCATGATGGCCGTTTGCATACGTGTCTGCAACAAGTCGCTGAACATCTGCATGTTGTATCCGCCCGAGCGATGTCCACGGGACACCGTGGCATACACCGACGAACGTTCGCCGAAGGTCTGCGAGGCAGGCAACATCCATTGCAGCGTCACACGTGGCAGGAGTTGCAGATAGTCCTTTGAGCATTCTCCCAAGAGGCCGTCGGCGACCTCGAAATGCCTGGTGGGCACCAGCGTCATGCCTTCGCGCACGCTGCCATCGGGATAGGTGAGGCGCCCGTTCAGACCATAGCGCTGACCAAAGCCGTAGTGGGCGTCATAGTTCAGACGGAAATGCTCATAATCCACACGCAGGCCGGCTGTCAGGCACAGGCCCTGCACGCCGAACAAATCGGACAGCGTGCTTTGGTGAAAGAGAGCGGCGTTGGTCGTCGGTGTCTTATAGACGCCGGGGAAGCCCAGGGTGGAGCCTTCTATGAGGTTGTCGAAGAGGAAGTTCATGCGGTAGGCTTCTGCTCCCTGTTCGTCGTGGCTGACGATGGTGGGCAAGTGGGTGTTGGCCTGTCGGTTGACGAGGCCGTTCAGCCAGCCGAGTCCGTCGTCATGGAAGGTGACGGGGCCTTCTGTGCGTGCCCAACTGTGGAAGACGCTGCCGCCGAGGAGCCACGCGTAGCGGTTCGATGAGCGTGTGTCGTCGGCTGATGACGGGGCGTTTTTCAGAATGATTTCTTCGGAAAGGGTGTGGATGTGCTGTCGCTGGATCAGCGTGTAGAGGTTGGTCGTGGTGAAGTCTTGGTCGAGATCCATTTGGTCGTCGAGCCGTTGGAACCCCGATACGCTGGTCAGCACCAACTTCGGCCACGTCTTCTCCACGGTCAGCCCCGCATTCGTGAGTTGGCGTCGGTAGCCGCTGCGGTTGTCGTAGCCGATGGTGCCGACGGGCGTCTCGGGATCTGGGGTCGTGGGTGCGCCCACCACGCCACGGTACTCGTAAGGGTAGCCGCCTTGCCGCAGCCACTCGTGGGACAGCGTCAGGTCGAAGTGCCAATCTGTGCGGGGCTGGTAGATGAAACGCATCCGAGCGCCGAGGTCTGTCTGTGTATCAATCAGCTCGTTGTCGCGTCCGCCGTTGCGGAAGAAGCCGCCGTCGTATTCGCCAAAGAGATGGCCGCTGAAGGCAAAGTGGTCGCTGATGCGGTGGTAGTGGGTCAGGTTCAGACGGTAATGCCCTGCGCCGTCGCCGTCCTGCCGATCAAGAGGCGTGGAGCCTGCCGTCTGGCCCGCTTCGAGCTGGATGTCGGTTCCCTGATAGTGCATGGGGTTCTTGGTGAACACACGGATGACGCCGCCCATCGACCCGCGTCCGTAGAGCGTTCCCTGCGGGCCACGGAGGACGTCGATGCGGTCAACCCCCGCGAAGTTAAAGTCGAAGCCTGCCGGCGTCAACTGGGGGACCCCATCTACGTAGAGCGTCACGGCGGGCGTGCCTGTCCGTGAACCCACGCCACGCACATAGACGCTGGTCGTAAGCCGTGAACCGTAGGACGGAATGAACAGGTTCGGCACCTGAGCCGACAAATCCTTCAGCCCGTCGATGCCACGCTCGCGCATCATATCCTGTGAGAACGACGACGACGAGAGCGCCTGTTGCCGCAGCCACTGATTTTCCTTGGGGGTTGAAACGACGACCACCTCCTCGATGTCCGTCGTCCGCAGAGAGTCCGCCGGCAGACTCTGGGGGCCATCGTCGGCACGCGACCCCATCGGCACGCCCACACATGCCGTCAGCAGCATCAGAAACCGTATTGCTTTCATCTGTTTGTGTATTTCCGTCGGCAAAGATACGACTTTTCCGCCGAATGCACATCATAAAAAGTAGGTATTTTCCGTGCCTCCTCCACCTTTTTATGCAACGGCTGGAACGTCTTTACCTTCCACGCTGAACGTCTTTACCTTCGGGGTCGAACGTTTACACCTTCTGTGTGGAACGTGTACGCGCATAAAAAGGAACGGCCACAGCATCCCCGTTACACATTTTTAGGTATTTTGCTTCCCCGATGGAAAAATCCTCCTTGTTCCTTGCGCCTGTTTGGGAAAAAGAACTTATCTTTGCAGCCGATTACGAAAAACATCCTACCTTTATTTATTCTACACACAACGAACATGAACAAGAGAATCACATGGATGGTGCTTTCCCTGCTGCTTTGCACGGGATTCGCCATCAGTTGCGGCGACGATGACGAAAAGGAACCCGGAAAGACGCCGGAAACGCCCACCGTGAACACGCTGGCCGGCAAGTATGGCGGCTGGACGTTGGGCAGCAACGCCTATTCCTCCTTCATTCCGTCCGAGGGCGACACGCTGACCATCGCTCTCACCAATAAGGAAGGCACGCTGTGCAGCCTCACGTATGAGAGCGAGACGTGGGGAACGGTCACGCTGGCAGACGTGAGCGTCGTCAAGAACGACACCGCCTACCTCTTCAGCAAGCCACGGACGGCCACCCTGCGGGAAGACCGCTCTGCGTGGGACTTCTCGGCGGCAGTGGACAGCATTGCCATGCCTAACCGCAACCCGCAGACGGAAGTGGTGACGGTGAAGAACTATCCACTGGTTCTGACGGAGGGCTTCATGAGTCTGGACGGTAAGCACTGGCAGATCGACTTCGATGCTTTTCTGGTTCCGCGCTCTGCGCACATGATGCACATGAGTTTCCGCGACGGACACATCCAGGCACCTCAATAGGCGAGGCGTCAGAACTTCTCGCGATACTTGCGCTCGTCCTTATCGTCGAGCATGGAAAGATAAGATTGGTAACGGCTCTCGGCAATCTCGTGATTGTCGAGGGCTTTTAGTACGGCACAGCCAGGTTCGTGGGTGTGGGTGCAGTTGCCAAAGCGGCAACCGCGTCCGATGCTGAAGATTTCACGGAAGTAGTGGCCGACCTCCTCGCGTTCGAAATCGAAGGTGCCGAAACCGCGAATACCCGGTGTGTCGATGATGCGGCCCGCATCTGCCACATCGTCAGACGACGGGAGGTCAAACATTTCAGAAAACGTCGTGGTGTGCAGTCCCTGGTCGTGGGCAAGACTGAGCTCGGCGGTCTTGACGCGCGCCTCCGGGACAAGACAGTTGAGGAGGGTGCTCTTGCCGACGCCGCTGTTGCCGCTCAGGAGCGATGTCCGTCCCCGCAGCTCGCTCCGCAGGTTATCCAGTCCTTCGCCAGTCACGGCAGACACGGTGTGGCAGGCGTAGCCGAGGTGACGGTAAAGGGCGACGACGGCCTCGAGATAACGTAGCTGGTCGTCGTCGTAGAGGTCCACCTTGTTGAAAATGAGGGCTACGGGCACGCGGTAAGCCTCTGCCGAAGCCAGGAAACGGTCGATGAAGGTGGTAGAGGTTTCGGGGTGGGCGATGGTGGCCACGAGACAGGCCAAATCTACGTTGGCCGCGAGGATGTGGCTCTGTTTACTCAGGTTGCTGGCGCGGCGTATGATATAGTTCCGACGGTCATGGATGTCGGTGATGAAGGCTCCCTGTTGTCCGCCGGTGGGAGACAGGTCAATCGTCGCAGCGCCATTCGCCGGCGCGGCGGGCGGCAACACTTCGACGATATCGCCAACAGCCACGGGGTTGGTCGAGCGGATGCCGCGCAGCCGGAAATTGCCCTTGACCTTGCACGCGAAAAGCTGGCCGTCGTCCGTGCGAACGTCGTACCAGCTTCCCGTATTGCGGATGACGAGGCCTTTCACACCGTCATGATCTCCTTCTCCTTGGCGGCAAGGAGGGTGTCGATTTGCTTGATGAACTTGTCGTGCATCTTCTGGAGGTCATCTTCGCCGTCCTTTTGGTGGTCCTCGCTAAGACCATCCTTGACGGCTTTCTTCAGCTGCTCGATGCCATCGCGACGCGCATTGCGCACACTGACTTTAGCCTGCTCCCCTTCCTTGCCGCACTGCTTGGCCAGCTGTTTGCGCCTTTCTTCGGTAAGGGGCGGAATGCCGATGCGGATCAGCTCTCCGTTGTTCTCGGGCATTATGCCGAGGTCGCTGTTAATGATAGCCTTTTCGATGACTTTGAACATCGACTTATCCCAAGGTTTAATGGTGATGCTGCGCGCATCGGGCGTCGTCACGGCGGCACACTGGTTGATGGGAACCATCGCACCGTAGTTATCGACCCGAATGCCGTCCAGCAGCTTCACGTTCGCCTTGCCCGCGCGGATGTGGGAAAGGGCTTCGTCGAGATACATCACGGCCTCTTCCATGCGTTCTTCCGCATTGGAGAGGATTTCTTTCATTTCTGCCATATCAGGTGTAAAGATTGAAGTTAAAGGTCCTTTCGGCGACAAAGATAGAGCTTTTGGTTGAGCCGACAAGCCTTTTTGATGAAAAAAACACCAAAAAGACGCAAAAACTTTAAACTTTACTCCTTAAACTTTAAACTTATTTCTATCTTTGCCCCCGAAAAAGTACGAAAAGACATGAATTTCGACCAAAACATACAGGAATGGCTCGGTCTGTTGTCGCCCATATCCCTTGACGACATGAGTGGCATCAAGCTCATGAACCGCACCGACACGAAGTTCGTGACCAACAAGCGCAAGCTGTCTGAACTCCTGGAGCTGGCCCAAGGTCAGTACTTTGCCCAGCAGATTGACGGCCAGCGCATCGCCAATTACCGTACCACTTATTGGGACACGCCCTCACATCGCTTTTTCTTGGAGCATCACAACGCCAGGGCTCCCCGTCAGAAGATTCGCGTGCGCACCTACCTCGATTCAAACCTGACCTTCCTGGAAGTGAAGACCAAGAACAACCACGGTCGCACGAAGAAGAAACGCATCACCGTGCCGTCGCAGGAACGACAGGACGTCGTGGATGCCGGAGGCACGCCCTTCATCCAGGGGCTGACAGGCGCAACCTTCGACGACATCATCCCCACGGTGCAGAACCAGTTCCAGCGCATCACCCTCGTCAACTATGGAAAGACGGAACGCCTGACGATTGACTTCAACGTCCATTTCCACAACTTCGAAACCGTACGAGACGAAGGCACTGGAGAGCTCGTCATCATCGAACTGAAACGCGACGGCAACGTCTTCTCGCCCGTGCTCGATATCCTGCGGCAGCTGCGCATCAAACCCTCCGGCTTCTCGAAGTACTGCATCGGCTCGGTGATGACAAACGACAAGCTGAAAAACAACCTCTTCAAGCCCAAACTCGTCCGCATCTCCAAATATACCGGCACAGACTTCCGCCTCCCCCAACCCTCACTTTAAACTTTAAACTTAAAACATTAAACTTTAACCCAATACACCCAAAATGGATTTCACCCAAATCAACAACGAACTTGGTAATCTCTTTGGCGTTACCTTGTTTGACCCCCAGCAGTTCATCTCGTTGGTCATCCGCTTCATGATTAACCTCGTTGTCGTTACCGTGGTTGCACGCAAGTTCTACTTCCCCCGCAGCCACCGCCGCGACTATATGTTCATCTTCATCCTCATGGCCATGAGCATCTTCCTGCTCGTCAGCCTGATGGACGGCGGAGGAATGCAACTCGGCGCCGCGATGGGTCTGTTCGCCATCTTCGGCATCATGCGCTTCCGCACGGAAGCTGTACCCATCCGCGAGATGACGTATTTGTTCATGCTCATCGCCCTTAGTGTCATCAACGCTTTGGCACATGGCGACTACCACCCGAAGGCTGACTATTGGGACGGCGTGGGCATCGTCACCATCCTCTTCGTCAACATCGTCTTCATCGTCATGGCATGGCTGTTCGAGAGCAGCAAAGTCCTTGAACAGGAATGCTCGAAGATCATCAAGTACGACAATGTGAGCCTCATCACCGCCTCGCGTCGCGACGAGCTGAAGGCCGACTTGGAGAAACGCACCGGACTTAAAATCTCCCGCATCGAAGTGGGTATGCTCGACTTCCTGAAGGACAGCGCCCTCATCCGCATCTTCTATGAGGATCCGGAGGATGTGGGCAACAGCATCGCCCGCTACGGACGTGTGCCAAGGGAAATTTAATCACACCACCAACATGAAAAGACTGATTCTTGCAGCCATCATGGTTTTGCCAATGGCTGCCCATGCACAAAAGAACGCGACACAGACCACAGGCGGTCTTTGGCAGGAGATAAACCTGACGAAAGTGCTGCCTTATGATTGGAGTGTCGGCATAGAAGGCGATTTGCGTACGACCGAATGGAACAAGGACTTCAACCGCGCCAGCATCGGCGTCTTCGTCAACAAGAAGCTGGGCAAATATGTGAAGCTGGGCCTTTCCTATTCTTTCATCGAGAAGCATTTCCTCGAAACGTGCGAGTATAAGTATAAAGGCGACAACGACTTCTCCTCTTATCAAGGAACCAGCATCGTGGATGCCGACGGTGTCACACGTGCATACCAGGGCTACAACCTCGACGCTTCCCATTGGGTTCCCCGCCACCGCATATCGTTCGACGTCAGTGCCGACAAGCGATTTTGGAAAACCCTGCGCGTCGCTGTGCGTGAACGTTACCAGTTTACGCACCAAAACGCACGCGACGTGGAGCGTACCCGCTACCGCGATCCTTCCTACGACAGCGGCAACAACATCACAGGATACGACGAAGAGGATCAAGTCGTGAAGGAGAAAGCGGCGTGGAACCGTCATCTGCTGCGTTCGCGTCTGAAGCTTTCCATCGACAAGAAAGGCTGGATGTGTGAACCCTTTGCCTCCGTGGAGTTCCATAACAACATGTCCGACAGCTGGCACCTCGACAAGCTGCGTGCAGCCGCTGGAGTCGAGTTCAGCGTGTCCAAGACATTCAAGATTTCCGCTGCCTACGTCTTCACTCACGAGAACGACGACGACGGCGATGACAACATACATGCCATCAGCATCGGACACAGCATCAAGTTCTGAACAGATTGAGCGGAAAGACAAGAAAAAAGGAATCAAAGATAAAATCGAAATATGATGAAACGACTACTCCTGAGCCTTGCGCTCGTGGCTGGCTGCTGCGTCACCGCTGTTGCCGGCACCTATAACTATTTGACGCTCGTCAGCAGCACCGTGGAGCAGAGCTTCGCCTTGAAGACCGTCAAGCGCATTACCTTCTCTGGCTCTGACCTTGTGGTGACGACCGTGGATGGCACCGAGACCCATCTTTCGCTGTCCACGCTCAACCGCTTGAGCTTCACCGAGACGGCCACCGCCGTCCGGGGGCTTGCCGCCGAGCGCAGCCAGCTGTGCATCCAGGCCGGTCAGCTCGTGGCCGACGGACAGGGTGTCCTCTTGCTCTTCAACGCCAACGGTCAGGTCGTCCGCCAGCAGTTCGTCAGCAACCAGCGTGCCGAGATGAACCTCAATGACCTCCCACGCGGACTCTACATCGCCAAACTCGGAAACCGAACCCTGAAAATCCTTCACTGATCATGAAAAAGATACTTGCCACCATAGCACTTGCCGTCTTCGCCACGGCAGCCAATGCCCAATGGATCCGCGTCTGGAGCGGTGGCGAAAGCACCCGCTATGCCTTGACCGAAGCTTCATCCCTGCCCTACACGGCAGCGGGTTCCTGCCTCGAAATAGGAGGATTCACTTATTCCACGGCCGAGATAGATTCCATCACCATCGTCAACCCGGTCACGGTTACATGGGACGGCGACCATGCGTCGGTTGACATACCCTACACGGCAGAAGGCGTGACGGCCACCGTCGATGGCGGCCACGTCACCATCACCAACACCTGCACGACAATCGAGCACGAGTTCATCCTTGCCGGTTCCAGCGCCCACGGTTCCCTGACCTACGTCGGCGAGTACAAGTGCAAGTTCCATCTCAATGGCCTCAACCTCACCTCGGATGCCGGTGGAGCCATCGACATCCAGTGCGGCAAGCGCATCGACCTTATCCTTGAAGACGGAACGACCAACGTCGTGGCCGACGCCGCCACGGGCGACCAGAAAGCAGCCTTCAACTGTCAGGGCCATCTCGAGGTCGCTGGCAGCGGCAGCCTCACTGTCACCGGCAACTGTCGCCACGCCCTCCGTTCGAATGAATACCTGCAACTGAAGAAATCCGTGGGCGCGCTGACCGTCAGCTCTGCCGTCGGCGACGGCATCCACTGCGGTGAGTACTTCCTCATGAATGGAGGAACGGTCACCATTGCAAACGTGGGCGGCGACGGCCTTCAGGTGGAAACCGACGCGGCTTCGGAAGAAGCGCTCAACGGCCAGTTCGTGATGAACGGCGGCACCCTCGATGTCACCGTGACGTCCACCGACACCAAGGGCATCCGCTTGGACGCCTCTGCGGAAGATGCAAGCATCGTGCCCGAAATGTCTTTGCTCGGCGGCGTCGTGACCGTCAACCTGAACAGCACCGCACTCGGAGCAAAGGCCATCGCCTCAGAAGGCAACCTCACCATCGGTTCACCTTCCTCCGCACCGACCGTCGCCATCACCGTGGCCGCGGACATCTACACCGACCCAGATTCAGGCGAGGAAAACCGCGCCACCGGCCTCAAGGCTGACCAGACGCTGACCATCGCCGGAGGTGAGACAACCGTCAACGCCATAGGGCCAAAGAGCCGTGGCGTCCGCGCCACCACCCTCATTGCCACGGGCGGTTCGCTCATCGTCACCAATACAGGCTCTAAGAGCCAGGGTATTAAGCTCGACAACACCTTCGTCAGCGGACAGGGCGGCATCGTCAGCGGCTCCTTCAAGTACTGAGCAGCCCCCACCGCCGGAACGAGCATACGTGAGGCCCCGAACGTCAATACCTTCATACTGGAAGGTCTATACGTTCGGGGCCTCACGTATGCCCGTTCTGTTCAGACGGTTTCTTCGATGTATGTCTCGAGGAAATGCAGCGTGCCTTCCACGCGCACTTCGCGGACGTGGGCGGGCAAGAGGAGCGTCTGGCTGGCGCCGAACTCGTGGCGCTCGCCGTCTGCCGTGATGGCTCCTTCTCCCTTCAGGCCGATGAGGATGACAAAGCTGTCGAGCCCCGAGTAGTCTATTGTCAAGGGGCGGTCGGTGTCATAGACGGAGGTGGTGAAGTAAGGGCAGCGGACGAGTTCCACCCGACGGTTCTTGACGGGCGTGTACAGCGTGCGGTAGTCGGGTTCGACGTGGTAGTCGATGGCCTCTGCCGCCTGCTCGGTATGGAGTTCACGCAACTGTCCGTTGGCGTCGCGGCGGTTGAAGTCATAGATGCGGTAGGTGACGTCGCTGGTTTGCTGTATCTCGGCCAGGCGGCATCCGGCGCCGATGCTGTGTATGCGTCCGGCGGGCAGAAAGAAGCAATCTCCCTGATGTGCGTCATAGCGGGCCAGGGCGTCGCAGATGGTGTGGTTCTCCACCATCGCCTTATATTCCTCGGGAGTGATGGAGCGGCAGAGTCCGGCACGGATGTGGGCGTCGGGGGTGGTGTCAACGACATACCACATTTCTGTCTTTCCGCGCTCGTGGCCTTGTCTGCGCGCGGTCTCGTCATCGGGATGCACTTGGATGGACAAGTCTTCATGGGCATCGATGAACTTAATGAGCAAAGGAAACTCGTTGCCAAAACGTGCGTAGTTGGCCCGGCCCACGAGCTGCTCTTTCTGTGTGGCGACCAAATGGTTGAGCGAAACACCGTCGATGCTGCTTTCGCTGCCCTCGACGCCGGAAACTTCCCAGCTTTCTGAACCCCAGAGTGCGGGTTTCAGCAGTGGCTTGAATTGAATGACATTCATTTTTGCTTTCGTGTTTGATACCGCGTGCAAAGGTAGCACATTTTCTTCTTTTTCCCTTCAACAAACGGGTGAAAAGCCATCGTCGGATGGCGGTTTGATTCAGAATTTACCTGAATTGACACGCCTGTGCGCGAATCCGTCGGCAGATTAGGCAATAAATATGCCCTCGTGCACGTTAATATAACGATGAAACGAGTCCTCCTCATCCTTTTCTGCCTTGCTGCCTTGCTCCCGTTGCAGGCACAGGAACCCCGCATCCAGCACCGCCCTTATCTGGATCAGCGGTTCCTGCACTATGGTTTCTTCGTGGGTGTGAACATGATGGACATCGAGTTTCAGAACAACGGCTTTGTGGATCCCGCTTCTGGCGAACGCTGGTACACGGATCTGGACAACTATCAGCCGGGGTTCCTCGTCGGGGTCTTGGCCGAGTTGCGTCTGAACAAGACGTTAGGGTTGCGCGTGCAGCCAGCCATCCATTTCGGGCAAAAGCATGTCTGGTTCCACGAACAGAACTCGGGACGGGACAGCACGCAGAACCTCAAGTCAACCTATATTTCCGTGCCCGTTGACCTGAAGATAGCCGCGCCGCGCTACAATAACTTCCGCCCCTATTTTGTGGCGGGCCTGGCACCCACCTTTGACCTGACGGCGCGCAAGCAAGGAGCCATCCTGACCGAACGCTTTGACTGCTTCATCGAGTTCGGCGCAGGATGCGACATCTATCTGCCTTATTTCAAGCTGATTCCCGAACTCCGTTTCTGCTTCGGGCTCAGGGATATCATCGTCCACGACCGAACCGACCTTCAGAACGAGGCGTTGAAGAAGTTCACCAACGCCATCGATAAAGGCCGTTCCAAGATGATCACTTTGACGTTTTATTTTGAGTGAAAGCCGAGACGCAACGTTCCCACGTAGCGTGCGTTCTTGCCCATCTGGTTGTCGGGGACTTCCTGCCCGTCCAGATTCTTCAGCACTTGTGGCTTGGTGAAGTAGGTGTGGCTGTGGCCTCCAATGACGATGTCGATGTTGCGGGTTGCCGGAATCAGCTCTTCGTCGCTGACGCCGGCAGTGTTCCATCCGAGGTGTGAGAGGCAGACGACCAAATCACATTTCTCCTCCATTTTCAGGTAGTCGGCCATGGGCTGTGCGGCCTCGATGGGGTCGGTATAGCGGACACCTTCACAAGTGTGAGCCGCCACGAGTCCCTCCAGTTGAGGCGACACGCCGAGGATGCCGATCTTCAAACCCGCGCGTTTTATAATAATGTACGGGCGCGTGAGACCTTCGACGGGCGTCCCGCTGAAGTCATAGTTGCAGCAGACAATGGGGAAGCGTGCCTGCTTGAAGATGCGTGCCATGTTCTCAAGACCAAAGTCGAACTCGTGGTTGCCGATGGTGGCGGCGTCGTAACCCATGAGGTTCATCAGCCCCACTTCCACGTCGCCGTGGTAAAGAGAGTAGTAGGCCGAGCCTTGCGAGAAGTCGCCCGCATCGACAAGCAAGAGGTCTTTATCGTGTTGGCGCAGGTCGCGCAACAGGGCTGCGCGACGCAGGTAACCGCCTTTGTCGGCCTGAGCCGTGTCTGCCAGCAACGGGCTCAACGGCTCGATGCAGGAATGGGTGTCGTTGGTGTGAACGAGGAGGAGGGATAGGGGAGCCTCGCCTCCCGTCTTTCCAAGAAGGGAGGAAATGGTCGTCTCTGTAGATGGGAGAGCGGGGCCATTCGATGCGTTTGTTCCTTCCCCTGAAGAGTGAGCGTATGGAGCGTCTATTGAGGCGGTGTTATCTGTGATGGTGATGCGTCCTTCCATCTTCGCCTCCGCCTTCTTGCCCTGCCCGTCCAGCAGGAGGAGGTGGTTCATGAGGGTTTCGCGCACGGGTTCCTTGGTGACAATGCGTTCGGTGGAGCGCTTCAAGGAATAGAGCTTGTCGTTGCCGTCTGCCAGGTAGTCAAGGGTGGCGATGGTGTAGGTGCGCGACGGGTCGATGGGCTGTCCGCCCAAGGTGGCGCTCTTCAGTTGTCCGTCGCTGGTGATGACCAGGCGTGCTCCACTGCTGACACCTTCGCCACGCACGGCTGCGATGTCCTGCATAAGTGTCTGTACGTCACTGCCTTTCATTTTCAAGATGGTGAAGAAGTTCTCGAAGGGCGAGATAGCCAGGATGTCGCCACGTGTGACCGTTCCCTTCGGCATGGCAGCACGCAGACCGCCGATGTTGCAGATGCCGAGGTCCACTTGATAGCCCATTCGCTGTCCGGTTGCAACTAATGCGTCGGCCACCCAGTTACTGAGGAGGCTTTCGGGACGTTTGGCAGACATGTATTGTGCACTCTCGCCGACGCGGGGTGCACGCAAGCTATCGACTCCGGCTCGGTAGGGCAGGACGAACGTCTCGGCGGCGGGCAGCGGGTTTTTGTCCAATGCCTTGGTGATTTCAATGCGCTGTGGTTGCACGCTTTGAAGAACATAGTGGTGGCTCTTGCAACCGGTAAGGAAGAGGACACACAGGACGGTCATCGTTTCCCTGCAGAAACTTGTCGGCCTCAGAAAATGCAGGTCAAAAGGTCTTTTCATGTTGTTGATGTGTTGTTTTGCGGGCAAAGATAGGCAAAAAAGCAGAAAAAAGAGCCCGGAATAGAAAAAAACTTTCATGTTTCAACCTCCGACTCCAAATTTTTGCGTACCTTTGCACCCGCTTTCGGCGCGGGTCGCTGGCAGGATGCAGAGTTCCCTGTTATGCCCGTGCAGGACGACAACAACAATTTAACCCCATTCCAACAATGGCTGATTTCATTAAAATTGCTGAAGAAGCATTTGCCACAGGTAAGACTTATCCCAAGTTCAAGGCAGGTGATACCGTGACCGTGGCTTACAAAATTGTCGAAGGTAACAAAGAGCGCATCCAGCTCTACCGTGGCGTGGTCATCCGCATCAGCGGGCATCAGGATCAGAAGCGTTTCACGGTTCGCAAGATGAGCGGCACCGTGGGCGTGGAACGTATCTTCCCATCTCCAGCCCCAACATCGACAGCATCACCGTCAACAAAGTCGGTAAGGTTCGTCGCGCCAAGCTCTATTATCTGCGTGGTCTCACTGGCAAGAAGGCCCGTATCGCTGAGAAGCGTCCCGCTACTCAGGCAGAAGATTAAAGCGGCCACATCAGATGCTAACGAGGGCATGTCGTTCAACAGCGATGTGCCCTCTTTGCATTATAAGTCCAGCAGCAACTGCTCTTCTGGCAGCAGGCGGAAGGTCATCCGATGGTGGGGCGTGGGGCCATATTGCCGGATGGCTTCGCGGTGTGCCTTGGCCGGATAGCCCATGTTCCGGTCCCATCCGTAGGGCGGGTATTCCAGGGCCAGCGCTTTCATGCGGTCGTCGCGGTAGGTCTTGGCGAGGATGCTGGCGGCAGCAATGCTGAGGTAAGTGGCATCGCCCTTGACGATGGTGTGTGCGGGGATATCTTGGTAGGGAGTCCATCGGTTGCCGTCAACCAGGATGTGCTGCGGGCGCACTTTCAGCTGGTCCAACGCCCGTTGCATGGCCAGGATGCTGCATCGGAGGATGTTCAGCTTGTCAATCTCCTGGGGCGAACACTCTGCCACCGCCCACGCCACGGCATCATGCTCGATGACCTCACGCAAGGCATAGCGCTGGCTCTCTGTCAGTTGCTTCGAATCGTTCAGCAACTCATGGGAATAGTCTTCGGGAAGAATAACCGCCGCCGCAAACACCGGCCCGGCCAGACAGCCACGGCCCGCCTCGTCGCAGCCGGCCTCGATGACGCCCTTGGTATGGTAGCTTTTTAACATGGAAATCTTCGTCGTTGGGTGATTTGCAGTGGCAAAAATAGGCAAAAAATGTGAGAAAGAGGGCAAAAAGGCATGAAAATCTTTCACGAAGCGTCGATTCTCTCACCCGAAAAGGTGTAGATCATCCGTTTGGAAGGTATTGACGTTCCGCCTGTAAGGTGTTGACCTTCTGCCTGTAAGGTCTTCACCTTCCTTCGCATTGCCCTTCGCTGTTCATTCTTCATGATTTGGCAATCCCTCACCTTCCCTCACCAATCCCTCACCAATCCCTCACCTTTATCATATTGGTTTTCTGTTGTTTGCAGCCAATGGTGAGGGATTGAGGCTTTTTCAGCAGAAACACAGGGAAGAGAGTGGTGTAGAAGAGTTTTGCAGATTTTATGGTGGATTTATGCCAATTTATGAAGGGAAATGCCTACCTTTGCACCCACAAACAACACAACAAAGAAAGACAGAAGATGAAAGTAGCTATCGTAGGTGCCAGTGGCGCCGTAGGTCAGGAGTTCCTCCGCGTGCTGGATGAACGCCATTTCCCCATCGATGAGCTGGTGCTCTTTGGCAGCCAGCGCAGTGCCGGACGTACATACACGTTCCGCGGCAAAGATTATCAGGTTCAGCTCTTGCAACACAACGACGACTTCAAGGGCGTGGACATCGCCTTCGTCAGTGCCGGCGGCGGCACCAGCAAGGAGTTTGCCGACACCATCACTAAGCATGGTGCCGTGATGATCGACAACAGCTCGGCCTTCCGCATGGACAAGGACGTGCCCCTCGTGGTACCCGAATGCAACGCCGAAGATGCCCTGAACCGTCCGCGTGGAATCATCGCCAACCCCAACTGCACGACCATCATGATGGTGGTCTGTCTGCAACCCCTGGAGAAACTGTCGCACATCCGTCGCATCCACGTGGCCAGCTACCAGGCTGCCAGCGGTGCCGGGGCGGCAGCGATGGCCGAGCTGGAGCAGCAGTATCGCGAAGTGCTCGACGGCAAACCTGCCACCGTCAACAAGTTTGCTTACCAACTGGCCTACAACGTGATTCCGCAGATAGATGTGTTCACCGACAACGGCTATACGAAAGAAGAGATGAAGATGTTCAACGAGACACGTAAGATCATGCACACCGATGCTGCTTGCTCGGCCATGTGCGTGCGCGTGCCGTCGCTCAGAAGCCACTCCGAAGCGGTGTGGGTGGAGACCGAACGTCCCCTCTCTCCCGAGGAGGCCCGGCAGGCGATGTCCAAGGCCGAAGGCATCACCGTCATCGACGACCCCGCCAACCAGAAATATCCCATGCCGCTGTTCACGGCAGGCAAGGACGACGTCTTCGTCGGGCGAATCCGCAAGGACCTGGCCAACGAGAACGGGTTGACGTTCTGGCTCTGCGGTGACCAAATCAAGAAGGGCGCAGCCCTGAATGCCGTGCAGATTGCAGAGTACCTCATCCGCGTCGGCAATATCTGATGGCTGTCAGAAGTTGACCTTGTAGTGTTGCTTATGGCGCGAAAGGTCGAAGAAGACCACGCCATAAGTATATAAATCAAACGTGATGCCCGTGTGGGGTGCAGATTGTATGTCGTGCCACACCATGCGGGCATCCTTGTTTCTGTGGATGCCTTCGATGACCATCATGGCGTGGCTGGGGAGCGTGGCAGCGATGTCCGCAGCCTCGGCCACATGTTCTGCGGCCACGAAAACGAAGTCTGCCACACCTCTTTCCACCCAACGGGCCGAAGGAACACTCTCCGCCAGATAGACACGTTCTATCGGACGGTCGCCCACTAACCGGATGGTTCCTGGATGGGCAAAGTTGGCCAAGCGGAATAACAGCCGGCGACACGACAAAGGATAAAACCTTCCCCATCGCACCCACCAGGGATGAAGCTCTGAAAGACGTTGATAGGCATAGTAGGGTGTTTGCTCCAGGACGACACCCCTGACGAACGAATAGGCAAAGGGCGAATGCACGCCATAACCGCGACGTTTCCGAAAGCGCAGCAACCAAATCCAAGGATTCCGAACGAGCCTCATAGAAACAATTTGTTAGTGAATTTGCCTGTTTTTGCGGGCAAAAGTAAGAATTTCTTGGCAAAATGCCATGATTTCGGAGGAAAATATGTACTTTTGCGCCGATTTTGATAAATGTAAGTACTAAATAACACAACACTATTTCAAATGAGACAACTCACATCTTCAGAAATCACACAACTCGAAGCTCAAGGATGCAGCTCCGAGAATTGGAGTCAGGTGCTCGTCAGCGACGAACATAGTTTGAAATATATTCGGGGAACACGTTTCTCGGGTGACATACGGCTGGGTAGCTTCCAAAAGAGCTTCGAGATGCCGGGAGGTATGCACAAACATACCGGCATCTTCAACGCCACCCTGCACAACGTCACCATCGGCGACGACTGTTGCATTGAGAACATCAAGAACTACATTGCCAACTACGACATCGCCGACAACTGCTTCATCGAGAACGTCGATATCATCCTTTGCGACGGTCCCACCAGCTTCGGAAATGGTGTGGAGGTGTCGGTGCTCAACGAGACAGGTGGCCGTGAAGTGACCATCCATGACCGCCTCACCGCCCACGAGGCTTATCTCGAAGCTTTCTACCGCCATCGTCCACTGCTCATCGACCAGCTCAAGCTCTTTGCTGCTGAGCGGGTGGCCGAGCACACCAGCATGCGCGGTACGATTGCCACTCACGCCACCATCGTCGATACAGGCTATATAAAGAATATGTACATAGGTGCGCACGCGAAAGTGGAAGGTGCCGGACGGCTCAAGAACGGAACCCTCAACAGCCGCCAGGAGGCCCCTGTACATATCGGCTATGGTGTCATCGCCGACGACTTCATCGTGCAGGACGGTTCCAGCGTGGAGGACTGCACCACCCTCACCCGCGTCTATGTCGGACAGGCATGTTCACTCGGTCATGGCTACTCTGCCTCCGACAGCCTCTTCTTCTGCAACTGTCAGGAAGAGAACGGTGAGGCATGTGCCATCTTTGCAGGTCCCTTCACCGTCACCCACCACAAGTCAACGCTCCTCATTGCCGGATTGTTCAGCTTCATGAATGCAGGTTCGGGCAGTAACCAGAGCAACCACATGTATAAACTTGGTCCTATCCACCAAGGTGCGATGGAACGCGGTGCCAAGACGACATCAGACTCCTATATCCTCTGGCCCGCACGAATCGGTGCCTTCTCCCTCGTCATGGGACGCCACAGCAGTCATTCAGACACCAGCGACCTGCCGTTCTCCTATCTCATCGAGAAGAATGGCGAAACGTGGCTGGCACCTGCCGTCAACCTGCGGTCCGTCGGCACCGTGCGCGATGCCCAAAAGTGGCCCAAGCGCGACAAACGTCATAAGGATGGACGGCTTGACCAGATCAACTTCAATCTGCTCTCGCCCTACACCATCGACAAAATGTTCCGTGGCCTGCATATCCTCGAAGAGTTGGAAAACCTTAGCGGTGCCACCAGCGACGTCTATGCCTATCAGAGTGCGAAGATTAGCAATCACTCGCTCAAACGCGGGCAGCAGCTCTACCGTATCGCCATCCAGAAATTCCTTGGAAACTCGCTTATCTCGCACCTCGAACGCACTGACTGTTCCACCGCCGAGAGTGTGCTCGAAGGACTGAAACCCACTCGCACCGAGGGACGAGGCACTTGGATTGACCTTGCTGGACTCATCGCACCAAAGGAACTCGTCATCGCACTCCTCAACGACGTCGAAGCGGGGAAGGTTCACAGTGCTGCAGAGTTCGATGCCGCCCTGCAACGCATTCATGAAAACTACTATAAGTACGAATGGACATGGGCTTACGAGAAGATTCTCGAATACTATGGCCTATACCCCGACCGCATCACGATTGAAGACCTCATCAACATCGTCCGTCAATGGAAGGAGAGCGTCGTTAGCCTCGACAAAATGCTCTACAACGATGCCAAGAAGGAGTTCTCGATGTCGGCTCACACGGGCTTCGGCTTCGACGGAGCCAGCTCACGCACCGTCGAGCGTGACTTTGAGCAAGTGCGTGGTGACTTCGAGACCAATCCCTTCGTCACGGCAACCTTGGAACATATAGAACACAAAAGTGCGCTGGGAGACCGCATCATCGCCATGCTCGAAGCTCTTTGAGAAGACAGAGTGCTTACCATAAGCCGCGCTTTTTGTTAAATATCCTTAACGCCTCGCGCTTTTAACGTGCGGGGCGTTTTGCATTTCAACAGATATGAGTACTTTTACCGCCGAAATATACCAAAAGTGTCTTTGAGATACTCCTCTGAGAAAACTAACGATTCAAACATTATTATTAACCTAAACTTAAAAACTATGAGGAAAATTTACCTTTTACTGGTTATGTTAGCCAGTTTCTTCACGGGTTCGACTTTTGCTCAGGCTATTGATGAGAAGTGGGCAGTCGATGTCGATAACCCAATCATCACCGATGCAAGCCAGCTGAGCAGTCCGTGGTCCGATCCCAGTGAGGGAGCTGATCTCGGTGCCCTCATTGACGAGAACACGGGTTCGTTCTGGCATACATCTTGGCACAGCGAACCCCCTCACAATGTGATGGGTAGCCACTACCTTCAAGTTGAAATGCCCGAAGGGTACTACGACATGGAGGAGTACAAGAAGATTGTCTTCAAAGTCACTCGCCGTGGCACCAACAACAACCACCCCACTTTGTGGTCAGTCTATGGTACGAACGAGACCATCGAAGATGCAGACGAGGAGGCATTGGCTGCATTCTATGCTAATCCTATCGCAGACAGAGACAAGTGCACCCTGATTGGTGAATTCTCGACTCCTTTGACTAGCACAGGTGATAACGCTTCTGGTGAAGTCCATGTAAGTGACGTGTTTGATCCTCAGGGATTCAAGTACCTGCGTTTCTATGTTGATGAAACCGCATCAACCAACGGTGGTGAGCACAATGCTGTTTTCTGGCATGCTGCTGAGTTCAACCTCTATCCCATCAAGGAATTGGATCCATGGGAAGTTGCTTTCAACTCTTTGAGCGAAACCATCGAGAAGTACAACTACTATTCCTTCGACACGGGCGAATATCCCGGTCAGTATAGTGACGATTTGGCCAATGCTTTCTATGATGCTTTGGATGAAGCAATCGGACTCATCAACGAAAGTGAAGCAAGCATCGAGGAAATGCAAGCTGCCGAGAAGGCCATCATTGATGGCTATGAGGCTGTCATCGCATCGCGCGTACCTTTTGTAATGGACATCACCGAAGGCTACTACCGCATTCGTGGTGCCATGAAGTATGTCAACAATGTGGTGATTGATCAAGATGAAGAAGGCAACGATATCACCGAGGAACAGGAAGTTGACAAGTATCTGTACAGCGTCGTGGAAGGCGGTAAGATTTGGGGACGTTGGAATACGCCGGCAGATCTCACCACCGACTGCCCCTCTTTGTGGAAGATTACTCCGCTGGAGAATGGCAACTTTGCCCTCGTGAACATGGCAACCGATGCTCGCTTCAACCCCGTCGCTAGAAGTGCTAATGCGGAGATGTCCATACAAGACACCACAGAGATCGTGATCGTTCCCGTGGGCTATGACATCGATGCAGAGCAGACCATCATGAATCTCCATGTCGCTCCTTTGGTTGAAGATGGTGATGACTATGAGTTC
>JAGCPY010000038.1 GCA_017965425.1 Bacteroidaceae bacterium | reverse complement strand
TCCTTCTGTTGATCCTGTTTCTGTTGATCTTGTTGATTCTGGTCTTGGTTCTGTTGCTGTTTCTGCAACTGGTGTTGACACAAAGCCAAATTTTTACGCGTCTCATCATCGGTAGGATTACGCCGAAGTGCATTCTTGTAACACTCAATAGCCTCTGCAAACTGCTTTTGACTTTGCATGATTACACCCATGTTGTGGTAAACCTGTGCTCCGCGCTGCTTGTCCTTTTGCAAACGGGCGGCTGTCTCATAACTCTTCATGGCATCTTTGGGCTGTCCTTGCTGAAGGTGTGCATTGCCAAGATTGTAATGAGCCACAGGATTTGTGTTATCCTTCTCAACAGCTTTCTGATAGTCCACTTGTGCCTTGTCATAAATGCTATCGCGGTAAAGCCGGTTTCCATGACGGACATAATAGCGGTCGTTCTTCTTCTGTGCCATAGTGGGCTGGGCGGTAAGTCCCATGAACAAGAACAAGATGGCCACATCGCCTGCTACACGGAACAGACGGAAGCGACCGAAGATGTGGTTCTTGCGAGCCAATAATAAGATGTCAATCATCAGCAACGCCAACGCCAGCCACGCGAAATCGCGGAAATGTTCGTCGTACTCGCTGTATATCTGTGATTCCATTTCCGCCTTTGCCAACTTCTCCACATGTTTTTGGAGGGAGGCCTGTGCACTGGAGCTATTATCCACATAAATATAAGCACCTCCGCCTGCCTGCGCAATCTCGCGGCACATGTCTTCATTCAGCTTGGAAACTACGGTATTGCCCGCGTTGTCTGTGATATAGCGGTTTGAGCCTGGCATGGGGATGGGGCTGCCTTCAGGTGAACCAACGCCAAGGACATAGACCTTCATTCCTTTTTTCTCTGCTGCACGAGCCGCTTCCACTGCCCCACCCTCATTATCTTCGCCATCGGTGATGACGAAGATGGCACGTCCTACGCCTTCTTGCTGCGTAAAACTGTGCGTGGCCAATTCAATGGCACGGGCGATGTCTGTGCCTTGCACGGCAATCATTGCAGGAGAAATATTATCAAGGAACATCTTGGCAGAGACATAGTCGCTCGTGATGGGCAACTGTGTATAAGCTTCACCTGCATAGACAATCAGCCCCACTTTGTCATTGGTCATATTGTCCACCAAATTGCTGATGAGCATCTTGGATTTATCTAAACGGCTAGGCTTAACATCTTCTGCCATCATCGAGTTAGAGACATCCAAAGCAATGATGGCTTCTATGCCCTCACGTTTGCGGGTGTCCATTTTTGTTCCATACTGCGGACGCGCAAGGCAGAAGATCATCATGGCCAAAGCGAGATTCAGGAGCCAGAACTTCATTTCAGGACGCCAACGTGAAACTTCTGGCATGAGAGCACGCAATAATTCCGGGTCACCATATTTGCGAAGACGACGTCTGCGGAGGAGGTTGGTGCCATAGTGTAGCAAGGCAAACAAAGGGATGAGTGCCAAAGCATAAAGATATATAGGAGAATCAAATCGGAACACGGTCGTGAATTTACAGATTGCAGGTTATCAATATAGTATATCAAGGTAACTTTTTAAGAATCGTCTCTTTGAGGAGAAGTTCAAGCATCAAGAATAGACACGCCAACAAAGCAAACAATGCGAAAGCTTCGTAACGCTTGCTATACTGCTTGACGTTCATCTTTGTCTTTTCCAGTTTATCAATTTCCTGATAAACTTCACGGAGTTTGTCGTTATTAGTGGCACGATAAAACTCACCATCTGTAGCGCGGGCAATTGAGGCCAAGGTCTTTTCATCAATCTCCACAGGGATATTGATGTATTCGATGTGTCCTCCAACGGGATATGGATAACGTGCTTTGCCATTGGTGCCTACTCCAATCGTATAAACACGGATTCCAAAAGTCTTAGCAATCTCTGCGGCAGTCAATGGAGAGATGTCGCCTGCATTGTTGGAACCATCAGTAAGAAGAATGATGACTTTTGACTTTGCCTGAGAATCCTTTAATCGTGAAATAGCATTAGCAAGTCCCATGCCGATTGCGGTACCATCTTCCATCAATCCACGTTGAACCATATCACAATTCACACTCTGAAAAAGATTCAGAAGTACGGCATGGTCGGTTGTCATAGGACATTGAGTGAACGATTCGCCAGAAAAGATGGTGAGTCCGATGTTATCGTTTGGACGACCAGAAATAAACTCCGAAGCAACCTTCTTGGCAGCTTCGATGCGATTCGGTTTCAGGTCTTCAGCAAGCATGGATGTGGAAATATCCACACAAAGCATGATATCTATACCATCAATCGTGCGATTGCTCCATGAATTGCTGGTCTGAGGGCGGCATAACACCAAGACTATCATGACGAACGTCAGAACTCGAAGCAGGAACGGAGCATGGACAAGGAACTGTTTGTATGTTCGTGGTGCATGACGAAATGCTGAGGTAGAAGAAACTTGCAATGCAGATTCACTGGAACGGAACCGTAAAACATACCATAATATATAAGGTATGAGCAGCAGAAGCAGCAGGAGAAAATATGGATTGGCAAATTGCATGATGTTAACGGATTAAGTCGATGGCAATATAGAGAGCATAACCAAGGAAGACGAGAGCGATGGTGGCCATCGTAATCATGATTACCTTCACAGCAAACGAACGTTTCTGGCTCTGCTTCACTTCTTCGGGAATTTCTTCCACTTCCGGCTGAGCATTTGGATCTACTTCCAACTTTGTCTGGTTGATGAAGTCAATGGCACTGACAAGGTTGGCATCGTTCTCATTGATAAGTGTCGTCCATTTGGCAAACTTCACAAGATCGGCCGTCGTGAAGAGTTGACGCAATTCGGCTAATGCCGCCTCGTCCTGCTCTTGAAGCAAATGTTCAATAATTTCGCCGGAAGTCATCTCTGTGGCATTAAAGCCATATCTCTCCCGAATGTATGTACGCAATGTATCTGTGAGCTGAGTATAATACTCTTTGCTATCTTCTTCTGCCCATTTCCGTTCACCTTTGATGCGTTCAATCTCACTCATGGCCACTTGGTGAGGCGGCAACTTCACTTTGCGTTTCACGAATTGAATGATGGGCTTATTCTCACGCCAACGTGCATAGATCCATAACAATAGGAGAGCAATCAACTGGTTAATGAGCACAAACCAGATAACGGGTTTCCAATCATCCCAAGAGAAGGGGTTGTTCTGGATGTCTTTAGGAGGACAGAATTGGTCTAAATGAAGAGTGTCAACTGGTATTGTCATCACCTTTAATGCCAAAGATTTAGACTGGTATGATTTACCATCTACTTCAATCACGAATGGAGGCAAATAGACGAAGGCCGAGTCCCAAGCAGTAAGGGTGTAACGATTCACCACTTGCTTGCGCTGTCCATCATTCAACAATATGGTATCCGAGCTCAAGATTTCCACCACCTCGACACCATCTTTCAGAGGTTGAAGTGGATGAAAATCGGGCATCTTCACTTTTTGCTGAGCTCCGCATGTAACATCAAGCGTCAGTTCACGCTGCTCACCGATGAGCATCACAAGCGTATCGATGCGAGCCTCAAATGTCACCTGTGACCATCCGGACAGAGGCCATAAAGCCAAGAAAGAAAAAAGTAATGATTTGTATTGTTTCATGTTCGTTGTGCAAATAAGCTGCGCAAAGCAACTACATAGTCTTGGTCGGTACGGACGCTGACATGATCCACATTACTTCTAGTAAATGTGTCATGAAGACGTTCACTTTGGGAATGCCACCATTGAGCCTGTGCATTGCGCACACGCTTACTAGATGTATCGACCCACTGCAAATGTCCGGTTTCAGCATCTCTTACGCGCATCAACCCAACATCAGGCAATTCGGCAATGCGACGGTCGTAAACCTGAATAGCTACAATGTCATGCTTGCGGTTGGCAATGGTTAAGGGTTGACGGAAATCATGTTCGTCGATGAAATCACTCAGTAAGAAACAAGTACAACGACGTTTGATGACTTGGGTCAAATATTCCACAGCCTGCTGTATATCTGTCCGTTGGCTTTTCGGTTGAAAGTTCAGCAATTCGCGGATGATGTAGAGAATGTGTTTGCGGCCCTTCTTCGGAGGAATGAATTTCTCGATACAATCCGAGAAGAAGATAACACCAATCTTGTCATTGTTCTGAATGGCACTGAAAGCCAGCGTAGCAGCAATCTCTGTTTGCATCTGTCGCTTAGTCTGCACGATTGTACCAAAATCCAAACTCGCACTGACATCGACGAGCAGCATCACCGTGAGTTCGCGCTCTTCTTCAAAAACCTTGATATACGGCTTGTTGAAACGAGCGGTCACGTTCCATTCTATGTCACGGATGTCATCGCCGTATTGGTACTCGCGCACTTCACTGAAAGCCATGCCGCGTCCCTTGAAGGCCGAGTGGTACTCGCCAGCAAAGATATTGCTGGAGAGTCCACGGGTCTTTATTTCAATTTGCCTGACGCGTTTAAGAATTTCAGAAGTTTCCACGTTAAACCTTAAACGTTATACGTTAAACGAATCATCAAGGTACTTCCACCTTATTGAGTATTTTGCTGACAATTTCCTCAGCTGAAACGTTGTTGGCTTCTGCCTCGTAGGTTAAGCCAATACGATGCCGGAGCACATCGTGAGCCATAGCACGTATATCCTCTGGAATCACGTAACCACGACGCTTGATGAAGGCGTATGCACGAGCCGCCAAAGCCAGGTTGATGCTTGCACGTGGCGAACCGCCAAATTCGATGTAGTCCTTAATTTCCTTTAGATTATACTTTTCCGGATAACGGGTGGCAAAGACGATGTCTGCAATATACTGTTCTATCTTTTCGTCGAGATAGACCTGACGAACAACTGCCCGTGCGTCGATAATATCCTTTGTGGAAAGCACAGGACGGACAGGATTCTTCTCACCCTTAATATTTTGGCGAATAATCAATTTCTCTTCTTCCAATTTCGGATAGTCAATGACCACTTTCAACATGAAACGGTCCACTTGTGCCTCGGGCAGAGGATAGGTGCCTTCTTGCTCAATAGGATTCTGGGTAGCCAACACGAGGAATGGTGAAGGCAACTGGAAAGTCTGTTTGCCGATGGTCACTTCACGTTCCTGCATGGCTTCGAGCAAGGCACTCTGTACTTTAGCAGGTGCTCGGTTGATTTCATCAGCCAGTACGAAGTTGGCAAAGACGGGACCTTGTTCAACCATGAACTTCTCGTCTTTCTGGGAATAGATCATTGTTCCCGTCACATCCGCAGGAAGCAAGTCTGGCGTGAACTGGATACGGCTGAACTTGGCGTCAATCAGTTGTGCCAAGGTCTTGATGGCAAGTGTTTTTGCCAAACCGGGAACGCCTTCGAGGAGGACATGGCCATCGGAGAGGAGGCCAATGAGAAGAGATTCTACAAGATGACGCTGACCAACAATAGTTTGGTCCATGCCTGTCATCAGATTGGTTACGAAACCACTTTGGCGCTCTATGCGCTCGTTGAGTTCGCGAATGTCAATGGATTCTGCCATTTTGTTTCAATATTTTTATTTATGTTTCAATTCCGGAATTTTCAATTCTTTGTTCAAGGGAACGATATCGGGATTCTTTATGTCGTTCAACGTGCAAATATAAGGCACGAAGTCTTGACTCTTATAATACTTAATGGAAATGTTCAGCAAGGTCTTTCCTGGTGCCATCACTTCAGTACCTTTAATGCCCACAATGAGGTAGTCACCACCTTCTAACTGAGGATAAGCAAGGACTTCAGAAGGCATCTTTTTGGCGGGTTCATTCCCTTTTCCTTCTGTGCTGACGACCTGAAGATCCTTTGAAGGCATGTCCTGAGAATCAGATGTAGGTTTAGAAGAAGTCTTTGCCGGCGCAGCAACGGCTTTTGATGATGTACCTTTCTGCAAAGTTCTCTGGTTCGGATGCTGAACATCGGATTTGATTTCCGATGTCTGACGATCTAAGAAAGGAAGTGCCAATGGACGCAAATATCCAATGCCATAGCCTAACACCAGCAAGATGATTCCAGTGAATAGCATCATAACAACATGCCAGAAACCAAGATGATGTGGCGGTTCAGAGGTGGCCGTTTTCATCTCTGGCTTAGGCTCTACAGGAGTCACATGGAGGGGGGCAATCGGCTCGTTTTCCGTCTGTTCTTCTGTATCGGGCTTTTCCACGGAAGGTTCTTTGCATACAGAATCCTTTACGGCTGTTTCTTCCACAATTACAGTTTCTGCAACAGGCTCTTCTGTAATCGTTCCTTCTTCTATCTGCTCTTCAGCAGCGGGATCTTCCTGAAGTGGCTCTTCTTCCTGAGGCTCTTCAGCAACAGGCAAAGGCTGGAAATCCTCGACAGCTTCCATAAGTGAGACATCTGTATTCTCGTTCAGAACCACAGTTTCAAATTCGGCAAAGGGCTTATTAACAGCATCGCGCAAGACGGCATCTGGCGTAAAAGAAATCTTCGTATGGCCTGCTATCTGGAAGCGTCCACCTGTTTGAATGTTCACGCTTTCACGTGCTTCCACGTCTATTAGCTTGAACGTACCTAAGCCTTTCACTTTAACGATATTCTCGCGCAAAAGATTCTCTTCCAGTGTGTCGAAGAACTGACGTACGAACGTCTCGGCAATACGGCGCGGCAATTTTGTTCGGCGAGAAAGTCCTTCTGCCAAATCTGGGATGTTCAGTTTCTTCTCCATCAGCTTTCGCCTCCTTTCTGCATTCTTTCTTTCAGTCCCGTACTTGATTTAAAATTCAATGCCAACTTGGGGGGCACTAACATGCGCTGACCAGTAGATGGGTTAATGACAACACGCTCCAGTTTCTTCTTCACTTCAAATGCACCAAAGTTCTGAATGACAATCGTATTGCCATCTTCCAGCTGAGAGGTTAACTCCGCCAGCAGGCTGTTCGTCAAGTTCTGTGTATCCTTGACCGATAACTCCACTTCATGAGAAAGCGCCGAGATGAATTCTTTATTGTTCATATTCCTTTTTGTTCTTTAGAGGGAGTGCCATAGAGGTCGAAGTCATCGGCACTGGTAATGTCAATATCATAGAATTGTCCCAATTTCATACCTTCAGCATCTTTCACTGCTATCAGTACTTCCGGGTCCACTTCCGGAGAATCAAACTCCGTTCGCCCAATGAAGAATTCACCTTCACGACGGTCGATGATGACGCGCAACGTATTCCCCACTTTCTGTTCTTGTACTTCAGCCGAGATGCGTTGTTGCAGCCGCATCAGCTTGCTAAGGCGGGCTTGTTTCACCTCGTCTGGTATTTCGTCTTCGTAGGCTTCTGCGCTATGTGTCCCTTCTTCCTCGCTATACGCAAAAGCGCCCATGCGCTCGAACCGTGCCAAACGGGTGAAAGTCAATAGCTCTTCAAAAGCTTCCTCTGTCTCACCTGGATGTCCCACCATCAGCGTCGTACGCAGGTGGATTTCTGGCACTTCGCTACGAATCCGTTCCACGAAAGCGTATGTTTCTTCCTTGGTGATGTGTCTCCGCATCGCTTTCAGCACGGGGTCCGCTATGTGCTGAAGGGCGATGTCGAGGTATCGGCATACATTCTGATGTCTGTTGATGACCGGCAACAGATCCCAAGGGAAATCTGTAGGATAGGCATAATGCAGGCGAATCCAGCATACGCCTTCAATCGAAGCCATTTGGTCTATGAGTTCAGCGATGGCTCGGCGGTGGTATAAGTCAACACCGTAGTAGGTCAGTTCCTGAGCAATGACATTGAACTCCTTGACACCTTGACCTACCAGCTGACGCACTTCATCCAAAATGTCTTCTATCGGTCGGCTCCGATGACGTCCAGTCATCAAGGGAATCGCACAATAGGAACAATTGCGGTCACAACCTTCCGAAATCTTCACGTATGCGTAGTGAGAGGGTGTCGTGATGAAGCGGGAAGGCACGAGAGCGTCATCCCATGCTGCCCCTAAGTCTTTGAGCAATCCTGTCCAGTCGAACTTACCATACCAGCCATCGACTTCGGGGATTTCATTCTGTAAATCTGCAAGATAACGTTGAGACAGGCAGCCCATGACATAGAGCTTTTGGAGCTTACCCTCAGCCTTGCGTGCACCCTGTTCCAGAATCACGTTGATGCTTTCTTCTTTGGCATCGCCAATAAAGCCGCAGGTATTCACCACGCAGATGTCGCCCGTGGTCACTTCAGGGTCATGCGCAACATGAAAACCCGCGTGACGTAACTGCGCCATCAGGCGTTCCGAATCCACTAAGTTCTTGGAACAACCCATCGTCAGGATGTCTATCGAGCGGCTCATCACTTTTACTCTACTTATTTATTGCCAAACAAGCTGTCAACAAATTCTTTACGATTGAAGGGCTGCAAGTCTTCCATCCCTTCTCCGAGGCCTATGTAACGAACTGGAATCTTGAACTGGTCTGAGATGCCGAGCACCACCCCACCCTTCGCCGTTCCGTCAAGCTTGGTGATGGCCATGCTCGTGACGGCTGTTGCGGCTGTGAACTGCTTTGCCTGTTCAAAAGCGTTCTGCCCAGTGGAACCATCGAGCACCAACATCACGTCATGGGGTGCTTCTGGAACCACTTTTTGCATGACACGCTTGATCTTCGAAAGTTCATCCATCAGTCCCTTTTTATTATGGAGTCTGCCAGCAGTGTCTATCAACACCACGTCCACATTATTAGCGACAGCACTTGACAATGTGTCGAAAGCCACACTGGCAGGATCGCTACCCATCTGTTGCTTCACTACAGGCACACCCACGCGTTCTCCCCAGATGACAATCTGCTCCACTGCGGCTGCACGGAACGTGTCTGCTGCACCCAGCATTACTTTCAGGCCTGCCTGCTTGAACTGCCAAGCTAACTTGCCGATGGTGGTGGTCTTGCCGACTCCGTTGACACCCACGACCATCACCACGTATGGCTTATTGCCTTCAGGAATCACAAATCCTTCGGTGTCGTCGGAATTATTTTCCGTCAATAAAGCTGCAACTTCTTCACGAAGAATGCCGTTCAGCTCACTTGTGCTGACATATTTGTCGCGAGCAACTCGGTCTTCGATGCGACGTATGATATTGAGAGTTGTATCTACACCCACATCGGATGTCACCAATACCTCCTCCAAATCATCAAGCACTTCATCATCTACTTTGCTCTTGCCAGCAACGGCACGAGCTATCTTTCCGAAGAAACTTTCCTTCGTTTTTTCGAGACCTTTGTCCAAAGTCTCTTTCTGTTCTTCCTTACTGCGGGAGAAAAAATTAAAGAATCCCATGAGTCATATCCATTTTTGCGACTGCAAAGGTACAACAATGTTCCTAAAGGAACAAGGCTTTCAGGAAGATTAAGATTCTTTAATAAAATAACTTTGTTTGTCATCCCAATGTAAACAGAAAAACAGCTCGAATCATTGTTTCTGTACGCAAAGCCCTTCCCGTATCTGTCAACGCATCGATTCTTAATGGGAAATTCAAGATATGGTCAACTGAAAACGAGATAAGGTACACAAGTTTTGCCAGGAACGTGTACACCTTCCACACGAAAGGTGCACACATTCCGAGCTGATGGTCAAA
Organism: Bacteroidaceae bacterium; assembly: GCA_017965425.1. Classification (GTDB taxonomy): domain Bacteria; phylum Bacteroidota; class Bacteroidia; order Bacteroidales; family Bacteroidaceae; genus Physcousia. The sequence continues at coordinate 197 of JAGCPY010000038.1, read as the reverse complement.
AAACGACTCGTCACCCCCCATATACATGTCATTTTAGCCAGAAAACCCTCAATCCCTCACCTTTTGCGCCTTGTGTTTGAAATACAACGATTTAATGGTGAGACTTTGGTGAGGAATAGGTGAGGGATGGTGAGGAATAGGGAATGGAGAATAAGGGTACACGATTATCTGTATCTACACCCAATCCCTCACCATCC
>JAGCPY010000037.1 GCA_017965425.1 Bacteroidaceae bacterium | reverse complement strand
TCGAAGAGGAAAGTACCACTATAACAATACGGAACTGGTAACGGAGCCGTATTAGCCTCGCGCATGCAAGTATCTAAGGATTTACTATGGATTTTGTTACTTTGGCGGGGCAATTTGTTTTCTATTTATAGAGGAAAGATAGGGAATAATTAACGAAGTCAAGCAGAAAAGAAGGAAAAAATCTCTTCAAAATACAAAAAAGAGCCTCTTTATGTTCTGCCTTTTTACGTTTACATGCTTCATTGGCCACTGACAACGGGCGCGCAGAGGGATTTGTCCTCAATGCAGGCGCGTACTTCGCCATCGCACAAGCGGACGATAACGGTTTGATCCACAGAAACGTCTTCAACACTTCTGACGAGCCGTCCGTCTGAGGTCAGCAGCAGGCTGTAGCCTCTGGCGAGTTGGTGTTGGGGATTCAAGGCTTGGAGCTTTTGTGCAAGCAGTTCCAAGCGGAAACGGGTACGTTCTGTCTGGCGCGTAAGGGCGATGGCAATGTGACTGGCAGATTGTTCCAACGCGTGCCGTTCTGCAAGGAGCCGATGGCGCGGAGCAGCGGTCAGGCGCGCTGAAAGATTGTCGAGGCGCCGACCGCCTCGTTCACAGAGCAGCACAAAGGCACGCGGCAACGAGGCGGTGAGCTGCTGTAGGCGGGTGTGGCTGCGCTGCATGCGAAGAAGGGTGCTCCGCGAGAGACGCTGACGAAGGGCGTCGAGGCGTGCCAGCTGCTGCGCGCCGTGGTCGATGAGGAACGCGGCGGCGGCCGTGGGGGTCTTCACGGTGGTATGAGCCACGCTGTCCAGGACGGTCTGATCGCGTTCATGGCCGATGCCGACGATGACGGGGAGGGGCATCTGGGCGACGGCGGCAGCGAGCGCGTAGGTGTCGAAATCGGAGAGGTCGCTGCTGGAACCGCCGCCACGGATGAGGACAACGCAATCCCACGCGTCGGCTTCATCGAGGATGGCGGACAGCGCAGCCAGGACGCTGGCCTCGACGTTCACGCCCTGCATGACGGCAGGAAACAAACGGACTTCAAACGCGAGGCCGTAGTCGTTATGAGCCAGTTGATTGCAGAAGTCGCCATAGCCCGCAGCCGTGGCTGAAGAGACGACGGCTATGCGCTTCAACAATGGAGGCAAGGGTAGCTGCTGGTTGTCGTGAAGGATGCCGTCCGCCTCTAACTGCTGAAGGATTTCACGACGGCGACGAGCCATGGCGCCCAACGTATAGGAAGGGTCTATGTCGAGGATGTTCAACGAATAGCCATAGAGCTCATGGAACGACACCGTCACCTGCACACGAACGGTCAGGCCTGCACGCAAACGTTCTCCCGTCGCACGCTCAAACAACGGAGCAAGCAGCTGATAGGTGCGCGACCATATCGTGCCACGGGCACGGGCAACGAAGTTGCGCCCGGCGGCATCCTTCTGAACAAACTCCACATAGAAATGCCCGTTGGTGGCCAGACGGGCTTCTGACAGCTCGGCCAGCAACCAGTATTCACCGTCCATCGTGTCTTCCAGCACAGAATGAACGAGGTTGTTCAGCTCATAGAGGGTCAACGTGTCCTGCATCTTCTGCTGTCGGTCTATGCATGAACCCAACGACCTAACTCACACTCAACCGATGATAGTCTTCCTTCTCGATGTCAGAAAAGGAACTTGACGACATCGTTGAAGATGGCCAAAGCCATCAAGGCCAGGATAAGAATCATACCGACATACTGCGCACGCTCCATGAATTTCTCCGAGGGTGGGCGACGTGTGACGGCTTCGACGAGCAGGAAGAAGATATGACCGCCGTCCAAACCTGGAATGGGCAGGATGTTCATGAAGGCCAACATCAAGGAGATGAAAGCGGTGATGTTCCAGAAAGAAGCCCAGTCCCATACGGCAGGGAAGAGGTTGCCGATGGTGCCGAAACTGCCGACGCTCTGTGCGCCTTTCTTCGAGAAGACATACTTGAGGTCGCTGACATAGCCTTTCAAGGTCTCCCATCCGTAGGTGATGCCTGCTGGGATGGAGGCGAAGAAGCCGTAGTCGTGGTGAACGTAGGCTTCCTTGTAGAAAAGCTGATAGGGTTGTTTGACAATGCCAAGCATGTAGTTCTCATCGAGTTGAATGACGACTGTATCGGGGGTGGTTCCTTCTTCGTTGGAGAAGACGATAGGAAGCGAACGCAGGCGCAGGCTATCTTCATGGCTGCAGCCCACGGCGAGGATGTCGGCCTTGCGTCCCATGATGGCATCGAAATCGCTCCACCAATCGACTGGCTTTCCGTCGATTTCGAGAATGCGGGCTCCTTTCTTCATGCCAACGAGTGCGGCTGGAGACTCTGGCAGGACGCTGTCAACACGGGCGGGGACGTTCACTGAGAGAAAACGCGGATCGGTGTCCAGCATGTCGAGCAGGTTCAAGCCCTCGGAAGGCATAGTCAGGAGTACCTCACCGCCATCGCGCAACACGGTTATGGTCTTGGCTTCGGAAATAATGCGATAGACGGTAGCATCCCAAGTTTCAATGGGCAAGCCGTCTGCCGCCACGGGGATGTCGCCGTCGCGGAAACCGACAGCTTCGGCCATCTCGTTGTAAGAGAAGCCATGGTCGATGCTGCGAATGGGAAGGCTGTCACGTCCCCAGGCAAAGAGAATCATGGCGTAGATGAACAAAGCCAAAAGGAAGTTCACCAGAACGCCTCCGACCATGACGAGGAAACGCTGCCACACGGACTTGGAACGGAACTCCCAGGGCTGAACGGGCTGTTTCATCTGTTCGAGGTCCATGCTCTCGTCAATCATGCCGGAAATCTTGACGTAACCGCCAAGGGGAATCCAGCCGATGCCATACTCGGTCTCGTTCTGAGAGATCTTGGGGAAGAGGCGCTTGAACCATTTGTCCTTGGTGGAGAACAGGTGGAACTTGTAGTCGAAGAACATAAAGAATTTCTCCACACGAATGCCGAAAAGTTTGGCAAAGAAGAAGTGACCGCCCTCATGCAAAATGATGAGGAGGGCGAAGCAAAGAAGAAGCTGTAGGGTTTTAATCCAAAAAGGGCTCATAGCTAAAAGACCCACCCCTCACCCACCCTGACGGGAGGGATTTGTATGTCTTCGAGAGGGTGAAGGACGATAGGGTCATTATTTTGATGATGATGATTAAATGGTGAATTATTCTTGTCAGGAAGCCTCCCTCTACTATAGGGAGGGTGAGGAGTTGGTCATCTCTTCCGCAATCTTCCTCGCCTCCTTGTCACTTTCAAGATAGTCTTCGTACGTAGGCTTCTTGATGAAGACGGCCTTGTCAAGGGTCTGCTCGATGATGTCTGCCATCTGCAAGAAGCGGCAACGGCCTTCGAGGAAGGCACGGTTGACAATCTCGTTGGCGGCGTTGACGATGCAAGGAGCGTTGCCGCCACGGGCCAGTGCCTCATAAGCCAGAGCCAGACAGCGGAAACGTTCGGTATCAGGACGCTCGAAGGTCAGGTCGTGCATGGTGTACCAGTCAAGACGGTCGAAGGAACTTTGCAAGCGTTCAGGGAAGGAGAAAGCCAGCTGAATGGGGACGCGCATATCGGGAACACCGAGCTGTGCTTTCACGGCTCCATCGGCGAATTGCACGGCACTGTGAACGACGCTCTGCGGATGCACCACCACCTGAATGCGTTCGGGTTCCACGACGAAGAGCCATTTGGCCTCAATGACCTCAAAACCTTTGTTCATCATCGACGCAGAATCGATGGTAATCTTGGCTCCCATGTCCCAGTTGGGATGTTTCAATGCCATCGCAGGCGTGACGGTTTCCAGCTGCTCACGGGTGAACGTACGGAAAGGACCGCCCGAAGCGGTAAGGATGATTTTCTCGATGGGCGAGACCTCGCCGACGAGGCTCTGGAAGATGGCACTGTGCTCACTGTCCACGGGCAAGATGGGCACCTCGTATTCGCGGCAAAGGCGGTTGATGAGCTCTCCGGCCACAACCATCGTCTCTTTGTTGGCCAAGGCAATGGGCTTGCGGGCACGGATGGCAGCAATGGTCGGCGGCAATCCGGCGAATCCCACCATCGCGGTGAGCACCATATCCACTTCACCACTTTCGACCACTTGACAAAGAGCATCAGCACCCGCATAAACCTGAACAGGCAGGTCTGCAAGGGCTTCGCGCAGAGCTGGATAATGTGCCTCATTGGCAATCACCACAGAAGCAGGTCGGAACTGTCGCGCTTGTTCTGCAAGCAGTTGCCAGCGGCTATTAGCGGTGAGCACGCGTGCCTCGAATCGATCTGGATGCTCGGCAATGACCTGTAAGGCCTGAGTGCCGATGGAGCCAGTGCTGCCGAGGATAGCGATTTGCTTGGGCTGTTGAGTATCTTTTTTCATATATGAATTAGTCGTTAAGCGTCAAAAGGTCTTCGGGAACAGAAACGAAGAGGCGACGTTGCCGATGATCTGCCTGAAGGATGAAGTCTTCGTGGGCCGGAATGAGGAAGCTGCCTCCAGAAGGTGTGGTAACTTCGAGGAGGACGTTCTCTGTCTGATCATAGACGGCGGAGACGGTGCCAAGAAGGACTTCGGACCTATAGACTTCATAGCCTGTCAGCATCTTCCATGTCACATCCTCGTCATCCATATCTGCGGGAATGAGTTCCTTGGGGAAGCAGACGTCAGCACCTACGAGACGGCTGGCACTGTCTGCACTATCTACTTCCTCAAACTTCAACAGGGCTATGCTGTCGGAGCGGAAACGCCATTCCTCAAGGAAGAACGGGACGAGCAGGCCATCGAGCTGCAAGAACAGGTAGTCGGCTTCCACACGGTCCCACACATCATCGGTGAAATGGAAAGCCACCTCACCACGCACGCCGTGCGTGCGTGTGAGCTCTCCTATTTTATATACATCCGTCGAGGAAACCATAACTAATACTATTCCTCCATTCTCATAATTTGGGCACCGAGGGCGTTCAGGCGTTTTTCAATATCCTCATAGCCTCGGTCAATCTGCTGGATATTACTGATGATACTGGTTCCTTCGGCACTCATGGCGGCAATGAGGAGAGCGATGCCGGCACGGATGTCGGGAGAGGTCATGCGCCCACCTCGCAGGCGCAGTTGATGGTCATGACCAACGACGACGGCACGATGAGGGTCGCAGAGAATGATCTGTGCACCCATGTCAATGAGCTTATCCACGAAGAACAGACGACTTTCGAACATCTTCTGGTGAATGAGCACGGAACCTTTGGCCTGTGTCGAAACCACAAGCAACACACTCAGCAGGTCAGGCGTCAACCCCGGCCACGGTGCGTCGCTGAATGTCATGAACGAGCCATCGATGAACGATTCTATCTCATAATGTTCATGGTGAGGCACGTAGAGGTCATCGCCTTGTCGGACAACCTGTATGCCTAAACGCCGGAAGGTATAGGGAATGATGCCGAGGTCGTCAAAACCCACATTGCGGATGAGGATGCCGTCGCCGCACATGGCCGCCATGCCGATGAAGGAACCCACTTCAATCATGTCGGGCAGGATGCGGTGGCGAGCGCCATGCAAGTGACTGACACCGTGGATGGTGAGCAGGTTCGAGGCTATGCCTTCGATGCGGGCTCCCATTTGGTTGAGCAGGCGGCAGAGCTGTTGGATATAGGGTTCGCAAGCGGCATTGTAAATGGTGGTCGTGCCCCCTGCCAAGACAGCTGCCATAATGATGTTGGCAGTACCGGTGACCGAGGCCTCGTCAAGAAGCATGTAAGCTCCGTCGAGACGGTCGGCTGTGATGTCGAAGAGCTCACGTTCGGCATCATAGCGGAACTTGGCACCAAGGCTCTCCATGCCGAGGAAGTGGGTATCTACGCGGCGGCGACCAATCTTGTCGCCTCCAGGCTTCGACACCATCGCCCGCCCATAACGAGCCAACAACGGACCCACGAGCATGATGCTACCCCGCAGCTTCGCACTGAGAGTGAGGAACTCATCGCTTTGCAAATACTGAAGGTCAACGGAATCTGCCTGAAAGGTGAAATCGCCCTTCGCGTGCTGTGTCACCCGCACACCAATGTTCTTCAGCAACTGAATCTGGTTGTTGACATCGGCAATGTCGGGAACATTCTGGATGCGTACAGGATCACTGGTTAGCAAGGTGGCGCACAAAACTTCCAGCGCTTCATTCTTTGCTCCTTGCGGGGTAATCTCGCCTGCCAGCTTTTGGCCGCCTTCTATCTTGAATGAGCTCATAAGAAACTAATCATCGTTTGTTTGCATCATATTCATTTCATCCGCCGTGGGGTCACAGCTTATGTATGGCCGCAAAGACGAAAACCTGCTATCGTCTTTTCTTCTTTTTGCTGGCATTGCTGCCTGGCAGATGTCCGCCAGACACCGAAGCGTATTGGAAATGTTCGGGGACCTCCACCGCTCCATCCGTATAGGCTTCCAAATCTGTCTTCACCTTGCGCTCGTCCATCGCGTCACGATTCCAATTGTAGAGGCTTCGTTTCATGAAGTTGGCCATCATGCTCATCAGCTGGTCACGCTGTTCCCCTTCAGGCATTTCCTGAAGATGTCTCATGTATGCTTCCGTCAAATGACCGTAGTGGCGATAGCGAATACGCTGCATCGGATACTTCAAAGGCTTGGGCTTCGCGGCAACCTCCTCCTGACGGATGACCTCAAAAGGATAGTCAATGTCGAGGCGGTATCCAGACAGGATGGCCAGCTGGTCCCATAGCATGTGCTCGTAATCTGGTTGTTGGCGCACGTCAGGATTCATGTTGGCCATAATGCCGATAATGGTTTCTGCGCAACGTTGACGCTCGGTGCGATCCTCTATTCCGAGGCAGATGTCCACCATCTCTTGTATGCACCGGCCATATTCGGGCAGGATGAGTTTCTCGCGTTGGGTGTTATATGTCATAATTGTCATTTTGAGGACTCATAAAGCCGCATCAGCCTCAAGAATGTAACAAATCCTTGGGCTTGGTTGCCATGAAGTCCTTAAGATAAAAAGGTTCAAAGTAAGCCACATCCGCCGTTTCGCCTTTGGCCAAAGAAAGTTCTGCCAAAGGCTGCATGTATTTGGCCTGCGGCTGAATGTTGTCGAGGAATATCGCATTGGGATGTGTAATGACAGTACGGCATTTCTCCGCTCCAGGGCCGAAGAAGCAGACTGAACCCCGTTCGAGCCACTCATGGTAGGTGTCGCCGTCCACGACGTCTGCCTGTGTGGCGCGCACTTCCCGAAGCGCACGGTCATAGACGGCGGCATAGACCTCCATACGACGCGCATCAATCATCGGCACGAACAGGCTTTCATCCGGCAACTCATCATGGTAGAGCAGAACGGGTACAGAAAGCAGCTTCAAGGTCGGAACAGCAATGAGTGACACACCACGACCGTAGGCGACACCCTTGGCCATTGACACGCCAATGCGCAATCCTGTGTAGCTGCCCGGACCTTCAGAGACGGCCACGGCATCAAGTGGAATAGCATGACTCTCGGCAAAACTCAGAGCTTCCTCCACAAAGACGCCACACAAGGTGGCATGGTTAGGTCCTTCGAAATCTGCCTTATCAAAGATAACGCGACTGTCTTCACTGACAGCCACGGAACAGACTTTTGTACTGGTTTCTATATGCAGAATACAGGACATACATTCATGAAATTGTGCGCAAAGGTAATGAAAAGTTTTCGCCTACAACAAAGAATACACTTCTTTTTTCGGTAAAGAACGTTAATTCAACTTTCGGAAGTATGAATACGCAGCAACGAAGCGCCCCAACGAGGCAGCAAGCAGTCAGCCCATCGGATGGGCTGACTGCTCATTGGCCTTACAAGCCGTTAAATACTACTTGCGAATCTTGAACCAAGGGTCCACTTGAAAAAGTCCTGAAAGGACTGTAAGCCCCTAACCCAGGGCCGCTCGGCGCTCTGCGACGCTTCATGCTTGAAGCGCTCGGCCCATCGGGACGCTCCACACTTGGAGAACGCCCTGAGTGATGATCAATAGGTTATATTTCGCCTGTAAGGGCGAAAACATAAAAATAGACTTTTTCAAGTGGACTCAATCAACGAATATCGATGACTGGAATGTTGTCCTTGTCGTTGTAGTAGAGGTTCTCGCCCGCCATTCCCCAGATGAAGGTGTAGAAATAGGTGCCGGCGGCGGCGTGCATAGACCATTCGGGGCTCATGATTGCCTGTTCGTTGTGCAACCAGACGACGCGGCTCTCCTGCGGCTCACCCATGATGTGGGCGATGGTCTGTCCTTCAGGCAGGTTAAAGTAGTAGTAGGCTTCGATGCGTCGACCGTGAGTGTGGGGAGGCATGGTATTCCAAGCTGCTCCCGGATTCAGCTGTGTCAGTCCGAGCTGAAGCTGGCACGGTCCTTCTTCGAGGACGTCGTTGACGATGAGCTTATAGACGGTGCGGTTATTGCATTCTTCCAAGGAACCGACGGGTCCCCAGACGGCAGCTTTCAGTGAGCCCTTGCGACCGTCGAGGGTAATCCATTGCGTCTTGTAGTGCTGGTGGGCCGTGGCGCTGTTGAGGTAGAACTTAGCGGGCTTGCTGGCATCCTTGGAGCGGAAAAGCACTTCCTTGTTCACGTCCTTGTTCTTGCCGATGTGGCCACGACCAATGTAGAGAGCCTCCTTGGGTGAGAGGGCATATTCCTTGCCGTCCACGATAACGACACCGTCGCCTTGGCCGCAGTTCACCACGCCAAGCTCACGGTTGTAGAGGAAATACTTGTCCATGATGCCGGGGTCGACGTCGAGACCCAAGTCGCGGAAATTCTCTAACTTCAAGGTCTTGGTGACAGGCATGGCACCACCAAAGATAAAGCGGTCGTAGTGTGAGTAGGTGAGGTTGATTTCGTCGGCCACCATGACTTTTTCCATCACGAAGCGCTCACGGAGGGTCTTGGTGTCATAGTGCTTGACATCTTCAGGATGACAGGCTGTCTGGAAGTTCACATGTTGCTGTGCACTGGCTGTCAGGGAGGCGACAGCAACGACTAATGATAATAATGTCTTTTTCATAAGATTTTTTATAAATGTGTTATGACTTTAATTCTTTTGTTGCTTGTTGGTTTGGTTCTTACTCCTCACGATTACCTTGTGGCCGTTGGCAATATACATGCCTTGGCGTGTCGGCTTTACAGATAGCTTGATACCGCTGAGGGTGTACCATTCGACATCTTCATCATCCCACCTGATGCTATCGACGCCCGTGGCATTCAGATTGATTTCGTAAGGCTCATCCAATGTGCCATAGAAGGCATCGCTGACAAAGGCCAGACTGCCAGCCACGTATTCCTTTGTGCCGTCGAAGACACGCAGTTCCACGGGATTGTAGATGTCGGCGTTGGAGTCGCCCATGATGGTGAGGAAATAGTAGCCGTTGCGACACGTGACAGCTCCCCTGCATTCACCATTCACGAAGGCTGCCAATTCGGCATCCTGAAGACGCTCGTCGTTCTCTGTCACCACGGCAATGATGTTCATGTTGTCTGGGTAGAGGTGCTCGTCAACAGGCTGGAAGTGTATCAGCTCGGGTGCACGCTTCGGTGCCATAAGCATAGCGTTCGGGTAGGTGTACTTGCGCGGATAGTGGAACGTCTTGGAGGTCTTGGCATTGGAGAAATAGATGTAACCCTCGCCAGGCACGATGTTCTGGAGTGTTCCCTCCCAGGTGCCCTGACCGTCGTAGGTGGCCATGGCCGTGCGGGTCTTCACCATATCGTCCTTCTCGGGTTCCAGTTCGGCAAAGGCATCGGCCACAGACATGACCGTGTTGGAGAGCGAGCCAATCCAGTTGTAGTTGGGATAGATGGTCTGTGTGGTGGCCGTCACATCGATGGGTGTGCCATAGACCTCAAAGGGTGTGGACGAGGACACCTGAATCTTATACATCTGTCCCGGCACGATGTCCTCCAGTTCGCCGGTGAATCCGGTGTTGGTGGCATCGGCCACGGCGAAGGCCGTCTTGCCCTTGATGTTCTTGAACTTCTTGATGGCTGCAGAGGTCTTGGGCAGCACGTCGTTGATGGCGGTGCTGGTAGGCTGCAGGTAGAGCGACGTCCAAGTCCATCCGCGTGCCAGGTCGATGCTCTGCATGAGGTCGCGGGTAGAGCGGAATACCACGGGACTGCTGTAGGAGCCGAGCGTAGCATCCGGGGCGTAGGTCATGGTGGTGGATGTCTTGCCGTCTGGCGTAGTGATGTTGACCACAGGATAAACAATGCCCGTGGATGCATCGTAGAGGCGGAAGGTGAGGTCTCGCTGTCCGTTGGAGAGTTCCGTGGCCGAGCCGCCATAGATGATCATATCCACATAGTAGGCATCGCGCGTCTTGACATACTTGGGCTTGGCCACGCCCCGACAGAGGCCCAGGTCATCAAAAGCTGCAATCTTGCTGTCTGTGAACTCGCTGATTTTGTCGCCCACATAGATCTGCCCCGTGAGCGTCATGTTGCTTTCATAGAGGGTGGGGTCAACATCCCAGGCTGGCTCATCACCTTCCACGATGAAGGTGAGTTTGGCCACACGCTGCATCCCATAGCGGTCAGTCACGTAGAGATATTCTGTGTAGCGGCCTACGGGCACCGTGGGCTGGATAAAGAGCGTGATTTCCTTCGTTTCATCCATTGTGCCGATAGATTCGCTCACCTCCATCCATGACGGCTGGCCGGTAATCTCGTAGGTCTGTGGCTGGCCGGTGGTGTTGACCAGTCCAACGATTACTTCCGAACTCTGGCTCCAATGCTTGCGTATCTCGACGTCATGATAGACATCCCACTGGACACATGCAAAGTCAGCATGGAACATCCATTCCACGGCCTCCGAACTGTTGCCATGTTCGTCCTTGATATCATGGACACCCACAGTGAAGTCGTTGCCATCCATGAGCGGCAGCGCATCGTCCGGGAAGGAGAAATAGACCTCGTCTTTGGAAGCTGTGAAGTTGAACTGCGTGTCATCCATCCTCATGTGCTGCGACCCTGGCAACAGGGCAGGTGCCGAGGCGGCCTCCGTGACGGTGCCTACGAGGGTCATCGGCGAATCTTTCTGTCCCATGTTGGCGGTTGAGAATGTCGAAACGACGGTGCCAGTCTGGGTGCGGCCGATGGTCTCCATGGGGAAATAGCCCACAAGACCGGCGTATGCACTGTCAAGGCGTTCATAGCGTCGGCTTTCAATGACACGGCTCGAGAGGGCAGCATTCCAGATGCGCAACTCATCAATGTCACCCACGAACTTAGGTGGTATGATGCTGCTGGTGCAGCCCACATACAGATGACTGCCGCTGATGCTCGGTATGGAACTCTCGGGCAAGGTCTTCACGGCCTTGCCGTCGATGTAGAAGATGGCACTGGTGCCTCTTTGCACGTTCAGTGTCACATGGTGCCAGGCGTTATCGATGTAGTCGGCCTCGGTCAGGGTGACACGCTCGCCGGAGGTGGTGAAGGTGCCATCGTCGTTGGCCGTGGAACTGGTCAGTTCCAGAACCATTGTTCCGGCGCGGAAGCCAAGGGCAATCTGGTTGGGTACGGAGAGCAAGGTGGCATTCCTATTGTCTTCAGTCTTTTCGGCACGAAACCACATCTCCATGGCAAAGTTATCAGTTCTGCGCGTGTTGAAGGAGGATATATTCACCGCCAGTTCTTCGGTTCCGTCGAGATGGGCTGCGAGGTTACGGTTGTTGATATACCAGCTCTCGGCGGGCATGGCCATGTTGCGCGAACGTGCCTTGTCGGTCAGAATCGTGCCATGGCCCTCGTTCATGCGCCAGTAGCCCACCAGGCCCGGCATGTAGGCAGCCTTGATCTGACTGCGGGTCTCATAGAGTTCATCGACAGACTTCTTCACGTTCCACATCGCCAGTTCATGCATCATGCCCACCATGCCGTCACCGCCGATGCGGAGCCGTCCGACCGCCGCGAAGTCGCTGGCCGGAACATCCTTGCCCACGTAGGCAGGACTCTCCATATCCTCTGTGATATAAAGCATGGAAAGGCGGTTCTCCGGATGCTCCTCATCCTTGAGCCAATAGCTCAATGCCACGTAGGTCCACTTTCCTTCCGGTATGACGGTCTTGGTGTCGTAGGTGTGTGCGGCATCACCGACACGTGCAGCCAGCAGACCTCCGTCGTGGGTGAAGAGGGCCAGCATGTTGTCCTCGGTACCCATGGAGAGGATGGTGCCGTCGGTCTTGCGATAGAACCAGAAGCTGACGGCGAAGTCGGTATTGGCCAGTTCGTAGGTGGCCTCGGTCCCCACCTCATCCACGTTGAGCTGCAGGGCCACGTCGGGGAAGCGGCTGTTGAGAGCCACGTTGTTCATGTCGCCGTAGATGGTGAAGTTGTCGCTCTTGCTCAGTGAGTTATTGTTCAGTTCCTCGTTGAAGCGCACGTGCATGTTGTTGCGAGCAGTGTAGATAAGCTGTCCGTTCTCCGGGCTCGGCATTCCGATGATCTTCGGTCCACGGGTGTCCTGTGTGACCTCGATGATGTCACTCTCGTAGGTCACGTCCTCATTGCCATATTTGCCGAAGGTCTGAGCCTGTAGCTCGTAGGTGCCATCCTCCAAGAACGACACGGGTCGTCTGAACGTACTGCTGTCCGGCAACTGCTCATATCCCATTGCCCAGTCTTTGGGCTCGCGGCTCATCTGCCTGATCAGGCTCCAGGTGTCAGTGCCCTTACGGCGGTAGCGCAGTCGCAGACCCCGTAATCCGTCGTCTTGGAGGTCGAGGTTATAGATGGTGGCAATGAGCCCGTTGTTTTCGTTCATGTAAGCTTTGTTGAGCACGGTGTGGTCAACAGCCAAATCGACATGGGCCGAGGCCGGGATGAAGTGGACGCGCAGCTTCACCGGATTGCTCTCTATGGTCTGGTCTTTCTCGGACTTCAGCACAATCTGGATGTCTTCGTAATCCACGATGCTGCGGTTGCTCTGCGTGACCAGGAGAAGCATGTTCACGGTCTCGTCGCCCTTCATCTTGATGCTACGTCCGGCACGGCCGTTGCTGAGCGGCGTTCCGTCAATCATCAGGATGGCACCGTTCGGGTTGCTCTTGTCCTTCATCTCCAAGAGGTACGTACACGTGGCGTTCGTCTCGCTGGCGTTGTGCAGCTGCAGGGTGAACCGTGCCGCTCCGCCCACGGGCACGTCGGTCTGTTCCGAAGACCCCACGACCTTCAGCTCCGGCATCTCCACACGCATGGTGCCCTCGTTGAGCTTGGTATCTTTGTTGAAGTATTCCGTATAGGTCTCCGGCTCGTAGGGATAGACGGTCTGTCCGCCGCGAGTGCGGAAGATGGGGCCCCACTTGTTGGGCGAGTTATAGACATCCACGGAGAGAGCCGTGCGCGGGTCACTGTCACTCAGCGTCCATGACACGCTCTTGGTCTCAGTATGCGTGGTGTCAGTCTGGGTGGTGACGGAGCGGCTGTTCTTCCATGTCATGATGCCGTAGGTGCCGGCATTGTTGAACAGGAAGCCGACCTTCAAGTCATCGTTGATGTTCCAATAGGTCTCATCTTTGACCTGATGCGAATTCTTATGTTCCGTCTTGTCTGTATGGCTTACACTGGTGCCGCCGCTGATGGAGTAGTTGCCCAGCAGGTTATCCTCGTTCTCAAAGGCACTGAGCTTGTCGGCCTCGTTTTGGGCAATCTTGGCTTCCCACGTCTTAATCTGGTTGATGGCAAACTCCACCTCATCAACGGCACCCTCGTTGGTGCCGTCTCTCATGATGTAGCCCGGCCAGCCGTGACGCTCTTCATACTTGCTGCCCCAGAACTCCAGGTCGCCGTTGACATGACCCCACTCCGGGTCGCCTTCTTTGTAGCTGGTGTAGTAGGTCACCTGTCCGGGCATGGTCGGTGAGTTCTTGGAATCCCAGTGGTCACCCTCTACATGCACGAGGCGGTCCCGGATGAGAGCCTTCCAGTTGGGAATGAGCGTTTCGATGATATACTGCTGTGTGAAGCTGAACTGCGTGTCAAACGACTCGCTCACCGAGATGCCGTCCTTCTCCGTCAGCTGATAGGTGCTGTCACTCTGCTGATAGAAGCCTAAGAGGCGTGCCTTGCTGAAGGTGAGGTTGGTGGAGCGTCCGATATAGGTGTCGCTGTATTCCGGGATATATTGATTGTGGGATACACTATACACTATCTGGTTGGGCGTGGAAATTTTCTCCGTGACAGTGTAGGTGTCGTTGTAGTCTGTCAGATAGTCGCTGTCCTTGTGTCCGTCCACACGGGTGTTAGTGGTGTTGGCCACCACCTGCACCTTTGATTTCTGCATGATGATGACTGGACCTCCGTTACCCGAATTGACTTCCCATGTAGGAGCGATGCTGACGTAGGCTCCACCGCCAAAGCTCTTGTCGTGAACCAGCAGAGAGGATCTGCTGTAATTGTCGATGGTGGTGCTCTCTAAGCTGGCTACCGATGTGGAGCCCGGCGGACGACGGATGATGTAATCTACCTTGTCGGGACCGGCTGTCATGAAGTTGGTTCCCGTGGGCAGGGCACCCAAGAGAATCATATCCAAGGCCTCGGTCTTGGAAGCAGGCGCCTGCCACAGGGTGGTGCGTCCATCGACCTTCACGCCGATGCTCATATTGCGGATGTGTCCGTCTGCCAGATTGGGCCAACCGCCCTCGAACTCATAGAACACCGTGCCGGTGGAGTCGGGAATGATTTCGATGTTGGGCGTTTCATAGTCTGTGCCGGCCTCCACTTCCTTGCCATTGACCATCACCTTCTCGGCAAAGACCTGCGTCAGGATGCTGGCGTCGTTCATGATGCTGATGACGGCATCACGCGGAATCTCGGTGAAGGTCTCGTCCGTGTCCAGGTTCTTGTAGGGCTCGGTCACTTGGATAGTGAAGTCATAACGCTCGTTCTGGCAGAAGATGGGATGACCATAGACGTAGCTGTAGCCTTTGTCCGTATAGGTCACCGTCCGTAGGCTGTCAACGGTATTGGACAGGGTGGTCACGGGAATCTTCTCCTGGCCGAAGGCTCCGTTCTTCATGCCCTGCTGTGTCACGTCGATGGTGGGATTGGCCCGATGCTGGCGCAGCATCTTGGCAGCATACTTGTATTTGTAAACGGCGTCACCCACCACCATGGAGTCGCATGGGAATTTGTCCGCGACGGTCTTGGTGGCATCGAGTATCGGCAGGTTCTGTGAGAAGATGGGCAGGTCGTCATAGTCTTGGCCGCCGACAAACTTGATGCTCTCCACCTTGTACTTCAGCGGAGGCAGCATGGCCGAGAATTCGCCCGTCTCTGCATCGGTGGTTATATATATATAATAGGTGTCGTCGTGGTTGCCACCGGCACGGTAGGCCGTGCTCTTGATGGCCTCCGTGGCACTCTCCACGGGGATGGGCTGTGTGCCGAATGAGCCGTCGCCGTGCTCATCGAGGATGTAGTTGAACGAGCACTGTGACTCACGTCCCAGGCTGAGCTTAATTGTGGCCTGGCCCAGGCGGTTCTGGCTTGCCGCAAAGCCCAAGGGTGCATACTGGTCGGTGAAGCCTCCGTTGATGCGGCCGGTGACATTGACCAGCGTGGAGTCGAAGAAGTTGACAATCTCAGCCTGCTTGAAGTCGTAGGTGGTGCCGTCAAGTGGGAATGAAGTCAGGCGGTGTCCCTCTTTGTATGCCTCAATGAGGTGAGGACCGATGGGTACGGAGAGTTCATACTCGCCATTGGTGTCGGTCATCACCATGCCCTCCTTGGTCTGCACCAAGGTGCCATCGATCTTGAACTGTATGCTGTCAGCAGGGATGTTGGTGTTGAGATAAGTGATCTTTCCTTTCACAGGGAACGATGACACGTCGGTGAAGTCATAGCTGTTGAGTGTCAGGTTGCCGCTGCCGATGAATCCGTTCCTGGATGTGGGTGAGAACTCGTGGATGCCCCGGGTGGGTGTCACGGTATAGGTGGAACCCGACCCCACGAAGGGTATGCCGCGGAGGATGTATTCGCCGTTGGCATCGGTGACGGCATAGCGTGACAGCCGGTCATCCACGGGGATGATGTTCGACACACTGATATTGCTGCCCACCACGGCATGGCGGCTGTTGGGCATGTCGTTGGAATAGGAGGCATCGAACACGTAGCGGGCGAGGCCATCGTCCATCGGCCAGTAGAGTTTCAAGCCCTTCTCGCGACCGTTCAGCACACGGTCAGCGTAGGCCGCCATTTCAGTTTCCGTCAAAACGTGGTCGAAGACGCGCACCTCGGTGATGTTGCCGTGGAAGGCTTGTTCCTCGGTGACGCCTGTGCCACCGCCTACAGAGAATGCACGGGGTACAGTGCCTCCTCCGTCAACAGGGGTGCCGTTAGTTCCAAATCGGTCTATGGAAGAGGATACAATAAACTGTTCGTCCTCTTCTGTCTTTGTGGTGTTGGCCAAGTCGCCGTCGTAGGTGTAGAGCAGATCGTTATATATTTTGCAGTTGAGCTCGGCCAACTCAGGCAGGTCATTAAAGTTGGAGCTTTCTTCAACAATAGGCGTGCCCACAGGAGTCTGCGTCTGTGAAATCCGGTCATCCACAGCGACCGTCAGATTTCCGCCAGAACGGTTCACGGTCAGCAGCGAATAGGAGCCGATGGGGATCGACAACTCTGTGTCGTAGCTCATACGTGTGGTCTTGTTGATACTCAAGGGCCGGGTGAGCGGCACGTCTTTGTAGAAAAGATACCATTCGGTCCTGGGTCTTGTAGCACTGTTGCCAGAATAGCGGAAAGAGTGGTAGCCGTCGTTCCGCCACTGTTCAATAATGGATGTGCCCACGCTCGATGGGTACAAATTAGCCTGGAGTGCCTCACTATAAGTGATGGTTTTCACATCGGGTGAATAGTAAATAGCACGCAGGTTACGCATGGTAGAATACACGGTACTGCTACTATAGATCCTGGTAATCATCAACTTGTAGCCAGCATCGCTCTTGCTCCCCACCTGCAGTTGGCCCACACCTGGTATCTCGCCGATGACGGTTCCCGGGCTGAGACCGTCGTCGGGACGGACGAACAACTGCACGGAGAAGTACTTGTCATTGCCGAACACCTTGGCAACCGCCTCCTCGTCGGCATTCCATACGATACCCGTCGAGGCACCGTCGATGCGCTTGGAGAGACCGCTGACCATGTTATCGCCGTCGCCCGAGCCACGGAGTGTCAGACGCACATTGTCAACCGATGCTCCACTGCCGAAGGTGATGCGACCCGACACGACACCGCGAGCCTGACAGAATCCCACGTCATGAAGGGCGTTCTGGACGAGCGCACCGGAATAGACTTCTATTTTGTACTCGTAGTAGTAGCCGGGCTGCACGGTGTTGTCCTCGTAGGTGTAGAGTCCGGCCGTGCCGCTGGTGGTATTGATCTGGATGAAATCGTCCTCGCTATCCACATAGCGGCGTGAGATAACGTAAGTGGTGTTGTCGGTGCCTGACTGTTGAGCCTCCCACGTCAGGCGTACTGTGCCCTCATGGGTGCCTTTGGTAGCGCTGAAGCTCTTCACCGATGAACCATCAAGCATTCCGGCCGTGAGCGGATCGCTCTGGAACAAGGAACGTCCCTCATTGAGCGACAGTCGCACCATATATTGATAGCGCACCTTGGAATTGGGCAGGTTGGCGTCGGTGAACGACAGCTTCGTGCCGGCACTGGGGGCGGCATCGCCGGTGACATTGCCATACTCGCTCCACTCCAGGTCGGCAGAGGTACGGCGCATCACCTGAAATTTCACGGTAGAGGACGTGGTGGGTACGCGCGAATACTGCCACAACAACCTCACACGGTCCTTCACCGTCGTGTCCTGCTCCAAGGAATAGATGCTCACGGTGGGCTTGGTGTGCAGCACGTCTGACTCCACGCAGCCCAGCTGCTTCAGCAGTGCCTCGTCAGGGTTGTTCAGCGCAGATGAACTGATGCCATTGTTCTCCCAGTCCTTGGGCACGTTCACTACCATATATTTATAGTGGCTCTCTTGCTGTACTCCGTTGTCGCTGTAGCTCAACGACTGGTTGCTGCCAGGACTGTTGATCTTGCCGCGACGGCTCCATGTGCCCGCACCGAGGGGCTTGCCGTTCTCGTCGGTCTCCATGCGGTAAATGTAGGGAATGCACGTCAGCATATTGTCGCTGGTGGTATAGGCGTTCCACGACAGGTCAACCATCTTGTCGAACTGCCGGTAGTCCATGCGCAGCAAGCTGGGGACGGGCACCACCTGGAATACATTGGTCGTGGTATAGGTATAGGAGTCTTTCCAGTAACTGCCATTGCCATCGTCCTTCAGACGGTCGGTGGCCTCCACCTTCATGTCAATCTGCTTGGGGTTGCCCACAGTCTCGGGAATGGTAATGGTATATGCCTTCTTCTGCAGCTTCTCGCAACTGAAGGTCTCGGTCTGCGTCTCCGTGGTGTTGTCGTGCTTTTTGTAGGTGAAAGTCACCTTGTACGACCCCTCATGTGTATGGAAGTCGCTGAGTTTCTGGCTCACGTCATCGGGCAGCTTGGGCACGGTGAACTTGATCTTGTCGGGTCCGGTGCGCTCGGCCTGGTAGTCCTTGGAGTTGAAGTGGCTGTAACCCATGGTGCTGTTCAACGTGGCACTGCCCAAGGTCATGGTATAGGAAGTGCCATTGCTGTGTTTATATCGATAGTAGAACGTCCACGACTTGCCTGCCATAGATGCCGGGTAGTAGTAGTCAATGGCTGGGGTGCAGTAGTGGTTGTCACCGCCCCACTTGGTAATCAGGTAGTCTTTCGAATTAAAACTGAGTTGCTGCTCTACACCGCCGTAGCTATTGGTGAACCAGGCCCGAGAGTTACTGATGTCCACACGGGCCCGTACCTTGCCGAAGGGGTTGGAGTCATCGCCCTCTTCGATGTACCAGATGTCTATCAGGGCGAGTTTCTGTCCCGCGCTGTTCAGGGCATAGATGTAGCCGTCCGACTTGGCGTAGGTGTTTTTGCCATCGAGGTCGCATAGGAACACGTTGAACGTCACATGATCCTTGCTGTTGCTCATGTAGAACTTGCCGGAGTTCTTCATCCAATCGGACGCCTGAAGAGGCATACATAAAGTGGACAGCATAGCGAAAAGGAACCACGTCCACGGTCTTTGGTAGTTAGTAAGTGTTTTCATATAGATGTTGTGTTTGTTGAATTACTCCCAGTTGTCCCATTTGACATTGCCACTCTGCTTTACTTCTGCCTGAGAGGCATCCACTTTCGTGGTGCTGGTTCTGATGAGACCACTCTCTGACTGTGCGTCGTAGGTGTTAGAGCCAGAGGCGCATATAATGTGTGTGCAGACTTCGATGACGCTGCAACCAGGCTTCATATACTGTTTCTTTAGCATAAGTTCGTCTTGTTACTTGATGAAAGACTTTCGGCCATTGCGGATATAAACGCCTTTTCGAGGTATAGAGACCTTACGGCCTGTGAGATCGTAAATGCCAGTGACATTTATGTCCTCTGTGACAATATCAATGCCCGTTTCTAAATCATCGAAGTTGAATGTCAATTGCCTCACGTTCATTGTATCCCATACATTAGTTGGAATTTGAAGGTAAGCGCGATTGGCGGGAATCGTGCCGCCGGAAATGGGGTGGAAGGCTCCTTGATAAAGGATGAGGTTGGTGTTGTTGCCATCGGTAGCTCCGATAGTTGTGGGGGATGTCACGCCGACAAGCATGTTGCTCTGGTATGTTTCGTTGTCTTGCTTTCGGCGAGTCGAATCTGTTCCGTCATCTAATAACAGATCAGCATTGACGGCAGTTCCAGTTGTGTTATGAATCATCACACCTTTGCGTCCTTGTATGTATTTTACTCGCTGAATCTTGATTCGATTCTCATCCTCCACTGAGATCGGAATATAGAACAGAAAGTTGGAACCATCATCAACATCTACAAATGAGGCATTAACGCAGGTTGTGGCCAGCTCGCCATTGATAGTGAAGCGACCATAGACTTTTGCATTACCGAACTCTTGGTAGTTTACCAAAGTTGCTGGCAGGATTACATGGACTGCCGATGTAAGTTCGTTTGTCATATCATCCCAAACGACATCAGAAGTACCAACAAATCCTTCGATAACAACCGTTTCCAAGGCTTCCCTGGCACCAAGTGTGGCCAGCATGGTCTTAATGTTAGTTGCCGTCATACCATTACCAACATTGATGGTTTTCAGCGAGAACTTAACAGCGCTCAGCACATCGCTCTCAAACTCAGGATTACCGCCGTCAACGGTGAGGTCGGTCAATGTTGAGCTGGCATAGGCGAAGGCACCAGCCTTAACTAGTTCAACCGAGCCTGGAATAGTCAGCTCAATAGCAGCCATACCTTCTTCCGTTAGCCCCTTGATAATGGTCTGATTAACATCTCCAAAAATAAAACACTCTGTTTGTGCCCTTACTCCTTGGGTAACAAGAAGCATTAGCACAACTATCAGCAGTGTGTATAATTTGCGTGTTATCATTGTCTTATGCCCTTTTCTCGTCAGCAATAATTCGTCTGCGGTTGATGAACATCATGACCACCGTGAAGCCGGAGAGGAGTCCCATGCCGATGTAGTCGAGGCTCTTGCAGGCGCGGAAGATAACCCATCCGATGAGCGAGGAGCAGAAGTCGAGGGCACCGGCCAGGAAACCGTCGGGAACGCGTGCTGCGGCGTCCTGAGTAGCAGCATAGACGGAGTTGGCAGCAGCCGTGAAGTCTGCGCTCATGTCCGTGACGAAGTACAGACCGAAGATGAGAGCCACGAGACCGATGATGAAGGTCTTGACAACATTGTTCTTCGTGATGGGCAGCACCATGGGGAAGAGGTAGAACATGCCGGCCAGCGAAGCCAATGGCAGGAACTGGTTGCCAGGCAGGATGACGGCCAGGAACAGCACCGTGGGGATGAGCAGCAACGAGACCACCAGCGTGGTGGGATGACCGATGACGAGGGCGGGCGACATGCCTATGTGCACCTTCTTGCCATTGAACTTCTGCTCCACCACTTCCTTGGTCTTCTGGCTGATGGGCAGCAGACCGTCGATGAACAGCTTGGTGATGCGGGGGATGAGTTCCATCACGGCGCCCATGATGACGCCCAGTGAGAGGATGGTCTTGGCAGCATCGCTGTTCCATTCCTTCACGCTGAGAGCACCGATGAGCGCTCCCACGATGACGCCGAGGATGAGGGGTTCGCCCAGCACGCCGAACTTCTTCTTCAGTCCTTCGGCGTCGATGTCGAGCTTGGAGAAGCCTGGAATCTTATCCAGCAGCCAGTTGATACCGATGGCAAAAGGCACGAAGCTCTGGCAGAAAGGCTGCGGGATGCTAATGCCTTCCAAGTCGTAGTGCTTCTGGAACTTCTCGGCAGTCAGGTCGGCCATGACGAGGGTGAACATATAGCACGTGATGGCGGCGAAGTAGCCCCATCCGAGGCTCTGACCCTGCACGAAATACACCACAGCGCCGATGAAGGCGAAGTGCCAGTAGTTCCAGAGGTCGATGTTCACGGTGCGCGTGGTCTTGGTGAGAACCATCAGGAAGTTCACGCCCAGGCAGATGGGGATGATGAGGGCTCCGACGGCGGTGTTGTAGGCCACGGCAGCAGCTGCAGGCCAGCCCATGTCGAAGATATTCAGCTGAAGATGGTAGATGTCGGAGATGTTCGTCAGCGGACCGTTGAAGTTCGTGGTCAACAGCGCCGTGACGATTCCCAGACCGACGAAACCAACGCCCACATAGAGGCCGCTCTGCAGCGCCTTGCCGAACTTCAGGCCGATGCACAGGCCGATGATGGTGAACAGGATGGGCATCATGACCGATGCACCGAGACTGATGATGTAAGAGAATACTGCTTCCATTTATTCTTAGTTTAAAGATTAATGTTTAAAGTTTAATGTGAAATGTTTAATGCTTAAGCTTCTATTCTAAATAAGATTTATAGAGACCCGACAACATCTTTTGAATATTCGATGCCTGATCGTCCATTGAGTCAAGTTCCTCTTGTGTGATATAGCCTACATCATAGGATAGTTCCAACTGACTCATCGTCTCAGAAAGAGAACCTTGGGCATATTCAATGAAGCGAAGCTTTTCTTTTTTTGAGATTCGTCCAGAACTCTCGGCTATGTTTGAGGGTATTGATGAGGCAGCCCTGCGCATTTGATCGCACAACGCAAAACGTTCTTCAACAGGGAACTTCTTTTGTAATATATAGACAGCCTTGTTGAAAGCTCTTGCGTGCTGGTAAACAACAAGTTTACGATATGCAAAGTGTTCACTGCTGAAATACATTCCTCATTAAACTTTAAACCTTAAACTTTAAACACGAGGCTTCCTCTATTTCTCAAAACTGATGCTTCCCCCTCCGATATTCTTTCCGTCGGCGAAAATCTGAACGCGGTATTGTCCGGCGACGAGCATCTCGTTCACGTCCCAATAGACGGTGACGGGCGTTTCCTCGCCGTTGTACTCGATGTCCTTGCGGATGCTGTAGGGCAGGGTGCGGTTCTCAAAAGCGAACGTCCCGCCCCCGTCGAGCACCTCAGCCGTGGGCTTGAGGATGCGGACGTAAACCGTGCGGTTTCCTGCTGCCGCCGTGACGTTGCGCGAGATGGCGAATCCAATCTGGAACTTCTTCACGTCAGCCACCTTCTTCGCTTCCTTTCCGCGTTTGTTCAGTGCCTTCACGTAGATGCCCGTTGCATCCAGCTGACTGGCAATGGCCACCTTGTCTGAGAGCGATTCCTTCTCCTCGGACAGTGTGGTAATCCTTTGTTGCTGCTGCTGACGCTGCTGGCGCAGGTCCTCATTCTCACTCTCCAACCGTTCGTTCAGGCGGTTCAGCGAGTCTATCTCGGCCACGAAGCTCTTCAGCACCTGGCGCATCGAGGCCAGTTCCTTCTTCAGGCGGGTAATCTCTGCGGCATCGGCAGCCTTCGTCCGTTGCAGCTCTTCGAGCAACTCCTGTGTGCGTTGCTGTTCCTGTTCCAGCTGAGCCATCAGCGAGTCGTTGTTCACCTGCGTCTTCATCTCGTTATACTGGCGTGCAAAGCTCTCATATTCGTTCTGCATCTCCAGCTTGTCCATCTCGGCCAGTTCCAGCATCTGCTGGTTCTGCTCGTTACTCGCCTTCAGGGAGAAAACCAGATAAACCAATGCACCCAGCAACAGCACCAACGTCAGCACCGCCACCACAATCATTGTCTTCTTTTTCATGTTTTCGTTGTCGTTATCATTTTTTCATGCGCAAAGGTACAACATTTTTCTTATTGCGACCAAAGAAAGATTCAAAAAAGAAGATTTATCGCCAACGAACAGCAGAAAGCAGATGGGTTCTTGACGAATACGGCATCACATAGTCACCTTTTCCCAAATCGAAAGAAGGCCGGACTTTACAGCCCGGCCTCCTCAAAATATGACTATGTAATGATGAAGCTAAACTTACTTGCTCCAGTCTTCGTCCCAAACGTTGTAGTTGGCCTGGGAACCACGAGCTGAGCCACGGTCTTCCTTGACCCAGCCACCCTTACTCCCTTCGACCTCGGTCTCGGACAAACCAAGCAGGATGCCGTCCTGCATCTGCAACTCGGTGATTTGCAACTCTGGTGTTTGATATATCTTTTTCATTGTTGTATGCATTGATTAATATTGATGTCTTGAATAGATGATGTAATGGATGTCTTGAATTCGTGGATAAACCTTTTGTTCTCTTTTTACATGAATTCGAGACACGAATGCATCCACGAATTCAAGACATAAAATCAGTTACCTATGATTATTTGACGAGCACTTTCTTACCGTTGACGATGTTCACGCCACGCTGCAGCTTGTTCAAGCGCTGACCTGCGAGGTTATAGATCTCACCTTCATTTGCTGCACCAGCGATTTCACTAATCTTATCCGCTTCATCGAAATTCAGATAGAAGCCTTTGACATTGCTGCCACCGGCGATATATGCACGGTTCGCAGCCAGCGTTGTGCCATCCCAATGGAAGAAACCGATCTTGGAATCGTCGGTTCCGAGCGTGTAGTTCGTTGCGCCATCGAAGGCTGAAGCAAAGTACTGACCTGTCAGAGCAGTACTTGTAGAAATAGTAGTAGAAGCGGCGGCGGCGATGGTAGCAGTGGCAGAAGCTGCTGTACCCTCAAGCAGTACAGGCGTACCGGCAGGAATCGAATTAATCTCCGTAGTATTCAACGTCGTTCCAACCTTAGCCAGTGTGTAAGCAGTTGCGCCGTCGAGCGCCGTGATGTCGAAGGGCACGCAGAGGGTAGCATAGTATTTACCATCGACAGGACCATTGAGCGTGATGCCCAAGGTTGACACTTCCTCGAAAGTCCACTGGGCCATTTCATGGGTCTGGTCTGTGGGACTACCTGCAACGACTTTCGTTTCTGTATCCTTAAGGGTATAGAATCCAGCGCCCAGATAACCAGCATAACTGTCCACACCATTTCCGTATGCAATGGAGAATGCACCTACGCCAGGAGCGGGAACAGCGAAGTGAACATACTTGTCGAAAGATGTACTTATCTGTGCTTCATATCCAGCTGTCCTTCCCCAAACCCAATTGAGATAAACTCCTTGAGTACTCATATAAAGATGAGAAGCGTTTTCCACGAAGGTGAAATGTGCCGAAGCATCCTTGGCTGCTTCTTCGGCTGTCAAATCAGCCTTCACATTGCCTACGCCGCTGGCCGTTGCGCGCATATACTTACCATTATAGTTGTTCTTCACGAGATAGAACTTGCCAGCTTGGGGAAGATTGAAGTTATCAGCATTGCTCACAACTGCCAACAACTCATCATAAGTGGCTGTGCTGCACATTGTCAGAGCTGCCGTGTATGTTTCATTGTATGCCGAAGCGACAGATGATTTCAGCTGGAACAAGTCACTGCCAGCAGCATCGAAGAAGGGCTTGATGTTAGCCACTACGCTAGACGCAACATTAGTAATAGCATTGATGACCGGAGTGGGGTCGAAATCTGCAGCCTCGATGATGGCAACTGAGTTACCTGCGTCTGTCGTGCTCCAAGATCCGAAACTACATCCATTAGCATTACAGTTCATATAATTGGAACCACACTGGAACTTGAACAAAGGTCCTGTCAAAGCATTCAATGTAATAGCTGTAGGAGTTTCGGTCAAAGCTGTTCCGCTGCCAGCAACAAACCTGCTATCCTGTACACTCCAAAGATAATAATGTCCGTTATCTGTATTGTCATCCGTCCCATCGTAATACACGATGGCGAAGTTATATATGGTATAGCTCGAACCACTCTTCGCGGTGTTTGCTAATTCACCGTTATCCGTGGTGAAAGTACCGCGCTCTGTTACCAATCTATATGCCTTGCTATTGCTCAAGCCTGACAAAGAAGTAATCACACCACTCTTTATTGTGCGAGCGACAGTGATGGTGCAATCGGTTGTTCCAATAGATCCACTCGGAGTGTAGTCATAGACAAATGTCTGGGTGAGCAACGATGCTGGAACAGCAACGGCAGAGTTCTTTGCTTGAGTGACAACTTCACTTGCAATCAATGTTTCACCATCACGAACTTCGTATGTTACATCTACAGTAGTATTAAAGGTCTCCAAGGCCTCAGTCGGATCGAAGTCTGCTACCTCGGCGATTATAGCTTGGTTACCGCCGTCATTCAAATCATTCCAGAACGTGATTACAGCAGGAGTATAGTTATTGGAAACAGCACCTTGATAGGCTCCGTCTTGGAAAGCCACAACAGTAGGATAACCGGTGTTGGTTGTAGCCAACAAGGATACATTATCACCGGCGATATCCGTTAGGGTTGTATAGCTTCCAGACTTGCTGACAAACTTCTTAGCGCTGACACTGTAAAGATAATAGTTATTGTTGTGGGCGATGAAAGCGAACTGTTGTTTGGGATCTGCCTTCATAGGAGCAAAGCCAGCTTTAGTCGTTGAAGTAACGGCTGTTCCGCTATTTTCAACCATCCATGCACCACGATCTGCAGTGGTGATGTAATAGGCCTTGTTAGCGTTGACTTCCGAAATACCTGTGAGGAAAGGTTCTGAGATGGTAAATTGTGTATTGACTTCAGCAGGGTTCCAACCGACACAACCACTGCCACCATTGTGGATATACTGGTAATCATAATAAGAAGTATTCGTGGGATGAGCCACCGTATATCCATTCCATGGTTCGAAATAGAATGCTGTGGTCGGGGTATCATCAGAACCAATGGCTGTGCTCGCTGCAACTGATCCCAGATATTTCTCAGATGATTTACCTTTCAGATAGAAAGCGCCACCACCAGCTGAAACGAGTTGGATAACTGATTGTGTCGTCTCAAACGAGCCGCCAGATTCACCGACATTCAGATACTTATTGCTACGGCAAAGCATGACTAAATTAGTATTGAAAGCCTCAAGAGCAGTATTCAAGGCAGAAGCGTCAGAAGCATTGCGAGCGGCTGTTAAATTAGCATCCGTATATACGGCGAGTGAAGAGAGGGCACCTAAACGTGCAATGGCTTCGGCCTTCTGAATAGCAAATGACGAATTTGAAAGCGCTGTAGAGAGCGTACTGCCATCGATATCTGCCTTGGTCACAACCGTCTCTGCGATAACCCATGAGGTGCCTGCATAGTCAGTAGTTGAAGGTTGCCAAGTTCCAACCAGAGTACCTGCAGAATTCGCATCCCAGCAGTTGGAGTTCTGACCACTGTTAAGACTAATGGCAAAATAACCCTTGTTGATTTTATTCTCCGCTACATACCAAACGGCACCATCTGCAGTAGCACTGGAAACTGTAGCCAATTTAACTGTCGGGTCAGCGGCAGGAACAATGCTGACGCCACTGCCATTCTCCACGAAATACCAAAGAGTGTTTAGGGAAGCGGTAGCCTCCTGAGTCATTTGTGTGCTGGCATTTACATAATTTGCATACTTGCCAGAACGGAAATTCTTAATGACATAATACGTAGGATTGTTCGGATCAGTCGTCAACGTCGGCTGAGTGACCGTAGCCCATGCCCCCACTGTTCCCAGCAGGGTGCATAAAAGAAGTAGAAATTTCTTCATGTTGTGATTAAGTTATTGTTATTTAAATTGGTTTTCTCAAAATCGGGCGCAAAGGTACAGAAAAAACATATATGGATTATCATCTTCTATTTAAAGTTTGTTAAAGCTACTAATTTTTCTGTTTTTCTTTGCCGTAAGGGTCTGTTTATGCGTACATTGACGGCGAATGTATGTGCATGAGCGAAGGAAGGTGTACACGTTCGAGGCAGAAGGTTTAAACGTTCAGGACAGAAGAGGAAGCAACACCTGCTTTCTCGGCTCTCCCATGGATTTTCAGCAAAAAATCCCTCAATCCCTCACCATGAAAGCAATCTCATTGTTAGTCAGACGTTTGCAGGTGAGGGATGGGTGAGGGATTGGTGAGGGATGGTGAGGGATGCCGGGCAAGAAGAAAAGAAATCATTGAACATGAAGCTATTAACGCGAATCATCTTCATTAAAGACACGAATTACCATAATTTGTCGTAAATAATAGGATTGGTGTACGCTAAAAAAAGAGAAATCATTGAACATGAAGCTATTAACGCGAATCATCTTCATTAAAGACACGAATTACCATAATTTATCGTAAATAATAGGATTGGTGTCCGATAAAAAAAAAAGAAAGGCCAATAAGCACATAGCCCAGGGCACGGCCCTGGGTACAACGTGGAAGGGAAAATCCGCCCTAGAAAGGCAAAAGCATTATGATGACGATATGCTTTTGCCCCTTCTCAAAGTATGGAGCGTCCCTTTGGGCAGAGCACAGGGCGACTATTTATGCGTCGTTCAATACCCAGTGCGGCTGCCCTAGGCAGACTGCTCACTGCCCTTTTAGGGCATTTCATTGCTGTTTGTTCATTCTTGCGAAACTTGAATCGTTTTTGACTTTCGATGAAGAAAACCCTCACCATCCCTCACCAATCCCTCACCAATCCCTCACCTGTAAACCACTGTTGTTAAGACGATTAACGGGAATGGTGAGGGATTGAGGGATTTTTCCTAATATCCCATGTAATTGAACCTAAATGATTCATGAACTTTGGGCTTGATATCGCCAACAGATTCTATTTCAGGCAAATGGAAATGCATTTAGCGCGAATTATTCATTGGATTATATATTTATTGAGTCCACTTCAAAAAGTATATTTTTATGCTTTTGCCCTTACAGGGCGAAATATAACCTATTGATTATCACCCAGGGAGATGCCCTTGGCTGACTGTTTGCTGTCCCGCTGGGGCGCTTCGTTGCTGCGTATTCATACATCCGGAACTTGAGCCATGTAAGTGGATGGAGGTGGCCGGAAGGCGTAGAGTGTGTTCATTGTACGGGAGCATGAACAAAAAAATGGGTGTGTCTTGCGGTTGGTTCGGGAAATAATGCTTATCTTCGCAGCCAGAAACGTTCATGAAACCCTCTTTTCGAACATCTGTTGAATGGCAAAGGACAAGGTAATGTATGTCTGCGACAACTGCGGACAAGAGAGCTCGAAGTGGTTGGGCAAGTGCCCCAGCTGCGGGCAGTGGAATACGTTCAAGGAGATCAGAATCAAGGCGGCCAGCCCCCTACCCCTCCCCGACATCGGGAGAAAGGAGTCGTCGCCCATCCCCCTCTCAGAGATCCGTGCCGACGAGGAGCCTCGTATGGATATGCACGACGAGGAGCTGAACCGCGTCCTCGGCGGTGGCCTGGTGCCCGGTAGCCTCGTGTTGTTGGGCGGCGAGCCCGGCATTGGCAAGAGTACGCTCATCTTGCAAACGGTGTTGCGCCTGTCGGACAAGAAAGTGCTGTATGTGAGCGGCGAAGAAAGCGCGAGGCAGCTGAAACTGAGGGCGGAAAGATTAAAAGCCCACTCCCAGCCCCTCCCTGGGGAGGGGGGATCTGAGAGGATGACAACCAGTTTGGACGTCCCTCCTCGGGGAGGGGCTGGGGAGGGGCTGTTGGTTGTCTGCGACACGTCGCTCGAAAACATCTTCCAGCATATCGAGGCAGAGCACCCAGACTTGGTCGTCATTGACAGCATCCAAACCGTCAGCACGGAAACGGTGGAAAGTTCACCGGGCAGCCTCTCGCAGATTCGCGAATGCGCCGCAGCCCTGTTGAAACATGCGAAGAGCGGGGGGCCGAGCACCATCCTCATCGGACACATCAACAAGGAAGGCACCATCGCCGGGCCGAAGGTGCTGGAACATATCGTCGATACCGTGTTGCAGTTCGAGGGCGACCAGCATTACCTCTACCGCATCCTGCGCGCACAGAAGAACCGTTTCGGCAGTACGTCTGAGCTGGGCATCTATGAAATGCGTGCCGACGGCTTGCGTCCCGTGGCCAATCCCTCTGAATTGTTGTTGACCGACAACCAAGACGGCCTCAGCGGCATCGCCATTGCCGCCGCCATCGAAGGCGTGAGACCTTTCCTCATCGAGACGCAGGCGCTGGTGAGCACTGCAGCTTACGGCACTGCCCAACGTTCGGCCAACGGTTTCGACTACCGCCGGCTGAACATGCTGCTGGCGGTGCTGGAGAAGCGCGTCGGCTTCAAGCTGGCACAAAAAGATGTGTTCCTGAATATTGCAGGCGGCCTGCGCGTGACAGATCCCGCCATCGACCTCGGCGTCATCGCGGCCATCCTCAGTTCCAATGTCGATACGGCCATAGAGGCAGATACGGCACTCTGCGGAGAAGTGGGTCTCTCGGGCGAAATCCGTCCCGTCAGCCGCATTGAGCAAAGGGTGGCCGAGGCACAAAAGTTGGGATTCAAACGTATCTTGATTCCTGCCGCCAACCTGAAAGCCATCAACCCGCACGACTTTCACATCACGATTACTCCGTGCCGTCGCGTCGAAGATGCCTTCCGCGCCCTGTTCGGATGACGCTCACTCTTTCACCACCATCTTGCGACCGTTGATGATGTAGAGTCCTGGGGATTTACGGCTTACTGGCCGTCCGAGAAGGTCAAAAGTGCCTTGCGGTCGTCCCAGGATGATTGATTTGTTGTCGGCAATGCCCGTGTTGCCTTCAGGTCCGAAGTCGGCAACACGGTTCGCCATCGTGTTGAGGGCACGGACATCGCTGGCAGAGAGGGCACGGTCATAAATCAAGAGGTCGTCGAACCACGCTTCAGCCGAACCCCACGGCGAACCGACGCCGAGTTGCATATAGCCCGCCGTGGATATGAAGTCGAGCACCTTCTGGTAGTCAAAGAGCTTGGCCGAGGCCGTTGCCGTGGAACCTGAACCGGCGCTGGAGACAAAGGTCTTGTGGGTCTTCTTTGTCTGATCGACATAAAGGCTCACACCGTCCGAGGCAGACACGGTGAGGACGACGAATGACCAGTTGCCGACGGGGATGAACTGAGTGGCGTTGGTGCCAGCGTCGTTCGGACGGTTGATGTCGAAGAAATCGTCGCCAGCGGAGAAACCGATGTAGCCGTTGCCCGTGAGGAAGAGACGCTGGGTGATGGCCGACGTGAGGTTGCCCATCTTGTCGGTGAATGTCAGCAATCCGTTCCACAGGTCTTCGTCGGCACGGTTGACCCATGTGGCGATGGTGAACCCGTCGAGGTTGGTGCGTCCTTGCAGGGGATTGGGGAAACGGACGTAGCTGCTGTTCTTCTGCTCACCACCAAAGACGTGAACCACCTGGCCGAAGCGTGCCAAGTCTTCCTCCAACACGGGTGCCGTGCCAGAACCCACGCGGCTGTAGGTGGCCCGCTGGCTCTCTTCATAGAGGTTGGACGTGGGTTTTTCGTCGAAGTCGTAGTAAGCAACGATTCCTGAACGATAGTCGCCGGTGAGCTCCGTCGCCTTCTGGGCGGTGACGTTAAAGGAACGTTCGAAAACATAGTTCTCGGCTTTGATGCGGCAAGTGAGTGTCACGCGAGTGGCGGTGTCTGCCGGGCAGTACTTGCCTGTATTCGAGATGACGCTGGGCACAGAGCTCTCCCATTCTATCGCGGCACCGAAATACCCTTTCCCGAAGAGGTTGAGGTTCTTGCTGATACTCTGATTGGCCCGCACGGGAATGGTATATTGACTGGCAGTATAGGCAATGGCATATTGCGGCTCAGCCTTGTAACCCCAGATGCTGACGCCGGAGGTGGCGGTGGCAGTGAAGCAGATGGCTTTCATGGTGGTGCCGTCGATTTGTTGCTGAACGACCACGCCGTCGTATGTCACCTTGTCCACAGTCAGGCGGATGTAGGCGGTGCCATCGGTCATCGACCAAGTGCCGGACAGATCGCCGGTCACCCTCCCCTTATCGGTCAAGGTCAGATGGATGGGCGTGACGACTTCGCGGTTCTCGTGGTCGAGGCGGTAGCGGTGGATGAGGACATCATAGTCGCCGACAATCTGCTCCTTGGTGTAGCGGCATCCGGCGGCCAAGGTCTGGTCGGTATCTTCTTCACCGTCAAACTGGAACGGAGCTGCACAGAGCCATCCGTCCTTGTTCTGGAAAAGCTGGTGGACGCGCACCTGATGGCCTTCGCCGCCGTTGTTGAAACGGGTGTGATAGACGATGAAGGCACGGCCCTGATCATCGACGATGGCGCTGTTGTGGCCCTGTGCCAACTCGCCCACGGTCATGAAGCCCCAATCGGCATAGGCACCGAAGGGTCGCATTCCACCCGTCGTCTGCTGGTTCGGTCCGTAGTTGAGCCAGTAGCGGCCATTGTAGAAGGCATCGAGGCCAGCCGCATCGAGATAGGGCCCTTCGAGTTTCTCGCTACGGAAGATGGCCACCTCGTAACCGCCGGTGGAATCAAGATAGCCATAAGAAAGGAACAGATAATAGTACTTTCCGATTTTCTGGATGTAGGAAGCTTCGCCGCTGCTGTAGTAGCCACCGGCAATGCGGCGACCATAGTAGGGGTCGGTGACGGCACGTCCCTTGGAGTCGTTTTGGACGGGATAAGTGACGGTGTAGTCGCGCAGGCCTGTTTCCTTATCAAGCTTCAACAGGAAGATGCCGCCGCTCCACGAGCCGTAGCTCATCCACAGTTGCCCTTCGTCGTCGAAGAACACACAGGGGTCGATGTTGTTGGGCCAGTATGTTCCCCATTCACCGCCTCGGTTATAACGGTCGGGCAAGGTAGCCTGTTTGCCGATGGCCAGTTCGAGGTCGGTTTTCTTCCAGTTGATGGCTGCATTGGTGGTATTGAGGAAGCCAGAGAAGGTAACGGGGCCTTGATAGACATACGGTCCTGTGATGGAGCTGGCGGTCAGCAGGACGATGACGGAGTTCCAGGTATTGCCGTTGACACTCATGTACATGCACCATTTCTTCATCGTGGGATTATAGATGAGGTCAGGAGCCCAGAGGTTGCCGCCGATATCCCATTGAGCGTCGTCGGCCTGCGCCCACGCCTTAGCGTCAAAAGGTCCGAAGTCCACTTCCTGCACGGTGCCGTTCACCAGCGCCTTGACTTTCTTCGTCTGGTTGTCGGAGAAGGCTTGAGCGTAATCAGCCACCACCACTTTCCCGCTGGCGTTCACGGTTCCGAAAAGATTCCTGTTGTCCAAGCCCTGCCAGCTGATGAGGTTGTCGTTTGAACGTGCCCAACCCCTGTGAGTCCCTATAATATAATAGGTGGAACCCGAGGTATGGACGACCGAAGGATCGTGAACGCTCACGGTTGCACGGTTGACCGTTTTATAGAGGTTGTTCACTTCGGTTTGTGTCAGTTCGACGACATCTGCCGCCGTCATCTGTGCGGCACCTGCAAACAGCAGGAGCGCAACAAACTTGCATTTTTTCATCACGATTATTCGTTTAAATGTGGCCAAAGGTATGCCTTTTTGATGAGTTTCAACGCCTCTTTTGTGCCTTTTAACTTGATTTAAGATAAATAACGTAGATTTTTTTGGTCAGTTCTGTAGAAAAGCTTTCCTTTGCAGCGGGAAAGACACCAACAATTGTTTAAACCTTATTGCCAAGAAAGTGTCGAATAGATTGAAAACACTTTTAATGCTTACATCACTTAAAAGAAATAGTAAACGATGAAAAAGATTCTGATTCTCCTCACCGCAGGTGTTCTGATGACCTCCTGCGTCAGCAAGAAGCAATATGCTGCCTTGCAAGAAGAAAACAACAAGCTCAAGAAAGAGTATGCTGAACTCCAGAACCAGCAGCACGCTACGAAAGTGGAGCTGGCGACCTCCCAGACCAATGCCAGTGGCCTCGCCACCCGTTTGGATGATGCCCAGAGAGAAAAGGACGAATGGACAAAGCGCTACAATGAGCTGAAGAAGACCCTCGACAACAGTATCGCCGCCAATGCCACAGGGGGCATCAACATCAACAAGCTCGTGGATCAAATCAATGAGAGCAACCGCTTCATCAAGCACCTCATCGAAGCCAAGGACCGCAGCGACAGCCTGAACCGCACGCTGACAGAGAACCTGACCCGCTCCCTCACACGTGAAGAGACCAAGGAGGTCAACGTACAGGTGCTGAAGGGTGTCGTCTATGTGTCACTGGCCGACAACATGCTTTACAAGAGCGGCAGCTATGAAATCAACGAGCGTGCTTCTGAAACGCTCTCGAAGATTGCCAAGATTATCAAGGACTACAAGGACTATGACGTGCTCATCGAGGGTAACACCGACAACGTGCCCATCTCGAAGCCCAACATCCGTAACAACTGGGATCTGGCTGCCCTGCGTGCCTCCAGCGTCGTCCAGGAGCTGCAGAACAAGTATGGCGTTGAGCCGAAGCGCCTGACAGCCGGTAGCCGTGGTGAGTACAACCCCATCATGACCAACGACACCGAGCTGGGCCGTCAGCGTAACCGCCGTACACAAATCATCATCACGCCGAAGCTCGACGAATTCATGGAACTCATCGAACAGGCTCCAGCTGATGAGAACAAAGATTCGCAGTAAAAGTCTTCAAACCGAGAAGCCTTTCATCATCTCGGCACAGGCTTCGGCACAGCGTTCGCCGTCTATGGCCGCGCTGACAATGCCACCCGCATAACCGGCACCTTCGCCGCAAGGATAGAGACCTTCCAACCGCACGTGTTGGAGGGTCTCGTTGTTTCGTATAATGCGCACAGGAGAGGACGTGCGTGTTTCCACGCCGATGACCACCGCCTCATTCGTGAGGAAGCCGTGGCTCTTGCGTCCAAAGACGCGGAAGCCCTCTTGCAAGCGTTCGGCAATGAACGGCGGCACCCAGAAATGCAAGGGTGAAGAAACGAGTCCAGGCGCGTAGCTCGATGCCGGCAGGTCGTAGGACAGATGCCCATTGACAAAGTCTGACATACGCTGGGCGGGTGCCGTCTGCCGACGTCCGCCCTGTTGCCAACACAGACGTTCCAACTCCTCCTGATAGCGCAGCATACCGAGGCTGTCCCCTTCATCGGCGAGGACATCCTCTGGACGCATCTCGACCACCATGCCCGAATTGCTCCACTTGCCACCACGATTACTTGGACTCATGCCATTCACCACCACCTGTTCCGGCCCTGTGGCTGCCGGCACGACAAAGCCACCCGGACACATGCAGAACGAATAGACACCGCGTTCGCGAACCTGCTGAACATAGCTGTATTCGGCAGCTGGCAACCAGCGACCACGGCCTTCACGGGAATGATACTGAATCTGATCAATCAGCTGCGACGGGTGCTCCAGACGCACGCCCACGGCTATGCCCTTGGCCTCGATCTCGATATTCCTTGCCGCCAACAAACGATAGACATCGCGGGCAGAATGGCCAGTGGCAAGGATGACTGGGCCATGAAACTCGACACTTCCATTTACGTCTTCTGCCACGATGCCCATGACCTTGTCGCCCTCAATGAGCAAGTCGGTCATCCTCGTCTGGAAATGTACTTCGCCACCAGCCTGAAGGATGGTGTTGCGGATATTCTCGATGACACGTGGCAGGCGGTCGGTACCGATGTGAGGATGAGCATCGGCAAGAATGGAGGTCTGTGCACCATGCTGGCAGAAAACGTTCAGGATTTTCTCCACCGACCCGCGCTTCTTGGAACGTGTATAGAGTTTCCCGTCTGAATAGGCTCCAGCACCGCCCTCGCCGAAAGAATAGTTGCTTTCTGGATTCACCAGATGCTCACGCGAGATGCGGGCGATGTCACGCTTGCGTTCGTGAACATCCTTGCCCCGCTCTACGACAATGGGACGCAGCCCCAGTTCTATCAAGCGCAAAGCGGCAAACAAGCCTCCAGGTCCAGCTCCGACGACAACCACCGACGGGCGGTTCTCAACGCAAGGATAGTCAGTCCTTTGGAAAGCTTCTGTTTCGGGTTCCTCGTTGACCCACACCCGTACCGTCAGGTTCACGAAGATCTGCCGCTGACGGGCATCGATACTTCTGCGGAGGATGCGCTGTGCACGAATATCGCGGATGTTCAGCCCACCTTCGTCGGCCACATGTTGTCTAATCTCGGCGTCGGAGGCTGCCATCTGAGGCAGCAGACGCAGTTGGAAATCACGTATCATGGCGCAAAGATAGCAGAAAAAAGTGGAAAAACGGAAAAGAGTCTCGAAGAAAGCACAGAAAACAAAGAAATATTGCGTAACGTGCCGATATTTTATGTATCTTTGCGCCATCATTCAATATTCTTTTCTATGGATTGGCTCATCAATCTTTTCACGAACACCGACTCGATAGCACACATTGTCGTGCTCTATTCGTTGGTCATCGCCGTAGGCATTGCCCTCGGACGCTTCAAGATTTTCGGAATTTCGCTGGGTGTCACCTTCGTGCTCTTTGCAGGCATCCTGGCTGGACACATCGGCTTCACCGGCACCCCGGAGGTGCTCAACTATGTGCAGGACTTTGGCCTCATCCTTTTTGTCTATTGCATCGGCCTACAGGTCGGACCTGGCTTCTTCGAGAGCTTCGCCAAGGGTGGCATCACGGCCAACATGCTGGCAATGGGCATTGTGGGGCTGAACGTCATCACGATGTTGGCCCTCTACTTCATCCTTTTCTACGACCCGTCCATCAAGGGCGGCGAGAACGTTTGGAACCTCAGTATGATGACGGGCGTGCTCTGCGGTGCCATCACCAACACCCCTGGCTTGGGTGCCGCCTCAGAAGCTGTCAACTCCATCTACAAAGGTGCCGCACAGATACCACAGATTGCCTCAGGTTACGCTTGTGCCTATCCGCTTGGTGTCGTGGGTATCATCGGTGCTACCATCGCTCTTCGCTACATCTGCGGCATCAGCCTGAAAAAAGAAGCCGAGCAGATTGAGAAAGAGATGAACGAGAATCCTCACGCCAAGCCTCACCGCATGACACTCCGCGCAGAGAACAAAGCCCTGAACGGACGTACCATCCTTCAAGTGAGAGACTTCTTAGGACGCAACTTTGTCTGTTCTCGCTTCCTGCACGAAGGTCACGTGACCATCCCCAACCGCGACACCATTGTCAACGTGGGCGATTTAATGTACATCACCTGTGCCGAAGACGACTGGGAAGCCATCTCCGCCTTCATCGGCCCTGTAGATCATGTGGAATGGCAGGAACAGGATGTGCCGATGGTCTCGAGGAATATTCTTGTGACGCAGCCCAACGTGAACGGCAAGACCTTCGGACAGCTGCATTTCAGCTCTGTCTATGGAGTGAACGTGACACGCATCCTGCGCAACGGAATGAACCTCTTCGCCGACCAGAACCTGCGAATACAGATTGGCGACAAGGTGGTGTGCGTGGGTCCAGAGGACGCTGTGCAGCGCGTGGCCAGTGTGCTAGGCAATGAGATGAAACGTCTTGATCACCCCAACCTGTCCGCACTGTTCATCGGCATCGTCTGCGGTATCATCTTCGGCATGATGCCCATTGCACTGCCTGGCGTGCCTACACCCGTCAAGTTAGGTCTTGCCGGCGGCCCCCTCATCATTGCCATTCTTATTGGACGCTTCGGCTACAAGGCACATCTGGTAAGCTATACCACCACCTCAGCCAACCTGATGCTGCGCGAGTTCGGCCTTGTGCTCTTCCTCGCTTCCGTCGGCATCAAAGCCGGAGCGACATTCTGGCACACCGTCACCGAAGGCGATGGCCTCACCTACGTCTGGACAGGTTTCCTCATCACCATCATCCCAATTATTATTATAGGTACCCTCGCGCGCCTGCGTTACAAATTGAACTACTTTACCCTCATGGGCCTGATAGCAGGTGCCACCACAGACCCTCCTGCCCTTGCCTATGCCAACCAGACGGCCAACAACGATGCACCAGCCGTAGGCTACTCCACGGTTTATCCGCTTTGCATGTTCCTACGCATCCTGACAGCCCAGCTGATCATCCTATTGTTGTATAGTATAGTATGACAGCCCTTCTATCCCTTGCCATCCATGCCGCCCTCGACGCAGGAGGCGACATCATGGCCATCTACGACGACCCTGCTGCCGATTTCGGCATTGAGCGTAAGGCCGATAACTCGCCATTGACACGAGCAGACAAGGCCGCACATGCCCGCATCACCAGCCTGCTTGAACCAACAGGCATCCCCGTCCTCAGCGAAGAGGGAGCCCACTTGCCCTTCGAGGTACGACGCACGTGGCAACGTCTGTGGATCGTAGATCCTTTGGACGGAACAAAAGAGTTCATCAAACGAAACGGTGAATTCACCGTCAATATCGCCCTCGTCGAAAATGGCACCCCCGTCCTCGGTGTGATCTATAAACCCGCACCTGACCAGGAGAACGAGGCGGGTGCATTGTTCTTTGGCAGCCTGAGACCAGAACCACATGCATGGAAAGCCATTGTCCATGAAAAAGAGGACCTGACGAATCTCCTCAAAGATGCCCAGCCTCTCCCTGTCCTCCCTGCCACGAATCGTCCATACATCTGTGTCGCCTCGCGCAGCCACCTCAGCCCCGAGACAGAGACATTTATCGATGAACTGCGCAAGGAACATCCCGACCTACAACTTTCCAGCAGCGGCAGCAGCTTGAAAATCTGTCTCGTCGCCGAAGGCAAAGCAGACATCTATCCCCGATTCGCCCCCACCATGGAATGGGACACCGCGGCCGGCCACGCCATTGCCTTAGCCGCAGGACATTCGATGGTTGATGCACAGACAGGAAAGCCCCTCACCTACAACAAAGCCGACCTACACAATCCTTGGTTCATCGTTCAATAGCCGACCCCCAGTTTCATTAAATATCGTTAAGGCAAAAAAAAAGGACGTTGATATTGCCCGTTCAAAGAAAGTTTTTTGTACCTTTGCCCCCGTTTTCGAGGAGAGATGCCAGAGTGACCGATTGGGCCGGACTCGAAATCCGGTGAACGGCTTGTCCGTTCCGGGGGTTTGAATCCCTCTCTCTCCGCAATAAGGTTTTCAATCAAGTTTATAGAGAACAATCACCTGGGAAAGTTCCGGTACGGACTTTTCCAGGTTTTTTCTTTCCCTCTGCGGGTATAGAATTGGCCTCTCTAAACAAAGAAAGCCCCCGTTGAAGGACGAGGGCAGGAACCTGAATGTTTTCACAACGGAATAATCCTTATTGTGAATTGCTGAAATTCGAGGGCAAAGGTATTAAATCTTCATGAGAGAGCAAACTTTTCGGCAAATAATTCTCCTCATTCCAGTTATTTTTCTTACTTTTGCCCTGTAAACAAACTCATTTTCCTTATGAAACGCATTTTAGGACTGGATTTAGGCACTACAAGCATTGGCTGGGCATTGGTCAACGAAGCCGAAGAGGAACATGAACGTTCCTCCATCGTCAAGTTAGGCGTAAGAGTCGTACCATTGACCGTTGACGAGCAAACCAATTTCGAGAAAGGCAAAAGCATCACAACGAATGCCGACCGCACCCTCAAGCGAAGTATGCGACGCAACCTTCAGCGCTATAAGTTGCGTCGAGATTATTTAGTCAGAACCCTGAAAGAAGCCGGCATTATCACTGATGATAGCATTCTTACAGAAATCGGACCTCGTTCAACCTTCGATACCCTGCGAGCACGCGCCAAAGCTGCCACAGAAGAAGTAACACTCCTGGAGCTTGCCCGCATTCTTCTGATGATCAACAAGAAGCGTGGATACAAGAGTAGCCGTAAGGCCAAGTCCTCGGAGGAAGGTACGCTGATTGACGGCATGGAGGTGGCCAAACAGCTTCATGACAATCATCTCACTCCTGGTCAATACGCTTATGCACTTCTTCAAGAGGGCAAGAAGTATATCCCAGACTTCTATCGCTCCGACTTGGCAGAAGAAATGAATGCAATCTGGGCATTCCAGCAAACATTTCATTCGGATATTCTCACGGATGACTTTTACCAACAACTACAGAATAAGTCCAAGACCAACACTTCCAAGATATTCCTCGCGAAGTATGGCATCTACACAGCCGACAACAAAGGAGCTGACCGCCGCCTTCAGCAATATCGATGGCGGGCGGAAGCCTTGAAAAGAAAACTCAGCCGTGAGGAGCTGGCTTTTGTCATTGCTGATATCAACGGAGCCATTACTGGAAGCAGTGGCTACCTCGGAGCCATCAGCGACCGTTCCAAAGAGCTGTTCTTCAATCATCAGACCATTGGTCAATACATCATGGCTCAGCTGGAGAACAACCCTCACTACAGCTTGAAGAACAAGACTTTCTATCGGCAAGATTACTTAGATGAGTTCGAGTGTATCTGGGAGATGCAGGCTCGCTTCCACCAAGAACTCACACCCGAACTGAAGAAAATCATCCGCGACTGCGTCATTTTCTACCAGCGTCCGCTCAAGAGCAAAAAAGCGATGCTGGACATTTGCACTTTCGAACATCGGCAAGTTGAAGTCGTTGAGGATGGTAAGACACGAACGAAAACCGTGGGGCTCAAAGTCTGTCCCAAATCGTCTCCCCTATTCCAAGAATTCAAAGTTTGGCAAATCCTCAATAACCTGCAAGTTGAATACGAAGATGCTGGAGAAGATCTCTTCTCTGCTACAGAAAAGCGTCGTTTCCTCCATCAGGAGGAAAAAGAGATTCTCGCACGTGAATTGATGTATAAGGAGAAACTTACAAAACGCGACGTGCTGACTTTGCTCTTCGGCAAAGCGGCAAAGAAATACGACCTTAATTATAAAGAGGTGGAGGGTAACCGAACAATCACTACGCTCTATCGTGCTTTCTTTGACATTATCAGTCGGTCTGGACATAACGAATACGACATCACAAAGCTGAAAGCCAACGACATTGAAGAAGTTACCAGCCAAGTCTTCGCCGCCTTGGATATGAATGTGGCCATTCTTCATTTCAACCCCGAACTGGAAGGCCACGCTTTCGACCAGCAGCCATTCTATCGGCTCTGGCATTTGCTATACTCCTACGAAGGTGATAACTCCAAGACTGGCAACGACTCCCTGATTATCAAGCTCCAAGAGTTATGCCATTGCGAGCGTGAGTATGCCCAAATCCTCGCAAACGTCACCTTCCAAGAGGACTATGGCAGCCTCAGTTCTAAGGCAATTCGCAAAATCCTTCCTTTCCTAAAGGCTGGCAACGACTACAGCGTTGCGTGCGAGTATGCAGGTTATCGGCATTCCGAACGTTCCCGAACTAAGAAAGAATTGGCAGAAAGAGATTATACAGACCACCTTGAACTTCTGCCTCGCAACTCTCTCCGTAATCCTGTTGTCGAAAAGATTCTGAACCAAATGATCAATGTGGTTAATGCGATTTCCGTAGAGTATGGAAAACCAGATGAAATACGAATAGAACTGGCGCGTGAACTAAAGAAAAATGCCAAAGAGCGCGAGTCCATGACGCAAGCCATTAACGAAGCCAATACACTGAATGAGAAATACCGGAAGATTCTCGAAACGGAGTTTGGCATTCTGCACGTCAGCCGAAATGACATCCTACGCTATCGTCTCTACATGGAACTGAAGGACAATGGTTTCCATACACTCTACTCTGGCACCTATATCCCCAAGGAAAAGCTATTCAGTAAGGAATTTGACATTGAGCACATTATCCCGCAGGCACGGCTCTTTGACGACTCCTTCTCCAACAAGACCTTGGAGGCACGCGACATCAATATCGAAAAGAGCAATGCCACAGCCTACGACTACATCTTCAGCAAATGGGGTGAAGAGAGAGCTGTTGAATACAAAAACAAGATTGATGCTCTCTACAGGCAAGGTTCTATATCTAAGGCAAAACATGATAAGCTCCTGATGCGCGAAGCCGACATCCCTGAAGGATTCATCGACCGTGACCTCCGCAACTCTCAATACATTGCCAAAAAGGCGCGAGAGATCCTTGAAGATATGGTGCCACAGGTCATCCCAACCGTCGGCAGCATCACCGACCGTTTGCGCGAAGACTGGCAGCTTGTCGATGTCATGCAAGAACTGAACTGGGACAAGTACGAGCGGCTGGGACTCACAGAGACTTATCAAGACAAGGACGGACGCATTATCCGGCATATTAAAGACTGGACAAAGCGCAATGACCATCGCCACCATGCTATGGACGCATTGACCATCGCATTCACACAGCCCGCCTTCATTCAATACCTCAACAACCTGAATGCCCGAAGTGACCGCAGTAGTAGCATCTATGGCATCGAGCAGCGCTGCCTCTACCGCGACGGGCGAGGGAAACTGCGATTCCGTGCGCCTATGCCGCTTGATCAGTTCCGTGCCGAAGCCAAACGACAACTCGAAGACATCCTTATTTCCATCAAGGCCAAGAACAAGGTGATGACCCAGAATGTCAACAAGAGCAAGGTCAAAGGTGGAACTCGGAAAAAAGTCCAGCTGACTCCACGTGGCCAACTGCACAACGAAACCATCTATGGCCACACACTACATCGCGTCTCGGAAATGGTAAAGGTGGACGGGAAGATGACGCCTGAACGTGCCAGCCTCATCGCTAAAAAAGTCTATCGCGAAGCCGTCCTTGCTCGACTCGCCCAGTTCGACAACGACCCGAAAAAGGCTTTCACGGGCAAGAACTCCCCTGAGAAGAATCCTATTTGGCTAAATGAGCTACATGCAGAACAGGTTCCGCCACAAGTCAAGCTGGTCTATTTTGAAGACTATTATCCCATTCGCAAGCCCATTTCACCCGACCTCAAGATAGACAAAGTTATCGATGCAGGCGTTCGCCGCATCTTGCTTGCCCGATTAGAAGAATTCAACGGAGACCCCAAGAAAGCTTTTTCCAACTTGGACGAGAATCCCATCTACTTAAACAAGGAGAAAGGGATTACCATCAAGAGTGTACGCTTACGGGGTGTCCTTTCGGCGATTCCATTGCATGAGGCCAAAGACCATTTCGGGCATACGATTACTGACGGTGAAGGCCAGAAGCGCCCCGTAGATTACGTGCAGACTGCCAGTACCCACCATATTGCCATTTATCGTGACTCCGCTGGCAACCTACAAGATGTTGCCGTCTCATTCCTGGAAGCTACGACACGCAAGGCTCTGGGTATCCCTGTAGTGGACACAGAATACCATGCAACTGAAGGATGGCACTTCCTTTTCTCAATGAAACAGAACGAATACTTCATCTTCCCTGATATTGAACATGGTTTCGACCCGCAGAGCATTGATCTGTTTGACCCAAAGAACAAAGCGGAGATAAGTAAACGGTTGTATCGGGTACAAAAATTATCAAGAGTGGATTATGGAAAACAAATAATCAGGGAATATGTCTTCAGGCATCACCTTGAGACAACAGTTGCAGAAGAGAAATTGCTGAAAGATATTGCTTTCCGAAACATTAAATCATTAGCACCCCTCGAAGGTGTTATAAAAGTTCGCGTCAACCACCTTGGCGACATCCTGCCATCGAAAGAAAGCTAACTGTATAACTGTAAGAGTCCACAACACAATTGTGGGCTCTTTTTTTATTTCCAAGCCTATGATCAAGAAAACCCTTTGCTTCTCAAACCCAGCTTACCTCAGCCTACGCAACAAGCAGTTAGTCATTCAGATTCCCGACATCGAGAAGAACGACACGGTGCCGGAGGCTTTCAAGCGCATGAACGAGCGCACGATTCCCATAGAAGACATCGGCGTAGTGGTGCTCGACAACAAACGCATCACCATCACCACAGGCGCGATGGAAGCCCTGTTGGAAAACAACGCAGCCGTCATCACTTGCGACAGCCGCAGTATGCCTACGGGACTGATGCTTCCTCTCTATGGCAATACGTTACAGAACGAGCGGTTCCGCGACCAGCTCGATGCCTCTTTACCCTTGCGCAAACAATTGTGGCAGCAAACCATCCGGCAGAAGATTGCCAATCAAGAAGTGGTCCTGCGCACAAACACGGAAGCAGAGACCCGCTGCATGAAAGTGTGGGTGGAAGAAGTGCGCAGCGGCGATGCAGACAACCTCGAAGCACGCGCTGCGGCTTACTACTGGCGCAACCTGTTCCCCGAGATTCCCAACTTTGTCAGAGGTCGCGAGGGCGATCCACCCAACAACCTTCTGAACTACGGCTATGCCATCCTTCGTGGGGTCATCGCCAGGTCGCTGGTCGGCAGTGGCCTGCTCCCCACACTCGGCATCCATCACCACAATCGCTACAACGCCTACTGTCTGGCAGATGACATCATGGAACCTTATCGTCCTTACGTGGACGAACTGGTTATCAAGATACTCCGAAAGAACATTGACTACTCAGAACTGACCAAGGAACTGAAAGCTGAACTGCTCACCATTCCCGTCTTGGACGTCATCATCGACGGCAAGCACAGCCCGCTGATGATTGCAGCCTCACAGACCACGGCTTCGCTCTACAAATGCTTCAGGGGAGAACTTCGCAAAATCAGCTATCCTCAAATGGAGAATTAAGGCTATGATGATTGAAGAATCTTCACGATTTAGCCAGTATCGAGTTATGTGGATTCTCGTTTTCTTCGACCTGCCAACAGACACCAAGAAGGAACGCAAAGCAGCGGCGAAGTTCCGAAAGGATTTGCAAGGCGACGGCTTCACGATGTTTCAATTCTCCATCTACATCCGCCATTGTGCCAGTCGCGAGAACATGGATGTCCACATCAAGCGCGTCAAAGCGGCATTGCCTGAATATGGAAATGTTGGCATTTTAGGTATCACAGATAAGCAGTTTGGCGACATACAGCTTTTCTATGGTCAGAAAGAGAAAGCACCATCAGCTCCTGGCCAACAGCTTGAACTCTTCTAAACATCATCTTTGAATAGCGGATTCCGTCATCATCGACGCTATCCGCTATTATTCCATCATTCTTTTTTAATTTCTAATAGTAGCCATAAGCCTTTGTATTATACCATCTTACACATATCAAGATGTTTATGATGGTTCAAAGACGAAGAATTTCAAGCAATTCACAACATCAATCTGATGGCTAGCAAAATCTGTCTGGATGTTTATGATGGTTCAAA
This sequence comes from Bacteroidaceae bacterium, assembly GCA_017965425.1. GTDB lineage: Bacteria > Bacteroidota > Bacteroidia > Bacteroidales > Bacteroidaceae > Physcousia. Next base: position 316 of record JAGCPY010000037.1, on the reverse strand, counting down.
GACGAAGAATTTCAAGCAATTCACAACGCTACCCTGCTTTCAGTTATTCAGACAATGGATGTTTATGATGGTTCAAAGACGAAGAATTTCAAGCAATTCACAACTATTATTATGGGTGCAATTTTCCCAATTATGATGTTTATGATGGTTCAAAGACGAAGAATTTCAAGCAATTCACAACTCCGGCTGTGGTTGGTTTGCCTTTGGCCAGATGTTTATGATGGTTCAAAGACGAAGAATTTCAAGCAATTCACAACGTGTAAAGTTGCCACCTCAACAATTACAGGATGTTTATGATGGTTCAAAGACGAAGAAT
>JAGCPY010000036.1 GCA_017965425.1 Bacteroidaceae bacterium | reverse complement strand
TGCGTCTGCGTGGAGGGAGTGGTGACTACAGGCGTCACAACAGGCGTCTCGGTGGTGACGGGCTGAACGGTGGGCTGAACGGTGGGCTGCTGAGTCTGCTGCTGGGCAGCCTGAGTCTGAGCTTTCTCGTATGCCTTCTTGTAGGCACTCTCGCTTGACTTACAACTTGTGAAAGAGATGGCGAGGCACAGACCTGCGCACAATAAAATGTTTTTCTTCATAATTCCTATTGCTAAATAATTAATGTTGGTTTTATTTTCTGCGCGAAATTACTAATAATCGCCGAAATACAAGTTGTTTTTGTACATAAACTTTGTTAAATAGCTGTTTTTATAACGCTTTTAACAAAAAATTGCAAACTTTATGGGGTTAGTCTCAGGAAATAGTCGTACTTTTGCAAACTGACATAAGTATTTGTTACTTTGACCAAGGTACAAAAGTATTTTTATTAACCACTTTAATAATATGAACGACAACATGAAAGGATTAGGTTTTCTTGGCTCATTCCTTGGCGGTGCACTCGCTGGGGCAGCAATAGGCATTCTGATGGCTCCCGATAAGGGCAGCACGACGCGTGAGAAAATCACGGGAACGGTCGATGAGTTCCTCAAGAAGCACAACATCAAGCTCAATCGCAAGGATGTGGGCGACCTCATTGACGACTTGGAAGAGGCAGCTGAGTAAGTGCATAGTTCATTGTTGAATGATGCTATCGAGCGACAAGAACGTTGAGACGCTGACTCAGCTGATTGAAATGCTGAAGCACAACATCGAGTTGCGCACGGAGTATGTGCGCCTTGATGTGACGGCCAGAGTGGTGCGCCTTTTAGGTGCTGCCACGCTGGCCTTACTCTTTTTTATCCTCCTGCTGGCTGTTGTACTCTTCGCCACGCTGGCCGTTGTGATGTGGCTGGCAAAGTTCTGGGGTATGGTAGCGGCTTTTGCCGTCGCGGCAGGCTTCTTCGCATTGGTGCTCCTGCTTGTCTACGTCTGCCGCAAGTCGTGGATAGAGCGCCCGCTGGTGCGATTTCTCTCCCATATTCTGTTAGGCTAACATCAACGACCATGAAGGGAAAAGGTAAACAGAAGCGAGCATACAGCTCTATCGAGCAGATGCAAATGCGCAAGGAGCAGCTACAGGAGGTCATCGAGCTGGAGGACAACGAGATACGCCGCTTGTGGACTCAGCTCACCGACAATAACAAAAACGCCACCAAGGGCGAACAGATAGGCACCTTTGTGTCCTACGGCGTGATGGCCTACGACGGACTTTTGATGCTTCGCAAGCTGAAGCGCGGCTACGGTAGTCTGCTCAATATCTTCCGGCGCTAACCCGACGCTTAGATTCCAGGATTATTTTCTCTTTGAGAAAAGATAGTTCTTTCTATGAGAAAAAGCCGTCTTTTCTATGAGAAAAGATGGCGCAGGGGGAAAAGTCCGTGGATTGCCTCCACGCAGCCTAACCAAATATCGTAGCACAACGGAACATGAAGAAGGGCAGGTCATTGACCCCATGCACCTGAGTCCGTAAGCCCTTCACCTTTGAGTTGAAAGACTCTGCAGATGCATTGGTCGACCTGTTGTTGAAGTAGTTCAGTATATATTCCTCCTTGCCTTTGATGGTGTCACGTACGGAGATGATTTCCTTGATACGTGTCTTTCCTACGTTCTTGTACCACCTGCGCAATGCTTTCCCGGCCTTCTTTCTGTCCTTTATCTTGCTGAAGATGTTGCGCAGGGCACAGAGCAGTCCGTATGCCACCTTCATCCTTGGCTCTATCTCAAAGAGCAGTTGCATCTCACTCTTTTGGAAGTCTGTCCAGTCATCTGGACTTTTCATCAGCGGATACCGCACATGCGTCAGCAGGTCAGCCTTCGTCTCTCCGTTAGTCAGCCTGGGAGGTTCAAACTTCTCGTTCTTGCGCTTGGGCGGACGGCCTATGCGCTTGCCGTTCTTGCTCTTCTTCGCAGGATGCTTCTCCCTGTATCTTTTCCTGTTCTTGGCGTTCTGCTCCTGATGTTTCTTGAACTCGCGCTCCTGCCTCTTCACCTCCGTGGTGTTGGCCCGCTTGAGTTTCATGCGCATAGCGTCAAGCCCTTTCGTGCCGTAGAGCTGCATGACGTGGAACAGGTCTATCACAATCTCTGCCTGCGGGAACTCCTTCCTCACGATGCCCATCATGCTGTCCGAGAAGTCCATCGTCACCTCCCTGACCTTCTGGCGGCTCTTCAGGGGTATCTTGTCCAGATGCTCCGTCACTTCGGCTACCGTCGTGCCCTTGACGGCTGCAATGAGCGTACCTTTCTTGCAATGGCCGTCCTTGTTGGAGAGGAAGGTGAACAGGTCGTGGTGCAGCATCGTCTCGTCGATGCTCAGCCGCTCGCCCATGTTCTCTTCCAGCAGCACCCACTCGTCGGCATGCTCCTTCTGCTCCCAGTCGTCAAAATCGCTCAGATGCTCCTTGTAGGCACGGCTGAGATATTTGCCGTCAGTCCGGAAGAAGCGCCCCACGCATTGGGCCGTCACTGGGTAGGTGTCCAACCATTTTTTTTAAGAAATCCGCAAACTCTACCGAGTAACAGGTCCCTTCTGCCACCAACGGCAGGCTTTCGAGGATGACATTCCGCCTGTCTCTGTCCAGCCAGCGGCGGCGACGCACATGAAGCAGCACCTTGTGCTCGCGCTGGGGGAAATCGTTGAACAGACGGGGCTCGGTGAAGCCGTTTGGCTGGAGATCGTGCCACGTCACATCGCGTAGGTCACGCTCATCAAGATAGATGTGCAGGATACGGATAACAGTACCCGTCTCGTCCTTCTCGTCAGTAATCTCTTCTTCAATCTTCGTGATCTCGAAGTAGTCAAGGATGCCGTTGGGCAGCATAAAGCGTACCAGCATCTCATAGTCGAATGATGAATGTTTCTTTGCCATGGTGCAAAGGTACACATTTTCCCCGACATATGTTCCGTTGTGCTACGATATTTGGTTAGGCTACATGGAGGCAACCCACGGACTTTTCCCCCTGCGCCGATTTTTACCCCCATTTTTCGTACTTTCTACCGCAGAATGTACTAATTTTTATTTGAAGATTGTTGCAAATAGGTGATAGTTAGACAGTTATCATA
>JAGCPY010000035.1 GCA_017965425.1 Bacteroidaceae bacterium | reverse complement strand
CACCAACGTCTCGTAGTCGAATGATGAATGTCTCTTTGCCATGGTGCAAAGGTAACACTTTTTTCGGACATGAGTTCCGTTGCGCTAAGATATTTTGGTTAGTTGGCATGGGGCTTATCCACGGACTTTTCCCCCTGCGCCATAAATTTTCTATGTTTTCCGTACTTTCTGTAAACCCAATCCCTCACCTTCCCTCACCAATCCCTCACCACTCTCTCACCTGTAAACGTATTATTCACAGCTTATTATCACGTATGGTGAGGGATTGAGACTTTTTTGTTCAAATGATAGGGAGGATGAATCTGAATGTGCTAAGAATCAGTTGTTTTTATTTTCAGACTATGTGTAAAAAGCTAAAAAGAACCCCTTCCCGTTGCAGTTTGCGGTACGGGAAGGGGCTTTTTCGGTTGTCGTTGATGACGGAATCAGGGGAGGCTGATAGCGCCAGAGGGGCAAGCGTCGGCACAGGTGCCGCACTCGGTGCACTCGTCGGGGTTGATGGAATAGATATCGCCTTCAGAGATAGCGCCAACGGGACATTCGTCGATGCAGGTGCCGCAAGCAACGCAGTCTTCGCCAATTACGTAAGCCATAGTCTTGGAGTTGAAGTTTTAGGGTTTAGAAATAAATGTTTTGAGTGAAGAGATTTCTCTCTTTCAGGGCGCGAAGGTACTCACTTTTGGTGATTCGCCAAAACTTTTCGGTGTTTTTTTGTATTTGGATACCTAAAAATGGTGAATTTGCCAGAGTGTTGTCTTTCCTTTACGGTCGTTTTACTTTGATGCCCACCTCGACGACACCTTCGAGAACCTGACGTGGCATGATATGATAGACAAGGATATGTAGGCTATCTACTTCTTGCAATGTACCATACTCCACTCTTTCTTCCAATTCGTGAAGGATATTTCCAGATGTCATCCACTTTCCTTTTTCATCCATAAGATGGAGAGACAAGGTGTCGCGATGACGGATTTGGTGGCTACGCTGTTCCACGACAAGGTTGATGTTGCGGTAGGGAAAGAACTCATTGAGGCGCACGCCGGCAAAGAGTTCATTCTGTATTTTGTTCCCTGTATGAGGAATGTCAAAACGCAGAGTGTCGGTCTTCTCCCATCCCAAAGTGTTGACGGGCTGGTAGTCATAGAAAAGGACATCAGATCTGCATCCCATCAGCAGGGTTGCAGCGAATAACATCCAGCGGAATTTCATGGCGATTACGACGGTTGATTATTCTGCTTCTCTTCGCTTGGTGTCTTCTTTTTCTTCTTTTTCTTTTTGGCGCGGTCGAAGCGGGTCAAGTCTTCTTGTGTAGCCAGATCAATAGGCTTGGACACCTTGGTGGGTGCACTATCGTCTAATGCATCAGGTTTCTTTCCCTCCTTGTTCATGGCAATGACGTCCATAGCACGTTTGGCAGTAATGGTAGTCAAGTTGGCGGCCATGCGACGGTCGGTGCTGTAGGTAATCATGTTGGAGAGGATGTCGGCCTTAAAGAAGTACCAAGTGCCGTCAAGGGTTTCGAGCTGTATTTCTCTGCTTGGCAAACGTCTGGAAGCTTCTACGTATTGGTCAACCTCGTAATTCATGCAGCATTTGAGCTTGGCACATTGTCCGGCCAATTTCTGTGGGTTAAGGCTGAGATCTTGAAAACGAGCGGCAGAGGTGCTGACGCTGACAAAGTTTTTCATCCATGTCGTGCAGCACAATTCGCGACCACATGGGCCGAAACCTCCGATGCGACCTGCTTCCTGGCGGGCGCCTATCTGTTTCATCTCAATGCGAACGTGGAAAGTGTCGGCCAGCACTTTAATGAGTTCTCGGAAGTCCACGCGACCATCGGCGATGTAGTAGAAAATAGCTTTGTTGCCGTCGCCTTGGTACTCGACGTCGCCAATCTTCATTTCCAAGCCGAGATCCTTGGCAATTTGTCGGGAACGTATCATCGTATCGTGCTCACGTGCCTTGGCTTCTTCATATTTCTCCATATCCACTGGTCTTGCCTTGCGATAGATGCGCTTGATATCTTCAGGATTACGCGGCGGTGTGCGTTTCATCTGTAAGAGGACGAGCTTGCCTGTGAGCGTCACGGTGCCAATGTCATGCCCTGGTGAAGCTTCCACAGCGACAATGTCTCCCTTTTCTAACGGCAGGTTGTTACTGTTGTGGTAGAAGCCTTTGCGGGTGTTCTTGAACTGCACCTCCACAAGGTCGGTCTCATCGACATTGCCTGGAATGTCAGCCAGATAGTCATATACGTTAAGCTGGCAACTCTGCTTTGGACAGCCACGGTAAGAGAGCCCACGTGCACCGTTGAAGGTGGGCAAAGAGACCTCATCCCCCTGCCCCCTCTCTGATGGGCGAAGGGAAGTAGTATCTTTCGTATTTTGGATTTCTTCCATAGTTATTATAGGTTGTATTTGATATCATTTCTTGTTCAGTGACCACTTTCTCACTTGAAGGGAGTAGGGAGGGGTCTTCTATTGAATCAGCAGCACAATCATCTTTAGTGCCAAGTCGAAAAACACCATGCGTGCGTTGACATTCTGTGCGATGTCCGTCTCGGCCTTGGCCAGCTCTTCGGTGATGGGTATGACGTTGCGCTCGTTGATGAAGCGGGCGAAGTTACGGCTGAAGGCCGCCTCGTCGTCACTCTGCCGGTTGAGTTCGGGCTGGCGGAAGTTATAGACGAAGTTCTCGCGCACCTGTCGCTGACAGAAGGCGAGGAAATGCTTCTGCGGTTCGCGGCCCATGGAGGCGAGTTGCTCGCTCCACTCGCGCATCTCCTTGACCTTCCGCTGGTAGGCGAGGCGCATGAGCATGATGAAGAGATCGAGGAACTGACGGTCGTCCTTAGGCGGGTGTGCCTGACGGTACTCTTCGGGAGAGAGAGGCGGCACCAGCAACTGCTGTGTGCGGCTGAGGATGGTGCCCAGCACCATGTCAGGTTCCTCGCTGACCATGATGAAATGTGTCCCGGCAGGCGGCTCCTCAAACAGTTTCAACAACTTGTTCGCCGTCTCCTGGTTCATCTTCTCTGGCAACCATACCACCATCACCTTGCGTCCGCCCTGATTGCTTTTCAGCGCCAGCTTTCGCTGTATGTTGTCGGCCTCAGCCACGTAGTACGTCGCTTGTTGGTTGGCGGCGCCCATGTCCTCCAACCAGTCGTTGAGGTCAAAGTAGGGGTTCTCCCTCACGCGCGCGCGCCATTCCTTAATGTAATAGTCGCTTAGGGCGTCCTTTGCTTCCTTGATCTTAGTGCCCTTGACGATGGGGAAGGTAAAATGCAGGTCGGGATGCTCCAGCTTAGCTGCCATCTTACACGAGGCACATTCGCCGCAGGCACTGCCGTCCTCCCTCGGATGCTGGCAGAGTAACGTCTGTGCGAAAGCCACGGCGATGGCCAGCTTCCCCGAACCTTCGGGCCCACTCAGCATCAGGGCATGAGGCACACGGTCGGCCCGCAGGTCGGCAAGGAGACGCTGCCAGATCGCGGCCTGGCCGATGATGAAAGATGAGTTTTCTGCCATTTCGTGTGCAAAGATAGAAAGAAAATACGAAAACAAGGCATGATATCTTCAGTTTTTTACAACCTACCTCACATATCACCGGCCACGGGCCTAAGTCCATGACGTCAAGCAGAGCCAGACAAGGGGCGCTAAGGATTATTCTACACTTTCCGTCAACTTTGTTCCGAAAAATTTGGTGGATTAGAAAACGTAGTTTACATTTGCGGCGATAATCAACATGAATGGACTATGAAACGAACGCTTATTCTCTTGATGGCTGTTGCATTGTTCACCACAGGCAACACGCTGATGGCCCACGACTTTGAAGTCGATGGCATTTTCTATAAAGTGATTTCCGTAGCAAACAGAGAAATCGCAGTGACCTACAGAGGGCGTGAGTTCGATCCGAACAACCCGCCACGCAACTACCGCGGTGAAGTCAATGTACCTGCCACGGTGGCCTACGAGAACTACACATACCGAGTGACGACCATCGGCGAGAACGCCTTCGAGGGTTGTTACGAGCTGACGAAAGTCACCCTGCCCAACGGATTACTCATCATCGACAGGCAGGCTTTTGCCGACTGTGAGCGACTGACCGACGTGGATATTCCTGCGACGGTGACTGGCATCCACGACCGGGCTTTCGCCAGCTGCAAAGCGATGAAGCACGTGGTGATTCCAGCCAGCGTGACAGGTCTGGGCGACTATGCCTTCGAGCACTGCGAGGGCGTGGAGAGCGTCAGGCTGGAAGATAGCAGTTCCCCACTACAGTCGGGCTATTGGGGTGTATCCTTTGATTTCCCCAACGTGAAAAGCGCATACATCGGTCGCAATTCCGGTGGCTGGGCTGCCACGTTTGACGCCACCTACAGTTGGTATGCCAACGGCAAACTCGAACAAGTGGAGTTCGGTCCGCTGGTAACGGAGATTCCATGGGGATTCATGTCCACCGACTGTTTCAACGTAACGACACTGACCATCGGTGCCAATGTCACGCATATTTCCGACGGAGCTTTCTCTGGATGTGCGTCAGTGCAAAGCGTGGTGATTCCCGACAAGGTGAAGTACATCGGGGCCAATGCCTTTAGTGGCGGCTTCTGGGAACGCGAAATGGGTCTGAAGGAACTCATCATTGGCCAGAACGTGCAGGAAATCGGCGAGTGCGCATTTGCGAACTGCAAACAGCTGAAGGTGGTGGGAGTGAAGAATCCCAATGCCTTTACCATTCCCGAAAACGCCTTTGAGGCGATGACCTACATGAATGCGACGCTCTATGTCCCTATAGGCACGAAAGACGCCTACAAGCGCACCAAATACTGGGTGAACTTCCAACAGATGGAGGAAGGCGACATTGAAGCCGGCATGAAGCATCTCACCACCAAAGGTTCAGCAGACTGGCACACCATCGACGGCATCCGTCTGAAGAACGCACCCACACAACGGGGGCTCTATCTCAAAAACAACAGGAAAGTAACGACCACAGGTCTTTAGGGCTTCATCTCATACCCCCTTGAGGCTGAACCACACGGCAGTCAGTAAATCTTCTCGGCAATCTTCCTGATGCTATCCACCGCACTCAGCGTGTAGAAGTGGAGGCTGGGGATGCCGTGTGCGATGAGGTCACGGCACTGGTTGACAGCCCATTCGAGACCCACCTGCTTCACGTCGTCGTCGCTCTGGCAGCGACGGAGCTCAGTGTAGAGAGCCTGCGGGAGGTCGCAGCGGAAGGTCTTGGGCACGACGCTGAGCTGCGAGAGCTTGGTGAGTGGTTTCAGGCCGGGGATAATGGGGATAGTGATGCCAGCCTGTCGTGCCTGCTGCACAAAGGCATAGTATTTCTGGTTGTCGTAGAATAGCTGTGTAATGGCAACCTTGGCTCCTTGCCGTTGTTTTTCCAGGAGCACACGGATGTCGCTTTCAAGGTTAGGTGCTTCTTCATGTTTCTCGGGGTAGGCAGCCACTCCGAATTCGAATGGCGTGCCCTTGACTTTCATGGTCGTTCCATCTGCAAAGAAACCTTCATTGAAACGGTTCACTTGATCAATGAGTTCCAGGGCGTGGGTATATCCCCCTGGTGTCGGTTGGTACATCGACTCCTCGCGTGCCTTGTCGCCGCGCAGCAAGAAAACGTCAGAGATGCCCAGGAACTGCAAGTCCAGCAGGGCGTACTCGATGTCCTGCTTCGTAGAGCCTGAACAAACGAGGTGTGGAATGACGGGGATGCCCCACCGCTGCTGAATAGCTGCAGCAATAGCGATGGTACCGGGGCGACGGCGCACACGACTTCTCTCCACCAAACCTCCTTCCACTTCCCGGTAAACGTATTCGGCACGGTGTGTCGTGATATTGATGTGCCTTGGGTGGAATGGAGCCAGTGTCTCGATGGTCTTGAACAGCGATTCCGTACCAGTTCCCTTCAAGGGCGGCAGGACTTCAAAACTGAAGCCAGGTTGCGGTGTGTTGCCTATGGAATCATAGAGTTGTGATAACATGAGATAGCTGTGAATTTGCGGGCAAAGGTAATGATAAAAACCGAGAAACGAACACTTTCTACCGTAAAAAATGAAAAAGCAGCAGATAGGATAGTAGCATGGATGCATCAGATAAAGAAAAAGAGGTAATTAGAGGCTGATATTATTACTTTTTAGGTCAATATACAGCTGTTTTGAATATTTCTTTCTATCTTTGACCCCGATTCAAGTGAAAGGCAATGAAGACAAATCAAACAACTCCTTCTCCACAGACGCGAATGAATATCTGGGACCTGTTGCGCAACATCGTCCCCTTTGTGTCCCCTTATCGTTGGTTAGTGGCTGCCACACTGGCATTGACTCTTGTCGGTTCGCTTATGGCACAGGTGAATGCCGTAGTGCTCGATCGTGCCGTTGATGCCATCAATGTTCTTGTCCAGCAATCCGGAGGCTTTGCATGGGCTGATGCCGTGCGCATTCTCACGATCATCACCGCGATCCTTTTAGGTAAGGAGGTTGTGGCCGCTGTGGTCACCTTTTTCCAACGTTATTATGGAGAACGGATGCGCATCCTTGTCAGCCGTGACCTCTCGTTGCGGGTGGTGGAGAGTATGCTTTCGTTTCGTATGGCGTTCTTTTCAGCAGAGGACAACGAAACAGGACGTCTTCAGTCGCGCATTGATCGTGGCATCATGAGTCTTTCCAACACCGTCAACAATTTCTTCATTGAGATTCTGCCGCTTTTCACCAGTGCCGTGTTGGCCCTGGTGCTGATGTTTGCTGCCAATGTCTATGTGGGGCTGGTGGCGTTGTGCATAGTTCCCATCTATTTCTGGGTCACCTACGTGCAGGCCAGCCGCATGAAAGGCGGTCGGCGAAGCATCTTCGGAGGACATCAGGCTGTGAGTCAGGGCATTCTCAGTATCATTGAAAGTATTTCTGTCATCAAGTCGTTTAACCGCGAACACATTGAAGCTGACCGTCAGGCAGCGTTGCAGCGTACGATGACCGATTTACAGCTCTCCACACGGCGGCAGAGCTATTTCTTCAACGGACTGAAGAGTTTCCTCGAACAGATAGGCACTGTACTTATCATCATTCTGACAGCCTACCTCGTGCTGATTGACTATCCTGGAATGTCGATAGGTAAGATTATGTACCACGTGATGCTATTTGCCAATGTCAGTGCACCCATCCGTCAGCTACATCGCATTTATGACGACATGAACGATGCCCTCATCTATGCAGAAGGTTTCTTTGGCATCATACATGCCGATGACGAAGTGGAGGACAGCGGCAGCTTCCGTCCCGCTTCCGTGCGCGGTGACTTCCAACTTAAAGACGTTGATTTCACCTACCCAGGTGGCACAAAAGCACTTCACGGCGTGAGCCTTAATATACCCAGTGGCAAGATTACTGCCCTCGTAGGCCTGAGCGGAGCAGGAAAGAGCACCATCGTCAATCTCCTCGACAAGTTCTATCATCCAGACTGTGGCAGCATCTGCCTCGACGGAGTGGAATTGCGTGAATGGGATACGCAATGGCTGCGGGATCATGTGGGACTGGTTCTTCAGAAAAATCACATCTTCGACGGCACCATTGAAGAAAACATCCGCTATGGTCGTCCGACGGCCACACACGAGGAAGTCGTCGAAGCTGCACGTCAAGCCTATATCTATGAACAGATTATGCAACTGCCACGGGGCTTCGAGACATCCGCCCTACAGCTGAGCGGAGGGCAACAGCAGCGCATAGCCATTGCACGTATGTTCATCAAGAACCCGCCTATCATCTTCCTTGACGAACCTACGGCAAGTCTTGATGCCATCGCCACGGAGCAGATAAAAGCCAGTATAGATGCCATCAAGGCCGGGCGCACCGTGGTCATCATTTCGCACAACATCGGCCAGATTATCGATGCCGACCAGATTTATGTCCTTCAGCAAGGCCGTGTCGTTCAGAGCGGAACTCCCGATGAGGTCTATCATCAAGGTGGACTTTACAAAGATATCTTCGATGCCAGCGCCCGCAGCATGAATGTTGACAAGATTGCCAACACGCTCGCCTGAAAGCATCATCGTGAATGCTTTTTTGTGGGTAAATGAGAAAAGCATGACCTTTTCTTCTGTGCGCATCGAAAAAATCCGCAGACCCGTTAAAGGGGACAAAGCAAAAAGGATAAAATATAAGCCACTGGAAGCAGTGGCTTATATTATGTTTTGGTGATCCGTTTGGGATTTTACCTAAGTGCTGTGTTCCAATGAGTTACGCTTTATTCTCTCTTGGTAGCACGTTTCGGTAGCACCGTCACGGTTCTTATTGTGATCCGCTTGGGATTTTACCTAATGGCTGGTCTCTAAGGAGTTATCTATATCCTTATTTGAGGTAGAACCATAAAGTAGCACCTAGCGAATTATGCTGCTGATAACAGGGAAGTTCGAGTGGTTTTCCTTGATTCTGTGTAGAACTTCGTTAATTATCACGGTGGCATAGATACTATCGTATGCCGTTTTAATAGATCGCTTTGCTAATTGATGAGATGTCAGACATCTCTTTTTAGCTTATTGTTAGGTCCATTCGCATTTCTGCGTTTGGGCCATTTTCTTTTTTAATGTCTTTTCATCCTTTTGGGGAAGTGGGAATCCATGCTTTTATTCTTTTTCAAAAGCAATGATTTTGCTAACCCCTATAAAGGACTATATGCCCACTCTTCTTTTGCGGCCGTCTAACATTAAAGCAAACATTGGAATATACATAATAGTAGTTCCTCAGATTGCGGTGCAAATTTAGATAAAATTTTCGGGATTATAAGCCAGTCGAGATAAAAATGTAAACAAATTGCCCCGAAAAGTTAGAAATCAAGGCTCACATACGCTCAATCCTATCCATTTACGTGCTCTAAGTCACAATTTTTTCTTAT
>JAGCPY010000034.1 GCA_017965425.1 Bacteroidaceae bacterium | reverse complement strand
TCGTCCGCGAAATCGCAGAGTGCTTCAATATCGAGGATGAACAGATCCTTGATATGCTCGTGAACAGATCGGACAAACTCTCTCATTTTATTGAAATCTATCAATTAAAACTGGCAAGTTAGGAACTTGCGAAACTTGAATTAATAACAATGAAAGCTATCAGCACTGCAGCTGCTCCGGCAGCCATCGGCCCTTACTCACAGGCCATCGAAATCGGTAACCTCGTATTCTGCTCCGGCCAACTGCCCATAGACCCTGCCACAGGTGCCTTCCCCGAAGGAGGCATCGAGGCACAGACGCGGCAGAGCTTGAAGAATGCCTCCGCCATTCTGGAAGCTGCCGGCACGGACATGCACCATGTGGTGAAGACAACCGTCTTCCTCGCCTCCATGGATGACTTCGCAGCCATGAACAGCGTCTATGCCGAAGCCTTCGCAGAACCCTTCCCTGCCCGTTCAGCTGTCGCCGTGAAAACGCTGCCGAAGGGTGCACTCGTGGAAATCGAGTGTGTGGCAGAAAAGGCTTAGCTGTTCAGTTGCCAGTCAGCAGGTCATAGCGAATATCGTCGCAGAGCATGGAGCAGCCGGGTGATTCGGGCAAAGGATCAGGGGCTGGTTCAGCCTTCGCAGTCATCACTTGCTGAACAGGAACCCGGACGATGCGCGTCTGGTAGATGGTGTCGTGTACCACTTCGTGGATTACTTCGCGGATTATGGCTGGTTCAGGCTCACCCTCTCTTCCTGTGAGGGAAGGAGTGGTTATCTCTGAGGATTGAGCCTCAGCCAGTTCTTGAAGGTAACCACTCCCCTCTCCCATTGGAGAGGGGTTGGGGGTGAGGCCGCCTCCTGCGACATATCCAATAATAAGTGCTGCTGCTGTTGCAGCCCACCAGAGCGAAGTGGGTTTGCTGTTGCGCTTCAAGGGATTAGGTGCCACATGAAGTCGTTCGTTCTGCTCATCGCGAAGGTTGCGGGCAGCTGTGATGATATCGGAATCAGTGAGTTTCATATCTATCTGCATTAAACTTTAAACCTTAAACTTTAAACTGAGATAGCTCCTGCCGGATAATCTGCATTGTCTTGTGCAGACGGCTCTTTACGGTGCCTTGAGGGATATCGAGCACAGAGGCTATCTGCGGCACACTGAGTTCTTCCTCGTAGCGGAGGGAGAAGAGGAGGCGAAGTGGTGGCGGCAGGTTATCAAGAACGTTGGCCAACGCCTGATGCAATGTCTCGCGGTCCATCTCTATTTCGATTTCCTCCGTGCTGACAGGTTCTGCATCGAGTGTGGCCAGGAAGTCGGCTTCGTATGCGTTGCGGCGATAGCGGTTGCGGCAGAGGTTGTAGGCAATGGTGAACAGCCACGTGGCAAAATCGCGTCCTTCGACGTAGCGGTCGCGTGCTTCGAAGAGGCGCAGGAAGGTGTCGTGCGTGGCATCCGCTGCCGCCTCCTCATCGCCACCAAGCTGACGGAAGAAGAAGCCTTGCAGCCGACGGGCATAGCGGCGGTACAGTTCCTCGAAGGCCGAATCGCTGCCAGTGCCGACGCGCAGCATCAGCTGCTCATCGGACTCTCTGGACAACGAATTAAACCAATTAAACGAATTCTTCATATTGAAATGGTTGAGATTGTCACACTCTATTTTATATTCGTATAATTCGAATAATTCGTTGTGGTAACTGGTTCTGTCCTGAAGAGCACCCTGGGTACCGCATCGCCGGGTATGTTGTTGGCCTTGCGGCTGAAGGCATCGAAGCGCGTGGGGTCATCTATGACCTCATAGTGCAGGCCGCCGTCGGTGATTTCCTTGATGATATAGACACTTCCAAAACCTCCCAAGCCGCCGAGTCCCTGTCGCCTCAGTTGCGAAAGGATGTCGTTGAAGAGGCTGTTGAGCCAGGCGTAGCGCCCGGGGGAATGAGCCTTGTAATAGGGCATGAGGTCATTGAGCAGCAAGAGGTAGTTGAAGGCAAGAAAATTTGTTGACTGACGGAAGCGGCGTGTGTCATCCCGTTCTTCACTGGGCCGGAACGAGAGGCGCAGGTACTCCAGGCGGTAGCGCTCTTCGACGTTCCTGCGCTTCGCAGCCAGATTATCGTAGGGCTTAGCACTGTAGCGCATCGTCAGCCCTTCGTTGTAGAGGCAGGCCTTCAGGTCGTCGGGCAGCCCTTCACCCACGATCATGCGTGAGAGCGAACTGGCAGAGAAATAGACGGGGCGCTGCGCGTGCTGGCAGATGTGACGGATGTTGAGGCGTTGCTCTTCGAATTGTTCTTTAGCCTTAGCCCATTCACCTTCAGGGCCGAAGTAGTCCTGCGAGAGACCTGCGCTCTGGAAGAAAGCCTCGAGGTAAGGGCGATAGCTGGCGCAGTTGTCGTTGTAGAGCAGCTTGTCACGATGCACGTGCAAGACCAGCTGGAGGATCAGTTTTCCTATGAGGTCGCCCTCAGTAGCACCGATGTAGATAGCCCCCTTGTCCATTCCCTGTAGTTCGTTGAAGTGGTATTGCAGCTCCTCGGCAGGGTACAGTCCGCTGTCGAAGTAGCGGGTGAGCAGACGGGTGAGCTGCGTCGAGTCCTCGCCGGCTTCCCGCATCAGGTAGGAGGCCCAGAGCTCGTAGTCGTCGGCCTGCGCATCCTCGGGCAGCAGCTCGATGGCGCGGTCGGCAAACTGGTTGCGGAAAGCCACATACTCGGCGATGCCATAGGGCTTTCCCCTATATTTCTCATACTCGTAGCCGCCCTGGTAGGCGCTACAATAAAAGGTGTAGCTCTCGGGGATGGCCTGCTCCATGCGCTGCATGACGTTGCACGCCCGCCTGTAGGCATCCTGCTGCTCCATAGGAGTGATGACCTTACGGGCATTATAGATCTCGAAGAGGTTGCGCCACGCCTGCTCGTCCTTCGGCGATGCCTCTACGCGCTCTTCCCAACTCCTGTACATCGAGTCGAGTTTCAAGGTATCGAAGCTCCACATTTGTGTGTACGTGAAGCGCTCTTCAGTCTGGGCGCCGGTAGTGATGAATGCCGCAATGGCAATTATGAATGAGAGAAATGCTCGTTTCATTGTTTCGTTTCTTTGTTTTTGAAGTTGTTGTTTCGTGAAAACAGTGTGACGTCGTTTTGCTTTTCTACTACAGCATACACACGAAACGCAGAAACGTTCATTTCAATTGCACCTTTTCTCGCCTCAAACTATATACTTCAGGTATATTGAATCCTGAAATAATCGAGAATGGATTTGTACTGGTCTTGTGCCGTAAGACAGGTGTCCATGAGATAGCCTCTGACGCGATTCCACTCCCCGAGACCACGATAGTAGAACAGTTTGAGTTCGTCTGTGATGATGAATGGAACTATACCGTTGGCAAGGCACTCCTTGAACATCAACAGCCGTCCCACGCGGCCGTTGCCGTCCTGAAACGGATGAATCTGCTCGAAATGTACATGGAAGTCGATGATCTCCTCTAAAGTATGTTGGCTCAGAAGGTTATAACTCCCGAGCAAGGATTTCATTTGCTGATGCACCTCCTCTGGAGGACATGTCTGCCGTCTGCCAACTTCGTTAGGGAGTTTCTTGTACTCCCCTACAGCAAACCAATTCTTTCGGCTGTCTGACGTCCCCGTCTTCAGTAGTAAATGGAGCTGTTTGATGAAACGCTCCGTAAGAGGCTCTTCTGCGTGGTCGATAATGAAGTCGATGCAATGGAAATGGTTGACAGTTTCCACGACGTCATCCACGTTCACTACTGTGTCAGCGATGCCGATAGTGTTCGTTTCGAAGATATAGCGTGTCTGGTCGTGCGTCAGACGGCTACCTTCGATGTGATTGGAGTTGTAGGTCAAGTCAATTTGTGTTCGGTGGTAAATGCCTCCTCTGAGCTTGGCGGCTTTTTGCTCCCGCAACGCCGTCAGTAGTGGCGATTGTTTCTTCTTGGATTTCCCACGCTGAGGCAAGCCGGCATCAGCAGGGATGTTCCACGTCTTGCCCGTGAGGAAAGCGCCCTCAATCTTTCCTGCGGCACAATAATTGCGGGCAGTGCGCTCTGCGATGCCGAATTTCTCGGCAAACTGTATGACTGATATGTACTCCATATTCTATCTTATCGGCAAGTTTATTCTTAATTAACCGCTGCAAAGATAGTTCTTTTTGCCGATACCGGCAAGAAAACGGCATTTTTTCTCTTCTTAGCCCACACTCTTCATGATTCACATTGCAGAAACGCCGTCCTACCGCTCAATAAACCTGTTGTCGCGGTCTATACAACCAACGGCACGCAGACGGGCTCCGTCAAGGACGTTGATGGGATTATCAGAGCGATAGCCTTGCATACGGCAGCCGGTGAGGGTGACGGTGGCGCTGTCGAGAACGGTGATGTAATCCCACGAAGCACCTAAGTTGGTGAGTGCAGGGTTGCCGCCGGAGAAGCATTCCACGTTCGAAAGCGAGGTGTGGCCTTTGCCCTCGATGAGGATGGGATGAACATCTTCTATGCGCTCGCCTGCGTTGGCAATGATACTGCCCTGAGCAATCTGCCAGTTGCGGTTCTTCCATTGGCTGCCCAACTTGTGGATGCCCACGCCGACGCAATCGAAATTGAAGTTCGTGAGCTGCCCGTAGGTCTCGTTGCCTAAGTATATTCCGCCATAAGCGCCGAAAGTGAAGAGGTCGATGAGCTGCGCATTGTCCGTATGGTCAATCCAGTAGGTATAAGTCTTGCGATGGACTACGGCATCAATGATCTGCCGCGAGAAGGAACGTCCAAACTCTCGCATATTAGCGGGGTTGACATGGCAATGCAGGATTCGCGGCACATCGTAGCAGCGGTCTATGGCTATGAACTGTCCGCTGAGTGGATAGCCGTAGCAATGCTCAAAGAGTATCTGTTCGCAGGCTCGCGGTGCACGGGCACGGAAGTCCATGGCCACATATTCACCATAGAAAGTCAGGCAGCTGAGCGTCACCCCCTGCACATTGTCCTTGTGCGAGAGCTGAATGGTGGGCGGATAGGCTACGATGCGCGTACTGTCCTGCCATGCCTGCTCTGGATAGTAGAATTGAATGCCACGCACCTGAGTGGCAGATTCCACGGTGAGGAACGCTTGCTCACGGTCGGTGATGACAAACAGCGAACCCGTAGGACCAGAGCGATCGGGCAGAGCCGTTCCACGGCCTGTAGGGCCATGGGCTCCCAGCAGCGTCACGTTGCGACGAAGGACGATGCCACCCTGCATGGGATAGCCGCCTCGAACAGGCTCTACGTAAAGCACGCCGCCCACGGGACTCATCTTGTCGATGGCCGCCTGCAAATGCTCCCTGTTCACTTCAGCACTATTGGTTGGAAGCACACCCACGGCCTGCACGGAGACCATCCCCTGTGCATTAATTGTTGCTACGCCGACGACCGCCAGCAGCAACGTAATGATAACTTTCTTCATCGATGCCCATTTTACTTTTAGTTTACAAAGATAATCTTTATGCTGGAAATTATTCCTCTTTATAGTAGCAAGAAGGATGCCAAAACGATAATGCTTTGATTATGTGCAAGCATCTGAAGTTCATCTGTCCATTATCGGACACTCAAGTGTCCGTTTCCGAACACTCAGCGTTCAGATTCGCACCTTTCTTGACAGCGATGCTTCACAACTGCTTACACTTATATAACGCACAGCGTTCGCATTTGTCACACTCCGAAAGCGATTATTTAAGGAAGATTAACGGTTCTATGCCAACGTACTTCCTTATTCTCTATTTATAAACGTATTGTCCATTGTTTATGCAAAATCGGAATTCCTTTCCATATTTACATAAAGTTTCTCTTCTGCAAAGATTATGAGCGGATTATTTCCATGCAACAGGCTCTTTTTTATACCCTATTCCCTGCAAATTATTTCCCTGGCATTTGTCTGACACCACATAAATCGGCCGCATCATCACTCGACAAATAGCTCCGCTACAATCTCGACTCCCAGCACCTTGAGCTGATCCTCCGTAGTTACTTCGTAGTATAGGCGTCTGCATTCTTTTCCTATCTTTGCCCCCGCAAAGCGCCCCATCGCCCCCTTCACCTCCGCGTAGTGGCCTCCACTCATCCCATTTCGCCACCGCCTCCGCCCTCGAAAAGAACCTCTGGCAGGCGCTTGCACCCCAAAATAACCTCAAAATGCCCTCGCCAA
Organism: Bacteroidaceae bacterium; assembly: GCA_017965425.1. Lineage (GTDB taxonomy): Bacteria > Bacteroidota > Bacteroidia > Bacteroidales > Bacteroidaceae > Physcousia. The sequence continues at coordinate 3,729 of JAGCPY010000034.1, read as the reverse complement.
ACAAAAAAACAGCCCGTGCAATGCCCAACGTATTGAATTTATCCGTATCTTTACGCCGCAAAACCGATGGTTCACCCCATTCATGTACCCAATGAAAGAAGAAACATACATCTGGGACAAAGGCTATAAACGACCAACAGAAGAGAATCGGATCTATACCTTTGTCAGTTCGTGCATAGAGTCTGCTGCCAATCAACTTGGCTGCAAGGCTTCTGACGTGTACCGAAGGATGGAAAATGTTGGTTTGGTCAGTGACTACCTTATTCCATGCTATAACGTCTTGCATACCGAGAGCCGTAGCAATGTCACTGCTGATGTCATCGAAACCCTGCTGTACTGGGAAAAAAAGAAAGGAGTGAAACAATGACGAGAGTTTTTCATGGCTCCATCCAAGAAGTTTATTCACCCATTGTTTCTTTGGGGCGTCCAAATTTGGACTTCGGTCAAGGCTTCTACGTCACCGATTTGGAAAGCCAGGCATGGGAATAGGCAAGAAGAATGGGTATCAGTCGGTTGCTGCCACCAGTTCTGAACATATATGATTTCGATCTCGAGGCTATTAAGCAACAATACCTCTATCTGCATTTCCAGGTCTACGACCGCGAGTGTCTGGACTTTATCGTTGCCAGCAGGAATGGTGGTAGGCAGTGGATGGAATATGATGTTATAGAAGGGGGCGTAGCTAATGACAGGGTCATTGATACGATAGAAGATTATATGCGTGGACGTATGTCTGCCGAGAGGGCATTGGAAGAGCTGTCAAAGCATCAGCCCAATAATCAGATATGCGTTCTCAATCAAGAGGTTATAGATAAACATTTGCATTTTATACAATCTATAAAAGGATAAAAGTATGCTCAGGCCAGATCAAATGTGGTACAAAATAGGTGGCGTCGTCATGCTCTTGGCAGAACGGCTCCAGATATCCCCTGCTCGTGCTTTAGATCTGTTTTATCGTTCACGTACTTGTGACCAATTGCATGATCCGGCGACCTTGCTTTATACCTTTTCAGATGCGTATATTGCAGATGAAGTGATAGCTGAGCAGCAAGGGCTGTAGGTTCTTTCCGTAAAATTCTACGGGAACGGTGTATATTAATCTCTTTGCTCCACATTTTCTTTTCATAGAAGTGTGGGGCATCTTCATTCTTTTCCTCTCTTTGCCCCTGCAAAGCGCCCCTTCGCCCCTTCACCTCCGCGTAGTGGCCTCCAGGTTTGACTGAACATAAATGGTTTAAGCATATTGCGCCAAGCATCAAAAAAAACATTTTTTAACTTGGAAAAGAGCGCACCTGTCACCAGATTCTGGTTGATGGGAGCAAGGCACATCAGTCGAAGAGATGGCGGAAGTTGAGATTTGTGGGTCTTCACAGGAATGACCCTATATTTCAGGTATATATGGTGATGATGTTTCTTGTGCACTGAGAAACTTTCAAGGGCGCTGCAGCACTTCCATCCGCTTCTGAATCAGTGCCTTGAAACTTGCCTTCTGCTCATCGGAAACAAAAGAGGCATCAATGCAGGGGAACCACTTACGGGGCAGATCGATAAAGCGGTTAATGACTCGCTCAGCCACTTGAGGACTCAGACCGGTCGCCTCCATCGCCTGCATGAAGTCCATACGCATCAGTTTCTTCTGAAAACCATTAAGCGGGAGGGCAAGTTCCTCCGTGTCTTCGGGCATGACAATGGCAGTAGAGACTTGGTCGTAGGTCGGGGTGAGGATGTATTTGCCTGGTTTATCGCTATAGAGCGAAAAGTTCTTGAGGTGCATGTCAGCATTACCTACAATCCACGAGAAGATGACCTGTTCCCAGAAATTGACAATGTCAAGATTCGCCACACTCGAATAGCGCTTAATCAGCTCAGTTATCATCTCGTAGCTACCTTGATACTTCTGCTCCGTAAGACGACCTGCCAGCTGGCACATGTCTTCCATGGGGAGCTTGCGCCCGTCAGCCGTGCGGTCTATGCGGCGGGTGATGTAGTTCAGTTCTCCGTCCTGAAAGCGTATCAGCGCATGCGGCACCGTCTGAATCCTTGCAATCTCTGCCAGGTGCATCGTCAGGTCTTCCATCTCGGGCAGACGCTCGAACTGTTCCGTCTGGGGTTTAAGGATATAGCGCCCCATCACCCCGACGATGGTGAGTCGCTGTTTATTACCGACTGCATCATGCTCCAGGTCCATCGACAGCTTGGCCTGTACACCTGCGACGGCCGTCCTGTTCTGGACAACGACTTGCGCCAGTTTGTTGATGTCCTTGCGTGTATAGGGCAAGGTCGGAGCAGGATAGCAACCGAAGAACCGGCGGGCACACATGGGATGATAATCCACCTCCCCAGCGTGCAGAGGCTTGTAGCAGCAAAGACACTTATTCATGAGCGTTCCTCCTCTGCTATGGGTACAACACTGATATTTCCGATACAGTCGCGACAGCAAGCCAGCAGCAGAGCCATCCGATCGCGTCGATTGATTTTCCAGTTGCGCTCGGCTATGTTGAGCATCCAGCCTTCAGGTATCAGGCCGTCGAAGAACGAGAAGAGCACATTGCTCCTGAAAGCCTCGCGCTGCAAGGGCAGTGTCAGGCTGACAGGCTGAGGCTGAGGACTATTCAGATAAGCCTCGTCATAGGTAAAAGAATAGCCGTGTTCATCCTCCATGATGATACCTGCTAACACATCACCATAATATACCTTTCCCTGTCGCATCAGTCATCCCTCCTTTCTTGTGCAATAGGTCCTAATACCATATTAAACAGGTTGAGCACTTGATTGACCTTGTCCATGCGGAGTGTCTGTTTGCCCTGCTCCAGCTCGCGGACAAAGCGCAACCCTACGCCCGACTTATAGGCTAGGTCTTCCTGCGTGAGATGATACTCCTTGCGAAGTGTCTTCACGGTTTGCGATAAAGTGAGTCCTTCCATACGCTTTTTATACCTTTTCGGGTGCAATATTACTGCTTTTCCGCAATACCACCAAGAAAAAGTCCCGAAAGGGTATAAAACTTAACGTTATTTAACCGCTTTATACCTTTTCGGGTGCAGTTCCTGCCACATAAACTCCAAAAGCCGATTTCACTGTTTTTGTGAATAAATATGGTTCACTAAACGGTGGACCACCAATCGGTGAACCATACAAGACGAGGGGAATGAACCGGCCAACCTCTATTGGTGAGGTGAGTTAAAAGGTCGCGACTCATAGGAGTAAATAGGTATAGTAGGCTCACTTGGGTTGAAGATTGGATGTAGCATGAGCGATGCATTGAACGCTCCGCCTGCGAATTGGAATATGTAGTTGGCAGTAGAATCGTTCTCGGACGGAGAAAAACCTACTATGAGTTTCTTACCCAAAGATATAGAAATGTCGAAGTCGATGAGATTACCAACCTCTTTGCCGCTCACGTATTCCTTCACAATCGGTTCTGCCATTTTCCCGCTGAAGTCTTGTGTGTCGAAGCTGTAAGCCATATAGCCCTTGGCATTGAGCAATGGCAAATAGTCATTGAACGATGGCTCGTTCATATTGATTTCTTGCGCCTGCCCCACCAAAGCGACGAGGGCAAACAGGGCAGTAATGATGCTTTTCTTGGGCGCAGGGGGAAAAGTCCGTGGATAAGCCCCATGCCAACTAACCAAAATATCTTAGCGCAACGGAACTCATGTCCGAAAAAAGTGTTACCTTTGCACCATGGCAAAGAGACATTCATCATTCGACTACGAGACGTTGGTG
>JAGCPY010000033.1 GCA_017965425.1 Bacteroidaceae bacterium | reverse complement strand
CCGACTTCCCGTATTGCCTCGACGGCGACGTGTCGGAGGTGAGCATCGAGGCGGACATGCCGTGCGAGGTGCGCGTCATCAGCGGACAGGAGCTGCAGGCGCTGTTCGACAACGACCCGAAGATGGCAAAGATGGATGTGAAAATTCTGAAGAACCTGTTCAAGATGGTCTATGCCCGCGACCTCGACCACTACCGCTACACCGCCCGCAGCCGCTACCGTCGGCTCATCGACCGCTGTCCGCAGGTGGTGCAGATGCTCTCGCTGAAGGACATCGCCTCGTTTCTCCGCTCGACCTCTGGTCGCTTCGCTCGTCGAAGAACGTCACTCCTGTTTATCTAAGCAAGATTCGCAAGGAAATCACGTTTGGCAAAGAAAAATAGCCCGAATTTATAAAACTAGTTTCATATTTTCGCCCTCGGCATCCGATTTCCGGATTTCGCTGAGGGTTTTTTCATGCAGTTTCGCCTAATATATATTAAAAATGTGGGGCAAAGCAACGGGGATTCAGGGAAAAGTCGTATCTTTGCACTCGCAAACAAGAAAAATGTAGAGAAATGGCAACGACAACCCTCATACCACAGCCAACCCAGATGATTGTGACGCTGGAGGACAATGCTATGGTGGCTGAAATCCGCAAAGCCCTGAAGCTCATTCGCGGCATCGCCTCCGTGCGCATGGCCAACATCGGCGACGACCGCAGCATCACTCCCGCCATGCGCCGAAGTATTGCAAAAGCCCGCGAGGAATCGGCACGTGGCGAAACCATTGTGTGCAAGACTCCCGAGGAGATGCAAAAGTACTTCGACAGCTTATGATCTACAGCATTGAATATTCCAAGGCGGCAGACAAGACGCTGAAGAAGTGGAAGAAGTCCAATCCCCGCCTGTTCAAGAAGGCAACGGCTATCCTCATGGATATCATGCAGCATCCACGCACGGGGCTTGGTCATCCCGAGCCTCTGGTTGGCGGTAAGGACGTGACTTACTCACGCCATATCACTGCTGAAGACCGCATCATTTATGACATCTATGATGACCGTATATCCGTGCTGATTATCCAGGCAGAGGAACACTACAACGACAAGTAGCCCCCGCTCACGTGTATATGCGATTTTGGTAATTCCGGCTTTGGATTATAATCCTGTAACCACATAAGTGGATAGACCGGCATTCGGCACTATCCGCTTTCTCAATCAAAGACCGACTTATGGAACAGAAGTTCAGCAATAATAGTTTAGACCTTCAGACGCTGCGGGAGTTTTGCGAGCGGGAGGGGGAGGCTGTCTTTTACCGCAAGGGCGATCAGATGGAGCGAGAGGGCGAAAGGCTACGGGTAGGCGAGCTTGCTCGGGAATCCCGTCGCGGTGGTTCGGTTTCGTGACGGAGGGCTGCTTCAAGTACGTGACGCATGAAATTGGCAGCGACAGGGAGCACATCACTTGGTTCTCATTCGAGGGTGAATACGTGGGCGACTACCCCAGTTGTCTCGACGGACGCCCGGCGCAGACTTCCATCGTGGCGATGATGCCCAGTCGCGTGCTCAGGGTCACGGGCAATCAGTTGATGCAGTTGTTCCGCCAGAATATGGAGACGATGGAATTGCGCAGCATCATCGCCGAGCACTTGCTCTGTCAGGCACGCCGAAGCTACTTGGAACTGCACCGTGCCACGGCCCGCGAGCGTTACGAGCTGTTGTTGCGCCGTTGTCCCGGAATCGTTGACCACTTGTCGCTCAACGCCATCTCCTCGTTCCTTAGCATCACCCTGCAGATGCTCTCCAAAATCCGCAAAGGCATCACTTTCGACGCCCAGCAGTAGAAAAACTCTGAAACTAGTTTCATATTTTCGCCCTCGGCATCCGATTTCTCTTTTACAACATAAACAGACGGAAAAAGATTCGGGAGGATGCGCTGACGATTCAGCGGCGTCCTCCCGAAGTCTTTAGATGCATTGTAATCTAATTCTGAATCATGGCAACCTTTCCATCCATGAAAAAGATAAATGTGCTGAAGTTATATCTCCAAACGGTGTATGTTCCAGTTCCGTCGACCATGTTGTAAATCCTTGTCGGCATTCCCCAAGCTTCCTTGCACATTTCCGGGGTCATGTTCAGTGCCACTTTATGATTTGCAATATGCTCTCCAAACTCAGCTCCAAATTTAGCGCATAACTCTTTCTTGCGTTTCTCTTGCCATGATTTATAACGTTGTGCCATTTGCTTTTCTCGTTCTGCAACATTGGATTCATATTTCTTTGTCTCTTCAAAGATACGGTTTAAGTCGTCAACCTTTATAAGCCAGCTCCCCGTAAATGGATCATCATAGTTTATGCTACCAACCGAAAAATGACGGTCAGAGGACAAGCGTCCCTTGAATTTCTGTCCATATTCTGATTGCCAAATGGTCATACCGCCAGATGGAGTAGGATAATAATGCAAACATTCATCCTTCTTTTCTGTTTCAATCAATCGATACACTGCAACTGCAAATTTCCCTGTCTTTTCACCCTCTAATACGCAGCAAGGTTCCAGCTTTTCACCGAGAACCACATCAACACATCGGGATAAAGTATCTTTGAGGAATATCGTTTTTCCAGTGAGCGCATCTTTTGTCTCTCTTGACTTGGAATAGGAACATATACCTGACGATGTAATGGGATTGCCGTGTGTTAAAAGGACATCTTTTCCTTTCAGTTCATCATTTAGAAAGTTGTAATACCGTAAGGGGAAAAAGAAAATGGAAGTACCTTCCCCGATTTTATAAGTATAATAAACCATTGAGCCGTCCGTAGATTCAAGGCAATATCCACAACCTCCTAAATCGGAAATGTCACAGGTCTTGCCCTGTTGATTATATCTTTGAAGTTGGACGTTCAGTTCTTCTATGCTCTTGTCGCCACAATAAATCTGCTTTTCAATATCAGTTTTCCAATGAACATTCCAGTCCTCCTGTCCCCTTTCGCACAGAGTACATGCCCACTTCTTTTTAAGAGGATCCTTGTCATAGCCTTGCTCAACCAACGAAGCGATTTCACTTATGATTTCATTTCGTCCGCTTTTGCCAAAGAATAGACTCGTCACACGATAATACCCTTTAGGAATTGTTACACCCTCATTGACATCGCCAAATTTAAGTTCAATGGTCTTGTCTTTCTTATTTACGACCAAACATTTCGCCCAATGTCCATTAGTATAAAGCGTATCGCCAACAATGTTCTTATTAAAATAATCTCGCAAATAAGTACCATCATATTCAGACAGAACGTTACTAATGGCCAATGGCTCTGTTAAATACTTTGTCGCAGTCATGTCCTGTTTGTAGGCATCGTCTGCAATCTTGATTTGAGCAAAGACGCTTACTGCTTGTGTCATCAGCAAGCAAATAATAACTAATCCTTTTTTCATGTTTATCTTCGTTTTTATGATTTCATTATTTCAATTTAAGGGCGTGGTCACTAATTTCAGAAACACAGAAATAGCGCAGCTCCGCCATATTCTCTCTCAGGCTCACCACAAGCCCCAAAAACGCTATGGAGAAGTCTGCGCTACGATGCGCGACCTCTGCGTTTTTGGATTTTTGCTCGTTTTCTTTTCCGAGGTGGTGATTCGAGAGAGAAAGTTGAGCAATATGTCTTGGAAAAGGGCACTTTGGCCTCAAATCCGCTGCGAAAATACGGATTTTCGCGTAGAAATCAGCCATGATGGGATTAAAAAGCCTTAAAAAGGGGCTGTTTTAGTCGAAAAAATCCATTTAGGGGTTCAAAAAGCCATATTTTTACTACTTTTGCAGTCAGAAAATCTTTCTTTTTGGAAAAGGGCCAACGGTTTTTCGCTATTCCATCAAATTACCACAAACAAAATTAGCGTGATAAACGAAGGCTGCCGCTCACACCATCAGAGGCGTGGGCATTGGCGGTATTCGGCAATATCACGCTAGGGTGTGGTAACCCTGATGGAATAGAGTTGTTTATCAAGAGTGCTTCGCGCCTCTTTTCCAGAAATAACTTGCTTGCCCGCGGCGGGCAAAGGCGAAATGAAATAATAAATGGCTTGCCCAGCGCGGGCAAGGGTATTTTGAAATGAAAACGGGCTTGCCCGAGGCGGGCAAGGGCTTACGAAAACGAAATGGCGTTTGCCCACGGCGGGCAAGGCTCTTGAGAACCGAAAACGGGTTTGCCCGAGGCGGGCAAAGTCCACGGAGACAGAAAACGGATTGTTTAACCCTTAAAAACGTACGATTATGATTACCGTAAAGAATTTACATTCGCTGCCCAACGCCTTCCACTTCGAGACGGTGATGAAGACGCTGGAGCGCATAGGGGCCACGAGCGTGGCGCAGGAGAATGTGGGCGTGCGCCCGCTGTTTGAGGACCTTCAGGCGAAGTTCCAGCGCGAGGACACGGCCTACCGTCAGTCGCTGAAGAGCTTCAAGACGGACGAGATCAAGCAGCTGGACGACGAGCGGGATGCCTACGCAGACTGCATCCGGCGGGTGGCCGAGGAGTGGGCGAAGCTGCCCGACGCGACGCGCTCGGCGGCGGGGAAGCTGGTGGCGCAGGTGTATAAGGACTTCCAGTTCCGCGCCACGGAGGCGCGCATCGCCGAGACGGCCAAGCTGCTGAATATGTTCCAGGTGCTGGACGGCACGGAGCACGTGGCGGCGCTGCAGCTGATGGGGCTGACGGCGCTGGTGGAGACGCTGAAGACGAAGAATGCGCAGCTGCGGCAGCTGATGGCGGAGCGCTCGTCGGAGCAGGCGGACTACATCGTGGGCGAGCTGCGCGAGGCGCGCCTGGCGGTGGACGAGGCTTACACGAAGCTCATCGAGTACCTGAACGCCCTGCTGCTGGTGAGCCCCACGGAGGAGCTGCTGCAGCTGGAGAAGGTGCTGAACTCGGACATCCGCCTCTTGGAGGCTCAGCTGGCAGCGAGCCGCAAGAAGCAGGGCGGCGAGGACGTGGAGCCGGAGGCTGGGAAGCCGGAGACGGTGGATGCCGGGGAGGTGGAGTGACCGCCACGGCGCACAATGATATAACGAACGGCTGTCCGGGCTGGCAACGATGCGGGTTGCCGGCCCGGATTGTTTTTGGGGTGTTGAGCGAGCATTTTGCAAGGGAAATGGGGCGTGGAGGTGACATAAATCAAGAAAATGGAGATGTTTTTATGCAAAATGATTCTAATTTCTTTGTTTTTATATCAGAATGTACTACTTTTGCAGCGTTGTTAGGAAATAATGACAGGAAATGATGCGAAAAGTAAACAAAATGAAAGTAAAACGAGTATTAACCCAATAACAAACACAATTATGGCAAACGAATTGAGATTTCAGGTTGTCGGCGAGGCGTTCAAGAAGAAGCCTCTGGACGTAAAAGCACCAGCGGAAAGACCTTGCGAATATTTCGGCAAGCATGTGTTCAACCGCGAGAAGATGTACAAGTACCTGCCGAAGGACATCTACGAGAAGATGAAGGACGTGATGGACAACGGCGCTCAGCTGGACCGCACGGTGGCCGACGCGGTGGCTGCAGGCATGATGCAGTGGGCCAAGGAGAACGGCGTGACGCACTACACGCACTGGTTCCAGCCGCTGACGGAAGGCACGGCCGAGAAGCATGACAGCTTCATCGAGCACGACGGCAAGGGCGGCATGATCGAGGAGTTCTCGGGCAAGCTGCTGGTGCAGCAGGAGCCGGACGCGAGCTCGTTCCCCAGCGGCGGTATCCGCTCGACATTCGAGGCGCGCGGCTACTCGGCATGGGACCCGACGAGCCCCGTGTTCATCATCGACGACACGCTGATCATCCCCACCGTATTTATATCGTATAGCGGCGAGTCGCTGGACTACAAGGCTCCGCTGCTGCGCGCACTGAAGGCCGTGAACGTGGCTGCCACGGAGGTGTGCCACTACTTCGACCCGGCGGTGAAGAAAGTCACCAGCAACCTTGGTTGGGAGCAGGAGTACTTCCTCGTGGACGAGGGTCTGTACGCCGCGCGCCCCGACCTGCTGCTGACTGGTCGCACACTGATGGGCCACGATTCGGCCAAGAACCAGCAGATGGACGACCACTATTTCGGCGCCATCCCCGAGCGTGTGGCGGCGTTCATGCGCGAGCTGGAGATCACGGCGCTGGAGCTGGGCATCCCCGTGAAGACGCGCCACAACGAGGTGGCTCCGAACCAGTTTGAGCTGGCACCCATCTTTGAGGAGACGAACCTCGCCGTGGACCACAACATGCTGCTGATGTCCGTGATGAAGCGCGTGGCCCGCAAGCATGGCTTCCGCGTGCTGCTCCACGAGAAACCCTTTGCCGGCATCAACGGCTCCGGTAAGCACAACAACTGGAGCCTCTCCACCGACACCGGCGTACTGCTTCATGCTCCGGGCAAGACAGCAGAGCAGAACCTGCGCTTCGCCGTGTTCATCGTGGAGACACTCATGGGCGTGTATCGCCACAACGGGCTGCTGAAGGCCAGCATCATGTCGGCCACCAATGCCCACCGCCTCGGGGCCAACGAGGCACCACCCGCCATCATCTCCTCGTTCCTCGGCCGCCAGGTGAGCGAGCTGCTCGACCACATCGAGAAGGCCGACAAGGATGACATCCTCTCGATGGCCGGCAAGCAGGGCATGAAGATGGACATCCCCGAGATTCCCGAACTGCTCATCGACAACACCGACCGCAACCGCACCAGCCCCTTCGCCTTCACCGGCAACCGCTTTGAGTTCCGCGCCGTGGGCAGCGAGGCCAACTGCGCCAGCGCCATGCTCACGCTCAACGCCGCCGTGGCCGAGGCGCTGGTGGACTTCAAGAAGCGCGTGGATGCCCGCATCCCCGAGTTTGAGAAGAAGCTCGCCGGCACCGGACATAGCGCCACGTTCCACGCCATCATCGACGTGCTGCGCGAGGACATCAAGACCTGCAAGCCCATCCGCTTCGACGGCAACGGCTACAGCGACGAGTGGAAGGCAGAAGCCGCCAAGCGCGGACTCGACGTGGAGACCTCATGCCCCGTCATCTTTGAGCGCTACCTCGACCCCGCCAGCATCCAGCTCTTCGAGAGCCTCGGCGTGATGACCAAGAAGGAGCTGGAAGCCCGCAACGAGGTGAAATGGGAGACCTACACCAAGAAGATTCAGATCGAGGCCCGCGTGCTCGGCGACCTCTCCATGAACCATATCATCCCCGTGGCTACCAACTATCAGGCGCAACTCCTGAAGAATGTGGAACGCATGCGTTCCGTATTCCCCGCCCAGAAAGCCGACGAGCTATCCGCTCGCAACATCAAGCTCATCGAGGAGATTGCCAAGCGCACAGCCACCATCGAGACAAAGGTCGAGGAACTCGTGGCTGCACGTAAGGTAGCCAACAAGATAGAGGACGAGCACGCTAAGGCCATCGCCTATCACGACACCATCGCCCCGATGTTCGACGTCATACGTCGTCAGATCGACAAACTCGAACTCATCGTCGACGATGCCCTCTGGCCACTGCCCAAATACCGCGAGCTGTTGTTCATCCGATAACCTTGAACCCACATCTCTTCAAAAGCAGTTCAAACATGTCACCGCCCAGTCTGAATACAGGCTGGGCGGTGGTTTGGCAAAGATGTTCCTCCTCGATGATGACGTTGAGTTCTGCCTCGCGCTGCCGCACCACAAAGGCGTTCCACTCTTCCGTGACTTCGCCATGTGCGTTGTCCGATGATGGCGCCATCCTGTCGATGAAGTCCATGATGAGCTTCTTCTTGTCGCGCGTTGCTTCTGCCTCCTCGTCGCTGGGGTCGGCGTAGTTGAAGCCCTCCACGCCTGCCTCTGCCTGGATGCGGTTGAGTCACCCCAAGCATCACAGGCAATAAATGATGTAAAAAGCGGAGAGGTTTGCCAGCCCGGCAGCTTAAAGGTAAGTCTGCTCGAAAAATAGTTTGAGAGCAATCCAAAGCATACCCAAGGCGCTGCCCTGGGCTGACTGCTTGCTGCCCCTTTGGGGCGCTTCGTTGCTACGTATTCGCACTTCCACTTGATTCCATAAAAAAATCCCTCATTCCCTCACCATGCTTGATAATAGGATGAAAACGAAGAACTTGCAGGTGAGGAAATGGTGAGGGATAGGTGAGGGATGGTGAGGAATTCCTCACCATCCCTCACCTATCCCTCACCGAAATCTCACCCGTAAATCACTGAATGTCAGCTAAGTGCCTCATACGGTGAGAGATTGAGGCTTTTTGGCGTAAAAATCTATGTACAGTGGGTGGAGGAGGCTGTGTGTTGACCATCCGCTTGGAACGTGTACACCTTATGGGTGGAAGGTGTACACGTTGCAGGCAAATCTTGTGGATATGTTCACCACTTGACCATCAGCGCAGAAGCACTTTTCGTCCGCCAATGACATAGACTTGTCCTCGGCGTGGTGTGCTGACACGACGACCGTCAAGCGTATAGGCATCGGCCTTCTTGTCTTCGCCACGGAGTGAACGGATGGCCACCGGCACGGCGTCTGTCACACGGAGAATGCCCTTTGCAATGTCCGTGTCGTCCCAATAGAGTCCCTTTGCTGCATCAATGACATAGTTTCCGAGCTTGGGCGTGCCCGTGACGGTGGTGACGTTGCGCCAGAGGACAACGCTGTCGCCGACGGCGAGGTTGTCAGCAATGCCAGAAGAGTAGTGGAGTTGGATGGTGGCGTTCATGGTGAGGCGGTTGATGTTCTGTATGGACGAGCCGCCAGTGGCTGTGCTGGTTGCGGCACGTGCGATGCCCAACTGTAGTTGCGAGCCAGAGATAAAGTTGACATTCTTGCCTCCGAAGTTCATGACACCCGTCGTGGCCGTAGCGCTGGTGCCTACCAGAATGGTTCCGCCCTTGTTGACGTTGACTGTTGCGTTGCTGAGGGTCGTCGCGTTGGTCGTGCCAGAGAACACAGCTCCGGCAGACACGGTCAACGTGCCTGTTCCAAGAGTGGCACCCGCCTTGATGGAGAGCTCTCCAGCCTTGACGTTCGTCGTGCCAGTGTGGTCGCTCTTTCCGCTGAGCGTGACCTTGCCACTTCCTACTTTGACAAAGCTGGAGTTGGCCGTCACGATGCCGCCCCACGCCCAGTCGTCGTCGTTTCCGACCTGCCACGTGTTGCTGCCACTGCCTCCATTGTTGCTGAAGCTGGCGTAGCCTCCGAGCTTGCCCGTGCCGGCGAGCTTGCCGATGGCAAAGGTCTTGCCCGTGTTCTGCACTTCCAATCCGGCTGCGATATTCAGGGTACCCTTCGGCATTCCGCTGGAGGTGTTGAGTGTCCAACGTGGTCCGCTGTCGTCGCTACGGCCGACGGCATTGATGGTTCCCTCGAAGTTGCGGAAATCCATGCCCAGTTCGGTGCGAGTGGCAAACCAAGAGGTTCCTTTCTCTTCCTCACAATAGATGGTCAACGTGCCGTCGCCCGTAATCTTATTGGTGTAGGAAGTACGGTTGGCAGTGTTCCAAGTACCTGTCTTGCCTTTGGCTACGTAAATGGTGAAGTTGCTGCCGGTGTTCTCGAGGTAGGTGCCACCTTGGAACTCCAGTATGTTGGCGACCTTGTTGGCATTGATACACTGTACGGTTCCAGCAGCCACGACGAATCGCTGCAGTGTGCTGGGCACGTTCATCTTCATCCATCCTCGACCAGTCTTCGTCAAGACAGTGCCGCTGATAGCCTTGTTGACGACGAAGTCACCGTCGTTGTTGATGACACCTCCCTCTTCACCTACCATCTGCATGGGTGAGCCTTGTGTGATGACTCCGCTGGTGACGAGCTCGGCAGCGTTTTCGATGATGAATTTGGCAGAACTACTGGTGACAGCACCGAGGTTTCCATAGGCCACATTCTCGTTGCTGAGCGACGTGATGGTCACCTTTCCACCGCTGATGCGCGTGCCACCCGTGTAGGTATTGTCGGTTTGTATGGTGAGGTTGCCCGTGCCTCGCTTGACGAGTGTGGTGCCTCCGATGAACGCTCCGTTGCCCTTGAAGGTATAGTTTTTGGTGGCATCGACGATGATGCTGTCTGCCTCGATGTTGCCCTTGACATTCACGGAGAGCTTCGTGGAACTGTTGTCGAAACGGACGATGTCGCCACTGACAAAGCACTGTGCCTCACCTTCCGGCTGTGCCGTGAGGACAAAGTTGTCATCGCCGCCAAACTGCCAGTCGGCACTCTCGGCCCCCGTCCATACGACATCGCTGGCACTGCGCATACCGCTGATGACGAGATAGACCTTGTCTCCGTCCTGACGCAGCGTGCTCTTCTTGCTGGTTCCCAAGCCCTCGATGACAATGTCAGCGAGTTTGCCCTTCAACGTCTCCACGCCGTCGAGGATAAGGTATTCGCCCTCGGCGATGTCGTTGCCGTGGTTGACGATCTCGAATACCGGCTGCAAGTACTTGGGTCCATAGGTGGCCCACGTCCCCGTCAGCTTGGTCTCAATGTTCAGCAATGTAGTCTTGATGCAGTCGGCCTGTAAGCCGTCGGCATAGATATCCAGTTGCAAACGAGAGCCGAATCCGAGCATGAGAGAGTCCGTCGTGATGTTGCCTCGACGATTGGCACCGCCAGGACGTATGGTGGCATTGTAGTCGGCACGGATGCGACGGAAGGTGCCTCCATTGCTGTTGAGAGCCGTGTGGCGGTTGAGCCAAAGCGATGATTGCTGCATCGAGCCGTCGAAGGTCAGCGTGCCGTTCCAGACATCGGTGTTGCCCGTGTGTGTCATGGCCACGGACGGCAAGATGAGTTCGCCCTCGCCCTGTTTGACAAGGCGTGCCGTTCCGGACAGACCTCCGCCCTTGACAGTGCAAGTGTAGTAGGTGAAGGTCGGGGCCACGTTGGAACTTGTCTCTGAAGGGTTGTTGCCACTCACCCATCCAGGAACGTTGAAGATGGCCACCCAAGGTTGAGCTCCGTCGGCGATGGTCACGTCGTTGTCGGCATTCTGGAAGACGAGAACCTGCTTGCCGTTCATGTCGGCACCAATGGAACCGCCTGCGGGTATGAGTTCGCGTCCTGCGGTAGTGAGACAAGGCGGTGCAACGGTGATGCCTTCCAGTTCACCGAGAAAATAGCTGGTATGCGGAGGCTGGTTGTAACCGATTGTTTCCCATACCATACCGTTCCGATAGCCGTGGTCGTACCAGAGGGAAGGAATGCGGAAGGTGGTGGGACGGCTGGTGGTGTAGAGACGCATACCCGTTCCGTTGGCCACCAGCAGTTCCTCTCGCCAGTCGCCCAAGATGTCGCCAGTGAGACAGGCATTGTTCTTGGAGTCGTTGTTCAAATGGCCTTCTGAGTTGAAGATACGCCCACCATCGAGTTTCTCGATCTTGGCAGCCTTGGCCGTTCCAGGGCTGTCAAGGATTTCGGAACAAAGGTCGCCATCCCAGTAGATGCGGAAATTGAGTGCATAGCCGCCCTGTCCCGTGATGACTTTATCGGCAGTGAGGCTGAGCACACCTGTCTGTGAAGACTGTCCCACGCAACCAGGGTATCTGTTGGTGAAGTTTCCGGCCAGAGCACGACCGTCGTCGCCTGTGCTCTGCATACGATAGTACATCTGCGAGGTGGTGGCGTTGCGGTAGTTCATGGCAGGTTCGTCTTCGTTGCAGGCAAAGAACTCCAATCCCCAACGGTATGGGTCGAGGTCAGAGCAGTGTTGAGCATCACCGTGTCCAAGCCCCGACGTGGAGAGCCCCTTGCCATTGTCGTCGATGATCATGGAACCAAAGACGATTTCATCGCGACCGTCCATATCGACATCTTGGATGCCGAAGTTGTGGTAGCCATTGCCAAACCAAGGACTGCCCCAGCCTTGGTTATTGCTCCAATACCAACGCTGTGTCAACTCGTGAGTGGAAGGGTTGACATCGAGGGCTACGAACTTGTGACGCGTGTAACAGCCACGTCCGAGGAAGATGCTCGGATGCTGACCGTCGAGATAGGGTGCACCAAAATAGTGCTTGGTGGAACGGTGTCCACCGTCGCCGTCCTTACCCCAAACGGCGAGACTTTGCTGTTCGCCGTTTTCATAACGTTTCAGGGGGTATGCAGGCGGAGTGAACGTGTTTAAAGATTCGTTCCATGAAGCGTAAGGAACGCCGCTTTCGCCATTCAAGTAGAGCAGATATTCGTTGCCCACACACGTATATTGGTCACGCGGAGCATAATAATTCATATTGCCTACCTTGATGTCGGCACCTGTGGCGGTGTGGATAATCATGTTGTCGGCACCCCGCAGGAGCACCTCTGCCTTGCCGTCCATGTCCCAGTCGAAGGCCACGGCATCCCATTGCTCATCGGGTCCTGCCATCATGTTAGGTCCGAGGTCTATCCACCAGAGGCGTGTACCGTCAAGCTTCATAATCTCAATACGATGGAAACGTGTCTTGTTGGCGGCATCGTTGACACCGCCCGTGTAGTTGCGTTTGCAGATGAGTTCCACCTGTCCGTCGCCATCCACGTCGGCAGCCACGCAGTCGTTGAACTCATACTGGGCAGTACATGTTTGCCCTGCACGATCCACAGCTGGCTGACAATTGATGTCGAGATAACCAGTGTGAGGATTGTCGCCGACGCCATTGGTGAGGTTGGAGATACCCGTCCACCTCTTGACGACAGCACACTTCTCGCCTTCGACACCACGCACGACAGGTGCCACCTGATACTGACTGGTGGCACTGCCAGCGGCGTGAACATAGCTGCTCACACTGAGGTCACCCTTCAACAGCTTGCCATTGCAATAGAGATTGTAGGTGACGTCGAAATACTCTTCGGGCAGTATGCGCCACGAAATGAAGTTGCCCGAACCGCTCATGGCCACGGTGGCCACGAGGCCACGGTCGAGACGGTCGGTCCTACGCTGGGCGAAGTTAGAAAGGGACAACATCGCCAGCAACATGAATAAAAATACTCTTTTCATCATTATATAAGTGAATATTTAAGTTTTTCGAGACAAAGGTACTGCTTTTTCTTAAAGGAAAAGCTATGTTATTTGTTTTTTAACCTATTTTTTTGTCCTTTTCCGCAGAAAGCCTTACCTTTGTCGGCGCAATCTTCAAATAAATGCAGGAATGACATTCACAGAACTCGCCCGCCCTATCTTTGAAAGGGCCATCGCAGATTACCATGTCACCGACCACGTTGACACACCGAGACCTCAACCCTACCCCGCCGGAACCATCGAAGCCGACCTCTATCAGAAGTGTTGGATAGACACGGTGCAGTGGCACTTCGAGGACATCATACGCGACCCGCAGATTGACCCCGCTGAGGCTCTTGTGCTGAAGCGTCGTATCGACAAGAGCAACCAAGATCGCACGGACCTCGTCGAGACCATTGACAGCTATTTCTATACACGTTTTCGCAACATTCAGCCACATCCGGATGCCACCATCAACACCGAGAGCCCTGCATGGGCGATTGACCGACTGAGCATCCTCGCGTTGAAAATCTGGCACATGAGAGAACAGGTGGAACGCACAGACGCCTCCGCAGAACACCGCGCCACTTGTCAGAAAAAACTTGATGTGCTCCTGGAACAACAAAAAGACCTCAGCACCGCCATTGACCAATTACTGGCCGACATCGAAGCTGGACGTAAATGGATGAAAGTGTACAAGCAAATGAAGATGTATAACGACCCGACGACAAACCCCGTGCTTTACGGAAAGAAACAATGAGCCACATCCTCGTTCTCAACTTTTCCAACATGGGCGATATCCTCATGACGATACCCGTCATTGATTCCTTCGCCCAGCAACACCCAGACGTGCGCCTCACCGTCGTCAGCCGGGCAGGGGCAAAACCCGTCTTTGCGCTCTTGCCAGCCAACGTTAGCTTTGTCATTGCCGACCTCAATGGCGAGCATCATGGTTGGAAGGGAATGAATCTGCTCGGGCGACGCCTCCTTGCCTTGCAGCCCACACACATCGCAGACCTTCATGACTCATTGAAAACCAAATACCTGCGAATGCGATTTGCGCTGGCTGGACAAAACGTTAAAAAAATCAGAAAAGAGCGCCATACACGCAAACGCCTTCTGCAAATGGACACGAAGGCAACCCAGACGTGTTTTATAGAGAAATATGCCGATGTCTTCCGCCGGCTGGGCTATAAGGATTTCCATCCCCATTTCAAAAGTATCTTCTCTGTGGGCGGTGCAAATCTCGCCACCATCCTACCCAAATTCGACGCTTCGCTCTATCAAAAACGGAACTGGGTGGCCGTGGCACCTTTTGCCAACCATGATGAACAGATTTTTTCACTTGGGCTCATGGAAGAGTTCATCGGCCAGCTTTCTGCACGCACTGACGTGAACATATTCCTCCTTGGAGGGCAAAAGGAAAGCAGCACTTTGGCAGCTTGGGCTGAGCGCTACCCATGCGTGGAAGTCATGAGCGATCAACTACATGGACTTATAGAAAAAGCAGCCCTCATTTCCCACTGCAGCGTTATGGTCTGCGTGGATCCTACGGACATACATCTGGCTTCCCTCGTTGCCGTGCCCGTCATCTGCATCAGGAAAGACACACATCTGACTGACGGAAGCCAAAGCTTCAGTATTCTCCAGCCTAAAGAAATCATGACAAGAATTGATCAATACTTACATTAGGCCCCATCTTTTTCATACCCTCATGCTACATATCGGACAACAAATCAAAGAAGAGCTACGTCGCCAGGAGCGCACCGTCTGTTGGTTTGCCCGCAAATTGTGCTGCAACCGCCAGAATGTCTATGATATTTTCAAACGAACCAACATTGATGCAGAACTGTTGTTGCGTATTTCATTGGTGCTGGAACGTAACTTCTTTGAAGAGTACACCACGCAATACCAACAAGCCCTTGGAGGAACATCTGAAAAACTCCCGTAAGACCATGCGTTCCCTCCTCTTCTTTTTTCTCATGGTCTCCACATGCTGTCTGGCACAAGAAGAAACCGACACCCTTTACACCTCCTCCCATGGCAGCAACGAACGTTTTAATGCCCGTCAGTTAATAGCCCCAGGCGTATTGATGACATCGGGTGCTCTTGTCGCTGGCACCAATTTGGGACAACGCTTCCAGAAAGAGGTCCGAAACGACATGAACGAGCTGCGTGGCTCACACTATTTCCACGCCGACGATTATCTGCAATACGCCCCTGTCACGGCATACGCAGCATTGGGATTATGCGGAGTTCCCTGCAAACACAACATCAAGGAACGTTTGCTTGTCGGTGCGACTGCTTATCTGGTCATGACAGGACTGACCAACGGTCTTAAATACAGTATCCGCGAACGCCGTCCAGATTCAGCATCCCGCAACTCCTTTCCCTCTGGCCACACAGCCACGGCATTCACTGGGGCCGAACTTGTCCGTGAAGAATATGGCCTTGGAATCGGTATCGCCGCTTATGGCATCGCCTCAGGAGTGGCTTTCCTCCGCCTCTATAACGAACGCCACTGGGTTGGTGATGTCTTGTTCGGTGCCGGCATCGGAATCCTTTCTGCCCGCATCGGCTATTGGATGCTACCCGTCTATCAGAAATGGTTCAAAATGCCCATGACCAACGGGACACAGATTGCTGCTCTACCTTTTTATCAAACTGATACCAGGTCCCTTGGCGCGAACGTCGTCATTCTGCTGTAACTTGGTTTTCCTTCATACGCCCGACGAAACTTTGGATGCGTGCCTTGAACTCGCGCTCTAACTGACGTTCAACAGTCGTTCGGCCTCTGAGATTCTGACGGAAGAGTGAATCTGTGCGGTAGTTAAAAATAGCAGAAACACTCTCAAGATCCTTACCATCGAGGTGCAAGGCGTATTCACCTTTCATGTATTGAGGAATATGATCCCACGTCATCGCCCAAGTATCTTCTGGAGACGTTTTCAGCAAGTCTTTACCAAAAGCGATATATGGGTGGTCGTAACCGAGATAGTTCAACAAGGTAGGCATGACGTCTATTTGCTGTGCAATGCCTGGATGAAGGCCACGAGGCATCTCTCCTGAAGGATCGAAGAAAAGAATGGGGATGCGGAAAAGGCCCACTTCTGTCATGTATTCGTCATGGGTGATACGGCTACTGGCATGATCTGCTGTAAGGACGAAAAGAGTGTTCTTGTACCACGCCTGTTGTTTGGCCGATTCGAAGAAGCGACGCAGAGAATGATCCGTGTAGCGAATGCATTTATGAAGAGGGAACTTGCCTTCATCTGGAAAGGTATCCCTATACTCTTCAGGTATATGAAACGGATGATGAGAAGAAGCCGTAAAAACCGTCGTGACAAAGGGTTCATGCATCTCTGTCATCTTCTGACAATAGAATTGCAAGAAAGGTTCGTCCCAAATAGCCCACGTACCATCAAAGTCTTGCTTTCCGCCAAAGCGGGAATCTGCAAGGTATTCATCCATCCCGTAATAACGTTGGAATCCGATAGAGTGTGAGAAAGCCTGAAAACCCATTGAGCCATTAGGAGCACCATGAAAGAAAGCACTCTCATAGCCCCAACGTCCCAGTTCCGTAGCTATACTATTCAATTTGTTCAGCGAGAAGGGCGTTAGTACGAAGGGACGCCCCATGCGAGGAATAGAGGCCAACACGGCAGGCATGGCATCAATGCTGAAGCCACTATTGCTGATGGTCTCCTGCCATGTGAGGCTCTGAGTAAGCAAAGAATCGGCAAAGGGCGTGTAACCACGATAAGTGCCACCATCCAGATGACGGTTCAAAGCTCCGACAAATTCCTGAGCAAAACTCTCAACAATTAGGATGACTACATTCTTCCTTCGCTGAACGGCGGCTTTGTCTGGCAGATAAAGGGGAGAATATAAGCTGTCCAACTCTTCCTGATTCGTGAAATATATAGGTATCTGTGGCGGACGGTTGTCAAGGGTTCTGAAAATGGCAAAAGGCGTGTTGAGCACAATAGCAGTTTGTAATGGAGTGGCAGCGTATGCATGGGCGTTATTCACAGATATGGGACGAGTACCTTCTGCGATGCTCAGATGGCCGCGCATTCCACAAACCGTGAAAAAAGTCATGACCAAGAAAAACAATATACGTCCACAAACGCCTACGATTGTTGGACGCCACTCTGGAGATGTTGCCGGACGATGAAGACGAGCCAACCCGTAGGTTAGAAGGGCTGCCAAAAGCACCAGATACCAATGCCGAACCAGTTCTATACCCAAAATAGTCAGTAGATTGTTCTCTCCACTAAACTCATCAAAGACGAGGGCTGTCGTGCGCTGTTGTGTGAAGGGGAAATAAACAGAGTCGCTAAGATTCACGACGATGGCTACAGCATTGATCACCACGAAGAGCCACTTCAACATCTGTTGCCAGCCCCTTCGAGCAGCCCACGGGAAGGGCAGAATTGCCAAAAGGAGATACAAGGCATTGGTGTAAGCGATGGCAGAAGAATCAAAAACGAGTCCGCCTACGAAACAATCGAGTGCAGCCGCCCATGTCATAGAAGGACGAAATATCTCCCAATTCTCCAGCAAAAATTCAAGTCTGCAAATGCTGTAACATACATAGACCAACAAAAGGTTGACTATAATATTGGATAAACCCTTTTTGAAAATATTCATAACCTCTATCTTTTACTAATATCATTATACAAAGTTTGCAAAATGGCCTTCGCCTTATGTTCCCGTTGTTCATCGGAACCGCTGATAGCCCTGTCTGTGACTATATCATAGACCGTTACCCCTGTGGAATCCCTATATTGAAATCCTGTAGGATAGGACATCATGGCAAAAGGATACTGATAAGTCTGGCTAAAGACATCCCTGCTATAGGCGAAGTCATCGTGTGGCAGTCCTAATTGTCCAAGTATTGTGGCCGGAATATCGGTCTGGCAGACAATCTTGTCATCACGGCCTAAACGAGCCAAAGCTCCTCCCGTGAAGAACAAGGGAATATGAGGATATAAAGGATCTTCCAGAGTTGAATATTTGTAGCCGTGATCTGCCACACAAGCAATCAAAAGGTTATCCCAAACGGGCGTCTGCTCCAGTTTATGGATAAAGTCACCGAAACAACTATCCGTATAGGCAAAGCCATTGTCCATAGGTTCCTCATATTGATGATAAGGGACGTCGAAAGGATGGTGAGAACTGAGTGTCAAGAAACCCACATACCAAGGTTTTCCTTTTTTCTCTCGTTCTTGGATATCATCGAACAGCCATTGGAACGACACATGATCTGGAATGCCCCATTTGGACGTACGTTCTTCCTTAGCAAATTCATTCTCACTCATCAACTTGTCATGCCCTGTTGCCAGGAAATAGTCTGCAAAATTAAGGTAGGTCATGTCACCAGCATACAACATCTGCGTCTCATAGCCTTCCTGTTTCAATGACTTCGCAAGCCCAGGAAAGGAGCGAATCTTCCTCGAATAGCACATAATACTTACCGTGGGTAGTCCCAAGAAGCCACTCATGGCACAGATGACACCCCTATCCGTCTGGAAGCTACCTGCGTAGGCATTTGAGAACCAATATGATTGATGCTGCATGATGTCGTTGATATTCACAGCCACAGGACGTATTCCACCCAACGACTCCACAAAACATGCTCCCATTCCCTCCATCACTATAAGAAGAATATTAGGACGCTGATTCTTTATAATCAATTCAGTAGAATCTGACAAAACTGGGAACAAGCCATCTACGGTTTCTTGACGCTTTTCTTCACTCATATAACGGAATTGCTTGTCAAAGTCATCTTTCTTGAAAGAGGTATAAAACAAATTGAAGAGTGGATTCAGAGCTGCATGATTAAAAAAATACGTAGATGAATAATAGGCATTAGCCGGAGTCTTTGGTCTCGTATTTGTACCACGTATCACCACAAACATCGCCCCACTCAACAGAATCATAAAAGCAGAAACAGCTACCAACCTCAAAGCAGAATACTTGTACCTCCCAATTTTTGACAAAAAACGAGTAGCCAAACAGATGATGTACCAAATGACTACAACCAAGAAGGCAATCAGCAAAAGCCTAATCACAACATATCCAGTAGAGACACTAGCAAATGCATTCTTGGGATCATCAATAAAATAGAAAATCACCTTGTCCAACTTAAAGCCCCAAAACGCATAGAGAGATGCGTCAACAACGGCTGCAAGTGATATGAGTATGGCCATCAACAAATCATACGCTCGCATCCAACCCTTCATGTTGAAAACTGGTTTCACTGCATATACCCATGCCATGAGGATTGGCACGATAGACATGTAGGCAGCAGTTGCGGCGTCCAAGGATAAGCCATGCCAATAGATTTCTGCTACATCCTTGAACGTAATGGAAATATCTTGATAGCCCCAATTATAGATAAGGAACAATGGCTTCTGAAAAAATAGAAAGCAGAAGAGGCACAACACATAGTGTGCAAACAAGAAGAACAGTATTTTTTTCATATCTTATCGTTCTGACATATCGTGATAAAGAGTCTGCAAGATTGCCTTTCCAAGATTTTCCCTGTAAGTATCAGCCCCGTATATTGCCGCCTTGGCATCGTTGTCATAAACGGTGCATCCTGTAGAGTCACGGAGGTTGAACCCATTGGTGAACGTATTATAGCCAAACGGTTGCCGATAAGTGTTGCCCATCACGTCACGACTGAAGACATAATCCTCGTGTGGAAGCCCCATTTGTCCCAGCACAGTTGCTGGCAAGTCGGTCTGACTCATGGGTAGATCTATGCGACGTGGCTCCTTGATGGCTCCACCCGACATAAAGAAAGGTATCAATGGGAAATCAGGTGAAGCTATCGTGCGCCAGTTGAAGCCGTGGTCGGCCATTGTCACAATCAGCAATTTCTCCCAAGCAGGCGTTTGTTTCAAGCGGTCGATGAAGTCGCCATAACAGCTGTCGGTATAAGCAAAGGCATTGAACATGATTTCATCCTGCGTGGCCGTTGGACCATCGAACTTGTGGAAAGGAACGTCGAAGGGGTTGTGACTGCTGATGGTCAGGAGCGTAGTGTACCAAGGTTGAGTTCCTTCAGCATGTTTCTGTTGAATGTCATCAAACAACCACTGGAAGACTTTGTGGTCAGGTACACCCCATTTGGTAGTTCGCTCTGATTCAGGAAAATCATCTTGAGTAACAAGACGATCGTGACCAGAAGTGATGAAATACTCGCTCATATTGAAAAATGTAATGTCACCCCCATAAACACCCTGCGTCTGATAACCATACTGTTTAAGCGTCTTCGGCAGACCTGGCAGGTTCCTAATCTTGTGTGTAAAGCGCATAATACTGGTCGTCGGCTGGCCTAAATAGCCGCTAATAGCACATACAATGCCACGATCTGTACGGAAACTGCCGCAATAGCAATTGGTGAAGCTCACGGCATCTGCCTGTAATCGACCTATGTTTACACCCACGTCTTTCACATCGCCACCCAGTTCTGGAACAAAGCAAGAACCAAAACCTTCCAACACAATCACCAAGACATTCGGCCGCTGATTAGTCAGCAGCATTTCAGTTGAGTCAGATACAATAGGGAAAACACCTTCCATGATTTGGGCACGTTCTTCCTCTGTGAAAAAGTCGTATTGACGGTAGTCATCTTCCTTCTTCGTCAACGTATAGAAGAGATTGAATAAGGGATTCAGTGCCGCATGGTTGTAATAAGTGGTTTTAGAATAGAACACCCGGCCTGGAGTGTTAGGCCAAATACGCCAACCACGGATAATGGCAAAACAGCTTCCACCAATCAACAAAAACACTAAAAGACGGACAATGGGATGACCTCTGACTTTCTTGTCGAAACTCACATTCTTCAAAGGCCAAATCAACAGAATAAACGTGAGAGCTGACAATGCCATCCAAGCTATAAAACGAACGAGCAAGTAACCGACACTGACACTAGCAAAAGCATCCTTTGGATCACCAAGATAGAAAAAAGCCATACGGTCAAGCTTGAACTCCCAGAATTCGTAAAGCGAAGCATCGGCCAAAGCAGCCAATGAGAGTGCCAAGGACATAATACCACAATAACCCAAGAGGCAAGGCCGAGCATTCCAACGCGGAAAGCACCAGTGAATTCCCATTATCAGCAGGGGAACGACCAAAAGATAGCCAACAGTGGCCAAATCAATTGCAAGACCATGATAATAAATGTCCACTAAGTCATCGAGACTCATCGAGGTTCCACCAAATCCTCTGTTGTAAAGCATGAACAGAGGCTTCTGCAAGCAGAGGAAAAACAACAAAAAGGCAATAAAAAGCCATGCCGTATATTTAATATCCTTTTTCATCTTGATTTCGTAGATTTTAACTTTTTCAGTAACTGTTCGTACCATGTTCCGACAGAAGCTTCTTCATCAAGGAGTTGCCGTACACGAGTGCTCATAGCCTTCCGAGCATCACCTGTCAGTGAAGCCATGTATTCCAAACCAACCGCCAAGTCTTCCATATCCTTCATCCGGGCAAGATAACCAGTTTCCATGTGTCGCACAAGCGTCGTAGCAATGCCAACAGGGAATGCGACTGTCGGAACCCCCAACGCAGCAGCTATATTGACCATCATCGGACCACTATCAGCAACCGTAGGACTCAGGAAAACATCCGAGGCACAAAAAGCGCTATGCAGGTCTTGCGAATCCAACATTCCCACATAGTGACAAGTGACAGACTTCAATTCCTGACGAATCATCATATTATCTGCCCCTGCAACAATGACTTCGAGCCTTGGTAATTTGGGCGCGACTATTTGCAATGCCCTGATGGCATAGAGGATTCCCTTGCGTTCTTCTGCAAGGTCTGCCGCCCCAAGTAATATAACAAAAGCTTCCTCCGCCACCCCCCAACGTGGACGTGCCACGTGACGAGGAACCGGGCAAACATCAGGTTTTGTGACACATGGCAGAGGTATCGCATCCTTAAAGAGTTCTGTCTGGGCGGCCAAATGCAAATCATAAGGTACGCCTGCAATATAAAGAGGCAACCCCTTCAAATACTTCTTTTTTTCAGCCAGATGAATTGCAGAAAGCCGTTTTGCACTATGCAATGCCGGACAATCTGAGCAATCAGTAAGAAAACCACGGCAATCCCTCGGATAATGACACCCGCCTGTCATCGGAGCCTCATCGACAAACACGTAAACGATTAAAGCCCCTGTAAGACGATGAAGGTCACGAAGCATACGGGCCGTGACGAAACCCGAAGACCAATACACCGCAATGACATCCGGTCGAAAATCCTTTGGACAACGCTCTATGACATCCGCTGCTCTATAATTTACAAATTCGTTTCCTTTATAAGCATAACTGGCAACAGCATCTATTTTGGGAAAGAAGCCATACTTTATTCGGGATAGCCAAGTGGAGATATTGCGACGAACGAATGTCTGATATCCGCTTAGGAATCGGGATGAAGCCAAACAAACATTTCTGTCGCCATAGCAGGATCGAAGAACGACCATGCGGCCTTCGACTCCTAGTGGAAGGTGCTGTATATCATAACCAGGATGACCAGGACGCCGATTATCATCTACCCCCAAGAAGAGAATCTTCAATAAACTCATTGTAAAACTCCTTAATATAGCTACAGATTTGATGGACGGTCTGTTTTTCTAAATCATAATAAAGCGGAAGACGCAGGAGACAATCTGCGTAATTATCGCAGGCATCAAGTTGAGGCCTAAGAGACGAGTGTGCCTGATAATAATCACTCTTATGTAGGCTCAAGTAATGAAATACAGCCAGTATATCACGGCTACGCAAGTATGCAATCAGTCTGCTTCTTTCTTCCAAAGAGCGGCATACAAGGTAGAACATGTGAGCATTGTTTGTTGCAAAGTCTGGAATATCCGGCTTTCGGAACAATCCCCGTTCAGTCAAAGGAGATAACTCTTTATCATAGGTTTCCCAAAGTCTGATACGCCGTTGCTGAATCTTTTCCAAGTTTTCCAACTGTGCCCACAGATATGCTGAATTGATTTCGGCTGGCAAGAACGAAGATCCTTTATCCACCCAACCGTATTTATTAACCATTCCACGAAAGAACTCAGCTCGGTTAGTTCCTTTCTCCCATATAATCTCTGCACGTTGAAGGAAACGCTCATCATTGATAGTCAGCATTCCTCCTTCACCACCTGCTGTGATATTCTTCGTCTCATGGAAGGAGAAGCAACCAAGATGTCCAATGCTCCCTAATGGCTTACCTCTGTAAGTAGAATCTATGGCCTGTGCTGCATCTTCTACTACCAGTAAATTATACCGCTCCGCCAAAGCCATGATGGCATCCATATCACAAGCCACACCTGCATAGTGAACAGGTACGATAACCTTGGTATGTTCAGTTATGAGGCCTTCGAGCTGAGTTGCATCCATATTAGGATTCTGCCATGAGCTATCCACAAAAACGATGTTGGCGCCTTCACGAATAAAAGCCAACGCAGTAGAAACAAACGTATAGGACGGCACGATGACCTCATCACCAGGTTGCAAATCACAAAGCATGGCAGCCATTTCCAAAGCATCCGTACCTGAAGTTGTGAGCAAACACTTACGGAAGCCATAGCGTGTTTCCATAAAAGTCTGACAGCGATGAGTAAACTCCCCATTGCCCGACAGTTTCCCTGAGGCAACAGCCTCCTGCATATAACGTAATTCCTTGCCCGTGAGACAGGGTTTGTTGAATGGAATCATTGAACTTCGGTATTATTTAAATGTTTAACGAAGACGCTACAAGCATCTGTGATTGTATAGCCATGAGTCGTTAGAATATATATAATAGCAGGATTATTAGCTGAGACACGAGTGGAATAACTTTTTAGTTGACGGAATTTATTGCGAAGCACAAATGGAGCCAACGCGAGCAAGTGACCTAATCCACGACCTTGGAAGGGAGGAAAGATTGCATGAAGCAGTACGTCCATATTCGAATCGACGAGCTTAACCATCATGAAGCCAACTCCTTTATTCTCCCAAACAAGACGGATCAAAGGGTTTCCACATGCAAATTCTGTTTTCATCCAATTTCGGTAACGACGTAAAGACACGTCCAGTCCAAAAGATGGATCCAGCGCTATGCGATCTGTCACAAACGTCTGAGGGGTTATTGACTCCAAAACCTCTTGGAGCCCATCCTCACTAGTAATATAGTCCAGCGTCAAATCCTCTGGTATGGCACAATTGAATGAAGAAAGATCTCTTTCTATTTTCAATTGAGTCTCTGCAAAAAAATACCCATTTTCTTGCAAGACTCTTCCTTCTCTGGCGTATGCGGCAGGCACTTTCACCACTACATAATTAGATCTTTGTTCAACTTGTTTCAACTCATCCAAATTCACATTGGCCCCATTCAGCCTTATTTCGGTAGTCCTGCATCCCAAGTTTTCCAATTCCCAAGGACAATCTGTCATTATCATATTATTTGCTTCCATCGACCATTATCATAATTTTATTAAACATGCATTGATACGCGTCCGCAGTATAGTGTTCCTCTGCATATTTTTGAACGGCAGTTTCCAACTCGAATAAACGACAAGGCTGCATTTCGGAACAAAGACGAATGCGATCTCGAACAGACTCCAGATGCCAATCGTCAAAAAAGAGGGCATGAGGGCAATCGTCATAACCTGTTTCAGGGGTAACAAGCGGTATCAGCCCTGACATCATACATGTGGCGATGCCTGACTGCATGCCTTCTGAGCAGGAGAGAGATATTACAAAGGCATGTTGCCCTACAACCTCCCTTACATATTCATCACTTTGAACACAAATTGAACCATGATTGGTGACATTAGGTGGCAGCGTCCAACAGCTGATTTCTGAGTGTGGAGCACCGTAGATGTCCAACTGGCAATCAGGAAGATCGCGAAAAGCATCTATAAGGATGTCCAGACCTTTATGAATCAGCCCGCGAGAGCCAAACCAAACAAAGCGCCGTCGCGCCCACTCCATATCCTTCCGTCCCACTTCATAAGGAAGATTCTTAATTGCATTAACTGGAATTTGATATATTAGAGAAAGTGTAGATTTCATTCCCTTAATATTGAAACTTCCACTCATGGCAATACCTACGTCTGAAAGGGCAAACATCTCGTCTGTATAAAAATCGTCGCGACAAATCGTATAAACTTCGCGATGATGGCGTTCCTTATAGTACTTCATTCTCTGAGCGAACTTCTCACGAACCACCCAAGGTGCATTCTCCGTAATAAAAAGTATCTTTCGTGCTGCGGGATTTAGACGGCAGAGTTGTACATAATAGCCGCCGAAACCGAGAATGATGTCGTATGACGCGACTGTGGGGAAATTATAAGGGCGGTCACCCATGCACTGATAAATATCTACTACATAATCCAAACTTAACAATTCGTGCAGCATCAATAGATGTTGCTCTGTACTTGGATGGTTGGTCGCCACTTCCTGAACATACTTATCGTGGAAACGGCTCAGATATACTAGGGCGACCCGCTTTTGGGGATGAGCGGGATTATAGTTCAGGTTGTAGATGACACGCGTCGGCCCGTACATTTTCACGGCTCCGCCTATTACCCGGCGCATCCATCGTCCCATTGCCCTGAATCCCTTGGCCACTTCTTTTAAAGAATCTCTCCACGTCATATTACAAGTTATTTACGTCATGACATTCATTTCCCATGAAACACCAAGGGTGTATCATAGAGTTGCGACGCCACATCGGTGAAGGTGCTACCACGCGAACCGATGATGAGATTTGTACGAGCCAAGAGGAAGAGTTCAACCAGAGCATCTTTCATGCCTTCCACACTGTCACGTTGGAGAACAACATCAGACTTTGTAATGATACGATTGGGAAATATCTGATTCATGTACTGTTTGACCTCAACGTCGTCCGAAGCTAAGTAGAACGTACATCCAGGATGTTGACACTCTTGTTTCTTCATAAGATTCACAAAGCCTTCAAGAGGATTGGAGGCGATGACGGCACGATGGTCCGTACGACGAATATGCACACCAATGGTGAAAACTCCAAATTGAGAAGTCACCCGCGAAATGCGTTCTTCCAACTCTGCGGTGGGTCGATAGTAACGAGATAACATCTGCGTCTCCATCAACGGACAGAATCGCTTGTTGGCATCAATATAAATATTCCGATACGGACAGTCGGGACTAAGCAGGAAGTCAGAATCACAAATCTTGCGCGCCTTGAAGCAACCGTCAAAGAGGAAACGGCGCAACAACATCGGCAGCCCTAAATATTTCCACCCGCGGCGGATTAAGCAGAACTGCTCCAAAGGACGAATGGAAATGCCTTCAATAGGCATAAAAAGGTCGTCCCACTGGCAGCAACAATCCGCAGATGAAGCCCAATAGACAGATACCTCACAGTGAATGGCATGCTGTAAAGCAATAGCGCTGGAAATAGCGTTCAGGCGATTACCAAGCCCTGCAAAGGGGACGAGACTTATCTTCATTTTTTCCATGAG
Organism: Bacteroidaceae bacterium; assembly: GCA_017965425.1. Taxonomy (GTDB): domain Bacteria; phylum Bacteroidota; class Bacteroidia; order Bacteroidales; family Bacteroidaceae; genus Physcousia. The sequence continues at coordinate 90,047 of JAGCPY010000033.1, read as the reverse complement.
AGGTTTCTGTATTGAGGATGAACAGTCCCAAAGACTGGATTGAGAACTTGGCCGTTAAGCACCATCTCGTATTTGGCTAGGTAGGCACGTGCCATGACATCAGCAGAGAATGTGTCACGCGCATATTCATGGCAGCATTGCGGATTGTAAGCTGGAATATTGGAAAGATGTTCCACTAGCTCGCTAGCGGAATCCGTAAGGAAACCTAAACGTGCATCGGAAACCAATTCTGGCATATCACCATAGGGCGTGGCAAAAACAGGACAGCCTGCATAGAGGCTCTCTATGACAGCCAATCCGAAAGGCTCATGCCATGTAACGGGGAATATAAGTCCTTGTGACTGCTGCATGACAGCATACTTTGTGGCATCGACCACCATGCCACGGAAACGTACACGTGGCGAGAGGGTCAACCTGAAGCCCATCTTCAGATTCAGACGATATCCTCCAAGTACTGTTAGCCGACCATCGGGTATGTGACATACTACGTCAATAGCACCACGTACGTTCTTTACACTCCATGCGGCCTTGCCCAAGAAATGGTAGCCTCGTCGATGCAATGTGAGATCCACAGGAGGAAGGAAATCCCAATCAAGGCCGTTATAGACATAGCTTTCACTGCCATGACGCCAAGCATGGTTTCGCGATACGAAGATGGCATTACGGTCTAAGGGGAATGGGGGGGTATTACCGTTGATCGTCACTACGTGAGGGACTTTCAGGTCTTGAACATCACTGGTCTGGTCGTTAAAGTGAACAATATCTATCTTTTCAGGCAGTTGCTTGACCAAGCTGAGGGCTGGATTACGCTTCCGCAATTCAGCAAAGTCACACGTTCCGTCCACCTTGTCAGCGAGGAACCAAACGCGATGTCCCATGCGAGAAAGAGCTCGCCCCAAATCCCATGCGACACGTTGTGTTCCGCCATAATGTGTGGCTGGCACTGTTCCTGGAACTATGATAGTGATGTTCAACATATCAATTTCTCAACAATTATCGAAGGTGAAATACATTGAATACAGTCGAACGAACCTCTACGACAACTATCACCACCAGCAATGCTACATGGCTGGCACATAAGACCTGCAACAAGGGCATCTTCTTCGTGCTGTCCATAGCCGAGGAAACCGCAAGCGGGAGTAGTACCACCCCATAGGCTGACAACACGAGTACCGACGAGGCTGGCTAAATGCATGTTAGCCGAATCCATCGTCAGCATTACATCTAAATGAGCCATCAAAGCTAATTCTTCTTCAATCGATAAGCGTCCAGCGACAACATCTACATTCTCTTTTCCTCGTGCCCACTCTCTAAGTTGTTTTTCCTCAGACCCTCGAGCGCCGAAAAGGAACACTCTGACTCCTGAATCTGCCAACAAACGGACAACCTCCTGCATCTTTGCAAGGTCATAAATTTTCGTCCGAAAACGGGCAAAAGGAGCTATTCCCACACAACGCTCACCATCCTTAAACTGGAAACCAGAGGGCAATGGGGGAAGGTGTTTGGAAAACAAGGAAGTGAATTGAGGCAGAGCAGACAATCCCAAATGGGCAAATACATCGAAATAGCATTCCACAAAAGAGCGCGACATTCGACCATGCTCATGCAAAATAGCCCGACGCTCACGACGATGCTTATCGAGCATCACCACCGACTTTCCGCTCAATCGGAAAAAGACATCGATTACCCATGACCTTAATACGTTGTGCAGGTCGGCAACGGCATCAACATGCAACGTTCTCAATCGTTTCAGTAAACGCCATGTACCGGCTATTCCCTTGCTCTCTTCTTTCGACAACGCCAACACTTCAACATTTGAGGGAGGTTCTATGAAGAGGCGGGATGCGAAAGCCGTCGTCGCCACCATAAAACGATGCTGCGGGTAGGTACATGCAACGCTGTAAATGGCAGGAATCGTCATGGCAACATCACCAAGGGCTGAGAGACGGAGTATGAGGATATTCATGATCATTACTTGGTCAGTTCGAAGTACTTCTGTGCCACCATCATCTGAATAGCCCGTTCCATCCTCTCATCCCGAAACTGGGCGACATACTCATGGGCATGATCAATGATAGCCTGCGACTCATCAGGATGAGCCATGTAATATTCCAATTTCTCAACTAGATCGGAAAAGTCTGGCTTCACCTCGATATAATGATAATCGGGCTTTAACGTTCCCTCCATAAACCAAGTTTCATAACATGGACGAGGCATGACGGCAATAGAGTTACTAGACATCACCCACTTAAGGTTCGAAGCAACATCATTCCCTTCAATGCAGGCAATAAACTTGTATTCAAGTTGTTGCTTCACCGTGAGAAAGCCACGCACACTCTCAGGGAAGTCCTCATCTTCTTCCATGCGGGTTTTGCCTACATTGAACATGGGATGGTTGAGAAACATGCGATTGAGCAACGTCCTCTGGAGAGAAGCCTTGGCCCATGTTGTTCGGCTCACCAGCATATCCTTCTTTTGGCTGAAAGACAACCGATCCTTCACGAAGCGGAAATGGCGTCGCTTGTCTAACTTCATAACAACAGAATTTATATTGTCTTCTCCAATCGGACGGCTCTTGACGAAAGTCGGTTCTTCGGGTACATGAATAACATCCCCAAACAAGTAGCGGAAATGCTCCTGAGTTGGGAAGTAACGCAAAACCTCGTAAAGGTCAAGGAAATAAGTGGAAAAGCGTGGACGTCGGAAGAGAGGAAATACAAAAGATTTGACATCTGCTGCCTGGTGGATGGCCGTCTGTTGTTCAAGCTTATTATAATAATTCACTCTCGCCAACATCGCTTCACGTTGCTGGCAATTGATGGAATCGAGGACGGACTGACGTCGGGCACGATGAAAGCATCTTGGAACGAGGAAACAGTCAAGATAACTATTGATGGTACGCATGGCGCGTAGGAATGCTTCGTTCATCCTAAAGAATGGTTTAAGAGTTCGTGATATGTGCTTAGAAGATGCTTTCCAAGTTGCTGGTCAGTGAAACGAGCTGCATAACGCCGTCCAAATTTTGCCATCTGACGCACTCGTTCTGGTGAGTTTAAAAGTTCCGCAACAACATGAGCCAATTCTTGATAATCATCTGGACAGATGTAAATAGAATCCGAACCTCCAGCCTCTTCAAGGCAGGATCCTGTGGCTCCAATGACGGGCGTTCCACTGGCCAATGCCTCTGCTATAGGGATGCCAAACCCTTCGAAATGAGAAAGGCAGGCAAAGACAAATGCCAGTTGGTAGAAAGCAGGCAGGTCTTCAGTAGGGACATCGTTATAAATGTGTACGCGCGAAGAGACTCCAAGAATATCAGCTGTCTGACGAACCAACGTGGCGTAAGACTCTTCCCGTCCCACAAGCACCAGATGAATGTCGTCAGGTAACAAAGGCAGTGCCTTTACTAAAGTATGCTGATTCTTGCGGGTCTGAATGGTACCGACACAAAGAACAAAGCAGTTGGGCAACCCGTATCGTTGCCTGACAACATTCAATTCGTCCACAGACAACGATTGACGAAAAATATCGTCTATACTCTGATAAATAACTTCGATGCGTGCCGGGTTTACTTCGTAGAAACGGATGATGTCCTGACGGGTCATCTCGCTAACAGCCACAATACGGTCTGCAACACGACAAGCATAGCGAGTTTTCAGTTTCAATATTTGACGCTGAAGCCAGCCATAAGTTTCTGGAAAACGTAGAAAGATGAGGTCGTGGATAGTTACTACGCTTTTAACGCCCGACCATTGGATGCCGAAAGGAAGCTCGTTGCTCAGTCCATGGTAAACATCCACATGGCTACGACGCACCGACCACCACTGCAACAAGTTCCGCCACACCTCACCCCATATCGGCTGGCGACCATAGAAGAGGCGGACGTCAATCCCTTCTTGCTCTACAGCACGGATGCACCGCCGACTATAATTACCAATACCCGTGCAGTTGCGAACGGCTTTCTTTGCATCAAATCCGACCCTCATTCCTCACCCTTCATTCTTTGCTCTCAAATATGATTCCACGCCTGCGATATCCTTTGGTGTATCAACACTGAGCGATTTGCAATGTGCATTATAGTAGTAAATAGGGACGTGGTTCTCGAGGAAGCGGAAGCTGTCGTTTTCCTCAATCTTTTCAATTGGCCCCCGAGGCGTATTGTGATAGAAATCGAGTGCTTTACGATTGAATGCACCCACACCAACAAACTTATGAAAGACGTAGTCCATCGCACCTTTAGGGTATGGGATGGGAGAACGTGAAATGAAAAGACAGCGGTCATCCTTGGCCGTGACGATTTTCAGGTTAGTGGCATCAACGACTTCCACGGGATTCTCAAAGTCTGTCATGAGGTTAGAGACATACAGCTCATCCTCCCCTATTTTATCAGGAATGCATTGGATAATTGCTTCGCGCGTGAGAAGAGGTTCGTCGCCGTTGACCATCACATAGAGATCTGCAGGAATACGAGTAGATACCTCATAGAGACGCTCGGTGGCGGTATCGTGATCAGAACGGGTCATGACAACGCTGGCGCCAAAGGCTTCAGCTGCCTCACGGATGCGGTTGCTGTCTGTAGCCACATAGACCTCCGCAAATTCCGGGACGGTTTTACAGTGTTCATAGACCCACTGTATCATGGGCTTTCCAAGAATCTTTGCAAGTGGCTTCTCAAAGAAGCGACTACTACCTCCACGGGCTGGGATTACACAAATAATATTCATATTGTATGCGGTTTTGATGTTCGGAGTGTTTCTCTCCATCGATTATACTCCTGATGAGTGATGAACCACCGGCGATGCGACCAAAGCCATATCTCCGGTTGACGCAGGATGGACGCTTCCATCATTTTAAGGTATGAAATCGTATATGGATATTCCTCGTTTTCTGCAGGTTCCAGTGGACGAACTGTCATGCGATAATGTCCACGCGAAGGCCTTTCAATGTCCAGATAAACATACCTGGCATCTACTTTTCGCCCAAGTTCTTCCTGCCCGACAATGTAAGCCGAATCTTGTCCAAGGAAAGATGTCCAATACTTCATGATGGCACTGTTGGGATGCTGGTCTGTCAGAAAAGTGACAAGGAATGGAGTTCCATCCTGTTTCATCTTCAGGATAGAACGATAGGCTTGCATCTGTTTGATACATGTACTATTGAACCGTGAACGCAATCGTAGCATCACGTTGTCAAATGCCTCGCTGCGTGAAGGACGATAGATTTGGCACTTCACGGCAGGATTATCTACATGACGATACATCTGCTGAGCCCATTCCCAGTTCCCGAAATGCCCCATCAACACAAACACAGGATGGCCTTCATGAGCATATTGCTCCACAATATCCGTGCCATAAGCTTCCACTCGCTTGTTCATCTCTTCTTCCGATATATGAAGCACCTTGATGATTTCCACGATAAGTTCGCTGAGATAATGATAGAATTTGCGGACAAGAGCTTCTTGTTCGTCAGTTGTCCAAGAGGGAAATACAGTCTTGATATTATTCAATACAACTTTCTTCCGATAGCGAAGGACATGAAACATCAAAAAGTAAACAAAGGAACTGAAAGCATATAGCACGCCCAAGGGGAGACGAGCCAAAGACCCGAACAGGAAAATATAAATATGATAGAGCAATTTATCCTTCATTTTCCAGAATCATTTTAACAATCATATCCGTACTATCCTGACGCCGTTGCATAAAAGAAATAGCCTGACTCTTCAGCTGCCCCAGCAGTGACTCATTGTGTTGTAGGCCTTTGAACCAATCATCCAATTCCTGAACAGAGCTCACTGAACGTCCTAAGCCACTAACCATCAAGTCCTGTGCCACAGGTTTTCTTTCAATACGTGGGCCAAATGCTACCGGCAGACCATAAGCAGTTGCCTCAATCACGCTGTGCAGATATGGAGTGAATCCACCTCCTATGTATGCCCATCGTGCATATCTATATAAATAGGTCAGTTCACCTATGAAATCAATCATAAGATTCTGGACATTCGAGAAATCGGTCTGCGCCGTACATTCTGAGTAGCAGCAGGTTTTTCCCGCAAACTTTTCCTTAATCGCTGATAATATACCTGCGTTAATTTCATGAGGCACGATAAGGAAATGTGTATCAGGATGACGATTGGCAAGCGCGGCTACAAGTTCTAAATCTTGGTCATTATGAATACTACCCGCAATGAACACATCACCCTGTGCGACGAAATGTTCAACGGTGGCATTGTAATAATCAGTCGCAGAACGTGCCATGACATGATCAAAAAGAGGATCGCCCGTAACCGTCACATTCTCCATCCCGATGGATGCCAAATGTTCACGTGAAGCTGAATCAAGGACGAAGATATGAGTGAATGCCTTCAAAGCTTTTCTGAACAAGCCACCATACTTATGGAAAAAAGGCTCGTGCCCAGTGATATGAGCAGAAACCAGAAAGGTGGGGATCTGCTGCTGCTTCAATTCCAAAAGATGGTTGGGCCAGTATTCCGAAACCATGAAGATTGCCTTCTCTGGATGAATGGCATTTAAGAACCGACGAGCGTTTGATCGGGTATCCAAAGCCATCGGGAACAAATAATCCACCTCCTCATGATGGTTCTGCAGTTGTTCAATACCTGTCGGAGAAAAAAAGGTCAGGACAAAGGAATAACCACCTCGTGCACGAAGGAGTTGGATGAGGGGACGGGCTATATTGTACTCTCCATAGGAAGAAGCGTGAATCCACAAGATCGGTCGCACATCATCTCTTGGTCCTGAAAATGAAGCTTCTACATCCGTCCAAAGTCCTTTCTGCCCAATGATAAACTTCCCCAACTTGCTATTGGGAGAGGCGAAGCGGGACACGACCCGACATAGAATGAATTGTGCTATATGAAGGACTAAATCGTATATGATGCGCATGGCAGTTGTGCATGTTGGCCTATATCGGCATTATGCGCAGCAAAGTTACTCATTTATCTGTTCTTATAAGGAATAGGCATGACTTGTTTGGCAAGACAGTATTGTCTAATTTATCTTTACAGGCATGGCTCAATGCGTGAGTTCAAAAGCCTCCAAGCAGCCACGTAGCCACACCCTCAAATGTCGGGATGATCAAACAGATTGAATCGTTTGAAGAACAAGGAGAGGCGATGGAGTCGAGAGAGATGCTGGCGTAAAGGTCGGTGGTGAATGCCGGAGCATCATCACGCAAATCATGATAAAGGGATATATAATAAGTTCTTCCACCAAGTATGTTTTGGGTCAAGGTGTCACGCAAAAAGCCCCATGCCTGTTTGCCACCCTGTGTCTTGGGCGTAAGATGAAGGTTGACAAAGCCTCCGCCAAGCCACACACTGGCAACGCCTGTCGGGTCACGTTTTTTCGTTTTGGTGTTAGTCGCATCTGAAAGGACGGGAACGACCTGAGCCGTATAAACTTTAGCGTGACCCTTTTCTTCTTCGACAAAGCCTATCAGACATCGCATGAGCGCATTGGCATCCATACCTTTGATTTCATTGGAAACAAGATAGCTCTTGCCACTGTCCGTGAAGAAAGATGCCATTTGCCCTTGGTCATCAGCCTGTGCCATCGCCAACTCTGTGACAAGAGGGGGATAGGGCTTACTGTCTTCGTCTGAAGAACAAGCATAAAAGAGAATCGGCACTAATAAGAAGAGGATGCTCTCGCCTATTTGCAGCAGTCTGTTCGTGGCCATTCGCAACTAATTATTTGGCTTTCTCTTGATTAAACACAGGATTAGCATACATGGTGAGGATGCGTTCGCGCAGGAAGGCCTCGTCGGGCTCAGGAACATCCACAAGTGCAACACGCTTGAAGACATAATCGTCGAAAGAGAGAAATTCATCGCGTGTATAATAGTCACTATGAACATTCTCGCCAAGAAGGACATCAGCTGCAATATAGTTGCAGGGATAGAGGCAATAGGAACGATGTATTTCGCGGTCAATGTGCTGAGCAATAAGGGGGAACAACTCGGTCTTCGGCATATCAGGGTCGAGGGAATCAAGCCATGAGTCTATGCATGGAGCCGCTTGGAAGTGAACACGCCCTTTCTTCCCGAAGATGCCAGTCTTCATGTTGACGAGGTCGTCCTCACGGCTTTTCTTGAAGCCTTCTACATCGCGTTTCTGCTGAAACTCCTTGGCCTTGAGGAAATCACACGGGTCGAACTCATAGCTGAGTGCCATCGGCACAAGGTGCAGCTGCTTCAGTCGGTCGATGATGGAGCCATCTCCACCCATCGCCATCATTTTGAGCAACGAATCCTGCGTGCGATCGTCGGAATCCTTGGCACGACCTTCACGCTGGGCAATCCAGATATTTTCGTGTTTCTCGGCAATGGCGAAGTGCATGTATCGGCTCATCATCTGACTGGAACGTAGCATCTCGCGCATGGAGAGAGAACGTTGTACGATGAACGACTTATTGATACGCACCAGCTTCTTGATCCACGGATAAATGAGCAGATTGTCGCCGATGGCAATCTCCACGGTCGTGGGGAAGCCGTTGTCAACGAGCAAAGCACTGAGGAAGGCGGAGTCAAGGACGATATCACGATGATTGGTAATAAAGGTGTGGGGCGACGTGCGGTCGAAGCCTTCTGGAAGGGAAAGGTCAACACCAGACGTGCATTCTTTTACAATCTTCTGTACAAGAGGATAGAAGAAAGCCTTCTGGATGGCAAGAGAGCCAACTACCCCACCCCCACCCTGAAGGGAGGAAAGCGTGGCAGGCAGTTTCTTGACCATATCGGGTGCTACTTGTTTCACTACCTGCAGAAACTGCTCGTCGGCCATCAGCTCGGCCAGGACTTGCGGCAATTCGTCGTCAGCGTATGGACGTATGTCCTTGAACTCTTCCGGTATCTGAGAACTTAGCATAACAATCTATTATTCACTTTAAAGTTTATCTTCAATAATCTCCGTCAGCACATCTTTGATGTCCAGCCCTGCAGCCCTCACCTGTTGGGGGATGAAGCTGGTAGCCGTCATGCCAGGCGTCGTGTTGATTTCAAGCATATTGATACGGTCACGCTCACGTCCGTCCTCATCTTTCACCTTCGTCACAATGTAGTCAATGCGGATGATTCCCGAACAACCGAGGATGTCGTAGATGGCACTTGTGAGGGCTTGCACACGGTCGCGCAGGTCATCGGGGATGCGGGCGGGAGTTATCTCATCGACCTCGCCCTTGTACTTGGCATCGTAATCGAAGAACTCGTTGTGTGTCACCACTTCCGTGACAGGAAAGACCACGTCCTTGCCTGTGACCTTGTAGCAACCGCAGGTGAGTTCAGTGCCGGGCATAAAAGCCTCCACCATCACCTCATCGCTCTCGTTCATGGCCTTATAGATGGCGGGGCGCAAATCCTCCAAAGTCTTCACCTTCGTCACGCCGAAACTGCTGCCGCCAGCGTTTGGTTTCACAAAGCAAGGCAAGCCAATATGTTGAACTATTTCGTCATCGGTCACCAAGTCCTCGCTGCCACGACGGACGACGAGGCTTTCTGACACACTGACGCCGAAGCCTTTCAAATACTGGTTAAGCGTAAATTTATTGAACGTCATGGCTTCAATGAGCACGCCACTGGTACTGTAGGGCAAACGGATGAGGTCAAAATAGCCTTGCAGCACACCGTCCTCGCCTGGCGTGCCGTGGATGGTGATATAGGCGAAGTCGGGTCTGACAGTACGGCGTCCGACCTTGAACGAGAAGTCTTCGCGACTGACAGGCACGCGCTTGTCACCTTCGAGGTGTGCTTCCCAGGTGAGACCGGTTATTTCGACAATAAACACCTCGAACTTCTCTTTGTCAATGAAGCTATAGATGCCTTGAGCACTACGCAGGCTTACGTCGTGTTCCGAACTGTTGCCACCACAGACGATGGCAACAATTGGGGACCCTCCCCCCGCCCTCCCTGTGAGGGAGGGAGTAGTATCCTTTGCTATTTGTTTCTCTTTCATTCTCTTTTCTTCTTATAATTAAAAACGTATTCCATTCTTGAAAGGTAACCTCTCCCTCACAGGGAGGGCTGGGGGTGGGTCAGCCATTTCTCTATCAACTGTTTCATGTCTTCCGGTAACGGTGCCTCGAAGTCCATCTCCTGCTTAGTCCTCGGATGGCAGAAACCAAGAGTGCGGGCGTGCAGGGCTTGCCGTGGACAGATGTCGAAGGCATTGCGGACGAAAGCCTTGTAGGATGCCGTAGGCTGGCCACGAAGGATTTCCATGCCGCCATATCGTTCGTCGGCGAACAGCGGATGGCCGATGTGTTTCATGTGGGCACGAATCTGATGAGTGCGGCCTGTTTCCAACACGCATTCGACCCATGTGACAGGTCCGAAAGCCTCCAGCACACGCCAGTGTGTCACGGCTGGTTTGCCCACCTCGCTCTCTGGTGGGAAGACCGTCATGCGCTGACGGTCACGTGGGTCGCGGGCGATGTTGCCTTCGATGCGTCCCTCCTTGCTGTCAAAGGCACCCCAGACAAGGGCATTATACTGACGGCGTGTGGATTTGACGAAGAACTGATGGCAGAGATCTGTCTTTGCTTCGGGCGTCTTTGCGACGACCAAAAGACCGCTTGTGTCCTTATCGATACGGTGGACGAGTCCCACGCTGGGGTCGTTGGGATTGTAGGATGGGTTGTCACGCAGATGCCATGCCAAGGCGTTGACCAACGTGCCGCTATAGTTTCCCACTCCCGGATGCACTACCAGCCCCGCCGGTTTGTTCACCACCAACAGGTCGTTGTCTTCATAAACGACATCCAAAGGGATGTCTTCGGGTTCCACCTCGACGACTTGCCGCGGATGGTCGAGCATCAGCGTGACCACGTCGAGGGGTTTCACGCGATAGTTGCTTTTGACAGGACGTTCGTTGACAAAGATACAGCCCGCCTCGGCAGCGCGCTGTATGCGGGCACGACTAGTGTCGCGCAGGTGTTCCATCAAGAATTTGTCAACGCGCAGGAGCGTCTGCCCCTTGTCTGCCACGACGCGGCGATGCTCATAGAGTGTGCCGTCGGAAGCGGCTTCCAGCCCTTCGTCGTCCAGCTCCAGGGCATCGTCGTCCAGCAGAAGGTCGTCGGTGTCCATCAGTCCTGCTCCTCATCCAGCCCTTCAGCCGGCATGTCACTTGAATCCTCTTCCAGGTCATCCAGCTCGTCGTAGTCATACTCGCTGCTGCTGTTGCCAACCTGCAAGACGAGCGGCACATCAACCGGCACACGATCTCCTGCATAGACATTCCGTCCGCGACTTTTGACACCGTAAACCCAATCCTTGTCGCCAGGCACATACTCCACGCTACCCAGCTTGAAACCGAGAGCTTTCAACCGCGCCTGCGCCTCACGCAGCGAGCTGTTGTCGGCAATGTCCGGCACGGCCAAGGTTGGCGAATGGTCGGTGTTGACCGTCAAGTAGATTTCGCGTCCCGACTTGACCTTCCGGCCCGCCGCTGGCATCTGTTCGAGGATGCACCCTGCGGGTTTCTTTGCATTATAGCCTGAATCGGCAACCACTGCACGAAGCTCAAGCCCCTCCAGGGCATAGCGGGCATCGCCCTCCATTTCACCGACCACACTGGGCACTTCGATATACTCGCCGTGGTGGGTATAGGCCGACATGCCTTTCAGCACGGCCACCACCAACGCCGCCACCACCAGCACCATTGCCAGCAGATTTCCCCAGACGATGGGAGCACGCAGTTTCTTCAAGAAGTCCATGTGGAACAACGATTAAGGTGAAAAGGAGAAAAAACAAACGATGAACGATGAACATAGCTTTGCGCGGCAGTCCATCGTTCATCGTTCTTGATTCATCAGCAGCGGGGTTACTTGCCGTGACGCTCGTCTGAGACGGTGAGTTTCTTGCGGCCCTTGGCGCGACGTGCGGCCAGCACACGACGGCCATTGGCGGTCAACATACGTTCACGGAAACCGTGCTTGTTCTTTCTTCTGCGATTGTGGGGTTGGAATGTTCTTTTCATTGCTATATTTCTTTTGTTTTGTTGGCATACGTGGGCTAACGGGCTGCAAAATTAGATACTTTTTTTCATTCACGCAAGATTTCGTCCAAACTTTTGCGTTTTTTCGCTAATTTGCACTACCTTTGCCCCCGATTTCAAGCAATAAACCACATTTTCATTTCATATTTTACATTTTCAACCCTATGATTAACTCCCAAGACATCAAAAAGGGCACCTGCATCCGCATGGACGGCAAGCTCTATTTCTGCATCGACTTCCTGCACGTGAAGCCTGGAAAAGGCAACACCATCATGCGCACCACCCTCAAGGACGTGGTCAGCGGAAACGTGCTCGAACGTCGTTTCAACATCGGCGAGAAACTCGAAGACGTGCGCGTCGAACGTCGCAGCTACCAGTTCCTCTACATGGAAGGTGAAGACTACATCTTCATGAACAACGAGACCTTCGAACAGATTCCCATTGCAAAGGACCTCATCAACGGCGTTGCTTTCATGAAGGAAGGCGAGAACGTCGAAGTCGTCACAGACGCCTCTACAGAAACCGTCCTCTATGCCGACGTACCCGTGAAGGTGAAACTGGCCATCACATGGACTGAACCTGGCCTCAAAGGCGACACCGCCACCAACACCCTCAAGCCGGCCAAGGTCGAGACGGGTGCTGAAATCCGCGTACCCCTCTTCATCGAGGAAGGTGAAATTGTCGAGGTCGATACCCGCGACGGAAGCTACCTGGGCCGCGTCAAGGCTTAAACCGAACAATCCATTACCTAGGATTTTTACTTTCAATCCCTCAATCCCTCACCGCTTTACGTATAGCGCTGAGAACAAACCGCTTACAGGTGAGACTTCGGTGAGGGATTGGTGAGGGATGGTGAGAGATTTGCAAAAGTCTCACCATCCCTCACCTATTCCTCACCAATCCCTCACCCATAAGCACCTATCTTCCAACATCTTACCAAGAAAGGTGAGGGATTGAGGGATTTATCGTGCCAAATTCGCGTACATACGCGCGCGTGCGCGTAGGGATAAAGAAGGTGTACACCTTCCAGCAGGAACGTGTACACCTTCTTCTGCAATCGTCAACACCTACGTCGCAATCAGTGAACGACCTTCTGACCGTTCACGACATACACGCCAGCGGGGAGACCACGAAGAATCTCACGAACATTCGCCGATGAAGACGACGTGCGGACGAGCTGACCAGACAGGTTGTAAACGTTCACGCCATCACGTGCCAGCATGGACGAATCGAGCGGAACGGCATCCATGCCGGTTGCCTTGTCGAACAACGTGATGACAGCCCCCTTCACATTGTTGGACACCACCTCGATATAAGCTTCAAAGGGATAGGCTTCACGCACACCGGCGACGAAGCAGCTGCCCGGCGTCATACCATTGGAGTTGTCGCCACCCAGCTGGGTATCGGAATTGATGGTGTAGCGGGTCGCATCTGCTTCACAAATATCATAGTTGGGATGGAACGTCTTGTTGTCGGCATCAGTGGCATCTTGCAAGCTGCCTGTTTGAGAGCTCATCACATTCACGTTCTTAGCCGCAAAAGTGACATCGCCACTGACGTTGTATTCCACCTGATACTCTGGATGATTCGGCATGGCAATAATGTAGGGAGTGTTGGCATTGATGAACAGAGACTTGCTTGACCTGTCAAAGCCATTAGGGCCTAACTCATAGAGCCAGAAAGGATGGGTGTTTTCGACAACTGCGCCAAAAGGTTTCAGTTCACCCTTTGTGGCATGAGTAATCGTGGCAACGCGGAAGGGAAGATTGATGGTTTCCCAGCCTGCCACATCACCATTCAAGCCCGTCCGCATCTTGAAGTTACGCGTGTAGCTGATGTCTGTTGCCCGGAAGTTCTCGGGGCAGTAGAACGGTGCACGATCGGTCAGCACTATACTTTCTGCCACCCCCGTGGCATCGCCATTCTTCACCACTACATTATGCACGCCCGTCGGATATGCCTGATCACGAGAAGGCACATACAACAATAGGTTTCTGGTGTCTGTGCCATAGTTTTGGAAAGCGGACTCCGGGAGTGGGGTGTTGCTTTTCCAGACAATGGCCAAGGCGTGACATCCGTTGAAGGCATCGTCGGCAAGCTGGTTGACTGTTGAGGGGATGGTGATTGCCTTAGCATTGGTGGCACTGGCAAACGCCCAAGGTCCGATTCCCGTCACCGTCATATTGTTCACTTGCGCGGGTATCGTGATTTCAGCAGAGTTCTGTTGAGAACCCACAAAAGTGAGCGTGTTGTATATGCCCACTTCATAGGTCATATCATTCTCTTCGATGGTCTGCATTATAAACACGATGCGATAGCTGAGCAGGACAGTCCGACCATTCTTACTGATAGCCCATTGTCCATTGAATTCATCGCCCGCGGCGACATTACCAGAACTTTGAACAAGGAATGATCCATCCGTATCTATCAGGAGCATGACATATCCCTGACCATACTCCATATAATTGCCATTACGATTGACCCACACGTTAGTGTGCACAGGAACAGGATGACGCTCTCCCGTCGATGGATCTACGATTGCATAGGAAGCTTCTTCCCAAGAGCCAATTTGCAGCGCGGAAAAAATCTCAGACGAATACTCAGAAAAGGATTGCCACCTATCCTCGTGTTTCGGCTGTTCATAATCCTTGTTAAGTTCCAGAACAACATCGGATTGATTGCCTTCGATGATGGCCAGTGCTTCCTCGTCCGGAACAGAATCAAAGACCCATTCAGACGGACCTACCGTTCCAGCCTCTTCATCTATTGTTGAGTTCCAGCCAACGATAGATCCGCCGACACCTTCGCCGCTTTGGTGTCCACCCTGATGCAAGCAGTAATAGTCATTGACATCTTGCGGATAGACATTGATGTTGACATCGTATTTGCCTGAATACATCTGATAACGGACGGGCGTAATCACCATTTCCGCGTTACTCTCGGTGGACATGGTCAGGGCAACACTTCTCTCCACTTCGTTGAAACGCGCATTGGTTGCCATGTTGACGATGTCAAAACGGCCATTGCCTAAATTGGTGACCTTCCAGAGCGACGGACAGTCGGAGGACAGGTCTTCGCGTGAGTTCCAGCGAGCGTAGATAGTGCCCTCCTCCTCTTCGCTGTACATATATTTATCCACTTCAATGCCATCGTTGACGTACTTCATGGCAGAACGGATGCGGTAGTAGCCATCGGGAATGGACAGAGCAAATGGAATGCGGGAATCTCTCGCTGCCTGATAGGTAGTTAGAATGTCTTGACGAGCCCTCTCCATGTTCTCTGTAGTGGCACTACCGGGGTTGTTGATGAAGTATTCCGCTTCTGCCAATGCTGAAGCAAAAGCACTCACAGCGTCCACGTCATATTGTCCGGGATAAGAGCCAATGTTAGAAAAGTCAAATGACTTATATTCGTTATAGACCGCCAACAGATTGCTGAATGCTGTATTCCATTCTCCTTCTTCCACAACAGGATAGAGCTGGAATTCGCTCAGATGGAAGTAGCCGCGTGTAGAAGGATGTTGTTCCTCTGAATAGAAGCGTAGGAACTGATATCCCTTGGTGGAGAAAGGTGGCATGGCATCGATGGTCTCGCCGGAAGATGCAAAAGGAGTTTGAATGGTGCACAACAATTCACAATCCTCTTTGCTTGCATCGAAGACGTTGGTGCCCCTCACCTGCCATAGAATCGTATGGTCATTTTGTGCATTGCGTCGTGAGAAGCGGAACGCGATGAGCTCATCGGCAACGTCTTCTGTCATCTCCACCTGGAAATAGTGCGTGCCGCCTTCAACAGTTCCCCCTCCCCAATAAGAGTGCCAATAAGTAGTTTTATTTGTATCGAGAAGTGCTTCGAAGCCATCCCCGTCCTTACTACCCAAATCGTTCTGACTAAAAGGACTGCTGAACTGGTCGGGGCTTGCAATCAGCGGACGGCTCTCATCCAGAACATAGACGATTTCGCTCTGAAGTATCAACTGGAAGTTATCCCAGAGCACCCATTCTTGGTTAGTTGTTGCACTAATGCCTATCGCGAGATTACCTCCATTGTGTTTGAAGGAGAGAGTGTTGACGTAAAAAGGTTTACCCGTTAGTGGATTGGTGGTATTGAAGTAGGCTTCTGCCCCTTGCATAGAATTGGGCTGGTAGCCCAATCCGTCGGTTCGTGGCATATCGTAGGGGTGATTTCCATTGGATGTTCCATCTTGATATGGGCTGAGGAGCGCCGTTGCGCTATATTCATCTTCGATGCCCATCAAAGGCTTCCGGTCATCGCCCGCATAGAAGAAAGCGCTGCGCCCACCATCGTTGCGCGTGAAGGCCTGAACCTTCAGCACATAGTTGCCGGCAGGTAGGTTGGGAATGACATGGGTGAAATTGAATGGCTGATGAAAGGCCTCGACATTGTGATAAGCCGCGGAAAGCTCAGTGATGTTCCCCGAAGCGATGTTCCATCCAGGGACGTTTTGTCCGGCACCCTCAGAGAAGTCTGCATTCTGAATCAGTATGGTGAGGTCGTCTCCCGGTAGAATATGTTTGCCAAGGCAGAGGAAGTCTTCCACTTGTGCGTAGGCCCGGCTGCTCGCATTGACGATTTCATCCTGTGTAGCTGTTTCCTGGTCATAGCCATTTTGGAGATTGCTCTTAAAGGCGGAGAGCGTCGCAGCGAGCTCAGCCCAGTTGCCGTTGGCCTGTGCTTCACGAATCATCTTAGAAAGGTAACTGTCATCAGCGAGTATTTCGGACAGCGTCACATAAAGGCGGGCTGATTCGAAGAATGCCGCTTGAGCCGCCTGAAGATTCTGCATGGCCAACATACAATCGTTAGGAGTACTGCTCTCGAGCGCTTCCACGCCCTGCGCTGCATTCAAGGCGGCATAGAAGTCAGCACGCTTGGAAGCCTCTGTCTTCACGTCGGTATTCACCTGCTCCGCCTCGGAAATGGCCAGACGCAGCTGGTTCAGCTCCTGAGAGTCGTCGCTGCGGCCATAGTAGAAAAGGCGGAAGTTGTCGCCGGCGAGCCAGTTGGCAGTTGTGTTCTCGGTTTCCAAGCCGATGGTGAAAGCGTCATTGTCATTTGGTTTGATGAAAATCACAGAGAAATGTTCAGGCATGCCATCCCCCGTACTTACAGCGGTTCGGCTCACAGCGCCGTTTGAACGATCTTCGACAAATAAGTAAGCCCCAGTGACTGGGGAATCTTGGCCCTGACGCACAGCAATGACATCTGCCTCAAGCACATACTTTCCAGCGGGAAGCGGCGTTTCGATAGCCTGAAAGAGCCGACCATCGCCAAGCGCTGAACCACTTTTCCAAGCTTCTATAAAGCGAGCAATAGAGGTTCCCGACAACTCATTGGTATAGCTCGCACTCTGAAAACCGATGTTACTCACATCAGTAATATCCCAAGCCCATCCACGGGTATTGCCTTCCTCGAAGGCGGGATTCACCAAGAATGAGGTGACATCAACGGGCGATTCCTCAGAAGCATTTGCCAGTTGAGATGCCATGATGGCCCTGCGCAGGGTTTGTTCTGCCGAGATTAGTTCTTCTGCGGTCGTGGCTCTTGCCAGTGCCGTCGCTGCGGCGTCTGTAACAGCTGTATGCACCTCGTACTGACGGCTCGTCTCAAGCAACTGATAGAGCGACATCTGATAAGGATATAGCTCCAAAGCCTGATGATAGGCCGAGAAGTTGACCTCATAGAATCGCCATTGAATTTGGGATAGATCATTAATGGTCTCAGCGGTGAGGTCGAAGCGAACAGCCGTATTGCCACTCACTTCGTATGAGTTCTCATCCGCGTATAGAAGCTCGATAGGTCCCTCGCTGTCATCCCATCCAGCATATTGGTTGGCTGCATCGGGGAAATTGGGGTCTTCGGACGACGTTTGAATGGAAAAAGTGCCATCGCCCCATAAGTCGAGACTCCACAAAATTCCACGCCCCTGCTGGTTGTAATCTACAAAACCACCAGACTCGGAATCGCGGAAAAGCATATTATTACCAGAACCGACCACAAAATGCCCTAAGCGGTTAGTGGTACCCCAGGCATTGAATGTACCATTCATGCGGAAAGTCCATCCCTCGATTTCGTGGCCTTGCAACACCTGGTTGTCATACGCTAAATGCAAAATCAGTGCTTCACAATGATGGTCGTTTAGCCCATCAGCTGTCAAGCTGATCTGGGTAGCCCAGTTGTTACCGGCAGACAAGAACTGACCTGCGCCAACATTTTCTATCATATAGTCACGGCCAGAGTCCACTTCAGTGACGAGAGAAATGTAATCTGACAAAAAAGGATACTGAGGCTCTACCCACTGCTGCGCCGAGGCAGACGTGGCGGATAAGCAAGTCCCTAACAGCGTAGAAAAAATATGTTTGAACTTCATGATTCTATTGATTTTAAAAGATAATATCATCATTCATGCTTGTGCCTCCTTACTTACTTCTTCCTGCGACGGACATAGTCGGGAAAGCCGTTGTCGCCCTCCTGAGGGGTTGGAGCCTCCTTCGTTTTTTGAGTAATGTTCACATAACGAGTGGCTGACAGGAGGGTGCCATCAGAAGATTTTGCCTGAATCTTGATGCTGGCTGTCCTTTCACGGAAACCATTGGCATATTCACCCACTGTGATATCAAAGAAATCTGTGCCTGCCTTGCCTTCATTCTTGCTGAAAGTACACCAGGAGGAGGCTGTCGTCACCACCCAATCATCGGAACAAGTGACCGTAATGCGTTGCGTACCTCCATTTGCTTCTACGGTGAAAGACTGAGGATCTATTTCCAGAGTCGTCTTATGCATACTCTGTGTAACGGTAATCTCTTTCGTCTTGTCGGGATAGTCATTTAACGTCACGGTAACGATGGCTGTTCGATCCTTCGATGTCTTGTTTTCATCAACGGTCACAGAAATGGCTCCTTTGCCGCTACCGTAAGCAGGCGCCACCTTGCACCATTCTTCCGATACAGATGCCGTCCATTTATCATCACCATTCGTCGTTATAGTCACCACTTCGGCCTTTGTGTCTTTCATGTCAAAGGATAGTGCATCGGCAGACACTTCCAAAATGGCATCATGGCCTGCCTGCTTCACGGTGATAATGGCTGTTAAATTATATGCCACATTCCTCAACGTGACCTTGGCCGTGCGTTCACTTACGGAAGCATTCTTCTCGACTTTGATGACCAACTGACCATTGCCTTCACCATTCGACGGTTCTACCGAACACCAACTTTGGTCGGACACAGCCTTCCAATCGACCGTGGACGATATGTTTATGGGTGAACTGCCACCGTCTTCCTCAAAAGACATGGTTGTTTTTTCAACAGACAGTTCTGCTTTGAAGGCTTCCTGCTTCACAGTGATCGTTTTGGTCTCATAAGGTGTCTGCTTATCAGAGGAGGCGTATGTCTTCACGGTGACTGTGGCAGTACGTTGACTCGTTTGTGAATTGGCATCCACGTTTATCTGGAGGGTTCCACTGCCTGTTCCGGACAGAGGCGAGAGCGTGCACCAGGTCTGGCTGGAAATTGCCTCCCAGTAATCGTCGGTAGTAACCGACACTTGCACACTGCCTTGTGTCGAATTGAAATCGGGCAATGAAGTGGGTGAAAGTGTCAGCTTGGCCACATGGCCCGCCTGTGTCACTGAGATGGACACCATCTTTTTATACTCCGAGTTAGTAAGCGTAACCTCTGCAGTACGTGCATTCGTATCGATATTCTTCTCCACGCTGATGGTGATCTGACCATTACCTTCACCATTCGACGGAGTGACCGTGCACCATCCTGCATTTGACTTGGTAGTCCAAGAGATTGTTGAGGAAACATTCACAGGGCGATTATTTGTCCCTCCTTCCGTCACAGAAATACTCTTGTCCGCATCTGCTATCGACAATTCTGCAGTGAATGCTTCCTGTTTCACGTTCAGTGTCGCCGTTTTATAAACCACCTTCTTCTCCTCTGAAGCGTACGTCTTCACAGTAATCGTCGCTGTGCGGGAGGACGTCGTTCTATTTGCTCCCACCTTTATCTGCATCGTTCCGTTGCCCGTACCAGAAGGAGGCGTCACCGTGCACCAAGACGCGTCGGAGACGGCTTCCCAGTAATCCGTTGTTTCAATAGAGACCGAAGTATTGTTCTCTGAAGAATTGTAAGCCGAAAGAGACGCAGGTGTCAGTTTCAACGTTGCAGTATGCTTGGCCTGCGTGATGTGAATCTTCTTTGTAACGGCATACTTCTTCAGTTTGACAGTGACGTCCGTTTCACGATCACTCTCTGTCTCGTTCCTCAAGACAAACACGGCTAACAATCCATCTCCATCACCTGTAGGATTCTGAATCCGACACCAGTCAGAAGCACCCGAAATGGCTTCCCATTCATCATCGGTTTTAATGGTAAAATCATGAGCATCACTTCCCTCATCGAAATCCCATCTTTCATTTGACAATTCAATATAGGGCTCATGCTTGTCTTGTATAACAGTAATTATCTGTGTATCATACTTGTTCTCTACTGTAATCTTAGCTGGACGGTCTTGGAGGGTTGCATTCTCTTTCACAGAGACATAGAACACACGGCCATCTCCAGCCTCTAAGTTGTCGGTTGAAACAATACACCAAGAAGAAGAGTCACAGGAAATAGTTACAGGATCACTCGACGAAACAGTTACTTTCTGCGGATCCTTGTCTCTATCCTTGAACTTTAATTCCATCGGCGTAATGACCAAGCTCGCATTGTATGCCCCCTGCACTACCGAAATGGTTGCACTCACAGCCCCAGCAGTCAGCACAATAGAAGCATTTCTCTCTTTTGTATCTCTGTTTTCGGTCACTTGAATCATCAAGGTTCCGTCATTTTGTCCAGCAGAAGGACTGATACTGCACCATTCATGCCCTTCATTTACGGCTGCTGTCCAACTCTCGTTGGAATGGACTTTCACTTCGTATTGTTGAGCTGCAGACAACGGAGTCAACGTCAACGAGGACTTGTTTAGATTTTCGCCATAGCTCAATTGCATCTGAGTGGCAGGAGCTTGACGAACAACAAACAGTTTCTGCATACCTTCGCAATCGACTGTGATATTGGCCGAACGTTCAACAAAATCAGGACTACGGTCTGCAGAAACAGCGATAGATGTTGTTCCATGACCTGAAGTGGGATTCACATGCAGCCAGCCCACAGAAGGTTTGACGGTCCACTCCAATTCATCGGAGGCTTTAATGCGAATAGGAGCAGCATTGTCACACGTTCCGTCAACCGTCAAGGCGATTTCACTTTTTCCCGTCGTGCTTTCAACCTCAAATTGGAGGAAAGGCAAAAGGTCACTGCTGCAACCGACAACCGTCAGCATCAGGAGCAATGTCAGAAAAGACGTAAAGTAATATTTCATGAGAGTCTGTTTTTAGAAGAGGTAGCTAAGTCCTATTTGAATATTGCGGTTGGCAAAACCCGTACAGCCCAATTCGTAGTTGGCACCAATGCTGAAGTGGTTGAAATCCAACGCCACGCCTGCTGTCACACCTGCATCCAAGCGATTGTAGCGGTCGAAAAAGTTTATTGACGTAGATTTGTTGAACTCATTGAACGTGGTCTTCAGTTTGCCGCTCACGCCAAAACCGACGTAAGGACCAGCATGAATGCGTACCATGGAGAAACGATAGGAGAATTCTATCGGAATCTGGATAAACATGGGATTGGCCGTTGAACTGCTGGAGCCTCCCTCGCTCTTGAAACCCTTTTGGGTAAGATAGAGACCAGTAGCCAAGCCCATCGAAGGTGTAAAGTCATAACGCATTGCAAAGCCGGCATAAAAACCGATGGCCATACTGGCCTTAGCCTCCTTGAAGCTGGCACTGGCCAAGTTAATGCCTGCATTGACTCCGAACTTCATACGACGTTCTTCCTTGGCCAGCACAATCTTATCGAGCAGCACTTCCCGGAAAACAGGCTGCTCACCCACAGTGACAGTATCGATACGCGTGTCGTAGCCTTCGGCGTTGACACTATAGTTATAGGTACCATAGAAAAGGCTGTCACGCCATTCGCCAGCCTGATTTAATTGACGCATTTTGCCGTCAATCATCACGACCGCGTCCTTCGGTGTCACCTTCAATGTGAGACATCCCTTCTCTACCTCCGGGACGGTTGCGATGATCTCGCCTTGCAAGGTTAGGATATAAACATGCTTTCCCTCGACATCGGTGATACCATAATTGCGGAAAACCACAGAAAGCGGCAAATACTCCTTGGGAAAGAGTCGCAGTTCTTTTGTTCCGGCAGTCACATATACCCACTTTTCTGTACCACGAGTGACTATGTCACCGACGACGTTGCCTTCCACACGCTCCAAGGGACTGATCATGCGCACTTTGATAAGGGCACAAGCATCATCGTTGAAGTCGCGACGCTGGTCGGCAATGGAGATAATATCATTGGAACTCTCGAAAGACTTCACTGTAAGTTCTTGCCCCGATGCTGACAATGAACTGCAAAAGAGCAAGACAGACAGAAATAAATAATGTGAAATTCTCATATTATTTGGATATTTTGCTTCGGTTTGAAACAGACAAAACTATTGAATGAGGAAGTCGTTCATGTTGATAATTTCCTTCTCGTCGAGGGCTTCGCCTCCGAGTTGGTCGGGTTGCCATGTACGGACGTGGATGGTGGGTGGTTGGTTTTCATCCTCGGGGAATTCCCAAAGGAGGAAAACGTAACCGTCGTCTTCGTAGTTGCTGGACTTCCAATGCTGGTGCAAGGTGACGCCATAGTACTGAGGCTTGGCCCCATGACGCATGACGCGTATGTTGTCGAAGGATACCTTTATATACTTATTGTTTTTGAACGTGCGTTCGAGATTTGTCAAATATTGCGTCTTGTTCTGCTTGGTATAGACAATCTCCGGCTTGAGCTGTGGGCTGTCTCCCGAAGTTTTCTTCATGACGACCTTACCTGTAATGATGAGTGCATCCTCGCTGTAGATGTTGTTGAGTGAAGTGATGTCCTTTTCGTCGTAATAGCTTCGGAATTCTTCGACAAACTTTAGAATCTCTGCACGGCGACGAACATCGGTGAAGTCACGTCCTTTGGAGATGATGTCATGATAAACATTGTTCGCCAGCGCCATGTGAACCCCCGTAATCTCCCCGTCGCGCGAAAAGCTGATGGTCAGTTCCTTACTGAGTTCACCTTTGTAGCCTTCGGCAACGGGTTTAAGGGTGACGGGGATATTGCGGACTTCAAAGCCATTGACGTCCGTGATGCACTTCTCGATGTTTTCGGAGAAATCGATTGCGAAGTGGAATGTTTTCCAGAAGCTATTCAGCGAATTGCGGGCACTGGGTGTCATGCTGAGGGGCTCGAGTTTAAGGGCTCGGTTGTCTTTGGCGGCATTGTCGATTTCGGTGAGCAGTTGTGATATGCGTGTTTCCATGTTGGACTTGAGGTTTTCGGCCTGCAGCCCACTATGGAATCGGAATGTGACCTCGGCTGCATGAATCGTAACTGAGAGGGCGAAGAGGAAGAGTATGGAAAGGATGTTCTGTTTCATTATCTATGATTGTTAGATTCATTATTCTTTCATGGTGAACCAAATAGCGGGATGTCCTTTGTAGTCACTGAGGCGTGCTTCGGCGTGTGAGACAAGATTGCCCCGCAAACCTTCATTGTCTCGTTCCGGCGAGAGGACGGCAATGGGTAAGTGCTGGTCGGTTTTGTCGAAGATGACGAGATAGCGTTTCCCTATTTCGTCGGCCCCTTTCATTGGGCCGAAATCGAGAATACGTCCGTCTTTCTTGGCAGCAGGCATAAGCTCGGCGAAGACCTGTTTGAAGTCTTTGCATTTGATGATTTCGGCGGCGAAATTATGCTGTGGCAAGATATCTTTCGCCTGCTTGAGTTCGGCAGGATTAAGATAGACGAAGGTACGTGTGATGGTTTCCCGCTTGATGACAATTTTCTTGAGGATAGCCTTGAGGTCGTCGAGTGTCAGCTCCGGATCGGTGGCTTGGAGTTGTTTGAGGAGAATTTCACTGGCCTTGGTGATGGCAGTATCAGCCGACTCATCGGAGAACTGTTCCCAAAGATAGTTCTGGGATTTTTTGATTTCATTGATTTTCTGCATTTCATCCTGCGCGACAAGAGGCATGGCAGTGAGCAGACAGATGGCAATAATGAGTTTTCGAATCATGTTCAGAAGCGTTTAGGTCGGTCCGTTTCAGCCGGAGGTGCGGCGAAGAGGTCATCGACGTTATTGATGGGTATAAAGAGGAAGAGACGTCCTTCGAGAGTTTCTTTGCTCTGCGGATCTTTTAGTCTCTTTCCTTTGAGATGCAAAAGATGGGAATAACCAGAAGCAGGATTGCGGAAATAAAGCAGTGCGGCATCGGGTTGACCCTCTGGCTTATCGGTGACGAGCTGTGTCTTGCAACCCTTGGCTTGACAATAGGCGATGAGCTGAAGAAGGTTCATGGAGATGTTTTCCAGGTGGTTTCCATACAATGAGAGGGAGAGGTGGATTTCTGACAGCGGAAGAGTCGGGTCTATCTGCGCTGTGGCTGCTGGTGCAGGGTTGTATTTCTTCAGTTCCTTGACAAAGGTCTGCTCCATCTCACGCCTGGTGCTTCCTGCGAGGAGCTCATAATTGACCGGGCATCGGAGGCTGAGCCAGGGCTGTCCCTGTCGGAGCCATGCGACACAATAGAACTTATCCTCTTGGTTCTCTATCTGACATTCATCCGTTGACTTCACGCGTAAGAGGTCGTTCCAGCTACCTTGCTCAAAGACAAGTTGTTCACGCGGCAGGGTGTTGTCGGCAATGTGATAGACGTGGTCGAGCAAGAGCTGCTCGATGCAATCATAAACGGGCGACGGCATGAGTCGTTGCATCTCTTGGCTGAAGAGCGGTATGCCGACATGCTCGATGGTTCCATCCTCTGACGTGCGGACAAGCACTTGACGGTCTCCCACGTTGATGTACTGTACATTCGCCGCTGCGTCACTTGTTTTCCAATGCTGCGCCAACTTGAGTTGTTGGAAAGCTTTCTTAAGGAAGGCGGTTCGGAAATGCTGTGCGTCCATCGGCATGGCTATAGAAAGCAGGAGAACGAACAGGAGTTGTATATGTTTTCTTTTCATGTTGCTTTACATGCCAATTAAAAGATACTCTTTTTCTCCGTCATTCTTATACCAAGTTCCATGTTCAAGATGTCCATTGTTAAACGTTCCCTCAACTCGCTCTCCCGCCTGAGCTTTTTTCTTGTCTGGATCTCGTGATTCAATGATATGACTTTGCTTGAAGGTGAGTGTTCCTTCTCCGTCGGGTTTCCCGTTCTTGACAGATCCGCTCCACGTAGCATATCCGAGATCCAGAGGTCCTGCTTGCTTTTTGGGAGCTGCTTCTGCGGTCGTGGCCTTTGTGGAAGTCTTGTTCGATTCTGTTTTCGGAGCCGCCTCTTCACTTTTGGCAGGCTCAGGCTGGACAGCCTGCTCATCACGAGGCTCTTCGAGAGGTTCTGGCTTAGGGGCCACAACGGAAGAAACATCTGGAGTCGATGGGGGAGTTTCTTGCATGACAGGCTGTTCATTGGTCACCGATGCAGCCACGTGAACAGATTCCTCGCTGGAAGGGAAGAAGAAGAAAACCGCCCCACCAATGACGAGGACAGCCGCCAAGACAGCAATCCACATCTTTCCAGAGTTGTTTTTCTGAATGGGTTCCGTATATGAAGAGGGCGGCATCTGTGTGCCAGTTGCCATCGTCTGTCCGAAGCTGGCCTGTTCAGGCTTGGCAACAACAGTTGCATTAAACGGCTTTTGCGAAGCCGTGGTTTCTGCTGTGGGTTGAATAGGTGTTGTCGCTACGGCTGCCGCCTCAGCGGATTTTGGGACAAAGACCGTTGGCGCATTGCCAAGAGCCTGGATGGCAATCTCCTCCAGCTGCCCTGCATGAGGGCGATCCCAAGGCTCTTTTGACAGGCATTGAGCAATAATATCTTTCAAACCTTGTGAAACATCGTTGGGAATATCCGGAACCTCTGCACCATTGAGAGGGAGCAGTCCTCCGTGGTTTCCGAAGGGGAGTTCGCCCACCAACATTTCGTATGCCATGCAGCCTAAAGAAAAGATGTCGTTGGCCATGATGGGTCGGTTGTCCTTTGAGAAACGTTCTGGAGCCATGTAGGCAATGGTTCCACCCGCATCCATGTCCTTACTGGCCGCCATCTGTAAAGTGCTTTTGGCACTGGTGCTGACACCGAAGTCAGTAATCATGTAAGTGCCGTCATCGGCCACAAGGATGTTAGCGGGTTTGATGTCCTGATGTATCACAGGCGGTTTCATCGCATGCAGGTAAGCCAATCCCGCCGCCACGTCACGCAGCAACTTCCACGTCTCGCGTTCCGTGAACTTACCCACTTTGTTGCTGATGTTTCCCTGCGCACAGTAAGGAAGCACCAGATAGGGCTTTCGATCGCAGATGTCAAAATACATGGGACGCAACAGGTTCTGGTGATTGGCATTCACCAACAATGAGAACTCATGCGTCATACCTTCTATTCCATCGTCGTCCAAGCCTGTAGATGGAGCATAGATTTTCAACGCTAAGGTAACCCCCGTACGCTGGTCCTTTGCACGCCAGACTTCGGCAAAGGCACCACGTCCCAGCAGGTGTTCCAATTCATATCTGTTATCGAACAAAGCCATATTTCAATTTATGTATTATTGAAGGTGAAACCAAGTCTTCATCAAATCCGGATTAACCAGCCACAAAATGACGGCGACGGTCAGCACGAGGAACAGCAAGACACGCAGCCAGTAGCCAACCTTGGACTTGGCAGGTGCCGTCGTTACGGTGCTGACCATCGGCTGAGGTTCTTCCACAGCCTCGTCGGTGTTTTCATCTGCGGATGGCAGGACCTCACAGAGCGCCACGGTGACATTGTCGTAGCCTCCTGCGTCCAATGCCGCCTTGATGAGTTCTTCCTTCACCTGCATCAATTCTTTCTCACCTCGGTTCTTGAGGACTTCCAATATCTGGTCGTCCGTACTTACAGACGAGAGTCCATCGCTGCACAGTAGCAGGAGGTCGCCCACCTGAAGATTATAGAGTCGCACCTCTGGCACGGCCCGTTGCTCACCATCGCTCAGACAGCGGGTGATGACATTGCTATAAGGATGGTCGTGCATGTTCTCGGGTTCGAGCTCGCCACGATCCACGAGTTCCTGTACGAAGCTGTGATCTTTACTTAGCTGAGTCAAGCCCTGTTTAGGATTAAAGACATAGCAACGACTGTCGCCGCACCAGCAGATGTAGGCTTTCGCACCGATGATCCATGCCATGACGATGGTCGTTCCCATGCCGGCATGTTCGACGTTTTCCTTTGCGGCATTGAGGATATTGAGGTCTGCCTCCTTGACAACGCTGACAAGGAAGTCCTGAATGGCCTCATCAGAAGCCACGGCGCTGGCCAATGCCTCCTCGGTAAATCTCTTCTGCACGCTTTCGACGGCAATGGCCGAAGCCACCTCACCAGCGTTGGCACCGCCCATCCCGTCGGCAACGACCAGAAGAGAGCCATAGCTCCCCAGGCCAACGACTTTGTTGGCCTGGGGGATGGTCCAGTCAGAAACGTTCAGGTCGGGGCAGACGACAAAGTTATCCTCATTGTTTGTACGGACGAGGCCCACGTCGGTGCCTGCGGCCACTCTAATGCGTATATCTGACATTACTTGTTTTTATGGATTATTTAAAAGTGTGAAGAGCCTCGATGGGTTCTTTCTTATATTCGCCTAAATTGTAATTGCCTGTCATGATGCCAATAACGGTATAGATGCCATTGGGCTGGCGATAGAAGGCCGGGGAGCCAAGGTATCCGAGGTTGACGTTCTTGTCGAAATCAACGGCTCCGACAGAGAAGTAGGAGATGGACTCTTCGAGCTGGTGTATATCGGGATTACCTTTGAAGCCAAGAACCGTGATTTCCTTGAAGTCGGTGATGGTCTTGGAACGCTCTACGTCGAAGGGAAGGCCCTTTGTGCCCTTGCCGGGAATGTAGGCGTAGCTGTGAGACTTTGTGGAAATGACGTCTTCAATCTCAACCGTTTCATCGGGAAGTTCAATGCCGTTGTCCTGAAGATACTTCTTGACAGCGTCGCTCAGCTCCACCTTACGGGTTACGTTCACACCTTTGGTGTCGATGATGAAGTCCTTGTTGG
The DNA here is from genome assembly GCA_017965425.1 of Bacteroidaceae bacterium. Lineage (GTDB taxonomy): Bacteria > Bacteroidota > Bacteroidia > Bacteroidales > Bacteroidaceae > Physcousia. Next base: position 61,820 of record JAGCPY010000033.1, on the reverse strand, counting down.
TGAACGTCAGAGGATGAGCGGTGCCTTCGAGGTTGTAGGCACGATACTCGATGTTCACCTTGCAGCCGTAAGCAACGAACTCTGCCAGACGTTCACGCCAAGCTCCTTCCACGATACCAGCATAGATCCAAGGTTCGATGTTCTGTCGGGCGGTGACGAATGTGCCGTCGGCGAGCATGAAGCCTGTACCGCAGATAATGTCGGATACAGCGATGCCGGCGTCGGTGCTGATGCCGTCATATTCAATGGTAATCTTCTGGGGCTTCAGCGTATAGATCTGGCTGTAGTAGTCATGCAGGTTGGAAGAGGGGTTGATGACCTCGGGAGCTTCGATGTCGGCCTTCATTTCCAGTTCGCTCTGGAGAGCCCTGTTGGCTTCTTTCATCTGGTTTGCCCAATATACAGCCCCGGCGATAACTGCCAGAAGCAACAGGGCGATAATCCAGAGAGCGGTGCGATAAGGACGAAGGGCTTGCTTGCTGAAGAGACTTACACGTTCGCTCATGGCGATGCTGGAAGTCAGAGCCTGGCCGCCTTGAGGAATGATGAATCCCATGCGGGGGCCATTGACAGAGAGCTGGATCTCATCGCCAGACTTCAGCGTGTAGGTGCCATTGATGGCCTGCCCATTGACCAATGTGGGGTTCGACTGAGACAGATGCACCAGCTGCCACTTGTCGCCGTCGCGGTTAATGGCGGCATGTTTGCGGCTGACAGTTTCAAAGGATTCGTCGAAACGAACCTGACAACTGGCATCGCGACCCATCTCGATCTGATCAACAATAATCTTCTGGGCTTCACCAGCCTGATGGAATTTTGAGCTGGTCTTGTGCTCCAAGATGTAATAGGTCTTTCCAGAACCGAAGACGGCTCCCATGCCAGAACCTACGGAACCAGCGACGGTGCGTTTGTAGTTTTGTGTGTCCATAAAAAATGTTTTTGAGTTAAAATAAATGTGGTTAAATAACTATGCTTGTTCAAATCTGAGGGTTGTATCACCCAAGGTAATGATATCGTTCGGACGCAGATAGAGTCCCATCTGGGTCACTTCCGAAGAGCCAACGTAGGTGCCGTTCTGAGAGAGCGTCCATTGCCGCAGTTCGGGTTGCCACTGCCCGTCGCGAATCATGAAGCGTCCGTCGTGCAGCTCCAATGTGCAATGGCGACGCGAGACGTATGCGTTCTGCTCGTCCTTGACCACGAGGTCATTGCCCTCCACACGTCCGACGGTGATGATACGGCGTGAACCGGAGGTAAGGGCACCGATGTCGTAGAGGCGGCCATATTCCTCGCCGTGCATGACACGGAGGAAAGTGCCACGCTGCTGTGTGGCAACAGGCTGCACAACAGGAGCCGGAGCCACCTTTGGAACTGACGGTGACGACGGCGTCTGCAAGGTGTTCTTCGGCAGCAGGGCCAGTACCTCGTCCACGGTTTGAAGGCGGCGTTTGAAGTCGGGCACCAGACAGCCTTCTATCAAGGTCGTCCAGGCATCAGCCTCTGGCAAGGTACGCAAGGCCAGACGGTTCCAGACGCCGTTCTTGCTGTTCTTCTGATATACAGCCAGTTCATTGTAGTCCTCCATCGTCCCGAAGGGCAGCTGACCCGTCAACAGCTGGTAGGCCATCGCGCCAAACGAGAAGATGTCCGTCGTTGGCAACACCGTGGCATTGCCGCGAGCACGATTAGCCTGCTCTGGAGCCATGTAAGCGTATGTGCCGAAGATCTGATCTGGCTTGCCGAAGATATTCCGCGAAGTCATGCGATGATTGCGGTCGCCCGAGATGCCGAAGTCGGTCAGCGCCGCTACGCCATTGTCTTTCAGCAGGACATTCTCTGGCTTCAAATCGCGATGCACTTTGCCGTTCAAGTGTAAAGCCCTCATTCCAAAGAGGATCTGTTGGCAGAGGGTGGCTGCGCGGTTGCCGGCCTTGCCCAACAAGGGCGTCAAGTCGCCGCCTCCACAGAATTCCATCAGAATGTACGGATTACCTGAAACAGAACCGTATTCTTCGGAACGCACCAGGTTGTCGCAATCGATCTGTCCCGTGCGGAATTCCATCTCGAAACGCTGCATCATTGGTGTCCGCACATCGGGCGTCATCTCCCACAGACGCAACAGTTTCAAGGCATGGAAGCAGCCGTTACCATCCGTTACTTTATAGACTTTACCGAAGGCACCTTCGCCCAGGACCTTCGTGACCATATAGCGCCCGTCTATGCGGTCACCGACATTGAAGTCACATCGTTCTACCATCTGATTGGCCATCACCTCCTGCTGACTATAGATTCTACGCCTCTGTCACTTCAAACTGGAAGCGACGACCATCGACCAGCAAGATGTCACCTGGTTGGATTTCTATCCGGCGAGTCACCTGCAGCAGTACGGCTGCGTTGTTCTGTGCTTCCACGAACCAGCGTCCATCCTCGCATGCCACCACGGGCGGCTGAGACTGGAACTCGGCTGGAAGAGGCGAAAAAACGCCCTTCGCCACAGGTTGGGGTCGAGAAGGCTGTACGCCAGGAACTGGCATAACAGGAACAGCATCTGGATTGAAGCGCACTGTCGGCTGTTCCATATAAGGCTGCTGCTGTGAAGGCTGCGGTTCAGGAACGGACATGGATGGCATGGCGTTGGGATTGAAACGCACTGTCGGCTGTTCGACATGAGGAGACTGAACGACAGTTTCATTCAGCGAGGGCTGTTGGACAATAGGCTTGGCCACAGCTGGAGCGGGAGGGGCCGCCTGCACAAGGGAAGCGCCACACATGGGGCAATTCGTGTCGCCGCCTGTGGCGGGATAGCCGCAAACGGGACAGGCAGACTGTCGCGGAGCTGCTACCGCCTGCTTCTGTTGGGACGAAGGCATCTCACCACGTCTGAAAACCACTGTTGCCCTGTCTGCGGAGGATGCCGCCACTTGCGGCTCTGCTACTGGTGCAGCAGGTGCTGCGCTGCCGACAGGAAGCGGTTGGCCACACTTCGTACAGGCCGTGGCATCCGGCTGGTTATCCCAGCCACAATATTGACATCTCATGTTTCGTCAAAATCTTTTCTTTTATCACATGAAACCAACCCACGCTCCCCATTAAATGGGGATGTACAGATAATTGGCTCTATTTGGGTGCAAAGGTAAAGATTTATTCATGCCTTATTGTATTTTTAAACGTTAATATTTATTAAACCATACATGTTCTACTCTTTTCACCCTTTGACAAGCTACCTGGAAAGACAAAAAAAATTGTTCCGACAGTCTATTCTCCCTGAACTCATCACAATAAAATTCAACGCGCGCACGCGCGCACACTCTTGTTCTGTTAAAAAATTCTCAATCCCTCACCTTTCGGGACATCGCATTGTCTATGAGCGGTTTGCAGGTGAGGGATTGGTGAGGGATTGGTGAGGGAAGGTGAGGGATTGGTTATGGATGGCAGCCAAATCAGACTTGGTCCTTATGAAGGGCTATATCATCAACATCACAAACATCTGATTTTCAATTGTCATTAAGCCATTCACTAAGCCTCACGTTTTTCCATTTCCCTCACCGACCACGATTGAAAGAGCAATCCCTCACCTCCCCTCACCAATCCCTCACCAATCCCTCACCTGCAAACCGCTCATAGACAATGCGATATCCCGAAAGGTGAGGGATTGAGACTTTTTGGCGAAAAAACATAGGGTAGCACGAGTGAAAATGCATAATTGAAAAAATATGCATCTTCCTCCATGAACGTGCACACCTTCTTCCCGGAACGTGTACACCTTCCACCGCTTACGAACGTGCTCCATATTTTCCACGTTCACATACCCCTTCCGAGAAGCGCATCTATAGTTCAAGTATATTCAACAAAAACGGGGTATTTTATGCAATATCTACACTTTTTTCAAAAAAACCGGCTTAACTTGCATCGCATTTGGAAAATTATTCATACCTTTGCAGACAATTACAACCACACACATATACATGCTGATATGATAGCCAATAAAAGAACCAGGCTGGAAGTCGTCAAGATGATTGTTTCAAGTCAGGAAATCAGCACGCAAGACGGATTGCTGCGTGAGTTGGAAAAGGCTGGTTTCCCTTCGACACAAGCCACCTTGAGCCGCGACTTGCGGGAGCTGAAAATCGCAAAGGCTCCGAACGATGCGGGCGAGAGTGTCTATATGCTGCCCGAACGACGACGATACCAACGCGTGAGCGACACACATATAACCGTCCAACGCATGAACCGCCTGGGGGCTTTGTCCGTGAAATTCAGCCAGAACCTGGCCGTCCTGCACACGCCTCCCGGACATGCGGCACATGTTGCCTACGATATTGACAAGGCAAAGATTCCCGAAGTGGTGGGGACCATTGCCGGAGACGATACCGTACTCATCGTCATGACGGAAGAGGCAAGCCGACCAGCCTTGCTCAATCATCTGGCAGAAGTGGTTCCCGAAACAAATGTTCAATAAAAACCAACGAACACAAGACAGAACAATGGAAGAAACAAATGTCAAGGTTGACAACATACAAATACTGGTGGCAGACGAAAGCCACGAGCGCTATGTCGATACCATCCTGAAGACGATTGAAGATGCTGCAAAAGTGCGTGGCACTGGCATCGCCAAACGAACACATGAATACGTGGCCACCAAGATGCGCGAAGCAAAGGCTGTCATCGCTCTCTGCGGCGACGAGTTCGCAGGCTTCAGCTACATCGAGACGTGGGGCAACAAGCAGTATGTGACGACCTCGGGTCTCATCGTGAATCCCAAGTACCGCGGATTGGGCATTGCCAAGAAAATCAAGGACATGACTTTCTCGCTGGCCCGCACCCGCTGGCCACACGCGAAAATCTTCTCGCTCACCAGCGGCAAGGCCGTCATGAAAATGAATACGCAGCTGGGCTACCTGCCCGTGACCTTCGATGACCTGACGGACGACGAGGCGTTCTGGAAGGGTTGTGAAGGCTGTGTGAACATCAACGTCTTGCGCGAAAGAAACCGCAAGTTCTGCATCTGCACCGCCATGCTCTTCGACCCCGAGGAGCACCTGCCCGCCAAGATTCCGCAGGAGGTGCTGGACCGGATCAGGAGGTTGGACAAAGCCCACCCCCAACCCCTCCCCGGGGAGGGGGGACCAGAGAGGCTGAAAACTTACCAGCAGGCAGATTGTTCTGTTTATGGAAAACTTAAAGAGTTAGCCGAAAAGAATAGGAAGAATCCTACGGATGCAGAACGAATACTCTGGCAAAACCTAAAAGGGAAACTATTAGGCGTCTCTTTCAGAAGACAACATATCATAGGCCCTTTCATTGCTGACTTGTCCGCGCCCACTATCAAGCTACTGATCGAAGTTGACGGCGGGTATCACTGTCTGCCCGAGCAACAAGTGATAGACGAGGAACGGACAACCTATTTAGAGGCTAAAGGCTTCACTATTCTTCGTTTTTCAAACGACCAAGTCATAGCAGACACAGACAACGTAATAACAACTATAAAAGAAGAAATATGGAAACTAACAAACAAGCAGTAACGAACACCCCTCCCCAGGGAGGGGCTGGGGGTGGGCTGAACCGCAAAGTCGTCGTCGCCTTTAGCGGCGGCCTTGATACCTCTTACACCGTGATGTACCTCGCCAAGGAAATGGGCTACGAAGTACATGCGGCTTGCGCCAACACGGGCGGCTTCAGCGCCGATCAGCTGAAGACCAACGAGGAGAATGCCTACAAGCTGGGCGCCACGAAGTACGTCACCCTCGACGTGACGCAGGAGTACTACGAGAAGTCGCTGAAATACATGATCTTCGGCAACGTCCTGCGCAACAACTGCTACCCCATCAGCGTCTCCAGCGAGCGCATCTTCCAGGCCATTGCCATCGCTCGCTATGCCCGCGAAATCGGTGCCGATGCCATCGCCCACGGCAGCACCGGAGCCGGCAACGACCAGATACGCTTCGACATGACTTTCCTGGTGATGGCTCCCGGAGTGGAAATCATCACCCTCACACGCGACAAGAAATTGACGCGCAAGGAGGAAGTGGACTACCTCAACGCCCACGGTTTCAGCGCAGACTTCGCCAAGCTGAAGTACAGCTACAACGTAGGCATTTGGGGCACCAGCATCTGCGGCGGCGAACTGCTCGATGCCACACAGGGACTGCCCGAGGAAGCCTACCTGAAGCACGTGACTGCCACTGAGCCTTCTACGCTCTTGAAGATTCAGTTTGAGAAGGGAGAGATTGTGGGGGTCAACGGTGAGCGGTTCGACGACCGCGTGAAGGCCATTCAGAAAATCGAGGAAATTGGTGCCAGCTATGCCATCGGTCGCGATGCCAATGTGGGTGACACCATCATTGGCATCAAGGGGCGCGTAGGATTTGAGGCCGCCGCACCGAAGCTCATCATCGAAGCTCACAGACTCCTGGAGAAATCCACACTTTCCAAATGGCAGCAGTACTGGAAGGACCAAGTGGCCAACTGGTATGGCATGTTCCTCCATGAAAGCCAGTACTTGGAGCCTGTCATGCCTGACATTGAGGCTTTTCTTTCATCTTCACAGCGCAACGTCACCGGCACGGCCATCCTCAAGCTCCGACCTTTTGGCTTCGAGACCGTAGGTGTTGACAGCGACAACGACCTGACAAAGAGTAAACTCGGAGAATATGGCGAAACACAGACAGGGTGGACCGCCGACGAGGCTAAGGGCTTCATCAAAGTTCTCTCTACACCGCTCAGAGTGTACTACGGGATTCACAAAGACGAAGAAAGATAAGCCCCCGAAACAGCAATGGAGAAGAGATTGTTACGTTCGAGCAACAACAAGTGGATTGCTGGTGTGTGCGGCGGCATCGCCGATTATTTCGGTTGGAATCCAGATCTGTTACGACTCATTTGGGTCTTAATGACCGTATCCACAGCCTTCTGTGGCGGTATCGTGTACTTGGTGTTATGGCTTATCATGCCACAGGATTATAAATTTTAGCACTATGATAAAAGTTGGAATCATTGGCGGTGCAGGTTACACGGCAGGCGAACTCATCCGCCTGCTGCTGCATCATCCCGAAGCGGAATTAGCTTTTGTCCACAGCACCAGCAACGCCAAGAACCTGTTGACCGACGTACATGAGGGACTGTTGGGCGAAACAGACATGAAGTTCACCGACCGTCTGCCGCTGAAGAGCGTCGATGTGCTGTTCCTGTGCATGGGGCATGGAAAGAGTGCGGAGTTCCTTGCGGAAAACGCCATACCCGCAAACGTGCGCATCATTGACTTAGCACAGGATTTCCGCCTCTCAAGCCCAGAGCATGACTATGTCTATGGCCTGCCTGAACTCAACCGAGAGGTAATCCGTTCGGCACGCCACGTTGCCAACCCAGGTTGCTTCGCCACGGCCATCCAACTCGGTCTTTTGCCTCTGGCCGCCAACTGGTTGTTGCATGACGACATCAGCGTGAACGCCATCACAGGATCTACTGGGGCAGGTGTCAAGCCATCCGCTACGACCCATTTCTCGTGGCGGACAGGAAATATGAGCATCTATAAAGCTTTTCAGCACCAGCACGTGCCTGAGATTCGGCAGTCGTTGGCGCAGCTGCAACCTGGCTTCAACGCCGCTGTAGATTTTATTCCGTACCGGGGTGACTTCGCACGTGGCATCTTTTGCACCGAGGTCATCCGCATTGACGCCGAATTACCAGAGGATGACATCGTGAAGTTATATCGACAGTTCTATGAGACGGCTGCCTTTACACACTACGTTGACTGCGACCTCGACCTCAAACAAGTCGTGAATACCAACAAGGCACTCGTCCACGTTGAAAAGCACGAAAACAAACTGCTTGTCACCAGCGTCATCGACAACCTTCTCAAAGGTGCCAGCGGTCAGGCCGTGCAAAACATGAACCTCATGTTTGGCATCGATGAACATGCTGGCTTGCTTCTCAAGCCCAGCGCATTCTGAAGAATCAAAATTAAAACATCTTATTAACTAACCTGTAACGAATTAACTAACCTGTAACGAACTATGTTAAAGAAAATGATTTGTTTGGCCTTGATGGCCTTGAGCGCTAATGGCATAATAGCTCAGAACGATTTTGCCAACTTCAGCCGCTATGAGAGCGACAACCAAACCGTAAAGGCATTGCCACAAAACCAGCGGAAAGTGGTATTCATGGGAAACAGCATCACGGACAATTGGGCCAGTATGCGTCCGAACTTTTTCAAGGAGAACGGATATATCGGACGTGGCATCAGCGGGCAGACCACCTACCAAATGGTCTTGCGCTTCTTTGAAGACGTCGTCAAGCTTCATCCGAAGGCTGTTGTCATCAACGCTGGAACAAACGACATCGCACTAAACAATCATGTCTATGTGGAAGAACGCACCCTGCAGAACATCATCACGATGGCAGAAATGGCCAAGGCCAACAACATCAAGGTCATTCTCTCTACCATCACGCCCTGCGACCACTACAACTGGCGTCCGGACGTGACCGATGTCATTGCCAAGATTAAAAGTCTCAATGCCAAGATTGCCGCTTATGCCAAGAAAAACCAATGCCAGTTCGTGGATTACTTCTCTGCAATGGCCGACGAACGTGGAGCCATGCGTAAGGGCATTTCTCAAGAAGGTTGCCATCCCAATACAGACGGCTATTTCATCATGGAACCATTGGTGAAAGCTGCCATACAAAAGGTTGTCAAGTAAATATCAGTACTATGAAAAAGACGCTTCTTTTCCTCCTTGGTTTCCTCTTTTACCTCGGATCAACAGCTCAGGAACTGACCGTGGGCAGCTATAACATTCGCAACAAGAATAGGAACGACAGCATCAACGGCAACGTCTGGCAGATTCGCAGCAAAGCCATTGCCAATCAGATTAAATGGGAACGCCCTGACATCTTTGGCACTCAGGAATGCCTCCATCATCAACTTGTCGATTTGGAAGCTCTTCTCTCCGGCTACCGATGGATTGGCATTGGACGCGATGATGGCAAAGAAGCAGGCGAATATTCCGCAATTTTCTACAAGCCCGACCGTGTGGAGCTGTTGGAACAAGGCAATTTCTGGTTGAACGAAACCCCTGACCGTCCAGCTTTAGGTTGGGATGCCGCCTGCATCCGCATCTGCACTTGGGGACATTTTCGCGACCGCAAAACCAAGAAAGAATTCTATTTCCTGAATCTGCACATGGACCATGTGGGTGTCAAGGCCCGCAGTGAATCAGCCAAGTTGGTGATGGAGCGCATTACCAAAATGACCAACGGTGGCAAGAAGTTGGCCGTGTTGACAGGCGATTTCAACGTGCCCCAGACGAATGAACTCTATTCCTTGTTCACTCAATCCGGTGTCCTGAAAGACTGCTACACTTGTGCCAAAGACCGTTTTGCCGAAACCGGCACCTACAACAGTTTCGACCCCAAGACCTACACCACGGAACGCATCGACCACATCTTCGTGACACCCAGCACCTCCGTAGAAGCTTTCGCCGTGCTCACCAGCGGCTATTGGACGAAGGACACGAATAATCAGATATCTCGACGCACCCTTTCTGACCATTATCCTATTTTTGCCCGTATCAAATTCTAACATGAAGAATTGCAGTATCTTTTTCTCATTGCTTTTCATGGCAACGATTCCCCTTGCCACCCACGCCCAGCGAGCGAGTTACCAAATCATTCCTCTCCCCAAGGAGATTCGGACAGATACGACGCAAGTGTTTACTCTTTGTGAGGGCATGGGCATCGGTTATGATGCCAACAATCAGGAAGTGGCACGTAATGCAGAGTTCCTATGTAAATGGGTGGAACTGCAGACGGGTTTGAAACTGTCCTTGTCTCCCAACGACAAGAAAGCCCCCATCCAACTCGTGACGGAGCCTCAAACAGCTAAGAAAAGTAAAAAGGTGTACAAACAGGAATCCTTAGATGAAGATTCTCCTCTGCAAGAAGCTTACACCATCACCGTCAACAAGAAAGGCATTGTCCTTGCCGCCCACAAACCTGTAGGCCTTTTCCGTGCAGCACAGACTTTGCGCAAAGCACTCCCTGTCGGAACTCATTCATCCATCGAATTGCCTTTCGTCAGCATCACCGACCATCCTCGGTTCATCTACCGAGGCGTTCTCCTCGACTGTTCCCGCCATTTCTTCTCGGTGGATGTCATCAAACAGTTTCTCGATGTCTTGGCACTTCACGGCTGTAATCAGTTCCATTGGCATTTCACCGATGACCAAGGCTGGCGTTTCGAAGTGAAGTCACTTCCGCGGCTGGCTTTGGAAGGAAGCGTCCGCGAGAAGACGGTCATCGGCCCAGGCAACATGCGCATCTATGACAATATTCCTTACGGTGGCAGCTACTCCCAGGAAGATTGCCGCGACATCGTCCGCTATGCCGCTGAACGTTATATCAACGTCGTGCCGGAGATTGACATGCCAGGACACATGATGGGGGCTTTGCATGTATTTCCGAATCTTGGCTGCACTGGCGGTCCTTATCCCGTTGCTCCTCATTGGGGCGTCATGCGTGATGTGCTCTGCGGCGGCAACCCCGAGACGCTTGACTTCTTGAAAACCGTCTTTGGTGAATTGTGCGATGTATTCCCCTCGAAGTTTATCCATATTGGCGGAGACGAATGCCCCAAAGAACGTTGGCAGAAGTGCGAGAAGTGTCAGGCCAAAATCAAGGAGCTGGGTTTGACAAACGAACTCCACGTAAAGGTTGACGGCGACGGAGGGAGAGGGAGTCAAGATGGTCGCAGTGCCGAAAACAAGCTGCAGGCCTACCTCAATCACGAAATCGAGCAGTTCTTGGCTTCTCGCGGTCGTAGCCTCATCGGATGGGATGAGATTCTGGCCGGCGGACTCACCGAAAATGCCATCGTCATGTCCTGGCGCGGCACGAAAGGCGGCATTGCAGCTGCCAGACAGAAGCACCGCGTCATCATGAGCCCGAATGTCTTTGCGTACATCGATCACCCGCAATTAAAAGACTATGGCAAGCAGCCACGTACGACAGACAGCTATCAGGTTTCGTGCAGTAAAATCTATTCCTTCGAACCTGTCATCCCCGAAGAACTGACCGATGAGGAGCAAAAGTGCATCCTCGGTGTACAGGCAAATCTGTGGTCCGAGCATGTGGCCTTTCCGGAGCACGCCTTCTACCAACTCTTGCCTCGTCTCGGTGCCATGTGTGAAGTGCAATGGTGTCGTTCAGAGCAAAAGGACTTTGAGAGTTTCAAGGCACGATTGCCACAATTAGAAAAGCTCTATGACAAGTTCGGGTACATCTATTGCCATCAAGTTGAGTAAAGACGCACTTTATTCCTTGATTTTCAAACCTTCTTTAGACTCCTTGCTATGAAACGACTCTTCATTTTTTGTGCCTTCCTTACTTTGCTTTGTACTTCGATGCAAGCTCAAAAACAGGCTAAGGTTGGAACGACAGACAGAGCCAGGTCGGCAAAGACCCATATCAACCTGTTGTTCATCGGCAACAGCATCACAGCCGGAGCCACACTCAGCAGTCCTTCCACACAGGCCCCGCCCATCGTCTGCGGCAAACTGATTGAGGAAGCAACGGGTGTGACGACCAATGTCTATAATGGTGGCCATTCGGGCATCACCACGCTGGGTTTTCTGCCTGGCCGCAAAGACTTTACACGTGTACTGGCAGCTGCCAAGGCATACAAGAACGACAATGGTGGGCTCATCTACTTCTCCATCATGCTTGGCACCAATGACAGCGCCTGTACCACAACGGAAGGAGCACCCGTCTCCACTGACACCTATCGCAAGAACATCAAGGCCATCATAGACTCACTCATCGCTGGTGTGCCGGATTGCAGGATCCTCCTCAACTATCCCATCTGGTATAGTCCCAACACACACAACAGCGCCATGTACTTGCAAGAGGGCCTCGAACGGCTTCACAGCTACTACCCCATCATCGACGCCATCGCAAAGGAATATGCCCAGGTCCATGCCGGCAACCGAGATGTTTGGGACTTCTTCGAGAACAACAACATATTGTTCACCAAGGAGACCGGCCACTCTGGCGATTTCTTCCTCCATCCCAATGTTCTTGGCGCACAACGCTTGGCTGAGATATGGGCCAACAACCTTTTGAGAATCATAGAGAAAGATGGTATAGGAATCAAGAAATAACTCACCCCATTGTTTTTTCATTCATAATCCCTCAATCCCTCACCCATAAACCATTGAATAGCAAGCACATGACGAAAAAGGTGAGGGAATGAGGGATTTTTTACCAAAAAGCCATCTGTAAGGAGGAGTCAGGAACGCATGTTTGGACAAAGTCTTTGGAAGGTGTACACCTTACTCGAAGAAGGTACACACCTTCCAGGCAAACCGTGTACGCCTTCACGCTTTCAGCAACTCAGGTCGGGAGTGTTCAAGAAAGAATCGGAGCGTACTTGACCCATACCCGAACAGCCGAATCACGAATAACTGATGATATTTTGTCCTATTCCTATCCCTAAAAGGGAGAAGTGAAGCAAAAACCTACTAAATTGATGGATTCTCTCACAGATAATAACGATTCGTCAGTTATTTTATGTATCTTTGCAGCGATTTATAACTAATCATTCGTATAGATTATGACACTCTTCGATGTTTATCCCCTCTTCCCCATCAACATCGTGCGCGGCCAGGGATGCCGCGTGTGGGACGATCAGGGCACAGAATACCTGGACCTCTATGGTGGCCACGCCGTCATCTCCATCGGTCACGCCCATCCGCATTATGTGGAGGCTGTGAGTCGTCAGGTGGCGCAGCTGGGTTTCTACTCCAACTCCGTAGTGAACACGCTCCAGCGCCAGCTGGCTGAGCGGTTGGGAAAGGCCTGCGGCTACGAGGACTATAGCCTCTTCCTCATCAACAGCGGCGCCGAGGCCAACGAGAACGCGCTGAAGCTGGCTTCGTTCCACACGGGACGCACAAGGGTGCTCTCCGCACAGAAGGCGTTCCACGGACGCACCTCGCTGGCTGTAGAGGTAACGAACAACCCGAAAATCATCGCTCCCATCAACGCTAACGGACACACTACGTTCCTGCCGCTGAACGACGTGGAGGCTTGGAAGGCAGAACTGCAGAAGGGCGACGTGGCAGCCTGCATCGTGGAGTGCATCCAGGGCGTGGGTGGCATCCAGCTGGCCACGGTGGAGTTCATGCAAGGCCTGCGCCAGGCATGCGACGAGACGGGCACCGTACTCATCTGCGACGAGATCCAGTGCGGCTACGGACGTAGCGGTAAGTTCTTTGCCCACCAATGGCTGGACGTCCGCCCGGATATCATCACAGTGGCCAAGGGCATCGCCAACGGCTTCCCAATGGGTGCCGTGCTGATTTCGCCCAAATTCGAGGCAGTCTATGGTCAGCTCGGCACCACCTTCGGAGGCAACCATCTGGCTTGTGCGGCAGCGCTGGCGGTGCTGGATGTCATCGAGGGCGAAGGACTCGTCGAGAATGCGCGAAAGGTGGGCGAGCACCTGCTTTCGGAAATTAAGAATTTAAAGAATGAGAGAATTAAAGAAGTGCGCGGTCGCGGCCTGATGATTGGCATCGAGCTGGATGTCCCCTATAAGGAAATCCGCCAGCGCCTGCTCATGGACGAGCACATCTTCACGGGATGTGCCGGGACGAATGTGCTGCGCCTGCTGCCGCCACTCTGCCTAAGTATGGACGAGGCGGATGAATTCCTGGAGAAACTTCAAAAAACACTATAACTATGGACGAACAACTGAAACAAATCGGCGAGCGCCTGCGCGGTCTGCGCGACGTGCTGGACATCGAAGCACAAGAGATGGCCGACCTCTGCGGCATCTCGCTGGAACACTATCTGAAGATGGAAAGCGGCGAGGGCGAACTCTCTGTGGCCAACCTCCAGAAAATCGCCAAGGAATATGGCGTGGAGCTGAACGTGCTGCTCTTCGGCGAAGAGCCTCACATGAGCACATATTTCCTCACCCGCAAGGGACAGGGCTTGCACGTAGAACGCCGCAAGGCCTACAACTACGAGAGCTTGGCCAGCGGCTTCCGCGGTCGCAAGGCAGACCCCTTCATCGTCACCGTGGAGCCCAAGCCCGAGGACGCTCCGCGCGAGAGCAATTCCCACCCCGGCCAGGAGTTCAACATGGTGCTGGAAGGCTCCATGGAGCTCACCATCGGCCAGAAGACGCTCGTGCTCGAGGAAGGCGACAGCATCTACTTCGACGCCACCCAGCCCCACGGCATGAGAGCCCTCGGAAACAAGGAAGTGCGCTTCTTCGCCATCATCTTCTGATTTAATGACTCAAATCATAAAATACCGTTATGGTAGAACGATTCCTCAAACAAACACAATTCACGTCCTACGAGGACTACAACGAGCACCTGGAGTTCATCATCCCTGAGCACTTCAACTTCGCCTACGACGTCATGGACGCTTGGGCAGAGGAGGCACCGGAGAAGCTGGCGCTGCTCTGGACTAACGACGAAGGAGTGGAGCGCCGCACCACCTTCGGTCAGCTCAAAGCTGAGAGTGACCAGGCCGCTGCTTACCTCCAATCCCTTGGCATCGGAAAGGGAGACCCTGTGATGCTCATCCTGAAGCGCCGTTACGAGTGGTGGATTGCCATGCTGGCCCTGCACAAGCTGGCCGCTGTGGTCATCCCCGCCACCCACATGCTCACCAAACACGACATAGTCTATCGGAACACGCGCGCGAGCGTGAAGGCAATCATCTGCGTGGACGACCCGTATGTGGTCGGACAGATTCACGAGGCACTGCCCGAGAGTCCCACCGTGGAGCAGGTCATCACCATGGAACGCTGGCACTCCGAAATCACTGCCTTCTCCACCTTCCAACGTCCTGCAGAGAAGAACGACAACGAAGACACGATGATCATGTACTTCACCAGCGGCACATCAGGCGAGCCGAAGATGGTAGCCCACGACTTCCTCTACGCAATGGGTCACCTGACCACGGGCGTCTTCTGGCACAACCTCTCGGAAGACAGCCTCCACCTGACCGTGGCAGACACGGGATGGGGCAAGGCCGTCTGGGGTAAATTCTACGGTCAGTGGTTCGCCGGAGCCACCGTCTTCGTCTTCGACCACGAGAAGTTCGATGCCGACCGCCTGCTGCGCCAGATGGAGAAGTACCGCGTCACCAGTTTCTGCGCGCCGCCCACCATCTACCGCTTCATGATCCGCGAAGACCTCTCGAAGTACGACCTCAGCGCCCTGCGCTACTGTTGCACGGCAGGCGAAGCACTGAACCCCGCCGTTTACGATAAGTTCCTGGAGCAGACAGGCATCCGCCTCATGGAAGGTTTCGGACAGACCGAGACAACAATGACCCTTGGCACCATGCCCTGGATGGAGCCCAAACCAGGCAGCATGGGAAAACCCAACGGACAATACGAGATAGACCTCTTGAAACCCGACGGCACTCCGTGCGAGGATGGTGAGAAGGGAGAAATCGTCGTCCGGGTGGGCGAACAGAAACCCGTAGGACTCTTCAAGGAATACTACCGCGACCCGGAACTGACGCACGAGGCATGGCACGACGGACTCTACCACACCGGCGACATGGCATGGCGCGACGAGGACGGCTACTACTGGTTCGAAGGACGCATAGACGACGTCATCAAGTCCAGCGGCTACCGCATCGGTCCCTTCGAGGTGGAGAGTGCTCTGATGACCCACCCCGCCGTGGTGGAATGCGCCATCACAGGAGTGCCCGATGACATCCGTGGCATGGTCGTCAAAGCCACCATCGTACTCGGCAAAGAATGGAAAGAGCGCGCTGGCGACGACCTCATCAAGGAACTGCAACAGCACGTAAAGCGCGTCACTGCCCCCTACAAATACCCCCGCATCATCGAATTCGTGGACGAACTGCCCAAGACCATTAGCGGAAAAATCCGCAGGGTGGAAATCCGCAATAAAGATAATAAGAAATGAAATTTGCCATCATTGGAGCCGGAAACATCGGCAGTGCACTGGCCTTTGGCCTCGCACAAAGCAAACTTGTCCGCACAGAGGACATCTGCATCAGCAATACTCACCCCGAGAAGTTGGAGCGCATCAAGGCGTTCGATCCTGCTATCCGCACCACCACCGACAACCACACCTGTATCGAAGGAGCTGACGTGGTGGTACTGGCCATGAAACCCTGGAAGTTGAAGGAAGCCGCTGAGCAGCTGAAGCCCTGGCTGGACTACGACCACCAGATCGTGGCATCCATGGTCGGAGGCGTAGGGCTCAGCGACCTGCAGGAGATCTTCGCTAAGGACGGCAAGGTGCCAGCCCTCTACTACCTCATCCCCAACACCGCCATCGCTGCCCGCCAAAGCATGACCTTCCTCAGCTCGGCAGGAGCCACAAAGGAACAGGACGAGGCACTACTGGCTGTGTTCAAGGAGTTGGGCGACGCCATGCTGGTGGAAGAGCGCCTGATGAATGCAGGACTCGTGCTGGCATCCTGCGGTATCGCCTACGCCCTGCGCTACATCCGTGCCAACACCCAGGGCGGCGTGCTCCTTGGCTTCACCCCTGCCGATGCACAGCGCATTGTGGCTCAGACCATGAAAGGTGCTGCCAGCCTGTTGAGCACTGATCATTCGCATCCGGAAGCTGAAATCGATAAGGTAACCACTCCTGCGGGTCTGACCATCCGTGGTCTCAACGCCATGGAGCGCAACGGCTTCACCACCAGTATTATTGAAGGCCTGATGGCTTCCATTCCTCAAAAATGAGACTCGTCATCAAAATCGGCTCCAACGTCCTCACCCGCAAGGACGGTAAGCTGGATGTAACACGCGTCTCTGCCCTCGTGGATCAGCTGGCGTGGCTGCGGCAGCAGGGTCATGAGGTCATTCTCGTGTCCAGTGGTGCTGTGGCTTGTGGCCGCCGCGAGTTAAAGGTGGATCATGCACTTGATACCGTGGAACAGCGCCAGTTGTTCTCTGCCCTCGGACAGGTGAAGCTGGTGGGGCTCTACTACGACCTCTTCCGCGAGTTCCATATCCACGTGGGACAGGTGCTGACCATGAAGGAGAACTTCCAGCCCGGCGAACAGTTCGAGAACCAACGAGCCTGCATGAGGGTAATGTTGGAGAATGGTGTGCTGCCCATCGTCAACGAGAACGACACCGTCTGCGTCACCGAGCTGATGTTCACCGACAACGATGAACTCAGCGGCCTCATCGCACAGATGATGGAAGCCGACACGCTCATCCTCCTTTCCAACATCGACGGAATCTACACCGGTCACCCCGACGATCCGCAATCGCAGCTGATTCGCAACGTGGCTCCAGGTACAGACCTCTCGACCTATATCCGTACGGAAAAGAGTGCCTTCGGACGAGGCGGAATGCACTCCAAGTACACCACGGCGAGCCGTGTGCAAGCAGCAGGTATCCGCGTCATCATCGCCAATGGCGAACGCGAGAACATCCTCATCGACCTGATGCAGAATCCCGAAAAGGTTCCCTTCACTAATTTCCAGCCGCAATGATTAACGATTTCAGTGCCGTACGCTCAGCCAGCCGTAAACTGGCTTGCTGCTCCGACGATGAGTTCAACGCCGTATTACTCGACCTGGCAGACATGACCGAGAGCCAGGCATCCGAGCTATTAGCCGCCAATGCCCTCGACCTTGCCCGGATGGACAAGGCAGACCCCCGCTTCGACCGCCTGCAGCTGACCGAGGCGCGACTCCGAGACATCGCCGCAGACCTCCGGAAGGTAGCTTCCCTACCCTCGCCTCTCGGTCGTACGCTGAAGCATAACATCCTTCCCAACGGTCTGGAACTGACCCGCGTGAGCGTTCCCTTCGGTGTCATCGGCATCATCTTCGAAGCACGTCCCAACGTGTGCTTCGACTGCTTTGCCCTCTGCTTGAAGGCAGGCAGTGCCTGCGTCCTCAAAGGCGGCAGCGATGCCAAGGACAGCTGCACAGCCATCGTTGCCCTCATCCACAAGGTACTCCAACTCCACGGCCTCCCCACAGACAGCGCCCTGCTGCTCACCAGCCACGAGGACACCGACCGCCTGCTCTCGGCTCGCGGTCTCGTGGATCTAATCATTCCGCGAGGCAGCAGCCGCCTCATCAACTACGTCCGCAAGAACGCCCGTGTGCCGGTCATCGAGACAGGAGCCGGTGTCGTGCATTGCTACATCGACCGTGCCGCCGACCTTCAGAAGGCTATCCCCATCGTAGTGAACGCCAAGACACGCCGCGTCAGCGTCTGCAACGCCCTCGACTGCCTCATCATCCATCGCGACCGCCTAGCTGGCCTGCCCGCTATCTGCCAACCCTTGTTTGATAAAAACGTTTTTATAGAGGCAGATGAGGATGCCTACAAGGTCATTCAGGGAATTGCTCCCTCCCTATTAGGGAGGGCAGGTGGAGAGTCCTTTGGCACAGAGTTCCTCGCCCTGCGCATGGCGGTGAAAGTGGTGAATTCCTTAGACGAGGCGCTGGAGCATATAGCCCGCTATGGCTCCGGTCATAGCGAGAGTATCGTCACCGAGGACGAGGAGGCTGCATGCCGCTTCCTCAACGAAGTCGATGCCGCTTGCGTATATCACAATGCCCCCACCAGCTTCACAGACGGTGCTCAGTTTGGATTAGGCGCAGAAATCGGTATCTCCACTCAGAAGCTGCACGCCCGCGGGCCTATGGCACTCGAAGAAATTACCACTTACAAATGGCTAATCAAAGGAGAGGGGCAGACACGCCCCTGATATGATTTCATTACAAAGCGGGGTCACCACTATCCATCAGTCAACATTAAGAAGCGTTTAAACTTAACCACATTACATGAAACTACAAAAACTATTCGCTGTATGCCTGTTGTTATTGATGACCACAGGCGTTGCCGCCCAGACTGCTGAGTCAGACACCCTCCTCCGAGTCCTCCGCGAGGAACTGGCCGCCGACTTCAAAGAGTTACAGCAGCAGGAACTGAAACCTTACTTCATGAGCTTTCGTGTGCAAGAGAGTTTTGATGCCCGCATCATAGCAACCTTCGGTTACCTCGGCGCATCGGAACAAAACCACAAACGCACCTTCAGTCCCCAAATACGCTTGGGTTCGCCGGAGCTGGACAACTTCAAGTTCAACAACCAGTCCAACAATGGCCCAATACCCATTCCCCTGACAGATGCTTCACCCGATGCCCTTCGTGCTAGCATCTGGATGATGATGCTTGATGCCTATGATCGTGCTGCCAATGCCTACCGCAATGCACAAAATCGGCTTCGAACACAAGCCGACAACGAGGACAAGGCTCCCTGCTTCAGCGTGCTCAGCGGTTCCCCCGCCGAGACCTATTACGAGCCTCCCCTCACACATCCCTTGCTCACTCCTACCGAGCAGCGCGAATGGGAGGAGCGCCTTTGCCGCATCAGTGCTGTCTTTTGCCAGTGGCCACAACTCAGCGATGCCGTTGTCAACCTGCAGATGGAGAACCAGCGCACACACCTCGTCAACACCGAAGGCACAGCCGTCGTGCAGAATCGCGTCAGCTACCGGGTGTTCATCCAAGCTGAAATGAAGACCGACGACGGCATGGAACTGCCTCTCACCCAAAGCTACTATGCCACCACGCTCGACTCGCTGCCCGATGAAGCCACGATGACTCGCGATGCGGAAGACATCGGACGGCGCCTCATCGCTCTCGCCCAAGCTCCCGTAGCCGATCCCTTCACGGGTCCTGCACTGATGAGCGGTCCTGCCAGCGGCGTCTTCTTCCACGAGATCTTCGGTCACCGTCTGGAGGGTCACCGCATGAAGACGGGCGGACAGACGTTCCGCAACATGATTGGCGAGCGCGTTCTGCCCACAGAGTTCCAAGTCTATTGCGACCCCACGCTTACGCACTATGGTGCCCAGCCCTTGAATGGCGGTTTCCGCTACGATGACGAAGGCACCCGCGCGCGTAGAGTAAATAATGTGGTGGATGGTGTGCTCAAGGAATTCCTGATGAGCCGTGTGCCCCTCGACAGTTTCCCCCAGAGCAATGGCCACGGACGAACAGCCGAAGGTCGCGACCCCGTCTCCCGTCAGTCCAACCTCGTAGTAGAAACACGTAAGCCTTACACCGAAGCGCAGTTGCGTCAGTTCCTGCGCGACGAAGCAAAACGCCAAGGGAAAGAATACGGTTACCTCTTCCAGAGTGTCAGCGGAGGCTTCACACAGACGGGCGAAGGAGGCAGTATCAACTCCTTCAACGTAACCCCCTTGGAGGTCTATCGCATCTATGTGGACGACCGTCCCGACGAACTCGTCCGCGGTGTGGATCTCATCGGCACGCCCCTCTCTATGTTCTCGAATATCGCTGCCGGCGGCGACACCCCTTCCACCTTTATCGGCGTCTGCGGAGCTGAAAGCGGTTGGGTGCCTGTCAGTGCTACATCACCAATGATCTTTTGTTCCAAGATTGAAACACAGAGGAGGCAGGAGAAAGGAGCGTTGATGCCAATACTTAACCCTGTTAGTTTCTGCGCTGCTAGCGCCGAAACGAATAGAGATTCCCTCGTCTTCTCCGCCCTCTCTTCCGAGCTTCAGCGCTCCATGGACAGCCTGCGTATCGAGGGACAGCCAGCTCCGTTCCTCATTGACTACCGTTTTATGCGCAACCGCAACTATAATATGGTAGTCCGCAATGGCGTTACTGTCAGGGATCACGTCGCTCCCTGGTTCCAGAGGTTCAATGCCGAAGTACTCGTGGGTGACTACCATCGAAACAATAGCACCAACAGCAGTTTCTCGAACTTCACAACCAGCATACCAGAGGCACTGGACTACAACAACTTGCGTCGCACGGCCTGGATGGTTACCGATAGAGCCTACAAGCGAGCCATAGCAGACATGGAAGGCAAGACCCAACAGAGGAACAAGGTTACACTACCCGCAGACGAGGCTGCACTGTCAGACCTCCTTGCCGCCAAGCCCACCACCTTCATTGAGCATCGCTCACCGGAAGCCGAGGACCTGCATCTGGACGAGCTCAGAGCCTACGTCAGCCGCATCTCGCTCATCGCACAGGAGTTCCCGGAACTCACCTACAGTCTTGCCCGCGTGCAAGGCTTCCAGGGTGATGTCTGGCGACTGACGTCGGAAGGCGTGCGGGTAGCACAACCCGTAGGAGATAATTTCGAGCTCTTCTTCACCTTCTTCATCTATCGAAATGCCGGCGGAGGCAACATCAACAGCACTCATTCCAAAGCATACAGCACCACCGCCGAAATGCTGGCAGACAGCACACAGTTCATCAGCGAACTACGCTCCTATATCCGTCAACGGCTGGATCTCCTGAATCGCACAGCCGAGGAAGACTATTATGTGGGACCCGTACTCGTCGAGGGCGATGCCAGCAAGATGATTTACACCAGCGCAAATGGTTACATCAGCTCAAATGGTTTCATCGCCACTCACGACCCCATGAGGTCAAACCGCACGGTGCTCTCAAAGATGAACCACAAGATTTACGACGATAAGATTTCTATCGCCCAGGATCCCACACTTAGCACGTGGAACGACAAACGCCTTATCGGTTACTATACAGCTGACGCCAACGGACAGGCACCTCAGGCTGTGACGCTGGTGGACAAAGGCATGTTCCGAGGACAGCTATGCGGACGTGTACCCTCGCTCTGCACATCACGACCGACAGGTAATCTGCGCTTCGTCAACCCCAACGTTGGCGGTGGTTTGAGACTCAACGACATTCCAGGTGTCATCCGCGTCAAGAGCAGCAAGACTATGCCTTTCAAGAAGATGCTCAGCAAGCTGCTGCAAGCCGCCAAGCACGAGGGCTATGACCACGCCTACATCTTCCGACCCATGGGCTACTACCGCATCAATATCAAGGATGGCACAGAGACGCTCATCAACATGAACAACCTTCATCCTAATTCCTATCAGCTTCGCCACATCACGGCCCTCTCTTCTGAGCAGGAAGCAGTTACGGAGTATGTTAACGGCACCCCATTCTCCATCGTAGGTCCCAAGGCCATGCTCCTCACCGACTGTGAAGTGCCAGCCCCAACCACAGCCCAGAAGGCCAAGCTTACGCTGACATTTCCAAAAAACAGATAAATTATGAGAATCTTCCAACACGTACAAGACATCGGCGACCTCCACGTCGCCCTCGCGGAAGCGCAGGAAGTGAAGCGCGACCGCTACCAGTGGCAGCACCTGGGCAAGAACAAGACAGCGCTGCTCATCTTCTTCAACAATTCCCTCCGCACACGCCTCAGCACGCAGAAGGCGGCGATGAACTTAGGTATGAACGTCATCGTGCTCGATGTGAACCAGGGTGCATGGAAGCTCGAGACGGAGCGCGGCGTCGTCATGGACGGCGACAAAAGCGAACACCTGCTGGAAGCCATCCCCGTAATGGCATCGTACTGCGACATCATCGGCGTGCGCAGCTTCGCCCGCTTCGAGAGCCGCGAAGATGACTACGAAGAGAAAATCCTCCAGCAATTTATCCAGTACAGCGGCCGCCCCGTCTTCTTCATGGAGAGTGCCACGGTGCATCCTTTACAGGCCTTTGCAGACCTCATCACTATAAAAGAGGACTGGAAAGGAAAAACTCGTCCTAAAGTGGTGATGACATGGGCTCCCCATCCCAAATCATTGCCGCAAGCCGTTCCTAACTCGTTCGCCGAATGGATGCTGGCTGCTGACGTAGATTTCGTCGTTACGCACCCGAAGGGCTATGAACTTGACCCGCAGTTTGTGAAAGGTGCCCGGGTGGAGTATGACCAGATGAAGGCTTTCGAAGGTGCAGATTTCGTTTATGCAAAAAACTGGAGTTGCCCAGGTGTCACCCATCCAGAAGACTACGGTAAGGTGTTGCACGACTACCACACGATGATGGACTGGTGCGTCAGCGCTCGCCAGATGGCAGTGACCAACAATGCAGGATTCCTCCACTGCCTTCCCGTTCGCCGCAACATGATTGTGACGGACGATGTCATCGAATCGCCACGAAGCCTCGTCATCCCCGAAGCCGCCAACCGCGAAATCTCAGCACAAGTAGTCCTCAAAAGAATGCTCGAAGCATTATAAACACCGCACGTCCCGTCTTATCCATCAACTGTCAACGTGTACACCTTCCATGCAGAACGTGTACACGTTTTGTCTGTAAGGTACACACTTTCCCAAACGTATGGTTTAGCTTTTATACTTACCCAGATACCCACACCCCTGTTTTACCACAAAAAACCTCAATCCCTCACCTTACCCGTTATAGCCTTGTATCTGAGTGAATTGCAGGTGAGGGAATGGTGAGGGAATGGTGAGAGAAAGGTGAGGGATGGTGAGGGGACAGACTTAAACAATTGAGAATGAGTTATTATTACTTCACTCATATTTATCAGAAAACCCTCACCATCCCTCACCTTTCCCTCACCAATCCCTCACCAGTAACCAGTTTATTCACAGCGTAATAGCCCCACAGGTGAGGGATTGAGACTTTTTTTACAAAAAACAAGGTTCTGCGTCTGTTGAGGTGCTGTAATTGCTCCTCATTGACGCAGAACCAAATTAAATATGTACGTGGAGTACTTTGTTACTTCTTTGATTTCTTGGACTTCTCACCTCCGTAACCATAGCCGTAGCCGTAGCCGTAACCATAGCCATAGCCGTAGCCGTAACGCTTCTGTTCCCTACGTGCATCGTTAATGATGATACAGAGGTTGTTGAACTTCTTCTCTTCATATAGACGTTGCAATTCAGGCAGATAGCGACGGTCGATAATGCCTTCACGGATAATATATAGCGTGACATCGGCGACACGGTTGACAATACCTGCATCGGCAACAACCTGAGCAGGCACATTGTCGATGACAATATAATCGTAAGTCTTCTTCAGTTCATCAATGAGCTGTTCAAGACGGTTGCTCATGAGCAATTCTGAAGGATTGGGAGGTATGATACCTGCGGGCAACATGTCAACATTGTGCTCTGACAAGTCTTTGACAATCAACTTCTCTATATTATCCGTATTGCCACTGAGGTAAGACGTCAATCCTTCGCGATGGGTGATACCAGCCAGTTTTGACTGTGTACGCTTACGAATGTCTGTATCTACCAAAATTACTTTCTTGCCTGTCATGCCCAAAGTGACCGAGAAGTTACGCGAAACAAAGGTCTTGCCTTCACCTGGTGTGGTGGAAGTGAACATGATGACACGCGCATCCTTGTTGACAAAGTTAAGGCTGAAGCGCAACATTCGGAAAGCTTCATTGATGGGGTCTGTGCGTTGTTCACCCACAAGGATTTCACTATCATCCTCATTCTTCTTATGATGCGGAATCTCTCCGAGGACAGGAATAGAAGTATAAGTTTCAATATCCTTGCGTCCACGGACATTCACATTCAAGAGATTACGGATGTGGAAGAATGCGAAGGGAATCACGACACCAAGCATGAGCGCGATGAGCATGATGATTTTACGACGTGGTGATATGGGAATATCGCTGCCGAAAGGAGTCTCAACCACACGGATGTTTGCCTCGGTGATGGCCAACTGAAGGGCAGTCTCCTCACGTTTGTTCAACAGATACGTATAGAGAGTTTCCTTGATAGTCTGCTGACGCTGGATGTCGAGAGCCCTCTTTTCTTTTTCTGGCACCGTGGAAAGGGTTCCGCTGAGTCCTTGTTCTTCCTGCTTGGCACGACGCAACTGCACGTTCATCGAAGACAGGAAAGCTTCGGTGGAAGCAATGATAGCATTACGCATCTGCTCAAGACGCTGGTTGGTCTGGACGATAATAGGAGTGCTCTGGCCCGTATTTTCAGACAAACGGTTGCGCTCAAGCAAAAGCTCATTGTACTTCATGATTTGAGACTGTATGCCCGCATCTGTCACGCCGCTCAAGGACGGGATGAGGTCGTTGCCGTTAGCCTTATCCTTCAAGTTTTCCAAAAGATACTGAATAGCCTGTACCTGCGACTCCAACTGGATGCTACGCTGGCGTGCCTGACTGCTTTGCTGAATGAAAGCAGTAGCATCTTCTTTAAGGTTGACGAGTTTATTACGTTGCTTAAACTCAGCCAGTTCTCCTTCAACCTCACTCAGTTCTTTACTGATGAGCGAGATACGTTGGTCAATAAACTCAGCCGTACTTTGTGCGATACGGTTTTTGTCATCAATGATACCTTTTTGATAGGATGAAAGGACTGCGTTAAGAATATCATCTGCACGTTGGATGTTCTGATCGGTATATGTGATACCAACGAGCGTACTCTCCTTATCTATTTCGCCCGCTTTCAAGCGTGAACCAAAACCGTTAGCAGCCTGGTCAACAGTCAGATGAGTAACGGTAATCGCTCGTCCGTCAAAGAACTGAAGAGTATCGGCTCCTGCTGGAAGCAAAGTCAGCTTGCCAAAAGGCGTATTCACAGGCTGTCCCAACTTGACAGTCTTCTCGAATTCCACTTTACCGTATTCCGTCTGCAAGTCACCAATATGTGCCTCGTTTCCGTGAAGTTCCACGCGGAAAGCATAGGGATGTTCTGTTTCAATCGTATCAAAGACAGCCGTGAACGGACGAAGGTCATAGAGACTGATATTCTTGAGGTGATATTTACAATCGTAAGTTACATCGAGACGAAGTCGACGAACCACATCCATCATAATCTGATGGCTCTGAAGAATATACACTTCATTCTTTACACTGGAACCCATGATAACGCCATTGAGTTGCATCAATGCGTCGGTACCAATCTTGGAGCGTGCAGCACTGCCCATGTTTCCATTATCGTCTTTGACCAGCATGACTGCCGACCGTTTGTAGATATGAGGCTTGGTCATCAAGTAGAGATAACCCAATCCAAGGCAGATGATGACCGAAAGGATGAACCACTTCCAGTTGATTAGGAAGATATCAATGATGTCACGCAACGAAATAATATCATCGGTGCTCTTCAGCTGACTTTTCTTAATTGTCTTTTCCATATCTTGAGGGAGGTGTTACTTGTTAATGGCAACGATGAGCGAAACAATGCTGACAACCATGCTAACGAGAGTCGAGCTGACACTAAGCAACGTGTAGCTCGTAGAGCCCTTGACACGCACCGACTTGTTGGGCTTGACATAGACGACATCGTTCTGCTGTAAGTAATAGGCAGGCGACTGGAAGATGCTGGCCTGGTCACGCAGGTCTATGTCATACACGACACGCTTTCCATCTTCTTCACGAACGACTTGCACGTGTTCGCGCTTGGCAGAATTGTTAAGGTCTCCTGCACGTCCGATAGCTTCGAGCAAGGTCAGTCGTTCACCAGTGAATGTCTGGGTTCCAGGTGCTTTGACATCGCCAAGGATTGTCACCTTGAAACTCATCACCTTAGTATTGACAATGGCATCCTTGATGAAAGCATCATGTGTGGCATCACCATTCCGCAGCAGGTTTTGTATGAGCTGGCTAACTTCCTTAGTTGTCAAGCCTTCCACTTTTAGCTGGCCAAAGATAGGAAAAGCTATCTCGCCATTGAGGTCAACGCGGAAATAGCTGACTCCAGATGTGGTGTTCGCAGTGTTGGTACCCGTGTAGCCATTGACGCCACCACCAATAAGAGTATTATTATTGAACGGCTCAATAAGCTCCTTGTCTTGAGAGGCTACAGAGATGGCCAATTGGTCGTCCTTCTGCACTTTCAGCTCATAAGCTTGATCAATGTTTTTAGGAGTAGCGTATGCTTCGTCGGCTCCTTGTAAATAGATGATACGTTTGTCAGAGATACAACTTGTCATCAATGACAAGGCAAAGGATCCAACAAGCGTCATTCTCACGTAAGTCTTCATGTCTTTTATGGAGGTTTATGGAGTTATTATTCTAAAAAAGCGGACAAAGGTACTCATTTTTATTGAAGGATTCCAACAAAAAAGGGAAAAATGTTTGTCAGTTGCGACAAAATCGCTAACTTGCGCCCGTAAAATCAAGAAATAGTAGCTTGTGAACCGTATTTTTCTATTTGTTGTGGTGCTTTTCGTGCCCCTCATCACGAGCCGTCCTCAACAGCTTCGTGAACAGCGAGGCAATGCGTCCTACTACGCCGACAGCTTTCATGGTCGGCGGATGGCCAACGGAGAGCTGTACCACCGCGACAGCATGACATGTGCCCACCTCCGATACCCGCTGGGGACGTGGTTAATGGTGCGCAACCTGACCAACGGCAAGGAAGTAGCAGTAGAAGTGACTGACCGCGGCCCCTATTCCCGCAAATTTGTGATAGACCTTTCGCGTGCTGCTGCTCGTGAACTTGACATCATACACTATGGTTGGCGACCTGTGGAAATCATCCCTTTCGTACCTGGCAAAGTTCCGTTCAAGTTGGAGCGCTCTAATGAGAAGTCTGAATTTGACTTGGGCTTCAGCACAGATATCTTCGACGCCCCGCCCGTCTGGCAAGACGATAGTATATACATGGAACAACATCGTCTCTCCCGCACGGCAGTTGTTCGAGCTTACCGAGACTCGTTGGCATCGACACTGCGCGAGGACACCACCTTACGCGAGAAGGCTATCAAAGTGGTGAAGCCTGTGCATACATTTGGTGCTGCCAGCGGAAAAAACCGAAAACGGCGATGACCACATTCAGCCCATACAGCGACGCCGTAATAGGGATGTCCTTCTTCCAGTAGAGCCAACAGGTCACCAAATCCACCGCAATCTACACAAACCACTGAGTGATGTCCCAAGCTGCTGTCAGCCCTGCACCCATGCGATAGCTGGGGGCGATGTTGGTCGTTAGGTTCTCGCTAACGTCGCTTTGGGCGCCTGTCTGCACGAAATGGTTGGAGTAGAACATGAAATAAAGGTTCGCGCACGCACGCGAGGGTTTGCAAAATTGTAGCCGTCTTCGTCGTCGAGCCCCCACTCCAACCTCGGAGCTGGATAGTTGCCGTTGTCTGTGAAGTTGTTACGCTTAGGCTCTCAGTGGCTGATGGCCTCGGAGAAGTACGCCGTGTGGTCGTCGCGGTGCCAGATAACACCGGCCTTGGGATTCAGAAAAAGGTAATGCTTGTCGATGTCCAGGTTTTGCTTCGCCAGCGCACCATCATCCAATTCGAGGAACTTGGCGTTGTAGCCGTCGTGCTGTCCTATCGCAACTCCTTATAGGCCGACTTGCGCGAGGACACTACGTTGCAGCAGGCAATCATCAAAAAACCGACCATCAAGAAAAAGAAGCCCAACCGCCAAAGGAATAATAGTGAGGAACCATCAGGTACATTGTTCCCGTTATCTTAGGAAATGACTGCATCCTTCGGCTCATAGGTCTGAAAGACCAGGAAGAATCCGTCGGCGTCCAGCGAGAAATGGTTGCCGACGGATTGGTTCAGGGTACCCTCCCACCATTGCCCGTAAGCATACGAGTTCCATTTCAGCCCCGTAGAGGTGAGGTGGGTGCTACCGAAGTTGAAGATACTCACCTGCTGACCCGCGAAGGCATCGAAGGTGCGAGCCCCCCGGGCAGGCGTGAAGAATCCATAGTCCGTGAACATCAAGCAACGGATGCCAAAATCGCGGTAGTAGCGCATAAGCAGTGAGATGTTGCCCAGCGTGTGGTCTTCACGCCGACCCGTGGCTCCGAGGTAGGCGATGTCACGCCATCCCTGCTCCAGGCAGTAGCGTGTGGCCTTGGTCAGGTCGTTGTCCTCCTGTTCATCAATGCGCACCAGCCGCTGTGCGAAGCTTGCGGGCACGCTGTCGCCGTCGCCCACCACGGCTTCTGCCTCGGGCACGCTGCTCACTGCCCCGTCGCAGGCCACGATGTGCGGCGTCCGCCGAAGGATGCCGAGCGGCACGGGATGTGCGGGGAAGCTGCCGGCAGCTACGACAACTGCTTCGAAAGTTGTTTCCATTTGAAATATCCTGCAATAGCGATGACTACATAGAGTCCGTAGAGACCCGCCTTGAAGGGGATGCCCTTCTGCACGTAGAGAACGCAGCAGACAACATCCACCACAATCCAGAAGAACCATTGCTCCAGGTACTTGCGAGCCAGAGCCCACAAGCCGACGAACGACAGGGCGTTGGTGAACGAGTCCAGCAACGGAACCGTGGAGCCGGTCCAGCGTATTAATATATAATAGGTAATGCCCCACGCTGCCAGGAAGCAGACAAAGGTGGGTACATAAAGACGGACGGGCATGTGGGTGATTGGGCGCTCCTGCCGCTCACCTTTGCCACACGACCAGGCCACGTAGCCGTAGACCGACGCCACGGTGTAGTAAACCGCCATGCCCGCGTCGCCATAGAGGCCATGGCTCCAATACAGGAATATATCCAACGCAGGCATGGCGATTCCGACGAACCACAGGGCAATGCTGGCACGGAACTCCAGCCAGATATAGAGCAGGCCGAGTACCGTGGTCAGTAGGTCAAGCCAATGATTGACAAGAAATTCCATGTTCCTCGAAGATGGTGTTTACGGGGCGCCTTCTGGAGAACGCTTTTAGAAATTGACGGAGAGATGAGCCATCACGTTGAAGGGTGCCGACGGCGCAAATCCTGCAGCCCCGCAGTCCCGGATGTCCCATTCGTTCACGGCTTTGATACGCCCGTTGTTGTTGACGAACTGAGGTGCTGCCCAGCCATTGTTGTCGAACTTGGCAGAGAAGATATTGTAGAACGTCACGCCCACGGAAGCATCTTTGATGCCGAAGCGGCTGAGGGTGAAATTGTAGCTTAAATCCACGTTCGTGGTGAAGTGCTTCTTCAGCATCAATGTCTCCATCGTGCGCTGTCCGTTGGCGTCCGTGCACTCCATTTCCTCGAAACCCGTGTTCGTGAGCAGCTGATCACTGACGTACTGGCTATGGATGCTGGCCTTGGCACCCTTGTAGGTAAAGGTGAAGACGTTGTTCAGAATCAGGTTGGGCGAGAAGGCCAGTGGCTGTTCGCCCAGGTTGGCATTGGAGCCGTCGGTAAGAGTGACGACCATGTCCTTCACGCGATTGCGCGAGAGAGTGGCATTGGCGTCCCAACGGAACCAGTCCACAGGCATCCAGGCAGCCTCCAGTTCCAGACCCAGGCGGTAGCTCTTGTCGAGATTCTTGGTCAGTGCCTCGCCGATGGCGTTGAGCTCGCCCGTCAGCACCAGCTGGTCCTTGTAGTGCATCCAATAGATATTAGCTCCGGCGGAGAAGCGGGTGCTCTGGAACTTGTAGCCGGCCTCCAGGTCACCCAGCCGCTCCGGGCGAGCCTGCGTGTCCGTGCGGAGGGGGTTGGCAATCTGCTGCATAAAGTTGTTGCGCACGGGTTCCTTGTGCCCGATGCCATAGGAGACGTAGACCTTGTGCTGGTCGGTGATGTCGTAGTTGATGCCGAACTTCGGGTTGAAGAAATCGTACTTCTTGTCGATGACGTAGCTCTTATCCTGGTTGACGCCATACGCCACCGTGGGATCCTGCAGCTTATAGGTGATGTGCCGGTACTGCAAATCCACGAAGGCATTCATGCCCCTAAGGAACTCATACGATGCCTTAGCGTAGATGTTGAAATCCGTCTTGCGCGAGTGATTGCGGTAGTATTCGAAGTCGGGCGTCAACGCCGCAGGCTCAGGTACCATTGTGCCCACGCCCGGTTTAGCCCAGACGATGTGTCCGAACTGGTCACCCGAGTAGCAGTTCCATCCTCCTCCGCCTATGATTTCCAAGTTCTTGCGGTTGTTGTAGTTCAGGGATGCCACCACTCCGTAGAAGTCGTTGTCCATCTTCTGCTGGTCTGCCAGGTCACCCGTAACGGTGGGGTCCTGGCTGAGTCCGAAGTCAGCCCACGACTTGCCATACATCAGCTGCGTGGCCTCACTCTGGAACTGCTGGTAGTAGCCCTGGCCCTTCGTGTAATGCAGACCCACGTTGGAATTCAGCATAGGTGTGATGTGCTGGTTCCAGATGATCTGGTAGTTCTGCTGGTGGTAGTTGTCGGTCTGGTCGTCGTAGTAGCTGTTGGGCTTGCCCTCGGCATCGAAGCCCATGACTCCGCAGGAGTTGTACCTGCGTCCGTAGAGGCTCTGCTCGAACTTCGACGTGTAGTTCCATGCGTGATATGTCTCCTCCACTCCGTTCCAGGTGATGAACTTCACCGCAGCATCAGCTCCTAACCATCCTGCCTGCAGGAAGTAAGAATTCAGCTTCGTGGAAGCACGGTCCAGATAACCTTTCGAACCAATGTTCGATAGGCGCCCCTGGATTCCCCAGTGCTCCGCCAGCATACCCGTTCCGAAGCGCAGCGTCTCCTTGTGGCTGCTATAGGAACCGCCGCTGAGGTCAAGACCGAAATAGGGCTTCATGCCAATATTCTCTGTCAGCATGTTCAGCGTGGCTCCGAAGGCACCTGCGCCATTGGTGCTGGTGCCCACGCCGCGCTGAATCTGCATGGACTGCACACTGCTGGCGAAGTCGCCCATATTTACCCAGAAGACCGTGGCGCTCTCTGCATCGTTTAGCGGGATGCCGTTGGCCGTGATGTTCACGCGCGAGGGGTCGCTGCCGCGCACGCGCAACGAAGTGTATCCGATGCCATTACCGGCATCACTGGTCATGGTCACACTCGGAGTGAGCGAGAGCAGGTAGGGCACATCTTGACCGTAGTTCACCTGCTTCAGCTGATCCTTGGTCATGTTCGTGAAGGCCACTGGCGTCTTGCGCGAAGCCCTGACGCTTCGCACCACCATTTCCTGCAGCTGCGCCGTCTGCAGCGAGTCGCCGTCGTCCACAGCATCGCCTACCACATCCAAGGCTACTGCCCCGAACGCATTACCGGCAAATGACAACAACCCGATGAGGGCTGCGACCATCGTTCTCTTCAGTTCTCTTTTCATTGTCTTTTTTCCTTTATTTGTTATTAGTTAAACAATAAAGGGGTGCAGGCTCGCTGCCTGCCACAAGAAGATTCCACTTATCATCCCTACGTCGGCACTACCCGCATCAGGTCTGAAGGGTCTGTTCTCAGCCCGCCACACCAACGAGCACCCCTTGATAAAACAGCCGCAAAGGTAATCACTTCTTACCGAACCGCCAAAATTTGTGCGGAAAAACAGCACGTAACATGTACACATTCTTGCCTGAGCGTGTACACATTCCTGCCTGAGCGTGTACACATTCCACCTTCGTTTATCATTCACCACTCACTACTCTGTTCTTTTTCCACAAAAAAGTTTCAATCCCTCACCTCTTCTTCTTACTGGCTGTCTTACAGTCGTTTGCTGGTGAGGGATTGGTGAGGAATAGGTGAGGGATGGTGAGGGATTTAGTTTGAACATTGAACCCTGATTGGTCATAAGATGATGACAGAACCATCGCAGCCCTCAAGTAGCGCCAAATGGTGGCTTTTTTACGGCCCACATAAGGGGATGGCGGTGGACGTCATTATAGAGTCCATTCACCATCCCTCACCATCCCTCACCTATTCCTCACCAATCCCTCACCAGCAAACGACTGTAAGACAGCCAGTAAGAAGAAGAGGTGAGGGATTGAGACTTTTTTTATTGAAAACAGGTGTGTGCGTCGAGGAAGACTTATGCAAATTCTTCACATGATTTTTTGTTTTATCAAGAGAAAGGATATACCTTTGCACTCAAAATCATCCCCTCTTCAACTTTAAACAATCAACTATAAACATCCGACCAATGGGCGTAAGATTCAATAAACGAATGAACATACTGCCGTGGCTGAAGATGAACGTCGGCAAAAGTGGTGTCAGCCTCACCATAGGCCCCAAAGGCAAGACCCTGAACATCGGCAGCACGGGCATCAATGTCAACGTCAGCCTCGGCAAAGGCGTTGGCTACAGCAAACGGCTCGTCACATGGAAGAAGCTGAACCTGTTGAGCATTTTAGGCATCGGCGGAGCTGCCGCAGCATCCAAGACCGCGAAAAAAGGCAAAGACACCAAAGCGGTCGCTAAAGGCAAGAAAGGCGCAACGGTTCCGTCGCTCGACGAAGCAATTGCCGAAGCCGAGGCTCAGCAAACAACATCACAGGCGAACAGCAACGGACAGGACACCCAACTGACAGAGCAACAAGGCTGCTCATGGGGCTGCGCTGCCCTCGGATGTCTGGCAACACTCATCATCCTTGCCCTCGTCGCCGTCGTGGCCTATCTGCTTTGGCAACAGTACGGGCAACAGCCATAGGAAAGCCGTCTAAGGCTCTGTCTCGCCCTCAATGTAGTTCTCCATCCAAAGCTGCTCACCGTCATACACCGCATAGGTGAAATGGCTGATCCAATCCCCAAGTATCATCAAGCGAACTTGATGACTGAGCATCAAATCCAATTCAATGTGGCGATGCCCAAAGAGGAAATAGTTGACGTTAGGGTGAGTACGCAGATAATCCTTGGCAAAGAGAACCAGATGTTCTTTATCTTCTCCCATGTAACCTGGCTCACCCTCTGCCTCATGAGTTATCTGGCTATGTTTGGCCCAAGTCAGACCCAGCTCCACGCCCCAACGGGGATGTAGTGCAGAGAAGAGGATTTGGCAGAATCGGTTGTGGAAAATGGCACGCAATAGTTTGAACTTTGGGTCTGGGTCACCCATTCCGTCGCCGTGAGCCAAGAAAAAAAGTTTGTCCCCAAGCTCCACGGTCAAGGGTTGGCGATGAATGATCACGCCGCATTCCTTTTCCAGATAGTCCCAACACCAGATGTCGTGGTTTCCCGTGAAGAAATGTACCTCCACGCCAAGGTCGGTCAGCTCACTCACCTTTCCGAGGAACCGCGTGTAGCCCTTTGGCACCACCAGCTTGTACTCATACCAGAAGTCAAACATGTCACCAAGCATATACACAGCGCCCGCCTTCTCCTTGATGGAATCCAGAAAACGAACCAGCCGGCGCTCCTGGGTGCGTCCGTGCTTGATGGCGCGACTGCCCAAATGGGCATCTGAGAGAAAATAGATAGGTTTCATAGCATTCCAAGTTCCAGTTTCGCTTCTTCACTCATCATATCCTTGTCCCATTCTGGTTCAAAGACAAGGTTGACATTTACGTTCTTGAGACTTTCGATGGTCTCCAGTTTCTGACGCACATCCTCCAGGATGAAATCTGCCATCGGGCAGGAAGGAGCCGTCATCGTCATATCCACATCCAGCTGAGTGAGGTCATCGCTGAGCTCAATGCGATAAACAAGCCCCAAATCATAGACATTGACGGGAATCTCGGGATCATAGACCGTCTTCAAAAGTTCGACTACACGGTCGTATATGGAGGCTGACTCCCCCCCGGCACCTTCCGTGAGAGAAGGAGAAGGATATATTTGACTATTTGATTTTTCTTTCATGAAAGGGAATGTTTCTATTTGATGAATTGTCTTGTTCTGTAAACGCCCCCTCCCTTGGAGAGGGCAGAGGGAAAACCATAATCCTACAGCTTCCCCTGCTCCCGATAGCTGTAGAAATTACCATCTGTGACGATGATGTGGTCCAGCAAACGAACGTTCATGACCTGACAGGCACGCCCAAGACGTTCGGTGAGGTTATCATCTTCCCTGCTGGGCCGGATGCTGCCCGAAGGATGGTTATGTGCCAAGGCTATGGTCGGCGTCTGGCGGATGAGGGCCTCACGCAGAACGAGGCGGATATCCACTTGCGTACCGGCGATGCCTCCCTTGCTGATGAGGAAAGGCAGTCCTTCAAGGCTGCTGTCGGCACGAAGGTAGAGGGCATAGCATTCTTCGTGAGCGAGATCGCGCACGAGCGGGTACATAATATTATAAAGATCGATGGAGTTTTGGATGAACCGTTTCTCGGCTGCCACTTCCATCGCACGACGCTTGCCCAGTTCACAGGCCGCAAGGATAGTTACCGCCTTAGCGGGTCCAAGGCCTTTGTAGTTCTTGGTCAAGTCGCTCAATGAAAGACGGCTGAGATTTTTCAGACTTCCGCCGCAGTCCGCCAGCAACCTTTGCATTAACTGCACCGCCGTCTCTTCGGTATTTCCGCTTCCTATCAGAATCGCCAACAGCTCTGCCGGAGAGAGTGCCGCAGCACCCTGTTCCATCAAGCGTTCCCGAGGGCGCTCCTCAAACGGGAGATCCTTGAGAGTTAATGAGCCCTGCCCCTCCTTTATCGGATAGGAAGAAATCGCTTTAGGCTGGACGTTCTTTTGTTCTTTCATTATTCTTGATATAAATGCCCCTCCACGAAAAGAGCATTGGCCGTTCCTATTTATACAGTAACTCGTTGCTGTCGAATCCCTCAACCTTTTGCTTCAGCACCAACCGTTTCCAAGCAGCACCGAGGAAGCCCGAACCATAACCGAAGAGCTGGATGAATGAGGCTGGGACAGATAGTACGCCGACCCACAGGCTGCGGTTGCGGATGGAGGAATCTACGAAGATGAGCAATGCATAGAGCAAGGGCAGCAGGATGGTCAGTTCGCAGAGAGCAAAGCCGACCGCCTTGTTCATGTGATCGGGACCGAAAAGGTACAGGAAGAGCCCGAAGAGGAAGAGAATGAGAAGCACCAGGCAACCTATAGTGAACACTGCAGGCAGCAGGTGCACCAGCTTCATCGAACCGGGGTGCAAGAGATGGAGGTTGATGCGAGCCACACCAGAGTTGCGAACCTGGCGGAAGAACTTAAGGAAGTCAGTGCGCCGCTTATGCCACACCCAAGCTTCGGGGAAAAGACGACAACAGGCACCGGCCTCGACGAGGCGATAGCTAAAGTCTATATCTTCACCAAAACGCATGGCACGGAAGCCGCCCAAACGATTCCACAATTCACGACTCACACCCATATTGAACGAGCGCGGATAGAACTTATCGAGCTTCTTCTTGCCACCTCGGATGCCACCTGTGGTAAAGAAAGAAGTCATCGAGTAGCTGATAGCTTTCTGTACAGGGGTGAAGTCTGGGTGAGCGCGGTCAGGACCACCAAAAGCATCACAAGCCCTCCCCCTTCCTGAGGGACTGGCGAGCGCAGCCTGCAATTCATCATCAATGGCAGTGATATAGCCAGGCGGAAGGACGACATCGGAATCCAAGACGATGAAGTAGTCGCCAGTGGCACGTTCGGCACCATAGTTACGGGCGGCACCAGGCCCCCCGTTCGGC
Source organism: Bacteroidaceae bacterium (assembly GCA_017965425.1). Classification (GTDB taxonomy): domain Bacteria; phylum Bacteroidota; class Bacteroidia; order Bacteroidales; family Bacteroidaceae; genus Physcousia. The sequence goes on along the minus strand of JAGCPY010000033.1, from coordinate 25,742 downwards.
TTCACATAATAATGGAGGGAGAGACAACCCTCATAACGCTTGCAGACATCACGGCAGGGGATGTCAGAGCCATCCTCCACCACGTGGACATCAAAGTCCTTGCAAGTCTGCCCACACAGACTTGCCAACAATTCGTCCACTTCATCTGGGCGGTTAAAGACAGGAATGATAATACTATACTTCATGCCACTCGTGCTTATTCTGGGCACAAAGGTACACACTCATCGTCAACTTGCCAAACTTTCCACCCTTTTTATGAACCGACAAACGAAAAAGAGGCTCTATGCCGAAAAAGAAAGGCCTCCACGGAACAAAGCCATTGCATCGAATAAAAAAGAGAAAGCGGGGCTGTCATTTGACAGCCCCGCTTTCTCTGAAGTGGTGTCACCAGGAATCGAACCGGGGGCACAAGGATTTGCAGTCCTTTGCTCTACCAACTGAGCTATGACACCATCAATTAAATGAATGCAGACAGAGGTGTTTCCGTTTTGCGGGTGCAAAGGTAGAGCTTTTTCATGATTCCTGCAACATTTTTAGCGAAAAACTTACACCCAATATAAAAAAAAGTACTTTTTCTTCCATATATGACAAAAAGATTATACCTTTGCAGCCGCAAATCGGGACGAAAGTTCCTTTGCATTCGGAAAGTAGCGCAGTTGGTAGCGCACTACGTTCGGGACGTAGGGGTCGGGCGTTCGAGTCGCCTCTTTCCGACAGAAGGCGACAATCGGAGAAATTCGGTTGTCGCTTTTTCTTTATCCATCACGCTACTTGCCCTGTGTTTCATGGATGAGCTGGATAAGCTCGTTGACTTCTTCCTCTGAAAGGTTTTCTTTCTTCAAGAGGAAACGCATCAGTTCCAGGAACGACCCTTGAAAGAATGCGTCCTTTACAGGAGCATAATAGGTTTCTGCGTATTCCGTCTTGGTGACAACCGGCATGAAGTAGAGTTTGTTTCCCTTCTTACGGAACTTGACAAAACCTTTATTGGTCAGTATTTTCAAAAAGGTTGCGAGTGTAGTGTAGGCAGGTTTGGGGGCTTCATACTTCTTTAAAATGTCGCCTGTGTATCCTGCCTGACCAGGAAGGTTCCACAGTATTTGCATGACTTGGAACTCTGCACGTGTTAAGATTTTCTTTTCCCTCATATCCAGATTAAGTGATTAAAGTTGTCACAAAATTACAACTAAATTTCATGACAATCTCAGAAAGAGGGGTTAAGTTTCAGGAAAGAGGCTTCTTTTGACTTTTTTTTACTTTAAAGCCCATTACGCGTTTATTAAATTATGCGTACTTTAACACATTGGGGCCTCTTATTGAATGATGGCATCTTGTGGATTGCGCAACTGCGACGCGTTCGTCAGGAAAGCCTTTGCCGTTCCAAACCGAAGAAATAGGTCGAGTCGAACAGGGAGATGGTTGGCATCATCGGTAATATAGAAAGTCACGATTTCCTTCTCTTTCTTTTTCTCATACTCAACGAATGAGAAAACCAAACATCTGTAGGTGGTTCCTGTGTTCTCCATCTTGAATTTTTTCTTACCACGATAAACAAGTGTCTCTTCAGCCACCTTGCTACCATCGGCCATCTTGAACTGGAGACGCTGACCCTCTTTAAACATTGAGGGATCGAAGGAACGCGCACGTAACAACATGCTCACCATGTCGAACACACACTCGTCGGACGTTGACGTGTTGTCCCGTACTTCTCCGCTAGGATTGACGTAGCGATGCTTGAGCTGCACATTTCCCGACGGATAGGAATACCAGACCTCGTCCACATAGTAACGCTTTCCCTCCAGGGCTCCCTTGCGATAGTAAAGCGGCATCAAGTTGGGAGTGATTACGCCCAAGAGGGTGTCACGCATGACAAAAAACTTGTCCGTGCGCGGGCTCCCTTTAGTAATTAGATGACATCGGTACGCAGGCTCATCTTGATATTGAACTTGACTGATATTCAAATTGGCTGTTCCTGCCTTAATCCAGATGAACTTCCAGTTAAAATAGAGTTGATATTTGAGGTCTTCCCCAGCCTTAAAAGCGGTGTTTTCCATCGGACATTGTGCGTATGCCACAGCGGCAGCAACTGCCAAGAAGAAAGTATAGATGATTCTTTTCATGTGAGATATTATTGAAAGAACAAGGTAAGTTGCCCTGCTCAGGTTTATCCCTTTGATGCCAGAAAGGCTCAAAGGTTTAACGCTTGCCTTTGTTCTGACGCTTCATCGCCGCATCTCGTTCTTTGTTACGGTCCTTCGTTTTCTTCTCCTTATCTGGTTTCTGCTTGGTGATCTTCTTTGGTTTCTGTTTCATCACGGCGATACCCCGAACATCCCACTGCTGGTCGATCTCCCATTGTGCCTTGACTGTCATAGGCTTGGGGAAATAAAAGACTTCTTCTGCCGAATTGGCACTATCGAACTCACCAGTCGTCCAAACCCCGTCACCGTTGCGATCGACAAAACAGCGCAGATAATAATCGCCTGGCTTCAAATAGAAAAAGTCTGCACGGCCAGTAGGGTCTGCGCGCTCGGTGCGAACTGGTTTATCAGAACCATTCAAAAGCTGTACGACCACTCCCGTATCAGGAAGAAGGGCATGTATGAAAAGTGCACCGTACTCTTCTTCCTTGCGGACTCGGAAGTCCTGTTTCAAAGGCTGGTTCGTGTGTCCCAAAGCCCCACGCACAGCGGCACTGTCGATTTCAAGAGAATACTGCTGTCCTAACTCCCATTCCACAGAGAGTTGGAAATCGCATGGTGCCCCCTCAACGGTCGTAAGTTCAAAAGGCACGTCCGTCCATAGCGTATCGACCTTCATGCGAAAATGGACCGCCGATGAGTCTGGCAAGCTCACTGGTTCCGAGAAGGTAAGTCGAGGCTTCTGGAAAGGATCCACCCCTCCAGAGGGTTTACAGCTCATGGATAGATACGTTATCAAATAGGGATTCTCCTCAGGCTGCAGATTCTTGACTTTCTTCTGTTTCTTTTTCTGCTCCTTCTCCCATTCCTCGGTTTTCTTAGCCAACTCTTGCAGTTGTTTTGCCCTGGTGGTTTTCGGCACCAGTTCCAAAGCAGAATCTGTCTTCCAAACCAACTGATGTAAAGTGTCAGTATCCAAGTAGGTGAAATCGAAGATGAGCGTGTCGTTGTAGGCAATAGCAGTATCGGTAATCCAATAGGTAATGGTATCACCCTTGGCAGAAGGCTCCACGATGAAGCCACCATCACCTTCAAAGTTGATGCCATTGATGCGCGGCAGCGAGTCTGCCGGAGCGGTGAAGAAGACGGTAAACTTCTCTGGAATGTCGCGCTGTGTTTTCAGCAAATGGCGGTCTTGCCCCTCTTCGACGAAGGCACGGATGACGATATCGTCCGGATAGAAGTGAGTGTAGTGCACTGGTTGAATGCTGTCATAGTGGGTAGAATCCGCCCAAATAGTATCTAATCGGATATCAGGACCACATGAGGCTGAGAACAGCGTTGTATCCCATCCCAACAGCTCGCTCTTCTGGCTGAAACGGAAGTCGTTGTCCATATCCTTGAGTGCGAAAGCACGATAACGTCGGCCTGGGGCGACGCCCCTGATGACGAAACGTCCGCTGCCATTGGTGCGACTAACACGATCAAAAGCACGTGTCCTGAAAAGGCTATCCGGTACTAAGCCGTCGGCATTTTCTTCATAAAGTCCTACAAGAACACCTTTGAGAGGTTCTAAGTCGGCAGCATTCAGAACATAACCAGAAACCTCCATCGTGTCGATGACATCACCTGTAGAGAATGAGTATGTGTAATTACCCATCGGATTACCTTCGTTATTGTCAACGATGGCATCAGAAAAGTCAATCGTATAAGTAGTATTGGGCAGCAATGTGTCAAACAGCTCAATGCTAATGTGCTTGCCGACAGCACGGACATTGGGCATCTCTTTCTGGGGTGGTGAGACGACGACCTTTTCACTGGCATTCTCAATCTTGATGTATTCATCAAAGAAAATGGACATCTTCTGTTTATCGGCATTCACGGCCTGATTGGCAGGCATGGCATAGAGAACCTTTGGAGGAGTCTCATCGTAAGGTCCTCCATCGGGTGATCCGATGCTGGCGCAAGCCGAAAGGAGCAGAATAAAAAACAGAAAATAGAAAATAAGAAATAAGGAACGGCTCTGTCGATGTCCTGTTGTAATGCCTTGCTTGCCACTTTGGAAGCAGAACTGATTGTTCGTAATATGGCTGAAGCCCCCTGTCATCCCTATATATTCTTATTATCTTTTATAGCCTGTTGATCTATTTATTCAACCTCAGCATCTGTTCAATGATGTCCCTGCTGTTGCTAAGTCGTGGCACCTTATGTTGCCCGCCCATCTTACCACAACTCTTCAGCCATTCGTTGAAGAGCCCTGATCGAGCAACCACGATTTCCAACCGTTGCAAGGTGATACTCTTAAAGCGTTTCGCCTCATAGTCTGAATTGACAGTCTGCAAGGCTTTATCAAGAATTTCAGCAAAAGTCTCCACATCCGAAGGCATTTGCGAAAACTCAATCAGCCACTGGTGACAACACCGCCCTTCTTCGTTCATGAACACTGGTGCCGCAGTATATTCCAACACTTCAGCCCCTGTTTGTCGGCAAGCTTCCTGCAAACCACGTTCTGCATTGTCCACAATCAATTCCTCGCCAAAGGCATTGATGAACGACTTCGTACGTCCCGTAATAACAAACTTGAAGGGAGCCGTTGAGGTGAAGCGAACCGTATCACCGATAAGATAACGCCAAAGCCCGCTGGAGGTCGAGATAATCATCGCATAATTACGCCCTGTTTGAACGCCCCATAGAGGCACTACCGTCGGCTGTGGCTTGTTCAACTCATCCAATGGAATGAACTCATAGAACACACCGTAATCTAACATCAACAACATGGAGGGATCAGCGGGGTCGCTCTGAACACCAAAGAAACCTTCCGAAGCATTGTATGTCTCCAGATAGTGCATCTTGGACGAAGGAATCAGGCGATGGTACTGTTCGCGGTAAGGAGTAAAGGCTACGCCACCATGAAAGAAGACTTCCAAATGTGGCCATACTTCACTGATGCATGACTTACCAGAGATTTCCAGCACACGCGTTAGCACAGAAAGCATCCAAGAAGGTACGCCGCTAAGGTTAGTCACATTCTTGTGAAGTGCCTCATGGGCTATTCTATCACGTTTCTGCTCAAAGTCACTAAGAAGAGCTGTCTGCTTGCTCGGTACCCGAACAAGGTTCACCAACGGGTTGATATTTTCAATAAGGATGGCACTGAGATCTCCCACCAACGAATGCGGAAGGTTGTAGTTGGGTGCATGTGAACCGCCCAAAATGAGCGCCCGTCCATCGAAAAGGCGGCTCTCGCGATGATGATGCAAATAGCAGGCTACCGCGTCCTTGCCACCTGCATAGTGTGTATCCTTCAAACCTTGGGATGAGACAGGAATAAACTTGCTCTTGTCGCTGGTCGTTCCACTGGACTTGGCATACCAGTGCACCCTTCCAGGCCATAGCACATTCATCTCGCCATGACGCATACGATCGATGAAAGCTTTCAGATCATCATAACTGTTGACCTGACTGGAAGCAGCAAATTGGTCGTAAGAATCAATGCCACTAAAACCATGTTGTTGCCCCCATTCCGTACCCTTCGCACAACCTATAAGACGGCGGAGAACTGCCATCTGCAGCTCTTCCGCAGCCTCAGCATAGGTTGTTAATTCGCGGTAGCGCGAATCAAAGATGGGGCGTATAATATTTGTCAGACTCATTCGGGCGGCAAAGATACGGCAAAAGAAGCGATTTTCAAAAACATTAGGCCTAAAATCACTTTACCAATTCCAGTGTGTCCAAAGCTATCATCAACTCTTCGTCGGTGGGAATGACACATACCTTAACCTTAGAAGACTCTTTTGAAATGACAGCCTCGGTGGCGCGGCATGCACGGTTCTTTTCGTCGTCCAGCTCCACACCGAGAAATTCGAGCCCGCGGGTAGCACCTTCACGCACCTCCCATTGGTTCTCACCTGCTCCTGCCGTGAAGAGGATGACATCCACACCTCCCATGACGGCGGCGTAGGAACCGATGTACTTCTTGATACGATAAGTGTACATCTCCTTGGCCAGGCGAGCATGGTCGTTGCCCTCTGCGATGCCAGCCAAAATATCGCGGAAATCACTGCGTCCTTCACTAACTCCAAGCAAACCGCTCTGTTTGTTCAGCAAGTTAGAGATGCCCTTGGTGTCGAGACCAAGCTTGTCCATAAGGAACGTCACAGCGCCTGCATCAATGTCGCCGGATCGTGTGCCCATCATCAGACCTTCCAAAGGAGTGAGACCCATGGACGTGTCAACAACTTTGCCATTCTTGACAGCTGCGATGGAAGCACCACCACCGATATGGCATGTGATAATCTTGCTGCCTTCTACTGGCATTCCAAGGAACTCCAGCACACGCTGAGAGACATAACGGTGGCTGGTTCCATGGAAGCCGTATCGACGCACTCCATGCTTCTTATATAACTCGTAAGGAAGGGCGTACATATAAGCATAGTCTGGCATGGTCTGATGGAAAGCTGTGTCGAAGACACCCACCTGCGGCAGGTCTGGCAACAAAGCCTTGACTGCATTGACACCCTTGATGTTGGCGGGGTTATGCAGAGGAGCCAGGTCGTTGCAGGCTGCAAACTGATCCATCACCTCTGGAGTGAGAAGCACACTCTTCTGAAATTTCTCTCCCCCGTGCACCATGCGATGACCAACAGCTGTAAGTTCGTGTAAGTCGCGGAGTACGGCGTGCTGGCCCTCCGTAAGCACTTTGAAGATAAGCTGTACCCCAGCGGTGTGTTCAGGCACAGGAGTCTCGAACTGAAACTTTTCTCCATCGGCTTTATATTTAATAAAGGAATCGGGCAGACCGATTTTCTCGATGCCGCCACTGGTGATGACCGAGCGATCATCCATGTTGTAGAGAGCGTATTTTATACTGCTACTTCCGCAGTTAAGAACAAGAATTTTCATAATTTCGGGCTTACCCCCAGCCCCTCTCCGAAAGGCGAGGGGAGAATTACCTAATGGGGGTTGAGTATTTATTTAAAAATGATTATTGGTTACAGTTTTTATTATATACACTCCTCGCCTGTCGGAGAGAGATAGAGGGTGAAGCTACTTCATCGCCTGACAGGCCGTTATAGCGATTAAGTAGTAAATGTCATCGACAGAGCAGCCGCGGCTGAGGTCGTTGACGGGACGTGCAATTCCCTGAAGAATAGGGCCAATAGCAATGGCACCAGCCAGACGCTGTACAAGTTTGTAACTGATGTTTCCCACTTCAAGATTCGGATAGACGAGAACATTGGCGTGTCCGGCAATAGCGCTGCCAGGAGCCTTCTTCTCGCCCACACTGGGAACAAGGGCGGCATCGGCCTGCAACTCACCGTCCACCTTCAGTTCGGGACAACGCTCCTTCGCCAGTCGGGTAGCTTCCACAACCTTATCTACCACTTCGTGCTTGGCACTGCCCTTGGTGGAGAAACTGAGCATGGCCACACGCGGGTCTTCAAAGCCTGCCACGCTCTTTGCTGTCTGAGCAGTGCAGACAGCAATCTGTGCAAGTTGGTCGGCATCTGGCATAGGCGTAACGGCTACATCACCTACGACGAGGACACCATCTTCACCATACTCCGGCTTGTCGGTAATCAGAAGCATGGCTCCGCTGACACAGGTGATGCCCGGTGAACATTTGATAATCTGGAGGGCAGGACGAAGGGTCTCGCCAGTGGTACTTAGTGCACCGCTGATTTGCCCGTCCGCACCTTCTGTCTTGATAATCATGCAACCAAGGTAGAGTGGGTTCTTAACGAGAGTGCGGGCCTGCTCAATGGTCATTCCCTTGCTCTTGCGAAGCTCACAGAGCAATTGGGCCAGTTCCTCACTACGCTCGTAATTCTCGGGGTCAATGAGAGTCGCCTCCCCGATGTGTGTGAGGCCGTGTTGCTTGGCCAGTGTGTGAACCTTGTCAGGGTTACCAATAAGGATGATGTCGGCCAACTTATTGGCCAGAGCCTTGTCAGCCGCGATGAGCGTACGCTCTTCTTCGGCTTCGGGCAGCACGATACGCTGACGATTAGACTGCGCACGTGCAATAATCTTTTCAATCAATGTCATCTTGATCTACTGTTTAACTAATATGTTCTATTTATAAATAAATCAATTCTTCACCACCACTTTCTTTCCACGTGTGATATAGATTCCCTTGCGATTCATATTGGAAACATGTGTACCTTGCAGGGTGTAAATGGAATGGTTGGATTCATTATACAGAGTTGAGGTTACATGAGGTATGCCATCCGCGAGTGTCTTTTGCAGTTGAGATAGTTCTTCACGCGACACCACCAGGACTTTGCCGCCATCGGCTCCAGAAGGCAAATGAGGAATCTGGGTTGGGAACTCCCACCACTTTATATCTGCCGCATTAGTTTTTTGAGTTCCAAAGAGCTTGATTGCACCATTCTCAGAACCAAGAAGCAGCCAACCATTATCGTCAAAGGATTCAAAAACAACAGGATTCATGATGAGACGAGGCTGTTCAAACACGCTCGTAAAATCTGCAAAGCGGCTGCGCGTTGGGTTGAGATAAGAACAATTAGCCATACAAAGACCATGTTCATCGGGATCTGTATAGAGAGCTACGAACTTGTCTGTGGCCCGAAACGTATGAAGGCCCGTCGCGGAATAACCAGGATTGAAATAGCTGGCTGGCCGCGAGAAAGATTGCATATCAAGGGAACGACTATATTGAATAGAATACTGACCTCTGGCAAAAGACGACCAGTAATAAATATAGTACTTGCTCACAGGATCGAAGGCAATCTCCGGAGCGATCACATCAGCATCAACAATCTTCATATCAAGACCGTCTAAGGGTTTCCACGTAGCAAGGTCCGAAGAGGTTAGATGATATAGGCCAGGAGCATCGTCGTTACCTCCGAAAACGAGATGGAAAGTCGATTGACCTTCATTCTCCAGCCTGAAGAGAAAAGGGTGACGCACAGGAGGCTGACCTGCTGTTCCACCGAAAACACTGTTACCTTCAAAGAGATTATACCATGTAAGACCATCATAGCTATAGGCATAGAATAAGCGGTCATCATTGTTTTTAGAATAGCAATAGAGGTAAGCACGCCGACCGTCATTGGTTGGTTTTGGGAATACCTGCACCGCCATCGGCTCAACAATGAGTTCACTATTATCCTTAAAAGAACGAACACTAAACCCTGCATCAATATACTGACCGCCCCCTGTCTGCAAAGTGTGGATGGCAATCACATTGTCGCCCTCAAGGTGAATGGCTTGACGTGCTGCCTCGGAAATGCCAAAAAGCTGGTAGGAGGTGTTATAGCCAGTGATGCTCATTGCCAGTACACCATTAATATAGACCTCCGTGTCCTCATCATAGAAAAGACGCAGGCAAAGATCTTGAAGGTCCTCGGCTGCCAAATCCGTAAATTGGAAGGTGCGTCGAATCCAAATCTCAGGTGTGCTCCATTTGGTGCGAGTTTTTGCTGCTGGCTGACTGATGTCGCCAAATCCTGCTGCACCACGTTTCCAAGAGCTGTCATCAAAAGAGGGTTGTTCCCAGCCTTCTGCAGGAGCGTCTGTCGTGTAGCGCCAATAGACGGTGGATGAAATGTCGCCCGCCTTCAAAACGCTTCTGGAACCATTCAGGCGCTGATGGATCGTACGTTCCACTTCTCTGCGAATCGAGGCAAGCTGCTCATTATTGACCTTCAACGCCTTGCGGTCGTATGTGAGAATACCGTTGACTTCCTGTTCCACGTCAGTAATCTGTGTATAAACGCCTCCCCACAAGCCCTTCTCCAATTGCAGGCTCTGTAATGCAGAGACATATTGATTGAATCGCTCTGTGTAATCATCGCTGTTATCAACAGACGTGTAAACCATATCACTACCAGCCCAAAGATGTCCGTCAATAAGGTATGTGATGCCACCGAACTCTCCGCAGACATTGACGCGGTTGTTACCAGGGTTGCCTGTACCATTGGGTGAGGGATAGCTATGAGCATCTGTGATATCGCCAATTTGAAAATCATGCCAACCAGAAGCTGCGTTCATCAAGCGCCCCATGTCTGCATCTGCATTGCGAACCACCAAATATCCACGCATGGTGTGACCAGCACCGCCATCGGCATCCTGCCCCCAACTCTCGTTATATGGAATCCATACACAGATACTTGGATGCTGTTTCAAGGCAGTGACGATACGTTCGCTCTCGTTGTAGAAGATATGTTGTAATTCCTCCTTAGTGCCGAGATTGCCTCCCTCGCTACCATTAGGCATGTCTTGCCAAACGATGAGACCATTACGGTCGCACCATTCATACCAGAGGTCATTTTCGGCTTTGATATGCTTGCGCACCATGTTCATGCCCAGATTCTTGATGGTCTGAAGATCATAAATCATCGCATCATAGGAAGGAGGTGTCAACAATCCATCTGGCCACCAACCTTGATCCAAAGGACCAAACATGAAAATGGGCTTGCCATTCAGCAAGAAACCAGGATGTCCGTCTATCATACCCTTGGTAAGTGTGCGGATTCCGAAATAACCACGGGCACGATCGCATTCCTGACAATTGTCTGCACAAAGATAGATGTCAAGGTTATATAGGAATGGAGAATCTGGCGACCATAGCTTGGCTTCGGGAATGGCCAGGGTGACATCCTCTCCTACACGAACCTTGTCCGACGAGGCGACAATGGTCTCACCGTCACGTGCCACAAGATAGAACTTGCACGAAGAATCGTTGGCAAAGACCTTGATGCGCACCGTTCCATTGGAAGCATCTGGAACGACCTCGTAACGCTCTATATAGGAAGGATTCACGGGTTCCAACCAAACGGTCTGCCATATTCCGCTGCAGCTGGTGTACCAGATACTGCCGGGATTGATTGTCTGCTTGCCTCTTGGTTGCCCACCTCGATTGCTGGGATCATAGACAGCAACCTGCAACTCCTGTTCACCTTCGGCCTTCAGGTAGTTAGTGATGTCGAAATAGAATGGATCATTGCCTCCATCGTGCTGTCCCACCATTTCCCCATTGACAAAAACCACACAGCGCCAATCTACTGCTCCGAAGTGCAACAGAGTTCGCTTGCCCTTGAATGCCTCGCTCAACTCAAAGGTGCGACGATACATCAGCGTCGAGTTAGCGACTGTGCCGAGATCGGTGTGCATGATGCCAGAGAGAGCAGATTCTACACCAAAAGGAACGAGGATGCGCTGATTGAATCTATTAGTAAGACGCTCATAGGTGAGCATAATGCGGTTGTCGCGACGGAAATAGCCCCACACGCCATTGAGGTTCATCCAATCGGGACGAACTAATTGTGGACGAGGATATTCCTCCCAAACATGTGTAGGATCTATCTGTTCGCCCCATGGTGTCATAAGGTTAGCCGAAAGACGTTGCCATTCAGCCGCATGAGCAGTGACACTGAACAACAGAGTCACAGCCAGCATGAATAAGTTTTTAGTTTTCATCGTCATAATTGTTTGTGTTCTTTGGGTTTCATGAACGAGAAGCTTTCAAGGATGCATGCACGAGATAGAAAATCAGCAATGCGTAGGCGACAAGGGAGCAGACTTCAGAGAACGGATTCGCCAGCCATGACTCGTTAATGGGATTATATCCCACGAAGCGGAGAAGAGCAGAAACTACCCCCATCAAGGCACCACCGGCTATGAAGCCGCTAGCAAGGAGGGTGCCACGTTCACCACGAGCTGTGTTCACGGCAGCATTTTGGGAACGTGATGTAACATACCAGTTGATAGCACCGCCCACCACAAGTGGGACATTCAACTCTAATGGAATGAACATACCCAATGCGAAGGCCAAGGCTGGTACACCGCACCAAGTAAGGAGAAGGGCTATGACGGCACCAATGGCATAAAGGATCCACGGAGCACCGACGCCGCTCATGAGGGGTTCGATAACGGCTGCCATCGCGTTGGCCTGAGGCGCTGCCAGTTCACCAGAAGCAAAATCGTAAGTTTCATTCAGGAGAATCATCACGCCTCCAACAGTAGCTGCGGAAACGAGCACACCGAGGAACTTCCATGTCTCCTGCTTAGCTGGTGTCGTACCAAGCCAGTAACCAATCTTAAGGTCTGTAATGAAAGAGCCTGCCACGGAAAGTGCCGTGCAAACAACACCACCCATGATAAGAGCTGCAACCATGCCGCCAGTACCATTAAGACCAACAGCTACCATCACCACAGAAGCGAGAATGAGTGTCATCAACGTCATGCCAGATACGGGATTCGAACCGACGATGGCAATGGCATTGGCAGCTACGGTCGTAAACAGGAAAGCAATGGCTGTCACCAACACAATGCCCACCACGGCAAACAACAGATTCCCTTGCATCACGCCTAACCAGAAAAAGAGGAAAGTGACAAGGATGGTAGCGATGGCTCCAAAGCCTATTATCTTCAAAGGAAGGTCGCGGCCTGTGCGCGGTATAGCCATAGAACTTATTGGGCTCATCGTACTCATCGCATCGTTGGATGAGTTGGGTTTCAACCGCTTCACGGCCTCCAAAATAATCCCCCGGCTCTTCCAGATGCCAATGAGTCCTGCCATGGCAATGCCACCGATTCCGATGCTTTTTCCGTAAGCACGGAAAATTTGTTCGGGACTCATCTCACCTACAGCTGTTGTAATACTGGGATCCCATTGATTCAGCACTGTGTCTGGAAACAGCAAAGCCATACCTGGAACAATAAGCCACCAGACAGAAAGGGAACCGATTGTTATGATTGCCGCATATTTCAGTCCCACAATATAACCTAATCCAAGAACAGCAGCCCCCGTATTGACCTTGAAAACAAGTTTTGCTTTATCAGCCAACGTTTCACCCCAACCGACAACGCGAGTGGTGAAGTTTTCATTCCACCAGCCGAAGGTGGCTACGACAAAATCGTACAATCCACCAACAAGCCCTGCTATGAGAAGAGGTTTGGCATCACCGCCGCCCTTTTGTCCACTCACCAGCACCTGTGTCGTAGCTGTTGCTTCAGGAAACGGATATTTGCCATGCATGTCCTTAACAAAGTACTTCCTAAAAGGAATCATAAACAGAATGCCAAGGATTCCGCCAAGCAGGGAACTGAGAAAAATGCTCAGGAAGTCAGCACTCATTTCAGGGTACTTGGCTTGAAGGATATACAATGCCGGCAAAGTGAAGATGGCTCCAGCCACCACACTTCCCGAACAAGCTCCGATACTCTGAATAATCACATTCTCACCTAACGCCCCTTTGCGTTTAGCCACCGTGGAGACGCCCACAGCAATGATTGCTATAGGAATAGCTGCCTCAAAAACCTGCCCCACCTTCAAGCCAAGATAAGCTGCGGCTGCCGAAAACAACACGGCCATGAGAATGCCCCAGGCGACACTCCACACGTTCACCTCGGGATAATCCCTGTCTGCACACATCAACGGCTCATAGATTTCGCCCTCCTTCAATTCTCTGAAGGCATTGTCAGGAAGACTCACCCTCATCCCGTCTTTTTCAGCAGAATGGAGATTTGCATCTTTTGCAATTTGTTTGTCTTTCATAATAAAGCAATATATATTATTACATTATTTCAATCTTTCAACTTTCGCCAGTTGCCTTATCGCCCTGAAAGGGCAGTCTTCTCATAGCCCGGAATCGCCTTGGGCTTTGGGTTTGTTGGCCTTTCTCCAAGTGTGGAGCGTCCCTTTGGGCCGAGCGCAGGCCGCTATATACCTGTGTCAACATACCTGCAAAAGTTGAATCTATTTCTTTACTCACTTTATTCATGCAGAAAAATGACAGGGAAGATACCTAAAACGCGTCTTCTGTTAGGATACGCTCCAAGTCCTCGGCACTCACCCGCAGTTGGAAAGAGCCACGGAAGGCTATGGAGATATTGCCAGTTTCCTCACTGACCACAATCGCCAGAGCATCGGTTTCTTGTGAGACGCCCAATGCAGCACGATGGCGAAGGCCAAGTTCCTTTGGCATACTCATATCATGAGCTACAGGCAGGATACAGCCTGCGGCAGTAATGCGTTTATGACTGATTATCATTCCTCCGTCATGCAGAGGAGAATTCTTGAAGAAGATGTTTTCAATAAGACGCTGACTGATTTTCGCATCGATGAACTCACCCGACCGGATGAAGTCGTTTAAAGGCAAGGAACGTTGCATGACAATCAGCGCCCCTACCTTCTGCTTGGACATAGACAGACAAGCCATGACGATGGGGATAATGTCCTCACGTGTATGGGTTTGTTTCTCCTCACCACTGAAAAAACGAATGGCAGCACGTACCCGCTCATGAGTGCCAATAGTATAAAAGAACTTGCGGATTTCATCCTGAAACAGAATCAACAACGCGATGGCACCCACGCTGACAATACGATCCAACAAGGTTCCCAGCAGTTTCATCTCCAGAATTTGGGATACAAAGAGCCACAAGACAATGAAGATAAGTACGCCAAAGAAAATATTCAGCGAACGTGATTCTTTCATCATCCGATAGCTGTAGTACAACAGAACAGCCACCAGCAGAATATCCAATATATCTTTGAGACCTAACGAGAAGAACACAGTGTTATTGCGATTATACCATTTACATTTTAGTTTGTACTGCCTGCCAAATACGGATGGTTTCCACAGCGGCTTTCACGTCATGAACGCGCAGGATGCGGGCACCCGCTTGAAGGGCTATCGTATGGAGAACCGTAGTGCCGTTGAGAGCTTCTTCGGGAGAAATATCCAGCAACTGATAAATCATGGATTTCCGTGACACACCGACGAGGAAAGCGTTGTCTGGGAACAGGCCAACGAGATCACCGAGATGTCGCAGCAGATCATAGTTATGCTCCAACGTCTTGCCAAATCCAAAACCAGGATCAAGGATGACATCGGCAACACCTTCTTCATGCAACCGCTGAAGCCGAAAGGCAAAATACTGAGCCACCTCAGCCAACAGATGCTCATAGTGTGGTGCCTGCTGCATGGTCTGTGGTGTACCAAGCATGTGCATGAGAATATAAGGCACTCGCAAAGCGGCTACCGTTTGAAACATTTCCTCGTCCAACTGCCCCCCTGAAATGTCGTTAATGATGTCGGCATTGAACTCTTCCACACAACGACGTGCCACCGAAGCCCGGAACGTGTCAATGCTGACGAGTGCTTCTGGATGATGACGACGGATAATATCAAGCGCTTTGGCAAGACGCCGCATCTCTTCATCTTCGCTGACATCGGCTGCTCCCGGGCGGGAACTATAGGCTCCTACATCAATAATGTCACCTCCCTCTAACAGGATGTCACCGACACGCCGACAGATGGCCTCCTCATTCTCCATACGGCTGTTAGCGTAGAAGGAGTCGGGAGTAACGTTCAGGATGCCCATGACCATCGGTCGGCTCACATCCCGCAACTGTCCACGAAGGTTAATAGTCACTCTTTCATATTTTGGCGCAAAGATACTTATTTTTTGCGACGCAAAGACAGAAAAAGAACAACTATTTTGATATTTTTTACAGAAAGGGGGTAAAGCATCACGTTTTTTCTGTACTTTTGTCGCCGATTTGAAGTTTAGAGCTATGGAAAAGGGCTTATTATATAAAATATATAAGGTACATCCCGAAGTGACGACAGACAGTCGCCATTGTCCTGAAGGGAGCTTGTTTTTTGCCTTGAAAGGCGACTCGTTCGACGGCAATCGTTTTGCCGCGAAAGCTTTGGAAGCAGGTGCTGCCGCAGCCGTGGTAGATGACCCGTCAGTCATACCCGCAGGTGATGATCGTTACTTGTTGGTTGACGATGTGTTGACAGCACTGCAACAGCTGGCTGCACATCATCGCCAACAATTCAAGGGGCCTGTGCTGCAAATCACTGGAACCAACGGCAAGACTACCACAAAAGAACTGATAGCGAAAGTGCTGGGGACACAGTTCAATGTGCTTTATACTCAAGGCAACCTCAACAATCACATCGGCGTTCCCTTAACACTTCTCCGCTTGAGGCCGGGAACACATGATATAGCCGTCATCGAAACGGGTGCCAATCATCCAGGCGAAATTGCTTTTCTCACGAAGATTGTACAACCCGACTACGGCCTCATCACCAATGTAGGTCGGGCTCACCTCGAAGGTTTCGGTTCTTTTGAAGGCGTCAAGAACACTAAGGGAGAACTCTACGATTATCTGAGCCGAAAAAGAAAGGCACATCTGTTCATCAACACCTGCGACAAGGACTTGATGGAAATGATGGAACAACGCGATATCGACGGACAATCCGACAAATGCATTGGCTATACCCACACCAAGAATTCGTCCCAAACCACAGCCATTGTGCATGGCCATGTCACAGATTGCACCCCCTTTGTCCACGTGCAATGGCAGAATCACGCCGGAACTGTCTGTGAAGATGTGGCGACCCATTTGATTGGCGACTACAATTTGGACAACATCATGGCCGCCATCTGCGTAGGCACTCATTTCGGCATCCCTTCCCACGACATCAGTAAGGCCTTGGCCGAATACCAGCCCAGTCTCGGACGTTCTGAATACAGGGAAACGGCAACCAACGAACTAATTATCGATGCCTACAATGCCAACTACACATCCATGCTGGTGGCACTTGAGAACTTCCGCCACATCACCCATCCCCAGAAGATGGTCATCCTCGGCGACATGAAGGAACTGGGTACCGCCAGCGAGGAAGCACACATGCGTGTAATCTCCGAGGTTATTGGCAGCGATGTACGTACAGCATGGTTTGTGGGCAGTGCTTTCAAGGATGCCGTGTCAAAGATGCCTCATCCGGAGCATGTCCAATGGGAAACCTATCCCGACGTGGAAGCCGTCAAGGAAGTGCTTGCCACCAACCCGCCTCACGGCAGCCTCATCCTCATCAAAGGTTCCAACAGCACCCGTCTCCACCAACTGCCAGATCTCCTATGAAGATTGTTGCTGACGACAAAATACCTTACATCCAACCAGCCTTGCAGGCCTTAGCCGATGAAGTAGTGTTCAAGGCAGGTAAGGAAATCACCTCCAGCGATGTCCGCGATGCAGACATTTTGGTTGTCCGCACCCGTACATGTTGTGACCGTCGTCTTTTGAAAAACTCATCAGTCCGCCTGGTCGTGACTGCCACCATCGGCTATGACCATTTCGATACGAAGTGGCTGGAGAAGGCTGGCATCCTCTGGGCCAACTGTCCTGGATGCAATGCTACCAGCGTGGCTCAGTACGTCCGCAACAGCCTCTTTGCCCTCCAACAAGACCGAGACTTCGTGCTGACCAATGCCACAGTGGGCATCGTCGGTGTGGGGCATGTAGGCACAGCTGTCCTTCATGCCCTACGGCAAGCTGGCGTCCGTCGCATCCTCTTGAATGATCCTCCACGTGAGGTTGCTAGTGACCCCGCGCCGGAAAGCCTTTGCTGGAGCCCGATAGAGACGCTTCAGGCCGAGGCCGATGTCATTACCCTGCATACGCCATTGATGATGCAAGGAGCTTTCAAAACATATCATTTGGTCAATGCCGCCTTCTTCGACTCCCTGCAACGGACACCAGTGCTCATCAACACAGCTCGTGGTGGCATTGTGGACGAAGTGGCCCTCTGCCATGCACTCGATAACAGCCTGATACGGGAAGCCATCATTGATACTTGGGAACACGAGCCCCAAGTACGACGCAGCCTCCTACAGAAAGCCTACCTCTCCACACCACACATTGCGGGCTATAGTGCAGATGGAAAAGCCAACGCAACCCGCATGGCGCTGGAACACATCTGCAACTTCCTTGGACAGCCAATGACATTCGACATCCACCCCCCTACCCTGCCTGCAGAATTTCATCTTACTGGGACGCCCGACGAACAGGCACTGCAACTTTATGACCCCCGACGCGACAGCCAACAACTGAAAATGCGTCCCGAATCTTTCGAACAACTACGTGGAAACTATCCTTTAAGGCGCGAAGAATGTTCATTTTTTGCACACTGACATTCCAAGTGTGCAATAATATACACTTTTTCATCTTTTTATTTGGTAGTCTGAATAAAAAGTACGAACTTTGCACCCCGAAAACGAGAATTGGAATATCATTATCACAAATTAAACATTACTACTATGTCTGAAATTGAAAGCAAAGTAAAAGACATTATCGTTGACAAGCTGGGAGTTGATGCAGCTGAAGTAAGTGCAGAGAAGAGCTTCACGGGTGACCTGGGCGCAGATTCTCTCGACACTGTTGAACTCATCATGGAGTTTGAGAAGGAATTTGGCATTACCATTCCCGACGACGAAGCCGAGAAGATTTCAACCGTGGGCGATGCCATCGCTTACATCGAGGCTCATCAATAATCCACAGAGACAACGGAAAGACACGGAAAAGGCAGGAAAGACACGGAATTTTCCGTTTCTTCCGTCCTTTCTCGTGTCTTTCCGTTGTTTTTTTGTCTTTAAAACTCACAACCTTTATATATAATTATGGAACTGAAAAGAGTTGTAGTAACAGGACTTGGAGCCGTCACGCCGCTCGGTAATTCCGCCGAAGAAACATGGAAGAACCTTGTTGCTGGCGTCAGCGGAGCCGGCCCCATCACCCATTTCAATCCCGAAAAGTTCAAATCGCAGTTCGCATGTGAAGTTAAAGACTTCCGTCCCGAAGACTTTGGCATCGACCGCAAGGAAGCCCGCAAGATGGACCTCTATTGCCAGTTCGCCATCGCCGCAGCCAAGCAGGCTGTCGATGACAGCGGCATGGATCTGGAGGCTGTCAACAAAAACCGCATCGGCGTCGTTTTTGGAGTGGGCATCGGAGGCATCAAGACTTTCGAAGAGGAAATCCGCAGCTACGAACGGACAGCCGACAACATTGGACCCAAGTTCGGTCCTTTCTTCATCCCTAAGATGATTGCCGACATCGCAGCTGGACACATCAGCATCATGTACGGCTTCCACGGTCCAAACTTCGTGACCACCTCTGCCTGTGCTTCCAGCACCAACGCGCTGGCCGATGCTTTCAACCTCATCCGTTTGGGCAAGGCCGATGTCATCGTCAGCGGTGGCGCAGAAGCGGCCATCACAGAAGGTGGCGTCGGAGGTTTCAACGCCATGAAAGCCCTCTCCACCCGCAACGACGACCCTGAGCACGCCAGTCGTCCCTTCAGCGCCAGTCGCGACGGATTCATCATGGGCGAAGGTGCAGGATGTCTCATCCTTGAAGAGCTCGAGCACGCCAAGGCTCGCGGAGCAAAGATCTACGCCGAAATGGTTGGCGAAGGCATGAGTGCCGACGCACACCACATCACGGCATCCCATCCAGAAGGACTCGGTGCTAAGCTCGTCATGGAGAACGCGTTGGAGGATGCTGGCATGAAGCCCGAGGACATCGACTACATCAACGTCCACGGCACTTCCACCCACGTTGGCGACATCTCCGAAGCAAAGGCCATCAAAGATGTTTTTGGTGAGCATGCCTATAAGCTCAACATCTCCAGTACCAAGTCCATGACAGGGCACCTACTCGGTGCCGCAGGTGCCGTCGAAGCCCTGGCCAGCGTACTGGCCGTGAAGAACGACATCGTGCCTCCTACCATCAACCACGAAGACGATGACCGCGACGAAGAAATCGACTATGACCTCAACTTCACCTTCAACGTCGCACAGAAACGCACCGTCCGTGCCGCCCTCAGCAACACCTTTGGCTTCGGTGGACACAACGCCTGCGTCATCTTCAAGAAATACGAGGCTTAAACGTTAAACATTAAACGCTAAACGTTAAACGCTCCCTAGCCCGTGTTCCTGAAATCGAACCTTATTGACCGCATAAAGTTACCTTTCCGCCGAGACAAGGAACTTTATGCGGCTTTCTTTGACATCCTCGGCTTCTATCCACACCGCATCAAGCACTACAAGCTGGCCTTGATGCACAAGTCATTTGCCTCACACAACTCACGCGAAGCTGAGCCACAGCACAACGAGCGGCTGGAATTTCTCGGAGATGCCGTCCTCGAATCCATTACCAGCGACCTCCTCTATCACCACTTCCCCTGCCAGCGAGAAGGATTCCTCACCAACACCCGCAGCAAAATCGTTCAGCGCGAAACCCTCAACCGGCTCGCCAAGGAAATGGGGCTCGAACGCCTCATACGATCCAACAGCACCAATGCTACCCACAACAGCTACATGGGCGGCAACGCCTTCGAGGCACTCGTAGGCGCCATCTATCTCGACCGAGGCTACGACGCATGTATGTTCTTCATGCGCAACCGCATCCTCGGACAGCTTGTCAATGTCGATTCCGTCGCACACGAAGAAGTCAACTTCAAGTCCAAACTTATTGAATGGGCTCAGAAACGCCGTCTCCACCTCGAGTTCCGCCTCATTGACGAACAGAAAGAGAACCGCGCCACACCTGTCTTCATCACACGCGTAGTGCTCGAAGGGCTTGATTGTGAGACAGGAAAAGGCTACAGCAAGAAAGAGAGTCACCAGCTGGCTGCACAGGCCACCTTGAAAGCACTCAAGGCCGACAAACAGCTCGTCGCCAGCATCCTCGAGGCCAGAGAACGACATGCGAGCCAGCAGGCAGAGCCCGATGACCAAAATCAACCTGCGCACACCCTCGCATGAAAAAGGCGACTCGCCCCTGTCGCCTGTTGAAACAAATGCGAAACCTACCTATTCGTGCCAATTCGTTAAAAAACATCGCTTCAAACCCATTTTAATGTTATTTAACGAAATCGCACGTGTACTTTGCACACTTCTTTGTACCTTTGCCGCGTTTTGTGCGCACTTACGCACGCACGCACCTTATCCACCACCCTTCTACACGAGGGAAAATATTTATAAACAACTAATTAAATAATTAACCACTTCATTCACTTAGATATTAGTATTCTCTCTTCCTACGGTCATTCCAACGACAAATAAACTCATCTCTATAATTCACAACTCTAATTCACTAACGAACAGTCAAGACGAAGAGATACGCTCTTCTTTTGAAGACAAGATATGAATGCGCTTTCGTTAAATAGCTTATGGTCCTATATTCAGAGCCTGACACTGACCACCAGCAACAAGAAGTGGCTGGCTGACCATTTGTATGAGGCTGTTGAGGAAGAGACACAAGCAGCTAAGGCAGGTAAGAGACTTCAGATTACCGCTGATGACCTCGTCCTCTCTGCAGATATGCTTGATCCAGTCAAGGACATCACGCCTCTGCCTGCAGATTATGATTTCGAAAAGGTGAGGAAAGATTATCTTATGCAGAAATACGGATGACTTCAGTCTTTACACCTGAGGAGTTCCTTAATGAATTCAAATAAACTCAACTCTATAATTCACAACTTTAATTCATTCAATAATTAACTAACAAACAAAACAAAATGAAGAAAATCAAACTCTTCTTGGCCGCTGTTGCGGCTATGGTCACGATGGGCGCAAGCGCTCAGACGGATTGGGAAGGCGTATCCTCAATCACGAGTGGTAAGTCATACTACATCGTGAACGACGCCACAGGATTATTTATAACTCCCGGTAACAACTGGGGTACTCGTGCCACTTTGGATGAATCTCCGGCAGGGCCAGCAACTGTTACGCTATCTAACGGCAAATACACCATTGTCTTCACGAACCCCAATGGCGGAAATGGTTTATTCGTCGACACAAACGATGGCTCTTCACTCTTTTGCGACCGTAACGATCAAGCCAATTACTTCTGGACAATCACCTCTAATGGTGACAAAACATTCAATGTGCAGTTGGCTTCCGACCAAGCTCGCTATGTAGAAGGTTCTTACCTTACAGCAGAAAGCGGTAATGTTTGGGCCAATGTCCAGTACAATTCCTCTAACGAGACTTATCGCAAATGGCGTTTTATCTCCGTTGAAGATGTAAAAACAACGATGGTGAACAGCGAAGAGACTCTTGATGTTTCCTTGCTCGTACATGGTGCACAAGGCCCTAACAACATCGGCGCAAGCAACAACAGCTTTGATCGCTATAAGGCACGCTATGCGTGGACCTTCTCTGGCAACGATTGGAAAGGCCAAAACAATCAGACTCTCACAGGTTTTAATAAATATTGGATTGAATGTTGGAGCGGTAGTGCTCTTACCAGCCGTACTGCTTCAAAAACTGTAAGCGATCTCCCTGCTGGTCACTACAAGATTTCAGCTTACACCGTCGGCGGCGATGGTGTGGAATGGTTTGCTCAAATAGGCAATGGTGCTAAAGTTACAGCTGCAACGACAGGAAACCCTCCAACACAGACATCTGTTGAGCTTGACCTCACAGAAACAAGCAATATCACGCTGGGTATTCAGTCTAACAGTACAACTACGGTTGGATGGATTGCCTTCGACAATGTGACGATGGAATATTCATCCTTCAAGAAGGCTTATTTAGACAAGCTCGAAGCAGCCAACGCACTTGCAACAAGTCTTTCAGGCACTATTCCTACGGCTGTAGTTAACGCGCTCAATAGTACGATTACTACATATACAGATGTAACGTCTGATTATCTTAGTGCGATTTCAGCATTAAATACAGCAATGGGAACAGCTAACGAAGCAGCTAACACTCTTGGCGCGAATTATGCCCGCTATACCAGCATTAAGAGCGCTGCAAAGGCCATTTCCAATGACGTTGACGCTACAAGTGCTGATGCTGCCGTAGAAGCAGCTACAACAAATTCTGCTATCGACGCTGCTATCGTCACCCTCCGTGCTGCTTTCCTTGCAGAGCTTCCCAACGTCTCGATTCCTAATGATCCTGGCTACATTGATGTTACTGGCGTTATGGTGGACAACGCTTCTGTTCGTCAGAACACTGGCTATTGGACTATCGAAGGAACTCCCAATGGAGGCTATAGCTGGGCAGTGGTGTCTAACGAAGAGTGCGAGTTCTATCAACAGAACTTCAAATTCTACCAGACACTGGCTCTGACTCCTGGTACATGGGAGTTCGGCGTGACTGGTTTCCACCGCGCAGGTAACCACACCACCAATTTCTATGCAGGTGAAGATAAGATTCTCATTCCTGGCGTGGAAAGTTCTGTCGTGAACACTATGGCTCAAGCCAAGACCTATTTCGATGGCGGCAATGGTAAGGTCGCCCTGAAGTTCCTCATCGAATCTGCTGGCGATGTTGAGATTGGTATCCACAACCAGGATACACAGACCGACAAGTGGACTATCTTCCGTGACTTCACTCTGAAGTACTATGGTGCTCCCGACTATACTGTTTATGAGAATCAGTGGGCAGACCTCGTTGCTGCGGCAAACACCGCAAAGACAACTTATGCAAATTGTAACGGTTCTGAACTGACAGCATTGAATGCTGCCATCGCAGACTCTCCCGAAGGTTCCAACCTCAAGGCTACTTATCTCGAAAAAATTGAGGCTCTGCAAACAGCTCTCAACACCTTTAATGCTGCAGGCCCGAACTACGAGGCTCTTGCACGCGAAATCGTTAAGGCCAAGGCTCTCGGCATGGATGATGAAGATGTTGACAACTATGCAGCCACATCTTCTACAACTGCCGCTACCGCTCTTACCAGCACTCAGGCTCTGATGGTTGACGAGTACAACTATGTTGCCACGAACTACAGCCATGCTGTAGAACTCGGCACCTGGAACGCCAGCGCTAATGCCGGTACACTTACTGGCCAGCACTGGGACGACTCAGGTATTGGTGGCTCTTCTTATCTCGAACAGGGCGGTGGCGATTTAGCATACAACCTTCCCAGCTGGACGGTCACATACGATCAGACGCTCTTCTTGCCCGCAGGTAGCTATATCTTCAAGGTTGCAGGTCGCACGGCAACTGACCATGTGACAATTAATCTGAACGTAACGGATGTCACCGATGGTGAGAACCCCGTTCAACTAGGCACGGTGAATGACTTCCCGAAGGGCGACGTAGGTCTCGGTATCAACAAGGCCGGTGCAACCAGCTTCGATGCAGAAGATGCTGAAGGCTTTGCTAACAATGGCATTGGTCGCGGTTGGCAGTGGCGCTATGTGAAGTTCACCCTCGCTAATCCCGCTTCCGTGCAGGTGGCCGTCGTTGCTGAGGCCGATGCCCAGTACCGTTGGATGAGCTTCTGCAATGCTACTGTTCAGACGGATGACGCAGACAACGTTGCTCTGATGCAGGCTCTCGTAGCTCTGAACGATGCCAAGGCTGCTGCTACGCTGACGCAGCGCGCAAATGTCGGCACAGGTGTATTCCAGTACGAGGCAACGAACGACGGTAACTTGTGGAGCGCTTATTCCACCGCTAAGAGCAATGCCGAGGCATTCACACTCGCTGCTAATACAGAGGTAGAGGAAGTGACCGCTCTGACTACAGCTCTGACCACAGCTCAGGCTAATTATAGCAGCAATGCTGTTATCAACGCTCCTGACGCCAGCAAGCGCTATAATGTATCCATCGTTGATGATGGCCAGGCTTGGGATGGAAACGCCATCACTTTCATTGCTGGTGGACGTACCGACATGGGTAATTTCGCTGTTCAGTATCTCGCTTCTGCAAATGCATATATGTGCCAGGCTCTGAAATTCACGGCTGTTGAAGGTGAAGACAACACTTATAAGATTAGCGCCATTCGTGCAGATGGTGGTGAGCAGTATCTCACAACGGGTTCAACCTATGAAGGTGGAAACAATACACAGATCCGTACTACCGACGATGCCTCCAAAGCTTCTTGGGTGAAAATCCAGCCCGCTGCAACATCTGGTCAGTTCCAGCTCCTGAATGTTTCTGATGGCAATAAGGTGATTGGCCGTAATGCAACGAATCCTGATAATGGCATGTACACTGACGGCAATGTCAGCTTCACTATCGCCGAGGCTTCCCAGGCAAGTGTGACCGTTTCCTGCCAAGCTGGTAAGTTTGGTACTGTCATCTTCCCGTTTGCTGCCGACATCACAGCACTTAGCGGCGTTAAGTTCTACAGTTGCGAGAGCGTTCACTCCGTATCGAATAGAGTGCAGATTGAAGAGGTGTCAACGCTTGAGGCTAATGTCCCCTATCTCATCCAGAACGAGGGCGCTGATAACTTCAGTAAGGCTGTGTCCGGCTGGGGTGTTGCTACTGCTGACAGCTACACTGACGAAGCAGGCCTGCTGACAGGTGTGTATACCAATGCCAACATCAATGGTGACAACCGTTATGTGCTCCAGACTCCGATTGAAGGCGAGAATGAAGGTGTTCAGGCTTTCTACAAGGTTAAGTCTGATTTCACGGCAACTCCTTACAAGTGCTACCTGACTTACAACGCAGGTGCAGATGTTAAGATGCTTGGCTTCGACTTCGGTGGCGAGGATGCTATCAATGGCATCGAGGCAGAGACCGAGAATGCTGAGATCTTCAACCTCGCAGGCCAGCGTGTCAACAAGGCTCAAAAGGGCATCTATATTGTCAACGGCAAGAAGGTTGCAGTGAAATAAATAACTAATAAGACGTCAATCTACGGGAATCTGAACGTCAATCTTTATTCAACAAGATTTCCGAACAGATTTACGTAGATTGACGTCCCATGGAAAGAATAACTAAAAAAGACTTATACGACAATGAAAAAGACATATATCAGTCCCGCCCTAAGCACCACGAAAATGGGCGTAGAGAACATGATTG
>JAGCPY010000032.1 GCA_017965425.1 Bacteroidaceae bacterium | reverse complement strand
GTGGGGCGTGTGGTCTTGGCAGAATAGGCTATCTGTGCCTGTACCTTGCCAAGACGTGTAGCAAAGGAGAGGGACGGATAGAGATTCCCATAACTGCGGCTCTGCTCTTCCACAAGGTTGTCACTTTCATAATAGTCGAACTTCACGTGTTCATAGCGAAGCCCGGCCCGCAACATACCAATCTTGGGTAACATCTTGGAATACTCCACATAGGGGCTGATGCTTTGCTCTTTCAGTGTGCTGTAATTGGAGGCGACAAAGTTCTGCGGATTCGCATAGTCATCCTGTCGGTCGGTATTGATGTATTCTGCGCCAAAGTCCAGAGAACCGCCAAACAGAGGATAGGTCATCGTGAGTTTCGTTGCGAACATATTGTTTCTCACCCTGTTCTCGGTATCAATCAGGCGATTGTCTTGTATTTGGCAAGTCTCTTCAATCTTACTTTGCTCGTTGTAGCCACTGTGCAGATAGTCAATGTTCCAGTCAACGTCCAGCTTTCCAATCTTGCCTAAATAATAAGCATTCATTTTATGACCTGCAATCCCCTTGGTCTGCTTGTTGGTCAGGTTTTTCCATTTGTCGTAGAATTGGCCGTTTGCCATTACATCGCTTGTCAGTACGGTCATTTCATCAGAAGTGGATGGTAATGTCGCCTCGTATTTCATACCGAAACTGTGATGCTCGTTCAGCATGTAGTTGAAACCGCCTTCAATGCTATATTCACGGTTGACAATATCCGTCTGCATCTCATTCTTTTGCTGCCATAGCGTATCGCCCTGTACTTCTTGCGTGAGTGCCGACTGTTGCAGATACTTCCCTTTGCTGACCCATAGAGAGGTAAAGATGTCAAGTCCATTTTGACGATAATTCATGTCAAGCGAGGCGGACTTCTGGGCTTTGTGCCCCTGTCGCCAGCGCCCCCATGTGTCTATGCTGAAGCCATCGCCAGCCCTACGAATGGTTTGAATCTTCACGATGGCTCCCACGGTTGCATCATACTTTGCACCAGGATTGGAGATAAGTTCTACGCTCTTGATGTCAGTGGATTTCAATTGTTCCAGTTCTTTTTTATTGCGCATCTTTCTGCCATTGATGTAAATGATGGGCGAGCCTTTGCCGAAGACTTCGTAAACTCCATCCTTGGCTATGATGCCAGGCACGTGTTTCAGCACATCGTCGGCAGTACCTATCTGGCTGAGCGGGGTGTTTGTGACGTTTGTCACGAATCCCTCGCTGCCCATTTGGAACTGGGGGACATGACCTTTCACAACGACCTCACTGAGTGTCTGCGTGTTAGGGTGCATCTGAATGTCGCCCATGTTACCCTGCCGTGCATCTATATACCTTATTGTATATCCTACGCTCGACACTTTCAGCAAACCATCGTTACGCTCGGTGGTAATAGAAAAGGTGCCATCATCCTTAGTAACGGCTCCTGCAACGAAAGCGGAGTCGGCACGATTGACGAGTACAACATTGACAAATGGCATCGGCTGGGCCTGCTCGTCAATCACCCTGCCGCTGATGTCTTGTGCTGTCGAGGCTATCACCACGAGACACATCATGGAAAATAGAATCAGTCTTTTCATATCCTTGCGATTTTATTTGTGATTTTTGCTGCAAAATAAATGAAAAGACTACAACCAATATAACACAAAAGTGTAGTTCTGCTTTTCTATAGGCAACAACTACCCTTTTGTGTAGTAGAAGAATGACGCTTTATAATTGAAGAGTTTACAAAAGGCCGTAGTTGGAAGCAAAAGCAACAGCCTCTGTTATACTCGTCACATTTAGTTTCTCAAAGAGATTTCGCCGGTAAAGTTTAATCGTATCAACAGAACGATACATTTGTTCGCTGATGTCATGTATAGAGTTGCCTCTTGCAGCCAAGGCCAATACTTGTTTTTCCTCTGGCTTTAGAATAATGAGGTCACATTGTTTCCAGCGATGACCATCAAGAGAATATTCCCAATAGTAACTTTGTCCAAGCATACGCATTTGGATATGTCCGGCATCCCTATGAGCAGATAAGGAAATTGTGCAAAGTGCCAACCATACGCGCCCGTCATTAGTCATGACAAGTGGTGTAATCTTGTGATTGATTAGTTTCTTACGACCCTCGTTCTCTATATGAAAATCATACGACATCATACACAATCGGCGTTTTTCTATTGGCTGGTCATAGAAAGCACGAAAACCTGAACGATTCAATTCCAGCAACATTGGCACTTCCTCTTCGGGAACATAATTTAGATAGAACCCGTAGCCCATCTGCTTCACCTCCTCTGCAGTTCTTCCACATAGGAAAAGTGCATTGTCTGAGACAAAAAGAAAGTTCTTCTTGTAGTAGTCGATGATGTAGATACTCTGATAAGTTGTTTGCGCAAAAGCCTGTGCGGCTTCTACATAAGGGTGTGCATTCTGATAGTCAGAATCGGTAATGCCTTCCACCCTGTTTTCACGCATAAAGAAATCATCTATCTGTGCCATATACTCATTACTCTAATTGCTATGTGCTTACAGTTGGCGAATCATCGACATAGCGGCTCGTTCTCCCATCCGTGAGGGAAGCCCATTGCACTTGTATCAATGGATGGATAAGCGGAGAGCAAAGCATCAATCTTAGCCTTCATATCGTTGTTCGGCGAAATGATGTTCAAGAAATACTTGATGATGCATAGGTCAAAGTATATTCGGAGCGTATCGGTGGGCAGAGTTATCCAGCTGCCAGCCATACGGTTGGGAAGCATCGGACGTATTGTGTTTTGCTTGTTCCAAACACGGGCATGGTGACAACAGGAATTGCGGGTCAGAGTTACAATGGTAAGCCACGACTCGAAAGGTGCTACTTGCAAGCCAAATCTCCTTGCAATACTTTTCTTGATTCGTGCGACCTTAATATTGCTGAAGATATTGGTGATGACTCCGAAGGGCAGAACTTCAGCCAATATCCAGGCTGGAGGGTATGCATCAGAATAGGTCTGCTTGAAGTGAACGATAAAATCTTCGCGTGAGTGATGAATCTCGGCATCGATCAAGTCCATTGTGTGACGGAATTTTGCAGCATCGATAAAGTTGTTGCTATCTGTCATCCAAAATGGATTGCCCATCATGTCGCTACCGATATTGACAATTGCGCTTCGCACTGCGACCTCAATCTTTTCTATCTCATTGAAGATAAGCAGACGAAGTTTCTTGTCGAAACGATAGAGCATCATCACTTGACCGAACGTAGTGTTCGGTTTATAGCGATGTTGATCCTTTGGCATCTGTAGCAAAGGATACATATAGGCTGACAAGCGATAATAGCCTATATATTCGAGATAACTCTCAGCCTTGGCAGTATCTGTAACTGTCAATCCTCTTGACTGCAAGAGACTGACAAGGTCGTGCGCACTGGTGTACGGCTTTTGGAATGGGATTCTGTTGCTCATTGTATAAAAACAAAACGACCCGCACATTTGAGCATCGTTGAGAGGCTTGGCGGGTTCTGGTGGTACAAAGGTACTGCTTTTATTTGAAATAGCCAAACTTTTTTGAAGAAAAAGAATAAAAGTTGCCTAAGAAATCCCCTTTTTGCCTCAAAGTGTTACCACATCCTTTCTTTTCCCTACCTTTTTGAATTAATATGAACCAAAGATTACCTGTCTGGCGACACATAAACATTAGATAATCCGTTCACACTCGACAAAGCAAAAGTAAACTATTGTTTTGCTCTCGCTTAATCACGGATTTGGCACGATTGACAATCAGAAATGCTGTCCATAGTTGACTTTGAATTATTAACCGTCGTTGAATCCCAGATACTTAGAGAATCCGAGATACAACTGCGGTACAAGAAACCTGGTTTTAGTCAATTTTCGAGCAATTGGCAAAGCCTTAAAATGACCTCCTATTGTCAGCCAGACTTAGCAAACGGCAAAATGGCCTCAAAATTAAAGGTTAAAGTTAGCAAGCTTTCCCATATCAATTCTTCCATTGCATCAATTTTATCATCTTGCCGGAATGGTCCTGGACGATATTTATTCCCCGGTGCAGTCTGTTGGAGCGCAGACCTCCAAGGCTGTAGCTGTATTCAAAAGTCCTGCCAGACTTCACCGGCGGCACTGAGCCTGACAGTGTGGTCTCTGGATTCTCACATCCGTACCAGTTCTCGGTTGCCAGAATGGCAGCCATCTGAGCGATGGCAGCATTCTCATCGGTAACACTGACGGCAGGATATTTTGTCTCGACATACGAAGCGTCATAGCGGGCTGTGTTCTCGAGAACCGAGATGCCCGTGCGTGGAGCTATCAGACACTCATAATAGCAGCAAGCGGCTGTATATTTGCACAACCCAAAACCCAAGTGCGTGCCGTCGCAGGTAAGGTCATATTCGTTGTTCAGCGAGCTGGCGCGCAAGTTCTCCACCGCTGTGCCGTATGGAATGACAAAGCTGATGTCGTAGTTCTCACATAGTTGCCTCGTGGAATTGGCAATGAGTTGCCATCTCACCAACGAAGACTTCTCCTTATTGCCTCTGTAACCATCCCAATAGCTGTGTACCAGCAGAAAGCCTATGGCAGCCTGTGGCTGAAGCTCCTTCAACAGGGACAACAGCTCCCTCAGGTATCCTCCATCCTCTGCCGTGTTCCATTGTTCATAATAGGGTGCATACGTGCTATTCTGATGGATGATAATCAGGTCCCATTGCTCATTCGCCAATGCCTCCCTGAACAGCTTTCCATCCGTTCCCGTGCCTGAGCCTGTCGTTATGTTTGCGTCAATGCCTCCCAACACTTTGCTGATAGAATAGTCGTTGTCGTCTCTATCATAATATCCGTCATACCAGTTCTTGAAGCTTGCGCCACTCCTATAAGCCTTGTATAGGCACATGTCGCTGAGGTCCGACCCACTGGCCTCGGCTATTCGGGGCAGCAGTGCCGTTGCGTCGTCGGTATAGCTGTTACCGATGTCAAGCACCTTCAGACCTGGCTTCTTCAGCAAAGCATTCTCGGCTTTTGCTGAGGCATGCGTAAAGAGGGCAAGCACCGAAAGTAAAAGAAATAATGGAGTTCTCATGAGTGTTTTTGGTTATGTATCAACAATCATTGCTTTCAATGTGGCGGCAAAGGTACGGCTTCTCCCCGACGGATGCAATGCTTGCCCCATAGAAATATAGGCATGGCGCATTCTTCCCAAATGAATTGGGTATCAACAACTTCACGAAATCAGAAGGAATAAAGGGGCTGGAAAAGTATATTACCCTTTTGGTTCGAGCCTACAGCGGTCACTTTCTCCCCGTGGACGCCATTGCTTGCCGACGTGGAAATACCAAAAAGTTCCTTTCATGGCAAAAGAGTTCGGAATCAGCTCTTTAGCCAAACCATGAAGAATGAAGGGGGTGGAAAGTTTGCGACCTCTTCGCTTTTCATTCTTCATTCTTCACTCTTCATCCTTCACTCCAACCTTCACCTTCCCGTCCTCGATGTACAGCCCCTTCGTGGGACGTGCGGAGAGGCGGCGACCGGTGATGTCGTAAATCTTAGAGGTATCTTTTTTTGTTGTTGGAGTAACAAATCGGATAGCCGCTATTTCAGAGCTGGCAGCAGCCAAGTTTAGCACAGATGATGCAAAACATCCACTTTCAAATATTTCATTCGCACATTCCAATGTACTCTTTTCACTATTCTGAGTAATAGACAAAACATACCATAAAGGCAGAAAGGAGTCTTGTTTTATGATTTTAAGTGCATACTTTTCTGCATACGAAGTCAGCAAGTCTATATCCTGCTCTTTGTTGAGTCGTACACTCAGGTATGGAGTCGCATAGACCTCCTCTTTGTTCTCTGTATAATAACACAAAGTTAACCACTTCAGTACTTTTCTCCTAGAGAGTGCCTGTATGAAATATAGCTTTTCGTAACTTCCCCAATAGTCATAATAAATCCTCCCATTCCAAATCGGCAACCTCACGCAGTGAGGCCAAATTAGTTTTTGCATAAATTCTCGTGGTATCAAGCCTCACATGTCCAAAAAGGTCTGCTATCTCTTTCAGACTGATTCCTGTATTAATAAGTTCTGTGGCACACCCATGACGGATACTGTGTGGGCCATAATGCTTTAGCACTACACCGGTTTTCCTCAATTCAGTCCTCGTCATCCTGTTAAGGGCACAGGATAAACGTGTGGTGACGGACAATGGATTTGCCCGGAAGGTATTGACCTTCCCCACAGAAGGTGTACACCTTCCAGGCAGATTGTCCAGACCAGGCTCGCCGCAGCGTCTATACATGGCTTTTTGGTCAGAAATCCCTCAATCCCTCACCTTTGGGCCTATCGGATTATCACACAACGCTTTACTGGTGAGACTTTGGTGAGGGATAGGTGAGGGATGGTGAGAGATTTCGTTTTCAAGCCCACAAAATCGCAATTCCTCACCATCCCTCACCTATCCCTCACCAATCCCTCACCGGCAAGCGTCTGTCTCTCAAATAAATACCTCAAAAGGTGAGGGATTGAGGGATTTGCATGTAAAAAACAGTGTGGAGGGAGCGATGCCTTCACGCGCACAGGTTCCGTAAAGGATTGTGCAGAAAAAACAGGATGGATGACAAGAGTTTCCCGCGAAATGTCTATCTTTGCGGCGAGAAACATATCAACCACATCGCCCATGAACATTGCCATCTTCGTGTCTGGCAGCGGCACCAACTGCGAGAACATCATCCGTTACTTCCAGACATCTGAACGCTACCACATCGTCCTCGTCATCAGCAACCGCCCCGATGCCTACGCGCTGGAACGTGCGAAGTGGTTAGGCGTGCCTTCGACGGTCGTCCCCAAAGCCGACCTGAACAATCCCGACGTGATGCTGCCTCTGCTGCGCTCCAACGACGTGAATTTCATCGTCTTGGCGGGCTTCTTACCCTTAGTGCCCGATTACCTGATAGAAGCCTATCCGCAACGCATCGTCAACATCCATCCCGCCTTGCTGCCACGTCACGGTGGCAAAGGGATGTGGGGACACCATGTGCACGAAGCCGTAAAAGCAGATGGTGACACCGAAACCGGCATCACCATCCATTACGTGAGTCCCGTATGCGACGGGGGGGAAATCATTGCACAATTCAGCACGCCCGTGTCACCAGAGGATACCCCCGACACCATTGCCGAGAAGGTACACGTTTTGGAGATGGCACATTTTCCCGAAGTGCTGAAACAGCTTTGGGATGCCATGCCAGCATGACAGAAGCTACTGATAGGGAATCGGCTGCTGACGGACACCATTGTCGGGCATAAAGTCAATGCCCAGAATCTGTGCAATGGTGGCTGCCACCTGTTGTGTGTAGAAAGGACCGTTTTCAGCCGTCTCACCCAGCGCATTCACACCTTTTCCCCAGATCATGAACCACGTCGCCTCGGAACCTTTGGTGCTGGAGCCGTGACCCGTCCAGGCCTCTCCGCTTCCCCGACCGTGATCGCAGGTAATAAGATAGACCGTCTTGCCGCGATAGAACGGGTCGGCCTCGCAAGCCTCATAGATGTCGCGGATGAAAGCATCGGTGTAATGGGCTGCATCCAAATAGAGATTGTACTTGTTGGAGTGTGCCCACTCATCACAATCGCCAAACGAAACCCACATCACCTTCGGATGGTCGGTCTTCAGCAATTCCAGTGTGTAGGCAAAGGTGAAAGCATCGAAGTGTTCGGACTTCCAAAAGTGAGGCATACCGGCTTGCATCCTGTCCAACAGCCGCAGATGCGAGGTCTGCTTCGAAGAGATGTTAGGCTCGTAGGACACACTGGCAGGAATGCCCGCTTGTTCATTGTGGATGGCGAAGCGCGTGGACTTCCATGAACCGTACATCATGACCTTTCCCCTGTAGCGCACATCTTCGTTGGCTGCTTCCAAGACATTGCGATGTGGGTTGTTGACGGGGTTGTTGCTCCTGATGGCCTCATCGACCATGCCCGTCATCATCTCGCTGTAGCCAGGATAGGATATGTTCGTCTTGTTGGCCACTTGCATCATGCTGTTCTTGTTGCGGTTGCCGATGACGACGCCATTCCTGACAATCGAATTCCACACAAAAGGCATCAGCACGGCCCTACGTTCTTCAGGCGTCGTTCGCCAAAAGGCTTGTCGCAACTCAGCGGTGTCTCGCACCATCTTCGGTTCACCCACTAACGCGGGATCAGCCCCGGTAAAGACCTCCTGCCATCGCAAGCCGTCTATCGTGAAGACAATCAGCCGTGTGTCCTTTGCACCTTTGGCAGCAGCCAACAAGGGAAGGAACAGGAAAAGTGAAAGAATAATACGCCTCATAAGAACATGCTTTATATCTTTTCGCCGCAAAAATACACATAATCCCGTAAATCAAAAAACAATTTCCCACTTTTATCAACGACGCCCCACGAAAGCATTCCCAAACTCGGCATACCGTCTTCAGCCCCTACCATCGAAAGCTTTTATCTTGCAAATTCATTCCTTCTCATCACTTTTTTATTGGTGTCCGGTAATCTTATAGTCGATACCTCATCAGCCCGTCTATATAGGT
Source organism: Bacteroidaceae bacterium (assembly GCA_017965425.1). Classification (GTDB taxonomy): domain Bacteria; phylum Bacteroidota; class Bacteroidia; order Bacteroidales; family Bacteroidaceae; genus Physcousia. The sequence goes on along the minus strand of JAGCPY010000032.1, from coordinate 42,523 downwards.
TTTATCATTGATTCCGCCTTAAGGAGGCTTGGAGGAACGGCCTGAAAGTCCGTTTTTACCGGACACCAATAATAGACAATAGCCTTTCCGCTTCTGGCAGAAAGGCTATTGTCTATTCAGAGATTGATACTCAGTGATGGCTCAGCGAAAACATCACTCCGCACGGAAGCTGTCAAGACTTTCGACGTTGAAGTTCTTGATGTAGGCGGCCTTGCCGATGACATCTTCCTCGGTCATGCGAACATAGACGTTGGCACTCTTCTCGAAGAGCTCGGGGGCTGCGGCGGCATCGCGGATGATGAGCAGAGACATCACAATCTCGCAGGTCATATCGTAGAGACGACGTGAGAGGAAGTCGATGGCATCTTGATTGTCGAGCGCCTTGACGGTCGCGAGGGCTTCCTCATAAACGGGAATGAGAGCTTCGACGCGAGCCTTTAATGCTGCGACTGCATCGCTGCACACCAACCCTTCTGCCATCTCCTTGATGTTCTGGAGCATGGTGCCGTTGATGATGTAGCGAATGGCGGCGACGACTTGCAGCTGTGTGGTTCCTTCGTAAATCGAGAAGATGCGGGCGTCGCGATAGAGGCGCTGGCTCTTGTATTCCATGATGAAACCGCTGCCACCATGAATGGAAATGGCGTCGTAGGCATTCTGGTTAGCATACTCTGAGTTCATGCCCTTGGCCAGCGGTGTGAAGGCGTCTGCCAAGCGCTGGTACTTCTTCAGTTCCTGCTTCTCTTCGGGCGTGAGCTTGCGGTCGCGTTCAATGTCCTCCAGGCACTTGTAGATGTCCACGTAAGCAGCAGTCTGATAAAGCAGCGAGCGACCTGCATCGAGCTTGGCCTTCATGCGGCTAAGCATGTCGAAGACAGCGGGGAAGTTGATAATCTTTTCGCCGAACTGCTGACGTTCACGAGCGTAGGCAAGTCCTTCGTTGTAAGCTTCCTGAGAGAGACCCACACTCTGAGCGGCGATGCCGAGGCGGGCACCGTTCATGAGCGCCATCACATACTTGATGAGGCCGAGGCGTGTGCTGCCGCAGAGTTCCGCGCGCGCGTTCTTATAGGTTAATTCACACGTGGGAGAGCCGTGGATGCCCAGCTTGTGCTCAATATGTCGCACGTTGACACCGCCATTGCGCTTGTCGTAGATGAACATCGACAGACCGCGACCGTCTTTGGTACCGTCCTCGGAACGAGCCAGCACAAGGTGGATGTCGCTATCACCATTGGTGATGAAGCGCTTCACGCCATTCAGACGCCAGCAGTTCTCTTTCTCGTCGAAGGTAGCCTTCAACATGACACGCTGCAAGTCGGAACCTGCATCGGGCTCAGTCAAGTCCATCGACATTCCTTCACCAGCACAAACACGGGGAATATACTTCTGACGCTGTTCCTCAGAGCCGAACTCATAGAGGGTATCAATACAACTCTGCAAGCTCCAGATGTTCTGGAAGCCGGCATCGGCTGCGGAGATGACCTCGCTGAGCATGGAGAACACGAGGTTCGGCAGGTTCAGGCCGCCGTAGCGACGAGGCATAGAGACGCCCCAAAGACCAGCCTTGCGGGTGGCATCGAGGTTCTCGAAGGTCTTGGAGGCATAGATCATGCGTCCGTTCTCGAGGTGCGGTCCTTCGAGGTCCACGCTCTCGGAGTTGGGTCCGATGATGTTAGCGGCCACATCGCCCGTGATGTCGAGAATCGCCTTGTAGTTCTCGATGGCATCCTCGTAGTCAACGGGAGCGGCCTCACCCCCGCCCCCTCTCCGAAAGGAGAGGGGAGAGGAGGGTGGATTCTCTGATGAAGTTAAGCTGGCTGAATATTCCTTTGCGTCAGCATAACCTTTTTCCTTCAGGTCAACAATCCGTTTCATCAAGGGATGACTCAGATGAAACTCTATTTCAGGATGGTCTGTATAGTAATTCATATTACATTATTCGTTTATTAACACTGCATTAATTCTCTCTAAAACCTCATTGAGGCTATTGTTTATTTCTTCGTTCCTGAAGCGAAGCACCACGTAACCCATTTTTTCAAGAAAATCTGTACGCCATTGGTCTTCCTGTTGCTGTTGAGGATGATCATGATAGCCACCATCCACCTCTATTACCAACTTTCTTTTCAAACAAACGAAGTCTGCTATATAGTCGCCAATTGGATGTTGCCGTCTGAACCGAAGACCATTTCTCGAATCCCTTAAAGCGTTCCACAGGATAAATTCACTTTCTGTCATTTCCTGCCTGCTCTTCTTAGCGTATTCTTTGAGCAGTCCGTACCTATCTGGGGAAGAGGTCTTTATCCAATCATTAGGCATTTATCTTTGAGTTTTCACCCCCCTCTCCTTTCGGAGAGGGGTCGGGGGTGAGGCTTTACTTACTATTCTGCTTATAGTACTTGATCAGCTTCGGCACCACCTCTTCCACCGTACCAACAATCACGTAGTCGGCGATGCGGTTGATGGGGGCATCGGGGTCGCTGTTGACGCTGATGATGATGCCAGAGTCCTGCATACCGGCGATGTGCTGGATCTGTCCGGAGATACCACAGGCGATATACACTTTCGGATGCACGGTAACGCCCGTCTGACCAATCTGACGGTCGTGGTCGCAGAAGCCTGCATCCACGGCAGCACGTGAACCGCCCACCTCGCCGTGCAGCACCTTGGCCAGCTCGAACAGCATGTCGAAGCCTTCCTTCGAGCCCATACCGTAACCGCCGGCGACGACGATGGGAGCGCCCTTCAGGTTGTGCTTGGCGGCCTCTACATGGTGGTCGAGAACTTTCACAACGTAAGCCTCAGCAGAGACATACTTGCTGACCTCGGGATAGACAACTTCCTTGCGGCAAGCGCCCTCGTAGATGGCCTTCTGCATCACGCCGGAACGAACCGTAGCCATCTGGGGACGATGGTCGGGATTGACGATGGTGGCGACGATGTTACCTCCGAAGGCGGGACGAATCTGATAGAGCAACTGGTCATAGTGCTTGCCGCTCTTCTTGTCGTCGTACTCGCCAATCTCCAGTTCTGTGCAGTCGGCTGTGAGGCCGCTGGTGAGGGAAGACGAGACACGGGGACCGAGGTCGCGACCGATGACCGTGGCGCCCATGAGGCAGATCTGCGGCTGTTCTTCCTTGAAGAGGTTGACGAGGATGTCGGTGTGGGGAGCCGAAGTGTAGGGGAAGAGGCCTTCGCCGTCGAAGACGAAGAGCTTATCGACGCCGTAGGGCAGAATCTGCTCCTCGACCTTTCCCTTTATTCCAGTACCTACCACGACAGCGTGGAGCTCAACCTTCAGTTCATTGGCGAGTTTGCGACCCTTGGTCAGCAACTCCTGAGATACTTCCTGTACGAGGGTGCCTTCTATCTCACAATAGACACAGACGGGTCCACCCCCATGCCCCTCCCTGGTATGGAGGGGAGTATTTACTTGTGCGGATTGATTATCTTGCATAGTCGTTCTCTTTTTTTATTCTTGAAAGGTGACCACTCCCTCCCTACAAGGGAGGGTGAGGGAGGTCTTCTATCCGATGATCTTTTCTTCCAACAATTCTTTGATCATTCCCTCGACATCAGCGTCAGAAGCCGTCAAAGTTTTCGACTCCTTCGCCTGGAAGACGATGTTCTTCACGGCCTTCACCTTCGTGGGAGAGCCTGCAAGGCCGCACTGAGCGGGGTCGCCCTCCACGTCGGCCACGCTCCACTGGTTGAGTGTCAGGTAAGGACGCTCCTCATAGAGGTGGTCGTAGGGCGTTCCTTCGGCCGGGCGTTCCATGGGGCAGGTGGCGCGCTTGTACTTCATCACCAGCTTGGCGTTCTGGGGACGGCAGGGGGCTGCGCTTCCGTTGACGGTGATGACCACGGGCAGAGGTGCCTCCACGGTCTCCACGCCGCCGTCGATGACGCGCTTGATAGTAGCCTTTCCGTCTTTTACGGAAAGCACCTCTTCTGCATAGGTTACTTGGTTCAGGCCCAGTTTCTGAGCCACCTGAGGCCCCACCTGAGCCGTGTCGCCGTCGATGGCCTGACGACCTCCGATGACGATATCGACGTCACCAATCTTCTTGATGGCGGTGGCCAGGGCGTAGGAGGTGGCGAGTGTGTCGGCACCTGCGAACAGGCGGTCGGTCAGCAGCCAGCCAGTGTCAGCACCACGATAAAGTCCTTGGCGGATGATTTCACCGGCACGGGGAGGTCCCATCGTGAGGATGCCCACCGTGGAACCTGGGTTCTGCTCCTTCAGGCGCAGTGCCTGCTCCAGGGCATTCAGATCTTCTGGATTAAAAATGGCAGGCAGGGCAGCGCGATTCACCGTTCCTTCGGCTGTCATCGCGTCCTTGCCCACATTACGGGTGTCTGGCACTTGCTTGGCCAGCACAACGATTTTCAAAGCCATATTGATTTTGTTTAACGTTTTATCATTCACTACATGTAAAGCGGTGCAAAAGTACTGCTTTATCCTCTTTTTTCAAAACAAAAAGCACAAAATCGGTCAAAGCTTGCACACTTTCACCGACTTTGTGCTGAGAAAACGCCCTCACTTGAAGTCCCCCGGACCGTAAAGTCCGAAGTTCGGGTCTTTCTCCGGTTGCCACGTTCGCACTTTGATGAGCGGGTGCTCGGCATCGTTCAAATCGACCATCAGGAAGAGGTAGCCGTGGTCGCCGTAGGTGGTGCTGTAGTAGTCCTGCTCAATTTGGATGGAGTACATCTCGCCACCCTTGCCCAGTTTCACCACGTCATTGTTGGAGAAGCGGATGTTCACGAATTCATTGCTGTCGAAGCAGCGCCGCAGGTTGCGCATATACTGCTCCTTGGTCTGGCGGTTGTAGCGCACGTCCTTCTGGGTGAAACGGCGCGAGTCTGTGTCGAGACGCATCCCGCGCTGACCTGAGTTGCGCGCCACGCTGCCCGTGATGATGACGGCGTTGTCGTCGAAGATGGTGTTCAGGTAGTCCAGTCGCTTCAGGGCGTAGGCCGTCTTGTAGTTCTCGAGAAACTGCATGATGGCCACCCGCACGTTCTCGTCCCAGACGCCTTTGCAGAGGATATCCTGCTCGGCCACCTGTCCGAGGCCGAAGCTGACATTCTTGATGCGGGCATCGGTGTCGAGGGTGAACACCACTTCTTCCACGAACGATTTACGCAGACCGCGGGCGAAGCTGAAAGACATCTGCACGCCACGGCATACCACGCCGTCGGCCGAACGGTGGAACACGGGCTGAGGCGTACCTACCAGGCGGGCCTGGCCGTACTGCACCAGACGTTGAAACACGTCGCGTCCTTCGTCGGTGAAGCAGTCCGTTACCGACTGATAGCTGCGGCCTCGGATGGCGGTCAGCACACGTTGCACGACACTGGCGTATGCCTTGTCGTCTGCCAGGGCCGAGGGCATGGCTGTCCTGCTGCCCTCGCCGTTACTCAAGACACCATCACTCCCCTCTCTTTTCGAAGAAAGGCCGGGGGTGAGGTCTCGTCTTGTGGGAGCGGCTTCCTGCGTGGCCTTGGCGCTGAAGGTCTTCGTGGCTTTCGGGAAGGCCAGCGAGGGCACCACCGCCAGCACGCCTTCCAGCTCGCGGTCGATATGTGCTTCCGTGCGGTATTCATATTCCAGGCGCAGCTGTAGCGTCTGCCCGTTGTAGCCCTCGGCCATCTCCATCAGGCCGCGACCATCAGAGGCACTGGTGATGGGGCACCAGTCGCGACCGTCGAAGTAGGTGAAGTCCAGGCTCGACACTGGGCGGCCGCGGAAGGAGAAGGCCACCTCGATGTCATCGCCTTCGCGGCGCGACATCTGGCACGCCACGTCGTCCATCACCTGTCGCATCTGCTGCGGCAGCCAAGTCGTCAGCAGGTGTTGCTGCCCTTCGTCGTCGGTGAACGTAGCCTTCGAAGGGTAACGCAGCGACTGCGTGAGGGCGTAGGCCCAGTAGTAATAGCGCAGGGCGTCGTCCACCTTGCCTGCTGCCTCGGCACGCCGAGCGGAAGCGGCCAAGTCCTGTGCCTTGGCCAGGCGAAGTTGGAAGAGCTTATCGACCTCCGTCTTCTTCATCCATCGTCCCACACGGGCATTGGGTTCCGGCGAGAGCACGATGCGTTCGGTATTCGTCAGCGTGGCCTGCGAATAGGTCTTCATGCGGCTGGCGGCATAACTGCCGGACGACACCCGACTGCCATCCTGCTGGTTGGTGGTCGTCATCTCGAAGTCCGACTGCACGAACACCGAGATGTTCGACGTCAGGTCGGCCAGTGCCCGCTGGTCGGCTTCTGCGATGGTGGCACCCACGCCCTCGCCATAGACATAATCGGGACTGCTCTTCACCACATCCCAGTTCTGAGCTGAGAGGGTGAGGGGCAGGAGGAAGAGAAGGAGGCAGGCCCCGAGCGAGGCTATGATGCGCGTATTCATATTTACATGGTGACTATTGTATTCTTCACAAACTGGCTGCAAAGATAAGTCTTTTTCCCGAAAGAACATGATTTTCCCGTTGTTTTTGCACAGACGCTGGCAAACTTCCATCTAACAACCTATCTTTTCCCATAGAAGTCAAGACACATTCGTCCTTCTCCCTTGAGCCTACCGACCATTTCCCTTAACTCTTCCGCCGATTTCTCTTAACACTTTTGATTATTCCATGATGATGGAATGATCATTCGGTGATGATGGAATAATCATTCCATCATCACCGAATGATCACTTCACTTGGCTGTCTTCGGCAGAGGATGCAGGCAGGATGAGCGTCTTGCCTGCGGATGAGGGCGTTTTCTCCGCGCTTCGCGCGGATTTCTTCCTTGCGTCCCTGCCGCGTCTGTGCCTCTTTGGGCGGCTTCATGCCGCCTCTTTCCGGCACAGACACGGCAGGGACAAATCCTTTTTTCTCTTTTTGGGCTTTTCGCTTCGCTCTTCCGCAGGGAAGGAACTAAAGGGCGAGGCGGAAGCCGCCGTTGTCGCTCCGATACGTGGGCGTATAGGCGTCCCGTATCGCAACACGACAATTCGAAGCAGAGGCGCCCCAGCTGCCACTCCGTATCACACGGTTATCGCCCGAGGAGGGGCCGGAAGGATTGCTGCTGGGGCTCTTCTTATGATACTCATACCAGTCCTGACACCACTCGGATACGTTGCCGCTCATGTCATAGAGGCCCAATTCGTTCGGGGCCTTCGTAGCGACATCATGGGTTGAGCGGCCGCTATTGCCACCATACCACGCTACGCTGCCAAGGTCGTTGCTGCCACTGTACTTATAGCCCTTGCTCTTGTTGCCGCCACGGGCGGCATATTCCCATTCGGCCTCCGTAGGAAGGCGGAAGCGCTGGCCGGTCAGTTGATTCAGCTTTTGAATAAACTCCTGGCAATCCTCCCAACTCACCTTCTCCACTGGGCGGTTATCCCCCTTAAATTTGGACGGGTTGCTGCCCATCACCGCCTGCCACAGCGCCTGCGTCACCTCCGTCTGTCCGATGGAGAAAGAGGAAAGGGTGACCTGATGGGCTGGTTTCTCATCGTAAAGAGCATCGCCGCCCTGCTCGGAAGTGGCACCCATGGTGAACGTTCCGCCCTCCACGGCCACCATCGTGAAGGCAACACCTTTGACCGTGAAGGAACGGGTGCCGGCACGGCCTTGAGGCGAAGCGGGCGTAGTGGCCACAGGTGCGGCCTGCTTCTCCATCTGGAAATCCACCTCAGCAGCCTGCTCCTGCGAGACCAACACCGTCTTGGCAGCGGGGGAAGTGTAGCCATCCATGCTGACGGCGACCTGCCGCTGACCGATAAGGACATTATCGAGGGAGAGAGGCGTCTCGCCGACGGCCTTGCCATCCACGGTGACCTTCGCACCGAAGGGCGTAGAACTGACAGAGAGGAGGCCGTAGATAGGCCGCGGAGCATCGAGCTGGATGGTGCGGGGCTGGTTGGCACCGACGGTGATGACCTTCGTGGTGGCGAGGTGGCTCTCCTGCCGACATTCCACCTGGTACTCGCCGGCGGTGAGGTCCATGCTGCAGGTGCCCGTGCCGCGACGCTGCCCGTCCACCCATACCTCGGCGCCGGCAGGGGCCTGGAAGGTGATGGTGGAGAAGTTGGGCGTGAGGGTGATGGTCTCTGTGTGCTTCTCCTTACCGATGGTGAACTGGCCGGAAGAGGCTTTATAACGCGGGGCGGTGGCGCGGTACTGGTAGGTGCCAAAGGGCAGCATGCGGGCCGCCTGCCCCTGCGCATTCACTTCCCACGCCTCGCCATCGACCTCCAACGAGGCATTGGCAGGCACGAGGGTGAAGACGGCAAACTGCTTCTGCAGCGTCGGGTTGACAACGGTCTGCACGGTGCCTGTCTGGAGGGTGAGGTGGTAGGTCTTAGCAGACTTCAGCGTCATGCCAAGGTCGTAGTCCAGGAGCTCACCCAGCTGCGGGTGCATGATGCTGATGCGTTTCACGCCCTGCGGCACATAGACCCAGATCTGCGTGGGATGGCTGCCGCCCTGAGGCTCGGTCTTTGCCACGCCGAGCACACCGACGTCGAAGGTGAAGCCCCGCTGGGTGGTGTGCACCTTGATGAGGGCACACTTGTTGCCGTTGTTGGGATCTGGGAAGGCCGTACCTTCCGTATTGGCAGCAGAATCGAACTCGTCGAAATGGAAGTCGGAGACCTGAATGCCCTGCGCAGAAAGGGCTACAGAGAGGCTGATGAAAAGGAAGGTCAAAAGACCTCTGAGCCTTGCTGGTACAAAGAGCTGTGCCATAATTGTCTAAGGAAGAGCAAAGAATGCCATGCTTAGAACATGGCATTCTTGGGTGTACGGGGGAAGGGGATGACGTCGCGAATGTTCTGCATTCCCGTCACGAAGAGAATCAGTCGCTCGAAGCCGAGGCCGAAGCCAGCGTGCGGACAACTGCCCCAGCGGCGGGTATCGAGATACCATTCCAGATGGGTGGTGTCCATGTGTCGACGGTCGATCTCGCCCTGCAGTTTCTCGAGGCTTTCCTCACGGACGCTGCCGCCGATGATCTCGCCGATGGAGGGGAAGAGGACGTCGGTTCCTTGCATGGTGGGACCGGGAGCCACGCATCCGCGATAGCCCACGCTACCCTCGCCCTGCGGCGCATTCTGCTTCATATAGAAGGACTTGATGGCGGTGGGATAGTCGGTCATGATAACAGGCTTCTTGAAGTACTCTTCCACGAGGTAGCGTTCGTGCTCGCTGGCGAGGTCATCGCCCCAGTTGCAGGGGAACTCGAACTTCTTGCCGTTCTTGATGGCTTCTTGCAGGATGCGGATGCCTTCGGTATAGGGCAGGCGCACGAACTCCTCTTTGAGCACTCCTTCGAGACGCTCGATGAGGTGTGGGTCGAGACGTGGGTTGTTGAGGAACTCCAGGTCATCCTTGCAATGATCCAGCGCCCAGCGGACGCAGTACTTGATGAAGTCTTCCTCGAGGTCCATGAGTTCTTCCTGATCCAGGAAAGCCACTTCGGGCTCAATCATCCAGAACTCGGCCAGGTGGCGAGGCGTGTTGCTGTTCTCGGCACGGAAGGTGGGACCGAAGGTGTAGATGGCACCCAGTGCGGTGGCACCGAGTTCACCTTCGAGCTGTCCGCTCACGGTGAGCGAGGTTTGCTCGCCGAAGAAGTCATCGTCGTAGATGATCTTGCCGTTCTCGTCCTTCTTCAGGTCGTAGAGGTTCTTGGTCGTGACCTGGAACATGTTGCCAGCGCCTTCACAGTCAGAAGCCGTGATGAGCGGAGTGTGGAAGTAGAAGAAACCATGCTCGTGGAAGTAGGTGTGGATGGCCATCGCCATGTTGTGACGGATGCGCATGACAGCACCAAAAGTATTGGTACGCAAGCGCATGTGTGCGTGCTGGCGCATGTACTCGAAAGTCTGCCCCTTCTTCTGCATGGGATAGTCGGCACCGCACGTGCCAAGAACCTCAATCTCGCTGGCCTGAATCTCGCTGGCCTGACCGGCAGCGGGACTCTCGACAAGCACCCCTTTCACTTTCAGGCACGCGCCGGTGGTGATGAGTTTTACGACAGACTCGTCAAAGTTCTGGTCCTCGCCTACAATCTGAATGTTCTTAATGGTGGAACCATCATTGAGGGCAATAAAGAAAATCCCTTTTGAGCCACGCTTTGAGCGCACCCATCCCATGACCGTTATGTCGCTGCCGAAGTCTGTCCGCTTCAGCGCATCTATGACTTTTGTACGTTGCATTTTAGTTTAATGTTTATTGTTTAATGTTTAAGGAGAAATGCTCTGCCGTTTTGCGATGTTTGCAGTTTAAGGTTTCTAAGTTCAAATGAATTTACATTCAACTTTAAACCTTAAACTTTAAACTTCTCGCACAGCGCGAGCTCTTACTCAAACGCTCCCATGCGCAGCATATCCACTTCCTTCTCGGTGAGGTAGCGCCAGTCGCCGCGCTTGAGGTTCTTCTTGGTGAGGCCAGCGAAGAAGGTGCGGTCGAGTTTTGTGACCTTATAGCCAAGGTGCTCAAAGATGCGTCGGACGATGCGGTTGCGACCGCTGTGGATTTCTATGCCAACTTGCTTCTTGTCGGTCGGCGAAGCATACTCGACAGCATCTGCGCGAATCTCTCCGTCTTCCAGCTGGATGCCTTCTGCAATCTGGCGAAGGTCGGCCAGCGTTACTGCCTTGTCGGTATAAACATGATAGATCTTTTTCTTGAGGTACTGGGGGTGCGTGAGTTTAGAGGCCAGTTCGCCGTCGTTTGTCAGCAAGAGCACGCCCGTGGTGTTGCGGTCGAGGCGGCCTACGGGGTAGATGCGTTCGTCGCAAGCACCTTTGACGAGATCCATGACCGTCTTGCGGTTCTGGGGGTCGTCGCTGGTGGTGACATAGTCCTTGGGCTTGTTCAGCAAGACATAGACCTTCTTCTCGATGCGCACGAGCTGGTCGTGGAACTTGACTTCGTCAGAACGCTTCACCTTGGTGCCAAGTTCCGTGACGACTGTTCCGTTGACGCTGACAACACCTGCTTCGATGAACGTGTCGGCTTCGCGACGTGAGCAGATACCGGCGTTTGCCAGGAACTTGTTCAGACGGATGGGAGCTTCAGGGTCGATATGTGCCTCCGAATACTCGATGCGCTTCTTGAAGCTGTACTTGGCATTGGGGTCGTAGTCGGCAGAATGCTGACGGCGAGGACCACCGAAGCCACGCTGAGGGCCGTAGCCACCACGCTGGGGACCATAGCCTCCACGGGGCTGACCGTAGCCACCACGCTGGGGGCCGTAGCCGCCACGCTGCTGATAGCCACCCTGCTGACCATAGCCGCCACGGGGTTGGAAGGGACGCTGATAGCCGTAGCCGCCTTCACGTGGCTGGAAACCGCCTTCGCGATTATAGTTGTTGCGGGGCTGGTAGCCGCCTTCGCGCGGTTGATAGCCGCCACGAGGCTGATAGCCGCCTTCGCGGTTGTAGCCACGAGGCTGGTAGCCGCCTTCGCGATTATAGTTGTTGCGGGGCTGATAGCCACCTTCACGCGGTTGGTAGCCGCCACGAGGCTGATAGCCGCGCGAGTTTTCCTCCTGCTGGTCGTCCTGTGCATGGCCATTGGCGTCGTAGTGAGGACGGTAGGTGCGACGTTCGCCTTCGGCATTGCTGCCATAGACGGGGCGTTGGATGCGTGGGCGCGGAGTGCGGCCCGTGTTTCCATAGCTGCGGTTCTGTTCTCTGTTGTAGGAGGGAGTAAAACCTTCACGGTTTTCGTCTTTTCCCTCATTGGCGGCGAAGTTCTCGCGCCACTTTTCATCATTGTTTTCCATTGTTGTTGATAAAATATTATAAAATGATTGGGCTCAGGAGGTTTTTGAAACTCATAGCCCGGTGTAGTTCTCTGGGGTGATTTGTCTGAGCTCTTCCTTGACAGCATCTGCCACATCGAGGGTGTCGATGAACTGGGCGATGAGCTCGGAACTGATGGCTGCTCCCGTGCGGGTGAGAGCCTTCAGGGCTTCGTAGGGATTGGGATAGCCTTCGCGACGGAGGATGGTCTGGATGGCCTCTGCCACGACGGCCCAATTCTGCTGGAGGTCAAGACGGATGGCCTCTTCGTTGAGGAGAAGTTTGGAAAGACCTTTGAGCGTGCTCTGAACAGCTATCACGGTGTGACCAAGCGGCACGCCGACATTACGCAGGACGGTGCTGTCGGTCAGGTCACGTTGCAAGCGACTCACGGGCAACTTCTGAGAGAGGTGACCGAAGATGGCATTGGCCATACCCAGATTGCCTTCGGAGTTCTCGAAGTCGATGGGGTTGACCTTGTGGGGCATCGCACTCGAGCCCACCTCGCCCGCCTTCACTCGCTGACGGAAATAGCCCATTGAGATATACTGCCAGATGTCGCGGTCGAGGTCGATGAGCACGGTGTTCACGCGGCGAAGGCCGTCGAAGAGGGCTGCCAGACAGTCGTAGTTGGAAATCTGGGTCGTCCACTGTTCGCGCTCCAAGCCCAGACGCTCACAGACAAAACGGTTGGCAAAGTCACGCCAGTCGATGTCGGGATAGGCGACATGATGGGCGTTGAAGTTGCCGGTGGCACCGCCAAACTTGGCCGTGAGGGGACAAGCACGCAAAAGTTCCAGCTGGCGCTCCAGACGATAGACAAAGACCATGATTTCCTTGCCCAGACGTGTGGGCGAGGCTGGCTGACCGTGGGTCTTGGCCAGCATGGGGATGTCTTTCCATTCCTCCGCCATCGTCCGCAGCTGAGCCAGCAACGTGGCCATCAAAGGTTCATAGACATCGGACAGCGCTTCCTTGATGCTCAACGGCACGCTGGTGTTGTTGATGTCCTGCGAGGTGAGGCCAAAGTGGATGAATTCCTTGAAGGTGGAAAGATCATCGGCTTTCTCCTTAATGAAATACTCCACGGCCTTCACGTCGTGGTTCGTCACGCTTTCAATCTCCTTGACGCGCGCGGCATCCTGCTCAGAGAAGTCCTCGTAGATTCGGCGCAGACGAGGAAAGGCTTCACGGGGGAAGGCGGCCAGCTGCGGCAGAGGCAACTCGCACAAGGAGATAAAGTATTCAATTTCTACGCGGACGCGATAACGAATCAGCGCAAATTCAGAGAAATAGCAATCCAGTGTTTCTGTTTTCGAACGATAGCGACCGTCAATCGGTGAAATGGCCGTGAGGATGTCCAATTCCATAGCAAATCAAACGATGTGTGTGTGAGGGGCTTAAAGCCTTTTTTCTGTTGGTTTCTCGCGAAAAGCGGCGCAAAGGTACGCATTATTCTTGAATTACGCGCTACGAACCCGCAACTTTTTTGCTTTCGAGCCTCCTTTTCAGCCCAGAAACCATCCACATCATGACGGGCAACGGGTTGAAGGGGAAGGTATAGACCTTCACCGCAGAAGGTATATACGTTCCGAACAGAAGGTCTGCACCTTCCGAACTTCAGCACAGACCTCCCACTCCATCTTTCCACCCTTTCAGACAACAATTTCCACCCCCTCCACTCATGTGTTTTTCTCAAAAAAAGCCTCAATCCCTCACCTCTTGCCTCAATTAGCTGGCTTACAAACGATTGCAGGTGAGGGATTGAGGCTTTTTTGTGGGAAAAGCAGTGTAACGGCTGTTATGCCCTTCCAATAAAAAGAGCATCAACGCGTCAGCGTGAAGCGCATGTTGAAGCCAAAGTCCTGTGTGATAGTTGGATAGGCCGATGACGAGAGCAGGGGTTGGTTGCGCTGACGATCATAGTAGAGCGAGAGGGTGACATAGCGGCTGAGCGTGTAGTCGGCGGCAAAACTGACTTTGATGGCCCTGTTGCCGCTGGTTGCCTCGGAAAGAGACGTCTGGATGTTGCGGGTGATGGCATCCTGGTCACGATAAGAGAAGTCGAAGCGCAGGTTCAGGTCATGGGCGAAGTTGCTCCTGCCGCTATTGCGCGACGCATTCTTGTTGTTGTTCTTGTTGGCTCCCTTCTCGTCGGTGGCGTTTCTATCTGCAGCCCCCTTGCCTTTGCTCTTCGAGGAAGCTTTCTGACTGCTACTCTTGCTTCCAAAGAGGCTGCCGATCTTGAAGTCGTTGACTTTGTAGCCCCATCCAAAGACGATGTCGGCGGAGCTGGCTTCGTTGATCTGGGCAGAGGTCATGCTCAACGTGAGCACACGCGTTTTCTTGTACTCCAGTTTCAGTGTCATGTTGTTCTGCATGGTCACGTTCAGTCCGACGAGGGGCGAGAACGATTCGTTGATGCTGACAGTGGAAATGTCGTACATCGACGATGGTGTGAAGGAGCCGGTGGTGGTGTTCTGGACATAGCCCATGTCGTCGCCACCCATGTACTCTACCCACGAGGCGAAGGAGTTGTAGGAGCCTACGCTGTAGATGCTCTTGTAGCCGTGGGTGAGGGTGACGCTCTTCAGGTGGTCGCGCACCCAAGGCAGGTTGGAGAGTCCTTTGTAGCTGAAGCTCCAGTTGGGCAGCATCCGCGTAACAGCCGGGAAGATGTCTAACGGCGAATTGGCAGCACGGCGACCAGTGTAGGCGGCGAGGAAGGCCGGCACCATCACGTCCGCGCTGTATGGATTGACCGTTCCGTTCTCGGGATTGAACACTCCCGACATTCCTGTGCCCGCCGGATATTGAGTGCCTGCATAACGAGCCTCCTGGCGTTGCTGCATGATGCCCAAATAGCTCTGAAAATTGCGGAAAGGTTCGCTGTCGTAACCGTTGCCGGCATTGCCACGGCTCTTGAAGGCGGTTCGGATGCTGATGGTGGTCATGTTGAACGAGCCCGTCTGCGTCGTGGGATTACCAAAGTACATATATTGTATGCTCTTGGAACGGTTCATCGTCCGGCTGGCATTAAGGTCGATCTTCAAGTCCGGCAACGGCTCCAAAGTGGCCTTGATCTGAAAGTCTTCCATGGCATTGGTGGTGGCAGGCGTGGCCACGCTGTCATTGTTGAGCAGCCAGTTGTTTGCCTTGGCTCGTTCGATGTAGCTGTCGCCCACGAGGCTGAAGGCGAAGTCAAGGCCTGGCGACAAGAGGCCGTCAGTCTTGCGCTGACCCAGCATGTCGCCCACATTCGGCATAAAACCGGGCAAGGCAAGGGCGTAGGTGTTGCGGTAGCTGATGCTGACATTGCGCAACATCATGAGAAAGCGCGCACCAGCCTGAGCCCATTGGTACCACTTCTGGTCCTCGGGCTTGGGTTTGGCGACGACGTTGACACGCAGCTTCAGCGGAGCAAGGGCGGTGGCAAGGGTGCTGCTATCTGTGGCAGCTGGCACGTCCTTTGAGGCACTGTCTGCCGGAACAGATGGAACGGCGGCTGCGGCCAGGAGGGAATCACGAAGGGCCAATGACACGCTGTCACCGGCAGCTGTGAGTTCTGACACGCGTGCGGCCAGAAGAAGGCTGTCTTTCACGGCCTTCTTCTCGGCTTGCCGACGAGCTTTCTCGGCCTCCTTTCTGGCTTTTTCAGCCTCTTTCTCGGCTTTCTTTGCAGCAGCCAGCATGGCCTTGGACGGCAGAATGCGGATGGTATTGTCGTCAACGACCTTGTACTTGATGTCGAATGCCTTGCCGTCCTCGGTCTTGGCGGTCACGCGGATGTGCTTGCTCTTCTGCCCATGCTTCAGGCTGACGGCAGAATCGGGCAACGTCACCTCTCCGGCAAAGCCCTTGACTTGCTTCTCCTTCTGGTCGCTGACACCCTTGGCGTTGGTTTGCGGTTTGACCTTAGAAGCATCGTCGAGCGCCTTCAACGCCGTGCTGTCACCAGCGGCAGCTTTCTTCTCGGCCTCCGCACGTTTCTTGGCAGCCGCCTCTTCTTCCTTCTTCTTGGCTTCCTTCTCCTTTTTCTTGGCCTGGTCTTTCTTCCGGCCTTCGCTCTTGATGGTCGAAGTGGAGAAACGTTTGTTGGCTTCCTTGAGGAAGGTTGAATGGTTATAGAGGGTCTCCATGTTCAGCTTGCCGTTGAGGTTGATGCTGCGCTGGTTGTTGATGTTGTTGCCGAGGGTGCCGCCATCCTCCAGTTCTGCACCGCGTTTCCACGAGTATGTGCCTTGATAGCTGGCATCTGCCGAAATCCAGTCGGTGAGAGGAATCTTCTCGAAAGGCACCTTGTAGCTGGCCTGCACGCTCTGCTGGTAATCGAGTGGCGTGCCGAAGCCCTTGATACTGTGGATGACGCTGTCTTTCCATGCCGAATAGCGGTCTGGATAATAGTCTTTGTTGACGGGCGTATAAGGTTCCTCGATCTCGGCGTGCGTGCCGCTTTGGAAAGTGAAGTGAAGAGCTTTGGTCAAGTCCCAACGCAAACTAAATTCTCGATTCCAGAGGAAGGTGGGCGTCCAACGCACGGGAATGGCATTGGGCGATTCCAGGTTCTCCATGTCGCGTTCCTGAATCTCATAATAGGTGCGGACGATGTCGGTGTTGAACGTGAGGCTCTGCGGTGCAAAGTTGAAGTTCTGTGCCTTCAACAAGTCGAGCCACTTCGACTTGGATTTCAGCTGTTTGAAAGGTTCCCAAGCCTTCCAGTTGGGCGACCAGCTGTAGTTCAATCCACCACGCCAAGACTTCTCGTGCTCATAGACAGTGGTCTCGCCAACATTATAGGTATGAGTGTGGCTGTAATTGAAGGTGAAGTTGGCCGGATCGTAAGGCATGGGGTGCTTCTTCGTCTGGATGTTCACCTTGACGCCCGTGAAGGAAAGGTTCTTGGTCACCTGCTTTTGGGTGGTAAGACTGGTGATGCTGTCTTTCTCGTGCTTGGTGGTGGCTGCGTCGAGGGCATCGGAAAGCAGCATATCGGTGTCGAGCGGGTTGTACTTCGGCTTGACGGTTTCCTTAGCGTAGCTGTAGTAGAACGGGAAGTTGACTTTTGCCTTGGGCGGCAGCAGTTTACCAAGGTCCATTTGGGTGGTAATGGTATATTCGAAGGTGTCGTCGTTGCTGCGTTCAGAGACACTTTGTTCGATGCCGCCAAAGCCGGCTTTCTCATAATGCCCTTGCACGTTGACCGAACCGAGGTCGGAAAGCTGAATGTTCAAGGCTGCCTGTGCTGCCCAGCCACCTTCGTTGGAAAACTCTTGAAGACGAAGCTCGTTGGCCCAGACCTCCACACTCTTGACGGTGCGTCCGTTGTTGCGAATACCAATCATGATGGTCTTCACTTCGCCCAAGGTCGGATTGCCCATCACCGTCAAGCGGTTGCTGGGATGGTCGCTGTCAAATTCGCTGAACTCCTGATTATAGGATGTATTACCAAGGCTCTTCTCGCGGTTGCGGTTCTTCTTCAGGGCAGTGAACTTGCTGAGGTCGATGTCTATCATGTTCTCCTCTGGCCACACGGCACGACAATCGGCCCCGTTATACTGGTCATAAAGGGGGAAACGCTCTGGCGTCAGCTTCAGCGGAACCTCATACTCATAGAAATTGCTCTTGTAGTCGGAACCTACACGCAGGAAGACCGACGTCTCGCCGTCGCGCAAGTCGGTGACATCACCTGCGAGGGCGTTGGCATGGACGAACATCTGAAGATGTTTGTACTGACGCATGTCGTAGCGACAGTTCTTGAAGACGGCACGCGCATCACCTGGTGCCAGGTTCTTGGCAATAAGCGACAAGGCCTGTTCGTTATCCTCCACAAGCTGCGTCTGTGCAGGGTCGGTGACACGGCTTACGCCCGGCGGGAGTACGTAATTGACGGGTTGCTTCTCGTTGTTTTCCTCGATGCTGACCGCACTGACCTCCAGCGTTCCTGTTATGCTGGGCGATTTGCCGCTGTAGAGGCTCTGTTCATACTGTCGCCAGTCGGCCTGAACAAGGTCGAAAGTAGCGAATCGGAGAATGATCGGTTTCTCGAAGCCAGTCATGTACATGCGGATGAAGCGGATGCTGGTGAAGTCGGTGATGCCGCCCTCGGCCTTCAGATACTCCTCCAACGGCACACGGAACTGGAACCATCGTTCGTTTTCCGACTCTCCATTGCGCAACTTGGGACGGATGCGCCGGATGTCAGCGATAAAGTTCTGGCCGACAACGGTATCACCCGGATGGATACTGATATGATAGCGGAAATATTTTTCGTACTCGTTCAGCGTATAGTCCTGATTGATGTCCTCCACGTCGGGCGTGGTCTTGTAGGCGGTCTCATAGCTTTCGGGCGAGTTCTCGGTGTCTGGTGAGTTGCCTTCGGGCAGATTGATACGCTTATAACGGTCGAGGATGCTGACATGGTTGAGGTCGAAGTCAGAACCACGGTAGTAGTGGTAGTCGTCTCCTGCCGGGTCGGCAGCAATGCTGTCGAAGACTTCTGGAGAGACCTTGCCCTGAATGGCAGCGAGATACTGTTGATAGGCAGCATAAGAACGTTCCTGAGTACTATTGAGGCCATTAAGGCCGACGTCTTGCTTCGCACGCGCGCCACCTTCATTATTGAAAGCGTAGGTGACGCTGGTAGAAGTGGGCACACGTCCCCAGACGGTTTCCTCGAAATAAGTCGGACTGTCGTCCACAGGCAAGCCGCTCTCGTAGAACTTCTTGCCATCCTTCAAGACATCTTCAGACACTTCACCAAGGTCAATGTACAACTCACCGCCATAGCTCTGATCGTCGCCAGTATAGATAAAGGGGTCGAGCATCCAGAATTCCAGATATTCAATGTTCTGTGCCTCGAAGTCGGGATTTTCCATCTTACGCATCATGCCTCCCCAATTCTCCTTGGGACGGAGCAGACGTCCACGCTCATCCAACTCAGGGTTGAGGTTATAAGCTCCACGTTCATCGGGATAGTATGCCAGGTTGAGCACGTTCAGGGAAGCGGCTTCGCTGTAGCTGTTCTGAGACTTATTAGGATAGAGATCACGCTCAAACACCTCACGGACATAGTGGTTGGAAAGTTGATTGAGGTCGCTCTTGATGTGTGACGGCGTAAGCGAACTACTGCGACGGGTGAAGATGGGATCGATGTAGTACCAAGCCAACAAGGCACGTTGATACCCCGAACGCACATCACTGGTCAGCCTCGACCCTTCAAAAGGAGTGGGCACGCTGGACATCATCCAAGCCGTAGGTGTCGAAATGCTCATGCGGGTCTTGGTGTTCTCGAAGTCATCCATATAGGAAGCTCCGCCCTGTACCTTACGGTTCTGTCCGGCAATGAGCTGGGCGAAGTCAGCACTAAAAGAGATTTGCGAAGGCGCGGTGAAGTTAAGCAACGGAATGGCGTTCAGTGCATTGGTCAGCCATTGGCTCTCTTTCTTCCAGTCCATGTGCAATCCCCACAATGTGTTCTTCAGCGGTTCGCTGCCCATGTTGACCTTGGTCGTCAGCGGTTGTTCGTTGAGGAACTGGAACGTACCGCCGAGAACGAAATTCTTTGAGAACTCATAGTCCCAGTTCAAGCCCAACATGGTCTTGCGCTGCATCCCATAGACGTCGTTCGATTCCACGCTGGCATTGATCTTCGTGCCTGCATCGATAAGACTCTGATTGAGGATCGTCACCATACCCATCGAGTAGTCCACACGGTAATCGACGTTCTCCGTCAAGGTGACGCCTCCTGCCGTGACAACGACTGAACCAGGTGCAATGTTGGTTGCTCCGAGGTCAATCTCGGCGCCGCTCGTTCCTTTGTAACGTCCAACGAGCATGAACTTGTTTTGTTCGGCAATCTGCTTGGCGATGGTCTTGGTGCTGTCGTAAAGAGCATCGAAGCAATACTTGTCCGCCACGGCATCAGAACCAATCCACTGACGCAGATTGTCTCCGAACGGTTCAGCCACGGGGAAAATGATTCGGCCTTTGGAAATAGTATAACCCTCGATGTAGTCAAACTGTCCATCGCTGTTGGCTCGGTTGTTATTGTCGAGTCGGTCGAGGTTCATGGCACGCAACAAGGGTGTGGCTTTCAAGGCGGCGTCTGGAAGGTAGGTCTGATAGACACCGGCCGTGTCGTTCTGATACTTCACGTCGAGACGGAACTTCTCACGCTGAACCGAGGTAGCTCCCAACGAATACACATTCTTCATCATCAACGGCCAGTTTCCCATGCGTGGAGAGCTGGTGGTAGATTTCAGCACTTTGACAAAAAGGCATTGGGTGTTGTCGGTCAAGTCACTGGCAAATTCACCGACCTGATAAGTCTGCCCGTTCAGAGTATATTCAAAAGCCACAGCCAGCACTTCGTCTGGTTGCAATTGGAAGTTCAGAGAAACATAGCCCAGTGCAGAGTTGAGCGAGTACTCAGAACTGGTGAGTAAGCGGGCCGATTGCAGCTTCTCATAGTCCTGTCCGCCTCTGAATCCAGGAATGGCATCCAGCGAGTTGGTGGCCTGGCTGATGTCACGAGCTTCTGGATGCTGGTTGACTATGGTTTGGTAAAGGTCATTGGCACGGTTCTGAGGCTGGTTGACAGCCACACCGCTCCATGAGGTATTCCAAATATGCTTTGCTTCGCCCAAGTCGGTGAAAGCGATGAGGTTGCGATTGTTTTGAGTGGAAGCGTTCTTGTTTGTAACCCACAGCTCAACACGTTTCATCGTAATGCCACTGGCAATCGTTGGCAAGGTACGCATCCATCGGTCATAGTTCTCACGGAAATAATGAGAAAGCCAGAAATGGCGGTTCTCTTCGTAATCAACCGCTGAAATCTCGAAGTTCGTGGTCTGAGCACCACCTTTGGAACTGGCACTCTTGGAAGCAGACTTCTTCTGACTGACAACCGTCTGCAGCTTCAGTTTACCGAACTGCAAGTCTGTACGAAGGCCAAACAAGCTGCTCACACCGTGGATGAGCGTGGAGTTGGACGGCATGGAGACATTACCTGCCTCCACAAGCTTCACAATCTCATCCTCCTTGCCGTCATACTTCAACTTCATCTGCTGTGCATCGAAATCGAAAGTGGCTTCCGTGTTGTAGTTGATGTTCATGTTGACCTTATCACCTACCTTACCCGTCAGCGAAAGGTTGATCTTCTCATCAAAGTCGAAGCCGAAGGTCTTACGGCGGCTGGCAGCCAACGAGGGGTTCTTGACGTTCTTCATGTTGGCTCCGACCTTCAACTCTGCCGAACCTTGCGTCTTGATGCTGACACCACCTGGGCCGAAGATTTTCTCCGCCGGTCCAAGGTCGAAGTTCATATCCGTAAAGTCAAACTTACTCTTTCCTTTACTCTCGTAAGCCTCGCGGTTCTTTTGCCGGTAATAGGCGCCCATCGACTTACGCAAAGTCCAATTCTGGTATTCATCAGGATTCATCAGGATGGGTGTATTCAGGAAGCCACCCGCACCCAACTTCATGCCGATGCGATAATTGCCGGTGAGAGAGTCCATCTCTGCCACTTGTTTCAGGTTGTCTGGAAGCGGCAACGAAACAGCCGTCGTGTCCAAATCCTCAACAGTAAGGGGGGCCGTACGTTGGGGAGTCGTACGAAGAGAGTCCGCAGGAGCCCCATTCCCCAGCCACTCCATCGAAGGGAGGGGAGTAGAAACCTTTGCATACAGAAGATCATTGCCGATTGTCATCCAGACAATCAACAACAACAACGGAATCCTATATGCAAAACGTGTTCTCACCTGCTTTACAACATCTTCAATGCCAATTTTATGACCCTTTCCACCGTTGCATCTGGCTCGGCGCGCAGAATGCCAAGGGCTGCCTTTTGCGAAGGAGCTGGTGAGAAGCCGAGCATCGTCAGAGCCGCCACCGCTTCGTCCAACACCTCCTTATTTGGCATCACTGCCCCCGAGGATTCAGTCAAAGTGGAACCCGCAGCTGCATCAATACCCAAGGTCACAATCTTATCCTTCAGCTCCACGATGATGCGCTGAGCCGTCTTGCCACCAATGCCCTTGGCCGACTTCAGCAACCGTTCGTCGCTACGAGAGATGGCATCGCACAACTCAGCAGGTGTCATCCCACTCAAGATGACACGTGCACTTTGACCGCCCACGCCGCTTACAGACGTCAGAAGCAGGAACAGCTCACGCTCCACCTTTGTGGCAAAGCCCCACAACACGTATGCATCCTCGCGAATCGACTCGAAGACATAAAGCTTCACGTCGCCTTGCAAACCCTGCATGGCCGTGTATGTATTTAAAGTGATGTTCAGCCCGTAGCCGACACCATTTGCGTCCAGCACGGCATAAGTAGGAGAAAGCTCCGCAATGGAGCCACGGATATATTCAATCATAGAAACGCGCGTTAATCTTTAATAATAACGCGCGCAAGGCTTCTTTATTGTTCACACCCTCATTTTTCGCCTTTTTCTGCTCATTCTGACGTTGAGCGGGCCGCTTTTACTTCAAATACCGAGCCAGTTCACTGTCTGAACGTCGCAAGCCTATCGCTATCCCGAGCGCGTTCAGGCGAGCACCCGCAAGCGACGTGTGAGTGTGGTCGTTATTGTAGTAGCGTCGAGCTTCTTCCTGCCCGATTCCATCCAACGCATCTGCCGTGATATTGTGAAGATCGACAAACGTACACCCCGTCTCAGCCGCCACCTCACGATACCATTTACCATACGAGTCGTTGCGACGTTCAATCTTACCGTTTGTCCACTCATTGCGGGGTGTGAGACTCACCAAGATAGGCGTCGCCCCTTTCTGACGGCAGTCGTCAATCATTTTCTTCAGATACCATCCGAAGGAATACACAACCTCATTGTAGGCTTCATCTTTGAGCACCACCCGGCTGACGCAACTGGTGTCTGCCGTTCCAGGTATCTCGCCCCTGTGCTTGCCCTTATGCAGTTCTCCGATGTCGTTATGCCCAAACTGGATGAGCACAAAGTCGCCCTTCCGGAGGTCGTTATAGACTTTCTCCCAACGGCCTTCGCGCAGGTAGGTACGGCACGAACGTCCAGCCTGTGCACAGTTAATCCAAGTGATTTTCTGCGGGTCAAAGACGCGGTCTGCCTGTGAACCCCAGCCCCACATGCCCGTGCTGTCTTTGTCGGCATTTTTCACTGTTGAGTCACCAGTGATGAACACCACAGGCTTGCCTTCTTCGCGCTTCACGCCCGTCGTGGGCAGACTGGTATTCACCATCATGGCCTGTAGCGGTTTCACCTCTGAATGCGTACAGGCAAGAATACCTTCCGCCGCGCTGCGGGCATTCAACTCGGCACCGAATTTGCTTGTGTGAATGTTGTCGAGGTAGAAATGATAGTTGAGTTTCCACGAAGACATCTTCTCGTATTTTCCGACGGAAATCTCGTTCAGGTCTATAAATGGGACGTCCAGCTCTTCTGCAATCTGCCGGGCCCAAAGGCCAAAGGTCTCGTTGACACGCACAGGCTGCCAAGCCCCCCGTGACCCGCCGGTGGGGGGCGTCGTATGCTGCTTGGAGGCTTTCGGTACAGACGGGCTGCCCCCCGCCGGGGAGCTAAGGGGGGCTTTCCTTGGTGTCAGGCTCATCAAGATCGGATGAGCGCCCAAGGCTCGCGTTTCCCTCACAAACCGACGCATATACTCGCCATAGCTATAGACAGTCTCTGTCTTTCCCTTGTTCGGACCTTCCTTCAGCGTCACCACAAGGCTATCTGTGGCAGAGATGCCGCGAATGGAGGCTCTGCATCGTCCGCTGTCAAAGGGACCGTTGTCGTTGTGCCCCAGTTCGATAATCACATAGTCGCCCGCGCGAATGCCTTTCTTCACATCGGGCCACAACTGATTGTAGAACGTGCGTGAGCTGGTGCCGCCGAGGGCTTGGTTTTCAACCGTAATGCGGTTCTCGTCGAAGTAATGGTGCTCAAAGAAGCCCCATCCCCATTGGCCGTTGTCGCCATTCCCCTTTGTTCCCGTACGCATCGTCGAGTTTCCGACGAGGAACAGCACCGGGTTCGTCCCCCTGCGGCTGCTGCCAGCTTCGGGGCGTGCCGTCTTCACCTTCTCCAGGCTGTCTAATGTCAGATCCACGACCTTGTTCACGTCGTCCATCGGACGAAAATTGTCCTGCTGGGCATAGGCAGTTTTTCCACCTAACCCCAGCAGGAGCAGAAAGAGAAATCGTTTCTTCATGTTTTTGCCGTCTTTCGTGATTTATCGGGGGCAAAGATACGGCAAAAATCTGATGAAGCAAACATTTTAGGCCACTTAGTGATGATTAAATCACAACTTAAATCTTCTCGAGCGCTTGTTTGAGGTCGTCGAGGATGTCGTCAATGTGTTCAGTACCGATACTGAGTCGAATGGTCGCGGGCGTGATGTGCTGTGCTGCCAACTCCTCTGGCGATAACTGGGAATGGGTGGTGGTGTAAGGATGGATGACAAGGCTCTTCACATCGGCCACGTTGGCCAGCAAGGAGAAGATGCTCAGCGAGTCAATGAATTTCCATGCCGCCTCCTGACCGCCTTGGATTTCAAACGTGAAGATGCTGCCGCCACCATTCGGGAAGTACTTCTGATAGCGCAGGTGGTCGGGATGTGAAGGCAAACTCGGATGGTTCACATGCGCCACCTTCGGATGAGCCGCCAGAAAATCGACAACCTTCAGCGCATTCTCCACATGACGTTCCACACGCAGACTCAAGGTTTCCAGCCCTTGCAGAAGGATCCACGCATTGAAAGGTGAGATGGCGGCACCTGTGTCACGAAGGATGACCGCACGAATGCGGGTGACAAAGGCAGCGGCTCCCGCCACGTCGGCAAAGACGGCGCCGTGGTAGGAGGGGTCTGGACTGGCCAGCGTCGGAAACTTTGCCGCATTGGCTTTCCAGTCAAACGTGCCGCCGTCAACAATCACGCCACCTAAAGAGCTGCCATGACCGCCCAGGAATTTCGTCGCAGAATGAACCACGATGTCAGCCCCATGTTCTATCGGGCGGATTAAGTAGGGAGTGCCAAAGGTGTTGTCGATAATCAGTGGCACGTGATGCCGATGAGCCACCTCTGCAACAGCCTCGATGTCCAACACATCTGAGTTGGGGTTGCCGAACGTTTCGGCGTATATAGCTTTAGTGTTTGGTTGTATGGCTGCCTCCAGCGCAGCCAAGTCATTGATATTGATGATTGTGTTTGTGATGCCTTGTGTTGTCAGTGTGTGTGTTATCAGGTTAAAAGAGCCGCCATAAAGGTTGTCTGCCGCCACAATGTGATCACCTGCCTGCGCTATGTTTTGCAGGGCGTATGTCACTGCCGCTGCACCACTGGCCACGGCCAGGCCTGCCACGCCACCTTCCAGGGCGGCCACCCGATCCTCGAAGACAGCTTGCGTTGAATTGGTCAAGCGGCCATAGATGTTGCCGGCATCTCGCAACCCGAATCGGTCGGCTGCATGTTGCGAGTTGTGGAACACATAGGAAGTGGTTTGATAAATAGGTACCGCACGCGAGTCGGTCGTGGGGTCAGCTTGTTCTTGACCTACATGAAGCTGCAAGGTCTCGAAATGAAGTTTTTTCTGTGCCATAGTTGTCTTGTGATAATGAATTAGTAATTGTTGTTGTTTTCGGCTGCAAAGGTACGCACAAATAGAAATATCCTCCAAATTATTTGTTCAATTCAGAAGATACCGCTATTTTTGCGGCAGAAACAGAAAATACGTCCAAAACGGCACTTCAAAACGCCGCATCTACAGAATATTATTCTATCAACCGCAATGGAAACATTAGACACCATCGACCTACAGATTCTGAGAACGTTGCAGAAAAACGCAAAACTGACCACCAAAGAACTGGCAGATGTCGTACACCTGACCCCGACACCTGTCTTCGAGCGACAGAAACGTCTGGAACGGCAAGGATACATCAAAAAATATGTGGCCGTCCTCGACCCCGACAAGCTCAACCAAGGACTGTTGGTCTTTTGCAAGGTGAAGCTGAAACAAATCAATCACGAAATAGCCGATGCCTTCGTCAGAAGAATCATGCGCATTCCGGAAGTGATAGAATGCTACAACACCTCTGGCACCTACGACTATCTCCTCAAGGTGCGTGCTGCCGACATGAGGCAGTATCAAGAGTTCGTACTCAATAAGTTAGGCGACATCGAAAGCCTCGGCTCCATCGAAAGCACTTTCGTCATGAGCGAGGTGAAACAAAACTACGGTATCTACCTCTGACCCCTGCATAAGCTCTGCCCGTACACCCGTTTTTTCTTGAAAATCCCTCAATCCCTCACCATTCAAGATAACCAGCTGAATGAAAGTCATTTACTGGTGAGGGATTGGTGAGGGATTGGTGAGGGATGGTGAGGGATTTGCACAAAATGAAGAATTTCAGCCGATTACTTGTCTTTCAGCTTCACCCAACAATGGATTCAGTCTCATATAATTCACTTTCCGCTCTTCACTTCCGCTACCACCTTCTAATTATCTTGATTTTCTGTACTTTCCGAAAAATATCCCTCACCATCCCTCACCAATCCCTCACCAATCCCTCACCAGTAAATGACTTTCATTCAGCCGGTTATCTTGAATGGTGAGGGATTGAGGGATTTTCAACAAAAAAGCCTTGTATAGAGGGAGTGATGGAGCGCGTATGGACAATCTGCCAAGAAGGTGTTCACCTGATGAGAGGAAGGTGTACACGTTCCGGACAAAACGTGTTCACGTTCATGCTGTTAGCTAAATGTTTTCAGGTAGTAACCCCTCGCCTTGACCTCCTTCCAGACGGCAGGTGCAAGCCCTTGTCCATGATAGTTGGGGTCGTGGGCAATGGCATCGCGAATCTGTGTGGAAGAGATGTCCAGGAACGGCGTCTTCACGAGCGTCACGCCATCGGGAAGAGCATCTGCATCCACGGAATAACCCGGACGTGGATAGATAATGAGGCGATGGTGACGCATGATTTCCTCCGCCTGATACCATTGAGGAAAACGTTGCCAGTTATCAGCGCCTATGACGAGGACGAACTCACGCTCTGGATAGGCACTGCGCAACTGCTCCAGCGTATGAACCATGAAGGAGGGCCGAGGCAAGTGGAATTCGAAGTCAGACACGCGCAGGTTCTTTTTCTTGCCGATGGCACGCTGTGCCAACAGCAACCGTGCCTGGTCGTCCAGCAGGTCTGCAGCTGGCTTCAGCGGGTTTTGCGGAGAAACGAGGAACCACAGCTCATCCACCAGATGGTGACTCACCAGCCACCGCCCCAACGTGATGTGTCCCAAATGAATGGGATTGAAGCTGCCGCCGTAGATAGCTGTCGTCATGTCGTCTGTACTTATAAAAATCGACCGTTTGGTTTTTAGCCATTTCCCTTTTTAGGCATTCGTCTGTTCGTCGATGATGAAACCGTGGATGATATGATAAGCCTCTGCCTTGGCTGTTTCCAAATCATCGTTGACCACAACGCGGTCGAAGCGGGGTGCAAAGCTAAGCTCGTAGGCCGCACGATCCAGACGCTGCTGAATCACCTCCGGCGTGTCTGTCGCCCGGCCCTCCAGTCGCTGGCGCAGGGCTTCGATGCTTGGCGGCTGAATGAAAAGGCTCAAGGCACGGTCGCCAAAATATTCTTTCAATCGCATACCGCCGTGAACGTCCACATCGAAGACCACGTTCTGTCCGTCTGCCAGCTGTTTTTCAACTTGCGACTTGAGCGTGCCATAGAAACGGTCTTGATAGACCTCTTCATATTCCACGAATTCGTCGGCGGCGATGCGGCGGCGAAACTCCTCGGGAGTGAGGAAAAAGTATTCAACACCGTCACGTTCACTACCACGAGGCGAACGTGTGGTGGCAGAGATGGAAAACGCCAGACGCAGTTCCTCACGAGGCATGAGGCTACCGATGATGGTGCTCTTGCCGCTGCCGGAAGGGGCACAGAAGATGATGACTTTGCTCATATTACATCACGTTTAATACCTGTTCCTTAATCTGTTCAAGCTCGTCCTTCATACGCACCACGATATTCTGCATCTCGGCAATGTTGCTCTTGCTGCCGGTGGTGTTGATTTCGCGTCCCATCTCCTGAGCAATGAAGCCCAACTTCTTGCCCTGGCCATGACCGTTCCGCATCGTCTCACGGAAGTAATTGAGATGATTGCGCAAGCGTTGCTTCTCCTCGTTGATGTCGAGTTTCTCGATGTAATAGATCATCTCTTGCTCCAAGCGGTTGCGGTCAACTTGCACTTCCGGGATGGAGTTCAGGCCGTCCACGATGCGGCTGCGGATTTTCTCCACACGGGCCTGTTCGAAAGGTTCTATCTGTGCCAGCAATGCCTCGATGTTATCGACCTTTTCGCAGAATTTCTTTTCCAAAGCGTCTCCCTCCTGCCGACGGAACTCCATCAGGCGGTCTATGGACTGCTGAACAACAGCACAAGCTACTTTCCACTCGGCATCCGTGAGTTCAACCACCTCCACCTTTGTCATCACATCCGGCATACGCAGGATGGTGGAGAACCAATGCACATCGGGATCTGGCAGAGACAGTTCCTCGGAGAGACTGCGGACCTGCTCCACGTAGGCCTTGAAGATGGGGCGGTTGATGGGTGTGGCGGCACTGGCATCGTCACGTTCGATGTAGAGGCAGAAGTCCACCTTGCCGCGTTCCAGCGTACTGCTGATCATGGCACGGATTTCCATCTCCTTCTCCCGATAAATAGGCGAGATGCGTGTCTGCAAGTCCAAAGCCTTGCTGTTCAAAGATTTTATCTCGGCAGTGATTTTCTTGCTGCCATATTCGGCAGAGGCTTTGCCGTAGCCTGTCATGGATAGAAGCATATAAAGATGTAGTATTTAGGATTGTAGGTTCAAGGTTGAATGTCTCCCACGGCCACTTGGTACTCATGCCAGAGCTCATCGACCGTGCATGTGCGTCCCAGCACCCGGCTCATGGCAGCATCCCACGACCACGGCACCACTTTCAAACAGGTGCGGTTGATTTTGCGGATGAAGTCGGGATCCTTGGTGCGGCGCAGCCAGTCGAAGAAATAACCCACGTGCCGGTAACCGTCCTTGTAGCTGCCACCACGAGGGCGGTCCTTCTCACCGTGGAAACCTCCGTTGGCCACGCGAACAGCATCGGCCATGCCCTCAATCAGTTGCCAGAAAACAGGGTTGGAGCCGTAGGTGCCTATGCCTTGCGGTTCCAATTGGAAGGCATGGGTCAGTTCATGCAGCAACACGCCGCGGGTCTCGAAATCGACACGGGCCGTGTCGCGGTTCGCAAAGGACTTCTCAACGTGCCGTGTGCTGTAGAAGATTTCCACATAACCACCGCCACCACCCTTGGCAGAGATGCCGGGGTCGTCCTTCAAAATATAACGCAGGCGGTGCAGTTGCGGAATGCTGTCCGTGGGCGTGAAATAGAGGGTCTGCATCACTTCGCGAGCTACGCGACGGATGTAGCTGTCGGGATCTGGGACCAAAGCGTGATAGATGGCAGAACCTTCGCTCCGAGGTGCCTTGTCAATGAATTCAATAGCATTCAGGTGGCGGTTCCAAGCTTGAAGCCCGCTCCCTCCCGAGGACTGACCGTCCATGCTGGCTGTCATCTTCTCAGGTCGCCCCTCCCCTTGCTGGGATAGGGGACGGACACGCCTTTGCTTGTTGGGTTTGCTGGCCATTTCGAACTCCAACGTGCCGCCATCCAAGAGCTGTTGATGGGTTAGGAAGAGACGGTCGTAGGCTCTGCCATTGAGTAGCAGTCGCTTCACATAGCGGTTGCGGTCGCTGACCTTCGGAGCCTTGATAATAAGGTGTTTGCCATTGGGCAACGACACATCGGCGTAGGGAATATAAGGTGCTCCGATGACATACTGATCGGTGCCCGGGCAGACTGGATAGAAGCCCAAGGCCGAGAAGATGAACCATGCCGACATCTGGCCACAATCATCGTTGCCGCCCAAGCCGCGGATGTCGTTGCGGTACATGCGGTTCATGATGGTACGGAGCCTCTCCTGCGTCTTCCAGGGCTGAGAAGTCCAAGCATATAAATAAGGGACATGGTGGCTGGGTTCGTTGCCGTGAACGTAGCCACCCACAAGGCAGTCGAGGGTGATATCTTCGTTGTCCTCATAGTATTTTTCAGGAAGGTGCATGGTGAAAAGCGAATCCAACCGCCGCAGAAAGACCGCCTCGCCGCCCATTGTTTCCATCAGTCCGGAGACGTCATGCGGTACATGGAACGAGAAGTTCCAGGAGTTGCCCTCAATAAAGCCTTCGCCATAGGTCTGCAACGGATCCATATTCTCCTTGAAGTGTCCGTCGCGGTAGCGAGGTGTGGCAAAACCTGTCCGGGGGTCAAAGGTATGGCGGTAATTGAGGGAACGTTCTTGAAACTTCTCTGCCATCTGTTTGTCACCCAATGCACGGGCGGCTGCAGACACGGCAAAATCATCGTAAGCATATTCCAACGTGTTCGAGGCCGCTGTGCCATCTTGGTCGAAAGGGGCATAGCCACGTTGCATGTACTCCGTCAACCCTGGAAAGCGCGACCAAGTGGCCGTGGCTTTCAAAGCGTCAAGAACTTCCTCACGATTCAGCGAGGCGCCCTTGACCACAGCATCGGCCACCACGCTGACAGCGTGATAGCCTGTCATGCACCAACCTTCATTGCCCATCAGGCTCCAGACGGGCAGGATGTGGTGGGCGCTTTGACGTTGATGAGCCAACATGGAACGCACCATATCAGTATTGCGGTCGGGTTTTAGAAGACCTAGCAGGGGGTGCAGGGCTCGATAGGTGTCCCAAAGCGAGAAAACGGTGTAGTTCTGAAAGCCCTCATACTCATGCACTTCGCCATCCACGCCTCGATAACGGCCATCCACGTCAGAATAGACCGAGGGATTGATCATCGTGTGGTAGAGCGAGGTGTAGAACATCGCCTTCTGATCATCGGAACCCTCGATTTGAATGGTTGCCAGTTCGCGCTGCCAAGCCTCACGAGCCTCGGCGCAAATCTGCTCGAAAGACTTGCCGCCAGTTTCTGAACGAAGGTTCTTTAATGCTCCTTCTGTGGAAACGGCAGAAAGAGCTACCTTTACTATTAAAGGTTCGTGCACGCGCGCATCAAAATCAAAATAGGCCACCAACGAGCGGCTTCCCATCTCAGGAAAATGGTGATGGCGGTTCAGCTTGCCCCAGAACCCCGTGTATGGTTCCTTCAGACGATCTCGATAGCCATAGTCGCCGATGGGTCTGGAAAGGGAGATGGCAAAATAGGTGTAATTAGCTCGTGCCCAACCTTCTGTGATGCGGTAGCCCGTGAGAAGAGTATCGTTTTCCACACGCAAGCTGGACCATAGAACCTTGCCTTCGTAGTTATAGATTCCGTGTGTCAGGTCCACGATAAGGCGTTGGTTTTCTGCCGATTCAGGGAATGTATAACGGTGTATGCCTACGCGTTGCGTGGC
This sequence comes from Bacteroidaceae bacterium, assembly GCA_017965425.1. Taxonomy (GTDB): domain Bacteria; phylum Bacteroidota; class Bacteroidia; order Bacteroidales; family Bacteroidaceae; genus Physcousia. The sequence continues at coordinate 11,242 of JAGCPY010000032.1, read as the reverse complement.
GGTTAGTTGTGCTCGAACTCCATTATCTGCCAATGTGACTTCATAATAGCCGGGGCTGGCCTGCTCAGTTTCATGAAGATAACGTTGGCGGTAGCCACCATCCGGATGATCGGAAGTACCAGGATTCAGCTGCAAAGCCCCTGTCTGCGGCATCAGCAGGATGTCACCAAGGTCACTGTGACCCGTCCCGCTAAGGTGCGTGTGGCTAAAGCCCACAATGGTGGGGTCGTCATAGCGATAGCCGGCACAATAGTCATAGACTTTTGGCTGGTATTGGCCGCGGACATTGTGGGGAATGGTGTCCGTGTCCGGGCTAAGCTGTACGGCTCCAAATGGAGTGCTGGCACCAGGAAAAGTGTGCCCCATTCCAGCCGTTCCGATAAACGGGTTGACGTAATCTATGCCAGACCGTTGTGGAAGAACGTTTTTTGGCTCACGGCCAAAGGACTTGGAAGGAAAAACCACAAGGGCTATCACAAAGAAATAAAGACAGAACGATTTAGCCATTTTCCATACTGGTTGGAGCGTCATCAAAAATACGGATACTCACTTTTGGCCACAAAGTTAGTGCTTTTCTGCCATTTACCATTCCTTACAGACGTTTTTTTTCCGCAACCTACGCCAAAGTCAATACTATTTCATACCTTTGCATTGAAAATTGAGCACAGAACCATTCCGAGCGATTGATGAACACTGAAGAAACGGGAAATAATGAACAAAGAAGAATTGGATGAACGCGTGACACGTGCCGTGGATAATTTCATGACTGGTTACGGCTGCTGCCAGAGTGTTGTGGCGGCTTTTTCAGACCTGTATGGTCTTGACGAAACGATGGCCAAACGCATCGCAGCTGGCTTTGGCGGCGGTGTGGGACGGCTGCGCATGATGTGCGGTGCTGTGTCGGGGATTGTCATGCTGGTGGGATTGGATTGCGGACAGACCGAGGGCAGTGACCGCGCTGGCAAATCGGCCTGCTACAAAGTGGTGCAACAGCTTCTGGCACAGTCGGAACAGGAAAATGGGAGCTTGATCTGTGCTGAGATTCTCGGGCTGAAAGGACACGACAAAGCACACTGCACCTACGAGGCTTCGCCCCGAACGGCAGAGTATTACAAGACACGTCCGTGTGCAGCCAAAGTGGAGAGTGCGGCTCGAATCTTTGCAGAATATTTGAAGAAGAACAATCCTTAGTGGGTCTCGACGATTCTTGTCGCTGCCTGCTCAGCATTGCGGCGGTCGGTTTGTGTGACTACGCGGGCGGCCAGTTGCAGAAAGGCATTGCCTGTGGGGGAGGCTGGATCGAGGGCTGCTGGCGTGCCAGCATCACCATTTTCGCAAACGCTTTGTACCAAGGGGATTTGAGCTAAAAGGGGAAAGCCCGTTTCTTCAGCCAGCACCCTGACACCCTCACGACCAAAGATGTAGTAGCGGTTGTCGGGCAGTTCTGCAGGCGTGAACCAACTCATGTTTTCCACAAGGCCGAGGATGGGAACGTTCACCTTCTCATTGGTGTACATATTTAATCCTTTTCGTGCATCTGCCAACGCCACTTGCTGCGGGGTAGAGACGATGATCGCTCCGGTGATAGGCAAAGTCTGCACCAAGGTGAGATGAATATCCGATGTGCCCGGAGGCGTATCGAGGATGAAATAGTCTAAAACACCCCAGTCGGCTTCACCGATGAGTTGTTTCAAGGCATTGGAAGCCATGCCACCTCGCCATAGCGTAGGAGTGTCAGGATTGACGAAGAAACCAATAGAAAGTACCTTGATGCCATATTTCTCAGCAGGCAAAATCAGGGTCTTGCCATCACGTTCCTCACTATAGATCTGTTCGCCTTCCAGCTGAAACATTTTGGGGATGGAAGGACCAAAGATGTCGCAGTCAAGCAATCCTACGCGATAGCCGAGACGGGCAAGACCTATCGCCAGATTGGCGGCTACCGTGCTCTTGCCAACCCCGCCCTTGCCAGATGACACAGCGATGATGTTCGCTCCCCGTGGTCCCACGGCGGGGGGCGCGGATTCGCCCTTTGGCTGGTCGCCTGCCGACGGAGGGCAAAGGGTGGCTATTTCCACTTCCACCTCCTTGCCAACATAAGCGTGAATGGCTGCTTCAGCTGCCTTGACAAGAGATTTGAGGAAAGGGTTGGTGGGTTTGTCGAAGAGAAGAGAGAAGGTGACGTGTAACCCGCTGATACGCAAGTCATCCTCCACCATTCCCATCTCCACGATATTCTTGCCAGTGCCAGGGTAACGCACTGTCTGCAAAGCATCAAGAATGAGTTTGGGGTACAATTGTTTCATGAGGTTCTTTGATAAATTTGCTGCAAAAGTAGCAAAAAGTTACGATAAACAGAAAGATGTCCCCGTTTTTTATTACCTTTGCACGCTCGAAAAGGAGAAAACATGAAGAAACTGTTCAGACTAATCAAGGCATGGCTCTTGCATTTCGACCGGCGTCAACGCGAAGACGGTTTCACAGTTCAACGCAGCGAGGAACCTCATTCGTGCCCCTACTGCCATGAGGAATACAAAGGCAACTTCTGCCCGCAATGCGGCCTGCCACCTGACACTGATAGCATTGGAAAGCGAGGCATACTGATGAGCTTCCTGGAAATTTGGAATCTGGGAAACACAAAGGTCTTGAGGACAATGAAACACTTGCTATGGCGGCCAGGATATATGATTCTCGACTGGCTAAACGGACGACGAAGCCTCTACTTCTCACCCGTGCTGACCCTCATCACCATCTGCTTCCTCTTCGGACTTACGCTGAGCATAAGGGGTGTGCAGTCCCAGCACGTCGACCCTGTTCAAATAACCATTCACGAAAAAGACACAACCTTCTCAGAAAGAACCGCCATCGACAGCTTGTTTAAAGCTTACGTCAACCAGAAAGGCGTCAACCAGAATGACAGCGCCGCCACGAACATGGCCAAAGACAGCCTTGACGATGAATTCAAAGAGCTGGTCGTGGCCAAAAGCGTGTTCACGGTGAACGACTTCCTGGAAACATACGAAAAATGGATTCAGGACAATTACGCCTACGCCCTCATGCTTGGCAACCTCATCTTCATTCTTGTTCTGCCAGTTTGCTTCCGGCGATCGCCTCACCGCCCCCGAACAACACTCATGGAATTCTTCTTTATACAGTTGTATGTTGACAGTTCCATCATGTTGATCAGCACAATCTGGGCACTTTTCGTAGGCAACGTCCCCATCTACGGATTCAGCCTATACCCCATCCCTAACTGGCTCAGCATTCCTGTCCTCATCATCACTTATCGTCAACTGTTCGGCCATACGCTTTGGGGAACGACGTGGCGCTATTTGGTGGTTTCTCTGCTGAACATGATACTCTCGGTGGTCATCTTCCTCGTCATTTTCACGGGACTTATTCTCTTCAACTTAGCTAAAGACATGTCATGAAGTCCTATCAGAAAGACTCATCGCTGAAGATAGCTCAACGGGCCGTTGTCAGCGAGCTGCGTTTTTCTCGGTGATAGCTGCGGTAATCGTCAAGGGGTATCTCCACGTCGGGTTCCACGAGCGCGCCTTCGAAGGGCAGACGGAAACGCAAATACTTGATGCTCAATCCGCGAGAAAGCCACTGCTGCTCATAGTAGGTACGGATGCTAAGGTCTAAGGAGGCATCTTGCGGGTGAGATCCATACAAGTCCTCCGTACACATCTCCACGGGTAGATGATTGACCGCTGTGACGTACTTTGTATAGGTGAAAAGAAAATGGCTGTCTGTCTTCAAGTGCACAATACCACCGTCAACCAGGAAGCGGCGGTAGCGCTCAAGGAAATAGGTCGAAGTCAAACGCTTGGTTACTTTCTTCATCTGAGGGTCAGAGAACGTTAGCCAAATCTCCTCCACCTCGCCCCGAGCAAAAAAACGATCGATGATTTCGATGTTCGTGCGCAAGAAGGCCACATTCGTCAGACCTTCCTTCAGCGCTTCCGTCGCACCGCTCCACATGCGGGCACCTTTAATATCCACCCCGATGAAGTTGCGGTCGGGGTAGCGACGGGCCAAGCCTACGGCATACTCGCCACGCCCGCATCCCAGCTCCAGCACAATCGGATGATCGTTCTTGAAGAACTGTTCACGCCAGCGGCCACGCATTTCAAAAGGCACGTCTTCGACTACCGAAAAAGGATACTCGAAGACGTGGGGGTAGCTCGCCAGATCGGCGAACTTGGCCAACTTTCCTTTGCTCATCGTTCAATGGTCATTGTCCATTGTCCATTGTCCATTGTTCATTATTCATTATTCTATGACCACTTTCGTCCATCCGTGCACATCGGGTTCGATGCCATACTGGATGTTGACGAGCTTCTGATAGAGCTTCGAAGAGACGGGGCCGGGCTGGCCGTCCTTCGAGAAGACATAGCTGTGACCTGTTTCGGGGTCGTCGATGCGCTGGATAGGGCTGATGACGGCAGCCGTTCCGCAGGCACCAGCCTCCTCGAACGTCGCCAACTCCTCCAAGGGTATCTGACGACGTTCCACCTTCAGGCCCAGATCCTCTGCCAGCTGCATCAAGCTCTTGTTCGTCACGCTGGGCAAGATGCTGTGGCTCAGAGGCGTGATATAGGTATTATCCTTGATGCCGAAGAAGTTCGCCGCACCACACTCGTCGATGTACTTCTTCTCTTTTGCATCAAGATAGAACTCGCAGCTATAGCCCTGGTCATGTGCCCACTTGTTCGCGCGCAAGCTGGCTGCATAGTTGCCACCAACCTTGTAGCAGCCAGTGCCCAGCGGCGCCGAACGATCATAATCGCGCGTAATCACGTAGGGGTTCGTCGAGAAACCGCCTTTGAAATACGGACCCACCGGCGTGACGAAGATGACCAGCAGATACTCCGAAGCCGGATGAACGCCCACCTGCGCCGTCGTGCCAATCAGCAACGGACGCACATACAACGTTGCACCGCTCTCATACGGAGGAATGAAACGCTCGTTCAGCCGAACGACTTTCGTGACCATCTCCACAAACATCTCCGTCGGCACTTCCGGCATCACCAGACCACGGCAAGTGGCCTGAAGGCGTTCCGCATTCTCCTCCGGACGGAACACACGAACCTTGCCGTCCGGACAACGATAGGCTTTCAGGCCCTCAAAAGCCTCTTGACCATAGTGCAGGCAGGTGGCAGCAATACTCAGGTTCAGTGTGGTCTCCGACGTGACTTCGATCTCGCCCCATGCGCCATTCCGATAAGTGCAACGTACGTTGTAATCAGTCGGGATATATCCGAAACCGATATTTCCCCATTCTATTCCCGTTTCTTTCATTTCTTAGTGTATTTATCAAATTCGGCGGCAAAAGTACACAAAATCTTTCATACACACGAACAAAATGTAATGAAAAGCACTTTTTACGTGCAAAAAGCCGTCTCACGGCTTCTGCAAGAGCTGTTGCACCTGCTCCTCGGCCTCTGTCAGCTTCTTCTTGCAGAAGTCGATGAGCTGCTGCGCCTCTTTCAGTTTGTCTGCCAATTGGTCGATGGGCAGCTTGTCATCCTCGGCCTGACGTGCCAGCGCTTCGAGCTGCTGCATGGCCTCTTCGTAGGTCAATTTTTCTTTCTTCATTCTTCTTTCTTCGTTCTTCATTGTTCATTCTTCCAAATTCGGCGACAAAAGTACACAAAAATGTTCATTCTTCATTGTTCATTTTCATTATTCATTATAAAAGATTGGAATATCCCCCCTTTTTGCCTACTTTTGCACCCGAAACCACATAGTTCATTGTTCATTCTTCATCGTTCATCGTTCATTACTTTCGCAAGTATGTTAACACAGGTATATAGCGGCCTGAAAGGCCAAAAAGCACATAGCCCAGGGCATCGCCCTGGGTACAATGTGGAACCAATAATTCGCCCTGTAAGGGCATAAGCATTATGATGACGATATGCTTTTGCCCCTTTAGGGCGACTATTTATACGCCGTTCAATACCCAGGGCGCCGCCCTGGGCTGACTGCTCACTGCCCTTTCAGGGCGATAAGGCAGCTTGCGTCGAGTTCATTCTTCATCCTTCATTGTTCATTATTCATGATAATGGTTTTCCTATGACCGAAGACACCTCCACAGACCTCCTTTCGAGCCACGGCATACGCCCCACAGCCAACCGCCTTTTGGTGGCTCGAGCACTCGCTGCCGCCATACGTCCACTCTCGCTCGCAGAGCTGGAGACGCGGCTGCTCACGATGGACAGGAGCAGCATCTTCCGCGTGCTGACCCTGTTCCGAGACCACCACCTTGTCCACGTCATCGAGGGCGGCAGCGACGGAGTCCACTATGAACTATGCCGCAGCCATAGCCACGACACAGACGACGACCAGCACGTGCATTTCCATTGCGAACAGTGTCACCGGACATATTGTCTGGAATCGATTGCGGTGCCCGTTGTTCCAGTGCCGGAAGGCTTCCAGCTTTCTTCTGTGAGCTACATGCTGAAGGGCCTATGTCCACAATGCCGTTTCAAGCAACGTCGATAGCCCCCTTTCTACTTTTTCCAGCCAGCAGAAACCGATGAAGCCACGAACTTGCACACCATTCTCCTGTAACGTACAGACCTTCCACCTATAACGTACAGACCTAAAGGCTGATTGTTCATTCTTCATTCTTCATCCTAAGGCTCCCCGCCATACAATGGTTTTTAGTGAAAAATCCCTCAATCCCTCACCTTTCTCTCTACTCGACTATCCATCAAGAACTTACAGGTGAGGAATTGGTGAGGGATAGGTGAGGGATGGTTAGGGAATAGTCCCATCCCTCACCATCCCTCACCAGCCCTCACCTATACCTCACCAATCCCTCACCAATAACATATTCATTTTCATGTGATTAGTTTACAAGGTGAGGGATTGAGGGATTTTTCACAAATATTGGTGTACGAGGAGAATTACATACAATCTCTACTTTTCCTGTCTATACACTGGCATTTCAAAGATGCAGCAGTGAGAGGGGCTATGTGCTCATTGGTCTTTCAGGCCGCTTTTTTAGCGGACACCAATAATTCGAGCATCCTATTATTCGCAGAGTCGCTGTCTGGCATCCTGCTGAAAACCAGCGGCCAACCGTGGATGGCTGGCCGCTGGATCATAATCATTCTTCCCAACTTAGTCTTGGACAAATGACACGTTGCACGCCGTTGGCTGTTATGGCTTCTGCCTCAAAGGTTTTTGAGAAGTTCCAACTGCCGAGAAGAGATGAGCCAGAATCCCACAGGTTGTCCATAAGCTGAGTTCCTACACAGTTCCCTTGACAATTATCCATTCGGAGATAGGAACTTGATTCGGCTGTGAACGAGGAAGAGGTGAAACAATCGTAAAGGTTTACATAAGAACCTGTAGCATTCGAGCCTATGAAACCCGCCATGCCATCCATGCCTCGCATGACTGAATAACAACAGTTGATACTTGTTTTATTATAATCCATGTGTTCCTGCCATCCTACTAACCCACCCATCGTATCTCCTGCATTCTGGAAGTTCGCGATAGCGTATGATGCTGAAATCTCATAGCTTCCTAAGCGAGTACCTCCTAACAATCCACCACCATTATTTTGACAGGTAATGGATGGTCGTGCATAACAAGACTTGATGACGTATGAACTACAACCGCCAGTGTTATTTGCAGCATACCCAATAATACCACCGACGCCTTGTTCACCTATCAATGAGCCTTCGTATGAAGACTCCTCTATTATAGTCTTACCTAAATAATTGTAAACATAACCGGCAATGCCACCAATATCCCCATTTCCACCCACAGAGGCATTTACCTTACAGCCAGAAATGGAGATGGTTGCTGAAGAATGAACGTCTGTTCCACCGATAAGCCCCCCGACATATTGAATGCCCGTAATCAAGAGTTCCTGCGTGCGTGCATCTACGGAGCAATTAACGATCTGATGTTTTAAATCAGCATTGTACATTTCTATTCCGAAACAGCCTATCATTCCTCCCACGGTCTTATTGCCGATAATCTTTGAATCTTCATCCAAAATGACATGGCAATTGCTGAGATTTCCCAAACAAGTACCCACCAACGATCCTACGTTTTCATTTTCTGCAAGATCCATATAAACGCCTGATATGGTGAGGTTCTTTACTTCCCCCTCTTTCTTCAAGTTCCCAATGAGTCCCACATTGTCTTGATTACGATTGATACGCAGATGATAAATCGTCTTCCCATTGCCATCGAGATGCCCACTGAAGTCCGCAATGGGTTTCCAAGCCTTATGATTTAGGTCAAGGTCATTCCTTAACTTGAAATAAGCACTCTTCTTTCCACTCGACTCTATATAGGCCAACTGGGCAGGGGTTGCAATGATATACGGATCCACCAATGTGCCCATTCCGCCAGCAAAAGACGTGGCAACGGAACCGTCCCAAAGCTCTGATTTATCCTGTAATGTGGTAAAAGTGATGTCCTCACCATATTCCGTTCCCACCGGATTAGTTGCATAGGCCCTAACATGGTAGGTTGTGTTCGGTTGGAGATTCGACAACGTGGATGTAAACGTACCTGTAGATTTCATGACTCCCAAAGTGGTCTTTGCATCGTCAATGGTCGGTGCCTCTTTGGTACTCCATACATGCCCGTGTTCAAGGACACCTTCTGTTGTCCCGAGACTCATGATTTCGCCTTCCACTTCAGCCTGTTTGCTCTGGATGTTCACCATTTTTCCTGTTTTCACAGACGGTGACTGTGGTTGGTCTTTGGTCGTGAACTTCATCTGTTTGCTGTAGCTGATGCCTTCTGCATTCTCTGCAAAAGCACGGACAAAATAAGTCGTGGAAGCTTCGAGCATCGTTGCATTGTAAGTGAAGTCCTTAGCCGTGGAAGCATCGCCGAGCGAAGCCGTCCTGGCCACATCTGCCACAGGATCTTCCGTTGTACTCCAGCAAAAGCCGTGGCGAGTTACGTTTGCGCTGCCTACCGCTACCAAAGCACCAGAAAAGGTGGCACTGTTATGAGTCACCTGATCCACGCTTGACATCCTTACCGTTGGTCGTTCCTTTGAAGGAATAGTCATAGAGACGGGTATATCCAGAGATTCATCCGCCACTATCAGCCGGACATATCCTTTGTAGTCGCCCTCTGCATTCTTTGTTCGATCAACAGAAATTATCACCTTTTCTGAAGTGGTGAGTACGCCAGAGTTCTTCTCCATCTTTATCCATTCATTAGAAGGGTATAGGGAATACTGCAAACTACCATTACCGTTGTTCGTCAACACCAAAGGAATCACTGTTGTGATGGCACCGAAATCGAAAGAAGACGGAATATATGAAATCGCAATGGAAGAAACAGAAAGAGACACTTGCACCACAGCACTTCCTCCATTAGAGATAATTGCTAACGTTTGTTTGTATGTACCTTTTTCCAATCCCGTCCTGTCCACATTCACCACAACAGAAGACGTTTCGCCACTTCGCGTAGAGCCTGATGCAGGCAGGCACGTCAACCAATTAATGTCTTCACTTACCTGCCATGACAAAGAGGCAGATCCCGAATTGCGAATGTCCAAAGTTAAAGTCGTTGACATATTACCAAATTCAAGCGTTAGTTGACTCATTTCCAACTTTGGCGAGGCGGCAGAAAGCGGGATATCCAACGATGACGTCTCGCCCGCCATAACCTCCACACTCTTCTGGTTCTGCGCATAGCCTCCCTTGGAGGCCTGTACGGTGTAATTGCCGATAGCGATGTCACGGAACTCATAGCGGCCATCTACGCCCGTGGTGAAACTTTTGCCCGATGGTGAAAGGGTGACTGTGGCACCAGAGAGTGCTTTAGCAGTCTCGGCATCAGTGACGACACCGGCGATGGAGCCCGTGGTGTCCAGCTCGTCCTTGGCACAGCCGAATAGCACAAACAGGCAGGATGCGAGCAATACAGTAAACGAAAGAATCTTCTTCATATACATTTATTATTTAGAATGAATAACAAAGGGAGGCACCGAAGCTGGTCCCCTGCGGAGTCACAAAGGCAGCTGGCTGGATGTGCAGTTGTTCGCCAGGGCGCACCTTGATGCGTGTTACGCCTGGTGCAACGGCGGCATCGATGATGCTCCACGCCACAAGTGCACCCGTCACACCGATGGCCACGTTGCGGGCGGTCTGGTAGTTGTCGGCCTTGGTCTTGTAGGTCTGGGCGTGCTTGGGTTGCTCTTTAATCTTGACAGTATAGCTGGAACGCTCGTTCTCGCAGAAGACGATGGCTCCCACACCAAGGACAGCTCCTCCCAGCATACACCAGCCTTTGACTTCGCTGCCCTTGTAGAGCTGGCCGACACCGGGGATGATGGACATGAAGATGGGGGCCGTGCCATAGGTGCGGCTGACATCGAAGCGGTCAAAGACGGTTTGGTCGCCACGGTCGGAAACGGCAAAGAGGGCATAGTAGGTGTATTCGCCGCCCGTGCTTCGTTCCCAATACTCATCGACCAACTAGGCGTAGAAGACTGGCGTGTTGATGTCGTTGGTGAATCTGAGTCGGAAGCTTGAGGAAGACTGCACAGCTTGACCCTGTTGCTGGTTGGTCACTTCTGTAGTGGCCTGTCCGCTGAGATGATTGCGCTGTCCTATATATTCGCCCAGAGCGATGACGCGCCTGTCACGGAGTGCGGACAAGTCGGAACCGAAGGACTTGATAACCTTGAAGTAATAGGTAGAGTTTGTTCGTTGTGCGTTCATGACTTCTTCACCCTTGCTGACCCATTGCGGTTTGCTGCCAGAGCTATTGGAGGATGCGTAGGCGGTAGAAGTGGCCAAGAAAAGCGAACACAGGAAGAAAACCTGAGAAATAACCTGTTGAATCTTCATCGTTGTATGTGTCTTTAAGTGAATAACTTTCGTCTGAACAATGGCAGAAGACGCACTCACCCATGCGACACAGAAAAAGCGCAGACCTGCCATATCCCTGTCAGGCTCAGCACAGCCCCTATACGTTATGGAAATAGTCTGCACTTAATGTGCATACTCCAAACACGTATAGACTTGCTCCTTTTTTCCGGTTCGAGGTGCTGATTCGACAGGGAATTTGAGCAAATAAAAAGCGCGTTTCATTAGAAACACGCTGCAAATTTAGATAAAATTTTCGGGATTATAAGCCAGTCGAGATAAAAATGTAAACAAATTGCCCCGAAAAGTTAGAAATCAAGGCTCACATACGCTCAATCCTATCCATTTACGTGCTCTAAGTCACAATTTTTTCTTAT
>JAGCPY010000031.1 GCA_017965425.1 Bacteroidaceae bacterium | reverse complement strand
TACCTTTGTCGCTGAGCATAGGGTTATTGTACTTTGTGATTAGCACTTCAAAGTTACATAATTTCCGCGACATACGGAAATCCCTGTGCTCTTTTTTGCGACCTTATATCAACTAATTTTTAACATGCGAAACTTGAATAAATAAGTATACAATTTGTGATATCAACAGCCATAGAAGTATGATGTTGATAAAGGTCTGTAATCAAGCAATTCGTGAAAGAAGCAGTGCCAGAAAATGGTATAGACTTTGTAATGATGCAGTTCACAAATTTGGCATTAGCCATTTTTGACCAATAATTATAAGTCGTGTAGTAATTTCCACTTGAAAAGTTGCATATTACAGAACCCAATCTACACTTTAGGAAAAGGGGATTGCGAAGCGTGGCATCCCCTGTTAGGTTGATATTTGCATCGTGATATAAACCTTCAAGAGTCACAGCACAAGTATCAACGTATGCCGTTAGTCCGAAATCACCATTCAGTATCGTTGGCTCAATGTGATTGATGGTATCTAACTCCATGCCCGCACCGCGTAGCGTGATGGCCTTTGTGATATTGCACGCATTGAAAGTGCCGCTACTGAGTGTAATAAGATCACCATTCACAGCGGCATTATGTGCTTCTGACAAGGCGTTTACCCCGACGAACACCGTCGTTGTTTCATTATGTTCCAGCGTTGCAACCAGACTGTTTTGTGCATAACTCTTGCCTGCCACCATCATCGTGGCCAGCATCCATAACGTAAAGATCTTTTTCATAGTTTGTTAGTTATAATTTCATATTTACAATTGTTCTATCTGTTCGGCAGGTCAGGCCAGTGTATTTCCCGACTGGAATCTGTCCATTTTAGGCGTTATTTCTTGATTCGATGCCGCAAAGATAGTTAGTATTTGCTGATTGCCCAAACTATTCGGGGAAAAAGTGTGGCCAACAGCCGCTTTCTCGCCTTGTTTTTGATGGTGGCAGATTGTCGTAAGATTTGAGGTGGATGGACGAAATAGGTGGAAGGTGTACACGTGTCAGCCTTTACGTGTACACCTTCCTGCATTTTCAGCCGCACTTGTACAGAAGATGGTTCGTTCAATGACCATCTATCCATAGGAAATGTGAAAAAAAGTCTCAATCCCTCACAGGGTGGATTATCTTCCTGGCTTTAAGAGACTTGCAGGTGAGGGATTGAGGGATTTTTCCTGAAAAAGACATGTTTAGAGGGTGTGGTAAGTTGTATCTTGGGCAGAAGCGTGGAACGTGTACACCTTACAGCGGGAAGGTGTACACGTTCCAGACAAATCATGTACATGTTTGCGCGTTCAGCTGTTCCTGTCGGGAGTGTTTCGGATTGAAATGAAGTCATTTTAGTCCAATTTCCCTTCCCGATTCACTTCTCCAAGACCTATTCCGTGCTTTATTCACAACCGAAATACGAGTTATTTCGTGCTAATCTTCCAAAAGATGAAACGGGTGAGGGCTGCAGCGGTGACGATGGCAGCTATCACGAGTGAAAGCGATTCGTCAAGATTGAGGATGGTTGGCGAGAAGAGAAAGAAGTCAACAACCACCATTGTCATGAAGAGTGCTGGCAGGAGGGTGAGCAGATAAGGCTTATGCTGGCGTGAGAGGTAAACGGAGCAGACCCAGAGCGTGACAGCCGCCATGAGCTGTGTTCCCCATGCCACGTACTGCCAAACGGTGCTGAACCCAGATGGGTTGCCAATCTGCCATGCGAGGAGTGCGATGCCGACGGCGAACACAGGCAAGCTCAAGAGAAGTCGTGATCGTGCATTCGTCTGTTTAAGATGAAAAGCTTCGGAGAGGATGAGACGGGCCGTCCGGAAGCTGCTACCTCCCGTGGTGATGGGAGCGGCCACCACTCCGAGCAAGGCGAGTATGCTGCCAGCGATGCCGAGCCAGCTGGCACAAATCGTAGTCACCACAGTTGGTGCATCGAAGTATTGAATGAGCGAACGCTCGGTTTGGTTCGTAAACTGCTGTATGACTTCGGGCGAACAGACGTCTTTCCATCCGTCGGCAAAGAAAAAATAGCTGGAGATGGTTGCCCAGACAAGCGCCACCACTCCTTCGGTGATCATGGCACCATAGAAGATGGGACGCCCTTGTCGTTCGCTCTTCATGCAACGAGCCATCATGGGTGACTGCGTAGCGTGGAACCCGCTGACGGCTCCGCAGGCGATGGTCACAAAGAGGGCAGGGAAGATGGGCTGCTGCAAGCCGAGCCGTTCTGCCCCCAAGTTGCCAAGGCCGTCCCAAACTTCTGGCAGCACGGGTTGCTTGATGAACAACACAACAGCCATTGCAATGACCATGAAAAGCATCGACAAGGCAAAGGCAGGATAAATGCGTCCTATCACCTTGTCAATAGGCATCATGGTTGTGGCGATGTAGTAAATAAAGATAATCACAACCCACATCATCTTGTCGCCCCAGATGCCGCTGAGGATGATGGCCGGACAATAGACGAAAAAGGCTCCGACGAGCACCATCATCAGCATGGTGAAGAAGATGAGCGCCTTGCGAGCTGTTGAGCCAAGATACAAACCGGTAAGTTCGGCCAAGCCACAGCCATCGTGTCGCAGAGACATCATTCCGCTGATGTAGTCGTGGACAGCACCGCCAAAGATGCAGCCGAAGACAATCCAGAGGTAGGCCGAAGGACCAAACCACATCCCCATGATGGCACCAAAGATGGGCCCCGTACCCGCAATGTTGAGAAACTGGATCATGAAGATGCGCCACGACGGGAGGACGATGTAATCGACCTTGTCGGCCTTGCGGATGGCAGGTGTCTCACGGTCATCTGGACCGAAGACGTGCTCGGCAAAACGGCCATAAATCATGTAGCCAAGGAAAAGGGCTACAATGCTGAGTGTGAATGAAAGCATGACGTTGAAAGTATCTGTTTTTGTTTTTTCGGCTGCAAAGGTACATAAAATGGTTGATATATTGTTCTGTTTTAACCAGTATTCTTAGTATTTAGTTTAAGTGGATAGAAGCCCGATGTCTTCTCCTTTCGTGTTAAGGCAGGTGGAAGTGGCAGGAATGATGATTGATTGTGTTGATTTTTGGAGAAAGATTTGGTGGGGTGAGGAAAAAGCAGTATTTTTGTGCACTTTTTGAAGCGCATGATAGCACATTTAGGCAAAAAGGGGCAAAATTTGGCCTCTACGGCCTTGAAAGGGAAATGCCAAAAAGAAATTATTTTACAAATAAACGACCACCAAGCCTCACCTGAAAGTGGTCTTTAAAGCGACAACGAGAGCAAAAAGAAACATTAAATCATAAACTGCGGCAGAAGCCGCGATAAGACATGCAAGATTCAGAAGACAGAATTATCAAAGTGGACATTGAGCGAGAGATGCGTTCGTCGTTTCTCGACTACTCGATGTCCGTCATTGTGGCTCGCGCCTTGCCCGATGCGCGCGACGGATTCAAGCCGGTTCACCGACGTATATTATATGGTATGCGCGTGGACGGCAACACCCACGATCGCGACTACCGCAAATGCGCCCGCACGGTAGGTAACGTGCTCGGTCACTACCATCCACACGGCGACTCGAGCGTTTACTTCGCAATGGTGCGCCTTGCCCAAGACTGGAACATGCGCTACACCCTCGTGGACGGACAAGGAAACTTCGGTTCCGTCGATGGTGACTCGCCGGCTGCCATGCGTTATACGGAAGCCCGACTGTCACAGATGGGCGAGGCGATGATGCAAGACCTGGAGAAGGAAACGGTAGATATGGCCGACAACTTCGACGGTAAGGAGAAGGAGCCGACAGTGCTGCCGACCCTGATTCCGAACTTGCTGGTCAATGGTGCCACGGGTATCGCTGTCGGTATGGCTACGAACATTCCGACGCACAATCTGGGCGAGGCCATCGACGCGAGCATTGCCTACATCGACAACCCCGACATCGACGTGGCCGGATTGATGAAGTATATTCCTGCGCCGGATTTCCCCACAGGAGCCTACATCTATGGAATGCAGGGCGTTCGCGATGCCTATGAGACTGGTCGCGGACGTATCGTCATGCGTGCAAAAGCAGAGATTGAACCTGGCGAGACTCACGATAAGATCATCGTGCGTGAAATCCCTTACGGTGTCAACAAGGCGGAACTCATCAAGGCGATTGCCGACCTCGTGAACGAGCATAAGATAGAAGGCATCAGCAATGCTAACGACGAGAGCGACCGCGAAGGGATGCGCATCGTCATCGACGTCAAGCGCGATTTCAACGCTAACGTCGTACTGAACAAGCTGTTCAAGCTGACACAGTTGCAAACATCGTTCTCGGTTAACTCGATTGCATTGGTGAATGGTCGTCCAAAGTTGATGACGCTGCGTGATATGATTCAATGTTTCGTCGAACACCGTCACGAAGTAGTCATCCGCCGCACGGAATATGACAAGCGGAAGGCCGAGGAACGTGCACATATCTTGGAAGGACTGATCATCGCTTCAGACAACATCGACGAGGTGGTACACATCATCAAGGAGAGCCGTTCACCCGAGCAGGCTCGCCAGCGTCTGGAAGCTCGTTTCAATCTCGACGAATTGCAGAGCAAAGCCATCGTTGATATGCGTCTGGCCCAGCTGACAGGTCTGCAACAGGAAAAGTTGCACGCCGAGTACGACGAACTGATGAAGAAGATCGAATACTACAACCAGATTCTGACTGATGACGCACTGTGCTGGAAGGTAATCAAAGACGAGCTTCTCGAAGTGAAAGAGAAGTTCGGAGATGCACGCCGTTCCGAAATCGTCTATTCAAGTGAAGAATTCAACCCCGAAGACTTCTATGCTGACGATGAGGTGGTTATCACCATCTCGCACATGGGTTACATCAAACGCACACCGTTGGCAGAGTTCCGTGCTCAAGGCCGTGGAGGCGTTGGGTCAAAGGGCAGCAGCACACGCGATGCCGACTTCATCGAATACCTCTACCGGGCCACGATGCACAATACGATGCTCTTCTTCACCAAGAAAGGACGTTGCTACTGGCTCAAGGTGTACGACATCCCAGAAGGTGCAAAGAACAGCAAGGGGCGTGCCATCCAGAACATGCTCAACATCGAACCAGACGATGCGGTGAATGCTTGCCTCTATGTGCGCAAGCTCAACGATGCCGACTTCAACGCCTCGCACTATGTGCTCTTCTGCACCAAGAACGGCACCATCAAGAAGACTTCCCTGGCCGATTATAGCCGTCCACGCACGAATGGCGTCAATGCCATCAACATCGCCGACGGCGACCGTGTCGTTGATGTGGCACTGACCAATGGCGAGAACGAGGTCGTCATTGCCAGCCGCCAGGGTCGTGCCGTCCGCTTCAACGAAAGCGCCGTACGCGCCATGGGCCGAACCGCCACAGGTGTCAGGGGTATCACCCTGGAAGGCGAAGGCAACGAAGTCGTCGGCATGGTGGTGGTCGATAAGCCCGAAGAGGAAACCATCCTCGTGGTCAGCGAAAAGGGCTATGGCAAACGGTCCGATGTCAACGACTACCGCATCACCAACCGTGGCGGCAAGGGTGTCAAGACCCTCGAAGTCACCGAGAAGACAGGTCTGTTGACAGCCATTAAGAGTGTCACCAACGATGAAGACCTGATGATCATCAACAAGAGCGGTGTCACCATCCGGCTGAAGCTCGAGAGCATCAAGATTCAAGGTCGTGCCACACAAGGCGTCAAACTCATCGAACTGCAGAAGCGCAACGACACCATCGCCAATGTGTGCGTCGTGCCCACGGAGGACGACGAGGAAAGCCTGCCCGAGGATGCCCGTGCCAGCGAACTGGCAGAACCCACTGAGCTGAGCGACGGTCAAACCCTCACACTCGACCGCGACGATCAACAATAAACCTTTTATCCCTCGGCCTGTCTCTATAAAAGAGATGAGCCGAGGGTTCACTCCTTAGAAATAGAAAACAAGAATCTGTAAACTAACACAATCAGACTTATGAAAAAGATTTTATGTGCACTTGCACTCATGGCAGTGACTGTTTCGCTGTCTGCTCAAGACAAAATCGTACGCAAGGTACGCGTCAACCTGGAAGAGATTCAAAATCTCATGGCCAATCCACAAAGGACACCAAAGGAGAACGATAAGTTGAAACAGATGATGGCAGAAGCCTTCACCATGATTACCCCTACACTCACCAGCCCCGAGACCAAGAAAGAAATGGCTAACGCGTGGGATATCATGGGTAAGCTCCACATGTTCACCTTCAGCCCCGAAATCGACCACATCATTGCCAAGGAACCGCTCGACACGGCCAAGTTGGCAAAAGAACTCTATGCTGCACTCGATGCTAAGGAAAAAGCTTACCTTGCAGAGAAGGACGCCAAGGAACCCAAGTTCATCATTCCTAACAAACTCGACATCATTAAGTTCCGTCCTTACGTTGCCTATTGCGGTCAGATGTTCTTCCAAAATGCACAAAGCTCTCAGAAGCCAGCCGACTACATGAAGGCCGTTGATGCTTTCAAGCGTTGGATGAACTACCCGAAGGCCTACACCATACTCGGAACAGACGCAGCGGCTTTGGAACAGGATGAACAGACCCCGCAGATCGCCTACTTCACCTGTCTGTCGGCTTATTTTGCAAAAGACTACAAGACGCTGATGGAGTTTCTTCCCCAGGCCCGCAACTACACCCAGGAGAAGGATCAGGTGAACCAACTCTACCTGACGGCTCTCGTCGAGCAGGGTGACACGCTGGGATGGCTTAAGGCCAGCAAGGAGATTGTTCTGACTGACCCTGTCGGCAACGAAGGCATCACACAAAACGTACTGGCTTACTACTTTAACCGCAACGACCTCAAGGCTGCACTGGCCTTCTCCGAGGACTTGCTGAAGCAGGACGGAGAGAGCAAGCTGGCCAACTATGCGAAAGGCGCTGTGTTGATGCAGGACAACAAGAATGCCGAGGCTCTTCCGTTCTTCGAGAAGGCCATCCAAGCAGATTCAGAGTTCTCGGATGCCTATTACAACGCCGGTGTCTGCTACTCCAACATCGGTTATGAAATGAATGACAAGCTCACGGGCAAGAAGATGACGCCCGCCCAGCAGAAAGCTGAAATTGAAAAGGTGAAGGCCGAGTACGCCAAGGCAGAACCGTTCTTCCTGAAGGTACAGGAACTGGAACCCGGAAATCCTCACAAATGGGCTTCACGTCTGGCCACTGTCTATTACATCCTTGGCAACAAAGCCAAGCAGGCAGAGATGGAGAAGCTGTGTGAATAAGCCTTTCGGCATCGCACTTTTGCTGGTTACATCCATCATGCGCCAACGGTCAGGACTCCGTTGGCGCATGTTTTTATAGTTTTCTTTGTTGCTTTTTCGTTTTTTCTATAGAGAAGTAACAAGTTTTAACCACGCTTATTTTGTCGCACGGGTTAATTGCTATATATTTGCAGCCAAAAACAAGACGACAGACGGTCGCCCGTTTCATCTATGAAAAAAACTGCTTTCTTCTTCTTCCTCTTGATAACACTGCCCGCTTTTTCAGCCAGCGTGCTACGACAGGCCCGCGAAGCTCTGAAGAAGCGCTCTAACCTGGAACAGACAGCCAAAAACCTCCTGGCCGAAGCGGTCAAACCTGGCACTTTGCACGCCGACAGGGTGGAGTGCTATCAGCTGGCCGCCGAGTGCAGTCAGCGAATCAACGAAGCTGAGAACGTGAAGCTCTATCTGAAACAGCCCTACGACACAGTGAAGTTCTTCTCTTCGATTTTCGACATGTACCAATACATCCAGCAAGCCGACAGTGTGACGTGTTTGCCCGACGAGAAAGGACGTGTCAAGATCCTCAACCGCAAGAAGAACCATGACCTGCTTTTACGTTATCGGCCTAACCTCTGGGCGGGTGCCAATTGGTTCTTTCGCCATGACCAGATGGCGAAAGCCTATTCCATCTTCAACACTTATATCAACATCGTCAATCATCCGCTGTTCGAGGGCGACAAGACCGTAGCCTCAGACGAGAACCTGCCGATGGCCAACTACTTAGCAGCATTGGCAGCCTACAGAAGCAATAACTATGACGGTCTCATCAAGTACTCCCTACCGGCCAAACAGGCAGGCCAGGAGAATGAGCTCATTCAGGAACTGCTTGTTCGCGCATGGGAGAGCAAAGGCGACACTGTACAGTGGGAACGAGAATTGTGGAATGGTATGCGCGAATACCCACACCACGCTTACTTCTTCACCCGACTCATCGACCACCTTTTTCTTGAAGACCAACTCGACAAGGGTCTTGCCGTGGCCGATTCGCTGATTCAGTTAGACCCCTCCGTGCCTTTATATTGGTATGCCAAGAGCCAGATTCTCATCAAGCAACATAAGGACGCGGAAGTCATCGTTGCCTGTGATTCCTGTCTCGCACGAGACAGCAACTACGTCGATGCACTGTACAACAAAGGCATCGCGGCTTTGAACCTGGCTGTCATCCACACCGAGAATGCCTGCACCGACGTGACCAATCCGCAGAGTTTCAAAGACCAGCAGCGCATCCGCGAGTTATATCAACTGGCCAAACAGCCAATGGAGCGTGTCCGCGAGCTTCAACCCGAAGCCAAGGACCGATGGGCGGCACCACTTTATCGTGTTTACCTGAACCTGAACATGGGGAAAGAATTCGATGAGATGGACCGCATCCTCAATGGAAACTGATTTTCCCTTCCCGTGAAGTTCTTTTTGCCTGTCATCCTGTGTATCCCTCTCTTCGTTGCATCCTGCGTGGACGCGAAGATGTCCGCAGGCCGACATGAAGTCGATTCCCTGAACGAACGGGCTTACGAATGGCGATACCGCGACATCGACACCGTCCGTCTTTTGGCCACGGAGGCACAGCAAAAAGCCATCGCGCTTCATTATGTGGATGGCGAGGCCGAGGCCCTCAACAACCAGATGGCAGAGCGTTTCCAGCAGATGGATTTTGACAGCGTCGCCATCTTAGCAGAACGCGTGAGGCAGCTCACCCGCAACCAAGTGGAGTTGTTGATTGCCGATGTGATGCTGATGAAGGTCGCTCAACGCACAGGCGACCACACCTCCTTCTACCTCCACCGTGGACATGCCGGACGTCGCGTCAGTCGGATTGCGGAGGAAGCCGAACACCTCTCGCCGCATCTGCAAAGACGTTTCGTCTATGCCCAAAGCGACCTCCACATCACGGCATCAACCTATTTCTATTATGCCGACTTACGTGAACGGGCGCTCGAGGAAATCCGTCTGGCCGAACCTTTTAGCCAACTGCCACAAGACACTGCGCAATGGCTCTACTACTGCTACATGCGCGGTTCGGGAGGTCTGGGCGATGCCACCGAGGTGGAAGAGCTGACCCGCGAGGAATTTGATTACCTTTTCCGCTGTTTCACTTTGGCCAAGAACCATCGTTACCGTTTCTTCCAAGCTAACGCTGCACAGTCCTTGGCCACTTTGTTTGCCGACAGCGTCCGCCGCGAGTTTATCCATCGCTATAAACCTGATGCCGAGGACTATCTCGTCGGCATATTCGGAGCCGAGGAAACACCGATGACGATGGCCACGACAGCCTTCGATCTCTTCTCGGAGTATGACGATCTTTATCAAGAAGCCTGTGCGCTGCGCACGTTGGGCGAACTCTCCTTCGATGTCGGCAACTATCATCGCGCCATCGATTTCTACACGATGGCACTGGCTTGCGTGAATTTTCACCACCAATGCTACTATGCCCCTGACAAAGTACTGAATCCCAGCCACGAACACGATTTGCTCGTTGCCTACAGACCGCACAAGACTCCCGTGTCAGTCGAACGGCTGTGGATGACATCGCCCTCGGTGAAGACCGTGCCCGAGTGGATAGCCGGCATACGTCAGCACCTGTCTGTGGCCTTCAGTGCCTTGGGCATGAAACGCGAAAGCGACTACAACCGCAACATCTACCTCGACCTGCTGGAGCTGACCCGTGAAGACGCGGAATGGGAGAGCCGTTATGCCGAACTGAAGGAAGACAGCCGCCGTCTAAGGTGGGCCTTAGCCACGGTGGTGTTCGCCGCTTTGGGCGTCATCCTCCTCGTCTTGTTCCTGCGTCACACGTGGAGACGCCGGATGAAGGAAGAGATTAGCCGGCAACAACTTTTGCAACAGAAGACGGAGGAGCAGCAGCAACGCCAGCAACAACTCTTGGACGAGCAACAAGAACAGTTGCAAGAGCAGCAGCAGGCAACAGAGCTACGCATACAGCGCGACAAGCGTAGCAACGTCGAACGCCATGCCAAGTTGCAACTTGTTCACGGAATTACCCCTTTCCTCGACCGCATCATCCACGAAGTCAACCGGATGCGGACGAAAGGCGAGATACGTCAAGACTCGCTCACCTACATCTGTGAACTCACCGACCGCATCACGCAATACAATGACCTGTTGACGCATTGGATTCAAATGGAGCAGGGACAGCTGAGCCTGCAACTCTCTTCATTCCCGCTGGAACCCTTGTTTGACACTTTGCGCAAGAACGTCTTCACCTTCGAGCAGAAAGGAATTGACCTTCACGTCGGAACGTCAACACTTTCCGTCAAGGCCGACCGTGCGTTGACGCTCTTCATGCTGAACACCTTGGCCGACAACGCCCGCAAGTTCACGCCGAAAGGCGGACGCGTGACCGTCAATGCCACCGAAGGAGAGAATGCCGATGGCCGTTACGTCGAACTCTCAGTAACTGACACGGGGGTGGGATTGTCTGCGCAGGACATCGACCTCATCCTGAACAATAAGGTTTACGATGCGGCGGCCATCGGACAGACGCATACAGTTTCCACTGATTACCATCAAAGATATACCAGTTTACCATCAATGGTACACGAGATTACCCATGATGGTAATCCGTCAGGCAGCCAGAAAGGTTTTGGTTTTGGTTTGATGAACTGCAAGGGAATTATCGAGAAATACCGCAAGACCAACCCTCTCTTCCGCGTCTGTTGTCTTGGCATCGAGAGCCAAATGGGCAAGGGCAGCCGCTTTTTCTTCCGCCTGCCACGTGTGATGGCGTTGTTCGCTGGTTGGGTGATGTGGGTTGCTTCTGTGCCTGACGTTTTCGCATCGCCAGCGATGAAAGAGACGTTCGCCGCCGAGCGTCAAGCCGTTGCATGGGCCGACTCCGTCTATTACTGCAACCTCGACAGCCGCTTTGCCGATGCCATTGCATTCGCCGACAGCGCCTTGCAAGCCATCAACGCCGCCCACGTCCAGGCGACTGGAAAAAACACTGAACGCCTGACCCTGCGACCGTCTGAGGGCGAACCAGCCGACTGGTTATGGTGGCAGCGTCGCGACACACTCGACTACGCGCTCTTGCTTGGACTTCGCAACGAGATCGCCGTGGCCGCGCTGGCCTTGAACGATTGGCCTCTCTACCGCTTCAACAACCGTATCTACACGCGCCTCTACAAGCTCGTCAACCAAGATACGTCCCTCGAAGCCTATTGTGTGCAGACGGAGCGCGCGCAATCCAACGAACGCGTGGCAATGGTATTGATGGTGCTCTTCATGCTGATTGGCCTCTGGGCCACCTGGTATTTCTATTTCCGCCCCCGCATACGCTATCGTCGCACCCAGGCGGCCATACACACCCGCGACATCGAGCGACGGAGACAGCAGCAAGAGGCAGAGCACAGGCGTCAGTTGTCTGACCTTGAGCTGGCTGAGGATGAGCACCGTCGCCGACTTTATGAAGAGGAACGCCTTCATGTGCAAAACCAAATCATGGACAACTGCCTTTCGACCATCAAGCACGAGACCATGTACTACCCCGGTCGCATCCAGCAGTTAGTGGCCAAAATGATGGACGCGTCTGCTGCCACCGACGGCCACGACGAGGCGCAGATGCAGATGTTGGACACGCTCAATGAAACCGTGACTTACTATAAGGAAATATTCTCCCTCTTGAGCGCACAGGCCGACCACCAGTCAGCCGCCGTCGCTTTCCGTCGTCATGCGTTGGAGGCAGCTCCGTTGCTGGCTGCCGCAGAACGTTATGCGGCAACCCGCAGCAAGCGGCTGGGCTGTGCGTTGTCACTGAAGGTCGAGAACCTGTTGGGCGAGAGCCGTTTCCGAGGTGACGAAGACCTCTTGACCGTGCTGTTGCAGGCATTGCTCGACACCGAGCTGACGCTTGCCTCCGGCCAGTCTGTTGACCTCATCCTGCGTGCCGAACCGGCAGAGCGTTTCGTGCGGTTCTCTCTCCTCAATTCCGCTGTCGCCTTGACTTCCGGGCAGTTGAGCGAATTCTTCATGCCCCATGCCGACGCCGTTTCCCAACTGCTGGCCAAGCAAGTCATCCGCGAACACGAGACCTTCCTGGGGCATCCCGGTTGCCGCATCGCCGCAGAAGGGCAGGGGAGAGGCCATGTCCTCTGGTTCACGCTCCCGATGGCCTCAGTTCCTTCTGCGCCAAATGTATAGAACAAACCTCATCGAACAACAATTCAACGACATAACCTATGAATCCCTTTAAAGTCATCATCGTGGAAGACGTCCGCCTCGAGCTCAAAGGCACCGAGGAAATCTTCCGCACCGACATCCCCGAAGCCGAAATCCTGGGGACGGCAACGAACGAGAGCGAGCTGTGGCCTCTCTTGCGTCAACAGACGCCCGACTTGCTGTTGCTGGACCTGGGCCTTGGCGGCTCCACCACCGTGGGCGTCGATATCTGCCGACAGGTACGGACGAAGTACCCTGCCATGCGAATCCTCATCTTCACGGGCGAGATACTGAACGAGCGCCTATGGGTGGACGTACTGCAAGCAGGGGCCGACGGCATCATCCTGAAGACGGGAGAGCTGCTGACCCGCAACGATGTCCGTCTGGTCATGGACGGACGACGTCTGGTCTTCAATCAACCTATCCTGGAGAAGATCGTGGCCAGATTCAAGCGCAGCGTCATCAGCGAGACACGGCGCACAGATGCGGTCATCGACTACGACATCGACGAATATGACGAGCGTTTCCTCCGCCACCTGGCCCTCGGTTATACGAAGGACATGATTTCCGCGCTTCGCGGTATGCCCTTCGGCGTCAAGAGCTTGGAGAAGAGACAGGTGGACCTCATCAACCGCCTCTTTTCCGAAGGTGAGCGCAGTGGCGTGAACGCGACGCGCCTTGTCGTCAGAGCTTTGCAGCTTCACATCCTCGACCTTGACCACTTGGAGCCAGACGATGAATAGCAGCGACAAGGAACAACGTTTGGCGGCGGCACTCGTGGTGGCACTCATGGCTGTCCTCGTGCTGGTGGTGCTCGGTTCGTGGGGTGCCGCTTCACTGGGTTTTCGGGTCGAGAGCCTTCTTTCCGACGAAGCCCTTCGATGGAGCTTCCGTCAGACAGGCGTGGCGACCAATGCCCTTCGCGGTCAGCTGTTGCTGATGTCGGTTGTGGTGGCAGGTGCTTTCTGGCGCAGCGGATTCTTCGCCGGCGGTCGTCGCTCGTCCAGCGCCTGCAAAGCCGTGGCGGCGACGCTCTTTGTCGGGTTGGCCCTTGTCGCCTTATTGGCCTTGTTGCCCGCCTCGCCCCTTCGCAGTGCCACGGGTGACCTGTGGCCGTCGCCTTTTTTGCTGGGCTTCCTCCGTGCCGTGGCCGTCGTCCTGTTGTTGTCTGCGGCCGTCTATGGAGGCGTCTCTGGCCGTCTGCGCTCATGGACAGACTTTGTCTCATTGCTCTATGCTGGTTTCCAGCGTTTTGCGCCGTGGCTCATCGTCTGGTTCCTGTTCGAGATGGTCGTCAACCTCATTCGTTTTTCTCTCTTCTCCTTAATCCCCTGATACTATCGTGGAACTCTCAGACCTCAATTCTGCACAGCAGGAGGCCGTGCTCTATTGCGACGGGCCGTCGCTCGTCATAGCCGGAGCCGGTTCGGGCAAGACCCGTGTGCTCACCTATAAAATAGCATACTTGCTTTCCCAAGGCATGGAACCCTGGAACATTCTGGCCCTGACCTTCACCAACAAAGCCGCCAACGAAATGAAGGAACGCATCGGACGGCAGGTGGGGCTGGAGAAGGCGCGCCGATTGTGGATGGGAACTTTCCACAGCATTTTCCTCCGCATCCTCCATTATGAACACGAGGCCATCGGATTGTCTTCAGATTTCACGATATACGACGCCGCAGACAGCAAGAGCCTGGTGAAGAGCATCATCAAGGAAATGGGCCTCGACGACAAAACCTATAAACCTGGCTCCGTCCTCAGCCATATCTCGGCTGCCAAGAACCGACTCGTACTGCCTGATGCCTATATGCGCGACGCTCAGCTCCAAAAGGCCGACCAAGCCAGCCGCATTCCGGCCACGGGCTCCATCTATAAGACCTACTGGAACCGTTGCAGACAGGCCGACGCCCTCGACTTTGACGATATCCTGCTCTACACCTTCCTCCTCTTCCAGCATCGGCCAGACATACTGGCCAAGTACGAAGAGAACTTCCACTTCGTGCTCGTGGACGAGTACCAGGACACGAACTACGCCCAGCACGCCATCATCTGGCAGTTGACGCAGCGACGCAAGCGCGTCTGCGTCGTGGGCGATGATGCTCAGAGCATTTACAGCTTTCGTGGAGCCAATATCGACAATATCCTCACGTTCCAACAGTTATACCAAGGTGCACGACTCTTTAAACTCGAACAGAACTACCGCTCGACGCAGAACATCGTAGAGGCGGCCAACAGCCTCATCAGGCACAACCGTGGACAGATTCAGAAGGATGTCTTCTCGCGCAAGGAGAAGGGGCAACCCGTCCATCTCTTTCAGTTTTACAGCGACCTCGAAGAAGCTGCCGGCGTGGCGAAAAAAGTCATCGGGCTCCATCGTTTTGACCACATTGGCTGGAACGACATCGCCATCCTCTATCGCACGAACGCGCAGAGTCGCACATTTGAAGAAGCTTTCCGCAAACAGGACATCCCTTACCGCATCTACGGCGGTCTATCGTTCTACCAACGGAAAGAGGTGAAGGACATGATCGCCTACTTCCGACTGGCGGTGAATCCAAACGACGAGGAGGCTTTGAAGCGCGTCATCAACTATCCCGCCCGTGGCATCGGGGCGACCACCGTGAGCAAAGTCATCGACGCGGCTTCACAACAAGGCATCAGCGTGTGGCAGGTGCTCATGAACCCAGCGAACTACATTCCCAGCATGAATCGCGGAACACAGGTCAAGCTCTACGAGTTCGTGCAGCTGATTGAAGGCTTCCGGGCTGCCGTGAACGACGAAGACGCTGCCACGCTCGGCTCGAGAATCGCCAAAGAGAGTGGCTTGGTGGCCGAGGTGTTCAGGGGACGAGAGCCCGAGGACATCACGCGGCAGGAGAATCTTCAAGAGCTGCTCGACGGTATGCAGCAATTTGTCGATGACCGCCAACAGGAAGAAGGCAGCGAACGTGTGCTCATGACGCATTATCTTCAAGAAATCTCGCTCATCAGCGACCTCGACGAGAGCGACGACAGCAGCACGGAGAAGGTCTCGCTGATGACCATACACGCCGCCAAGGGTTTGGAATTCAAGGTTGTCTTCATCGTGGGAATGGAGGAGAATCTGTTCCCTAACCAGATGTCCGACAACTCTTTGCGCGAGCTCGAAGAAGAGCGGCGCCTGTTCTATGTGGCCCTGACACGCGCCGAGGAACAATGTTTCCTCACCCACGCGCAGAACCGTTATCGCTACGGTAAAAGCGAGTTCTGTTCGCCCAGCCGCTTCCTGGACGAAATCGACCGCCGCTTCGTTCAGGAAGACACGTCCTCGGCCATCGGCACGCGCAAACGTTCCGCGTCGGGCTTCAGCGCTTTGTTCGACGACGATCAGCCCTTCGGCCCTCGCCGTTCATACGGTAGCCCGGAACGTATGGACCTTTCGCGCTTCACGTCAATACCTTCTGGCCGGAAGGTGAATACCTTCACCCCTTCACGTGTATACGTTCCCGAGACGTCGTCCAACCCTTCTGATCCCGGCCAGTACCCGGTCAGCCAGACACAGACGGAAGCGGGAACCCTGCGCATTGGCAGCCGCATCGAGCACAGCCGTTTCGGACGTGGCGAAGTCATCGCGCTCAACGGCTCTGGTATGGACGCCAAGGCCACCGTGCGTTTCGATAACGTCGGTACGAAACAGCTCTTGTTGCGCTTTGCCAAGTTCACGCTGGTCGATTGACGAATATCTGTCAGGCAGGTCCACTGCCCCTTAAACTGCCAAAGTGTAAAGAAAAAGAGGGTTTTTCTTGCAGTTTTGATGTTTTAGCCGTACCTTTGCCGCAAACACTGTAAACAGGACATCTACTTTATGATTAGAATTGCCGTACAATCCAAAGGTCGTCTCTATGAAGACACAATGACCCTGCTCGCCGAGGCGGGCATCAAGATACCGTCGAGCAAGCGTACCTTGCTTGTCGAATCAACAAATTTTCCCATAGAAATCCTTTATCTTCGCGACGATGACATACCCCAGTCCGTGGCCACAGGCGTGGCCGACCTGGGCATCGTGGGCGAGAACGAGTTTGTGGAACGTCAAGAGGAAGCGGACATCGTGCGCAAGCTTGGCTTCAGCAAGTGCCGCCTGTCGCTGGCGATTCCTAAAGGCGTTGACTACGAAGGCATTGAATGGTTCGAGGGGAAGAAGATAGCGACCAGCTATCCAGGCATTCTCCGTTCGTTCCTCCAGCAAAAAGGCGTTCATGCCAAGGTGCACGTCATCACGGGCTCGGTCGAAATCAGTCCGGGCATCGGCCTTGCAGATGGCATCTTCGACATCGTCAGCAGTGGCGGCACACTTGTTAGCAATAACCTGAAAGAAGTGGAGGTGGTGATGAAGAGCGAAGCCCTTCTGATTGCCAACCGAGAGCTGTCGGACGAGAAACGTGCTACCCTTGACGAGTTGCTTTTCCGCATCGAGGCCGTGAAGGCTGCCGAAGATAAGAAATACGTGTTGATGAACGTGCCCAGCGAGCGACTGAAAGAGGTCATCGCTGTACTCCCTGGAGCCAAGAGCCCTACGGTCATGCCGCTGGCGACGCCAGGGTGGAACAGCGTGCATACGGTCATCGACGAGAAACGCTTTTGGGAAGTCATCTCACAGCTGAAGGCGCTGGGCGCCCAAGGCATTTTGGTAATCCCGATTGAGAAAATGATTGTTTAGCAGACGATGAAGACCTACAGATACCCATCGGAAGAGGAGTTGCGCGAAATCATCACGCGACCGACAAAAAACGCCAATGACCTGACAGCCACGGTGGCTGCGGTGTTGGCGCGTGTGCGTACTGAAGGCGACGCTGCCGTGTTGGCGTACGAACGTGAATTTGACCACGTCGATCTCGTCGCATTTGCCCGTGAACACGCAGGGGACAGCCGTTCGGCATTGGAGGTAAAGGAATCAGAGTTCGCTGATGCAGAGCTTCTTGTGTCAGATGAACTCAAGGAAGCCTTGAAGCTTGCTCATTCAAATATAGAGCGCTTTCACGAGGCCCAGCGTTTTGCAGGCGTGGATGTGGAAACCGCCAAAGGTGTCCGTTGCTGGCAGCGCAGTGTACCCATCGAAAAGGTGGGCCTCTACATCCCCGGAGGCACAGCTCCCCTGTTCTCCACAGTGCTGATGCTGGCCACGCCTGCACGCATCGCCGGTTGCCGGGAAATTGTTCTTTGCACACCTCCGCAGAGAGATGGCAGTGTGCATCCGGCCATTCTCGTGGCCGCCCGCATCGCTGGTGTCTCGCAAGTGTTCAAGGCGGGTGGCGTACAGGCAATCGGCGCAATGGCCTACGGCACGGAAAGCGTGCCGAAGGTCTCGAAGATATTCGGTCCCGGCAATCAGTTCGTGCAGTGTGCTAAACAGCTTGTCTCGTTGTCGGACGTCGCTATCGACATGCCCGCCGGTCCGAGCGAGGTGGAAGTGATTGCCGATGAGACAGCCAACGTTGCCTTTGTGGCCGCTGACCTCTTGTCGCAAGCCGAGCACGGTGTGGATTCGCAGGTGCTGCTCGTCACAACTTCCGAGAAACTGGTAGCCGCCGTCGAGGAAGAGGTCAACAGGCAGCTGGCGGCTTTGCCACGCAAGGACATCGCCGCCGCCGCTCTTCAGAACAGCCGCATCGTGCTCGTCGGGTCCGTCGATGAAGCCCTTAACCTTTCCAACCGCTATGCTCCAGAGCACCTCATTTTGGAAACAGCCGACGCAGATGTCCTGGCGGAGCGGGTGGTGAATGCAGGCAGCGTCTTCATCGGACACCTCACACCCGAGAGTGCCGGAGACTATGCTTCAGGCACGAACCACACCCTGCCCACCAACGGCTACGCCACAGCCTACAGCGGCGTGAACCTCGATGCCTTCTGCCGAAAGATCACCTATCAGAAAATTACGCCCGAGGGACTGCTCTCGATTGGACGTGCCGTGGAGATGATGGCGGCGGCAGAACAGTTGGATGCACACAAAAATGCCATGACATTAAGACTGAAGAGCCTATGAGACCTTTACAAGAACTGGTTCGGACGAATATCTGGAACCTGACACCATACTCCTGTGCCCGCGACGAGTTTAAGGGACGTGCGGCCAGCGTTTTCCTCGATGCCAACGAGAATCCATACAACGGCCCCTTGAACCGCTATCCCGACCCGCTGCAAGAGGCATTGAAAGAGAAACTTGCGGTTGTGAAAAACGTGGCTCCTGGCCACATCTTCCTCGGCAACGGTTCAGACGAGGCCATCGACTTGGTTTACCGTATCTTCTGTGAGCCGAAAGAGGATAACGTCGTGGCCATAGCCCCCACCTACGGCATGTATGGTGTCTGTGCTGATATCAACAATGTGGAATACCGGGCAGTGCCGCTCAACGACGACTTCACGCTTGATGCTGACCGCCTGCTGGCCAACACAGACGAACATACAAAAGTGCTCTGGCTCTGCTCGCCCAACAATCCTACGGGCAATGCCTTCCGCCGCGAAACCATCGAACGCCTTCTCAACGACTTCGGAGGAATTGTTGTCGTGGACGAAGCCTACAGCGACTTCTGCGACGCACGTCCGTTCCGTCTCGACCTCGACCGTTTCCCCAACCTCATCGTGCTGAACACCTTCTCGAAGTTGTGGGCATCCGCGGCCATCCGCCTTGGCATGGCTTTCGCGTCGGAGGACATCATCGGGCTGTTCAACCGAGTGAAGTATCCCTACAACGTGAACCAGCTTACCCAGCAACAGGCGTTGAAGATGCTCGACGACCTGCCACATGTCAACCAGTGGCGCAAGACCCTCCTGAGCGAGCGCGCCCATTTGTTACCTGCCGTGGCCGAATTGCCAATCTGCAAGAAGATTTTCCCCACCGACGCCAACTTCTTCCTAGTACGCGTGACCGATGCAGAAAGCATCTATCATTACCTCATCGACCGTGGCATTGTCGTGCGCAACCGTTCGCGGGTGCAGCTTTGCGGAAACTGTCTGCGCATCACCATCGGCACCCCGCAGGAGAATAACATCCTGCTGGGGGCATTGAGGCAATACCGTTAAACGGATTATCCCACCGACATTATCTCTCAAGAAAGGAACGAACAAGAGATTCAGACAACGAGTTATATATATAATGAAAGATAGCAATCCGTCAAATCGTATCAGCTCCCTCCCGAACACAGAGGCGGGGAGGACCGTCTTCCGTTGTCTCTTCATCGACCGCGACGGGACCATCCTTCGTGAACCCGACGACGAGCAGATCGATTCATTCGAGAAGTTCCACTTCTTACCGGGAGTCATCAGTTCGCTACACTTTTTGCGCCAGCACACCGCCTATCGATTCGTCATGGTTTCCAATCAGGACGGGTTAGGCACGCCCGCTTATCCCGAAGCGGATTTCTGGCCGACACATCGCCTGATGATGGAAATTCTGGAAGGTGAAGGCGTGACGTTCGACGACGTGCTCATCGACCGCTCTTTCCCTGAAGAACATCTGCCTACGCGCAAGCCGGGAACGGGGATGCTGACGGCCTACATGGACGGCACGTGTGACCTTGCCCACAGTTTCGTCATCGGCGACCGCGATACCGATGCACAGCTGGCGAGAAACCTCGGTTGCCAGTCATTGATACTGGGACAGGAGATGGACTGGCAGCGTGTGACCGAGATTGTCTATGCCGGTTCGCGTCGAGCCACAGTCACACGGACGACGAAGGAAACAGATATTGAAGTCACCCTGAATCTCGACGGAACAGGACAGAGCGACATCCACACAGGACTGGGATTCTTTGACCACATGCTGGAGCAAATTGCCAAACATGGCAGCATCGACCTCTTCATCAAAGTAAAAGGCGATCTGCATGTGGATGAACACCACACCATCGAGGACACGGCTCTCGCGTTGGGCGAAGCCTTGTTGCAGGCACTCTCTGACAAGCGGGGGATTGAGCGCTACGGCTCTTCCTATACACTTCCGATGGACGACTGCTTGTGCTCTGTCGCCATCGACTTCGGAGGACGCCCGTGGCTTGTTTGGGATGCTGAGTTCAAGCGTGAACGTGTGGGCGAAATGCCCACGGAAATGTTCCTCCATTTCTTCAAGAGCCTCTCGGATGCAGCACGCATGAATCTCAATATCAAGGCAGAAGGACAGAACGAGCACCATAAGATAGAGGGCATTTTCAAAGCCCTGGCACGTGCCATCCGCATGGCTGTCCGCCGCGACGTCCACCACATGCAGCTTCCCTCCAGTAAGGGAACACTCTGAATGTCTTATCACGATTCTTTCCAAAAACAAATAAAACGATCTATGATGACACGCAGACGAACACTTTTCCTTGCCTTTTTGGCAGGGATGCTGAACGGCTTTTCCGCATCTGGGCAAGTCGTTTCCGGGGCCTCCAACGCTGTCGCCGTGGCTGTTCCTCATGCGACGGTGCCCTATCGAATTGACGATCCAGGCACAAAGCTTCCCGATATCACCTGGGGCTTTGACCTTGCATGGCTCAGCGAAGACAACGTGCGGCACGGTATTCTATACACGGGTGCCGACATGGTTGGCATCATGCGCCTCAGCTTTCAGACGACCGCAGAAGTGGGTGAAGACCTTCAGCTGAGTTCTGCACAGAAGACGGCGCTCAACAAGCGCGTGGACATTGCCAAGAAGTACGCGCCAAACGCTGGCGTCAATCTGAACTCCGACCAAGAGGCAGGCGTGCTCGAGTGGTACCATGTCTATGGCTCCCAAAACAATGTACAAACCTTCGCTCCCCGCTGGGCGGCGCTCATCGCAGCCACAAAGAAACACGTTGAAGCGCGTGGGCTGAAGGTCGTCAGCGTGTCGCCCTTCAACGAGCCTGATTATGGCGAGGGCCAGACCTGGGGTTGGCAACAAGGTTCCAAGGCAGAGATGTTGGAAATTTGCCGCCTGTTGCGCGAGGATGCTGCCTATGCCAACGACTTCCGTGACGTCAAGCTGTGTGGCGGCAACACCCTGAACGATGACTATGCCCTCCCTTGGTATAACTACTCGAAGCGCTATCTCGACGAGGGAAACACTCATCAGCTGGCGGGCTCGTTCGACAACTTTGCCAAGTTCTACCAGCAGGTGGTGGCCGACGGAAAAGTGGGCGTGGGCGACGAGTTGCACAATATCATGGAGTGCATGGTCGGTTCGCAGTACGGCCTGACTAAAGGCATCTGGTGGGGAACGGCTGAACATACGCGCAGCCAGTTCATGAAAGCCACCCGTGGCACCCGCATGGGTTACGCCGAACATCGGGACAACTGGACAGCCGCCAGCGTCTATCGCCACACCGACGGTTCTGTGCAGGGCTTCGGAGGTACAAGCGAGCGTCAGGCCGTGACCACTGTCTATCGCTTCGCGGCCACCGACCACGACGTCTTCTATAACGGGCACGGTCCGATGCGCGAATACCTGATGACCCTGCCCGGTGGAACCGGCTACCAGCAGGGACAGACGAATGCCGAGGGACTGGTGAACATTCAGGGCGGAGAGGATATCATGCCGCCGCTGCCGAATGAACCTACCGCCTATAAGATAGTGAACCGACTGAGCGGACATCTTCTCGCTCCGTCTGGAAACAATGCCAGCAGCGGCACCACGCTTACGCAACAGAAGCAGGTCACAAACAACAAAGCCCAGCAATGGACAATCACGCCGTTCGAGACAACTGTCGGCGGCGACTGGTGCTATTACCGTATCGAGAATGTGATGAGCCCGAAAATGTATCCCGATGTATACAATTGGAGCCTCGAGGACAAAGGTGACGTGGTTCTCTTCAAGGGAGGTTTCGGGGCGAATGAACAGTGGTTCATAGAATACGCTGGCGATGGCAGCTTCTACATCCGTAGCCGCCACAGCGCGAAGTACTTGCAGACGGCTGCAGGCACAGAGGCACAGATGAAAACGGCTGGACGCAACGTCAATCAGGGCAACTTCACGGGGACCGACAACCAGAAGTGGTACCTCATTCCTGCATCCGTGACCTACAACACTGTCGCCCCTGCCGTTCCAACGTCTCTCGTTGCCACTCCGCAACCCAGCAGCGTGCGGCTCTCATGGACAGGCGTGGACGACAAAGACCTTTTAGGTTACACGATTCAGCGTTCAGATGACGGTGGACAGAAGTGGTTCGTCATCAATCGCTATGTGGCCGCGACGGACTATGTGGACAACACCGCCACCGATGCTGTCAACTACCAATACCGTGTGCTGGCACAGGATAAGAGCCTGCATCTTTCCGAGCCCAGTGAGGTGGCCACGGCCATGCCCTCGATGGAGCAGGCGTGTATCATGCACCTGACAGCCGACAGCCTCACAGACCTTACCCCCAACGGCAACCACGCCTCGCTCTTCGGCGAGCAGACCTTACAGGCCGGATATCTGGGCAACGCCATCAGCCTCGATGGCAGCCAGAACTTCATCCAGTTGCCAGCAACCATCGCCAACTCGCGCCAAATGACTTTCTCCACCTGGCTCTACTGGCGAGGGGGCAGCACATGGCAGCGTATCTTCGACTTCGGCTCAGACACCGACCACTACGTCTTCCTCTGTCCTAAGCGCGCATCGACCAACAAGCTCCGCCTGGCCATCAAGAACGGCGGAAGCGAACGGGTGCTCGACGTGGCAACGACACACCCTGTGAACAAATGGATGCACGTGGCCGTCACCTTCTCTGACAGCGAAATCACCATCTATCTCAACGGCAAGCGCGTAGCTTCAAGCACGACCATCACAGAGCGTCCTGCCGACTTCCGTCCCATCTTCAACTATGTGGGTCGCAGTCAGTTCGCCGCCGACCCAATGCTCAAGGGTGCCGTCGATGACATCCGCATCTACAACTACGCACTGACAGCCGAGGAGATCGCCACCCTCTATGCCGAAGCCGACGGCGTGGGTTCCCTCAGCCAGTCGCGCACGTCCGATGTCTCGTCTGAGACTGCTGTCTTCGACTTGAGCGGACGCCGCATCACGCAGTTGCCCCTGCCCCGAGGCATCTACATCGTTGGCGGAAAGAAAGTGATGATTAGATAGCGCCCACAGACAAATCTACAAACAAGAAGCTCCGGGAGTGAACGACTTCCGGAGCTTCCTTTTGCAAGAGGTGCCTAGCAGATTCGAACTGCTGTGGACGGTTTTGCAGACCGCTGACTAAGCCACTCATCCAAGGCACCATTTTGTATTTGCGACTGCAAAGGTACGTCTTTTTTTTGAATCGGCAAGCATTTCGCACAACTTTTTTGCAAAAAAGACGTTATTTATACAAAATCAATCTGTATTTATGTATTCATGAACATTTCCGAAACGATTCAGAAATCCATTTCCGGAGTCATGCCAGTCGATGGGGGGCCGGTCGTGGTGGCGCTCAGCGGCGGTGCTGACAGTGTGTGCCTGTTGCTGACTTTGCAGGAGCTCGGCTACCGCTTGACGGCGCTGCATTGCAACTTTGAACTGCGCGGTGTCGAGAGCGATGCCGACGAGGCTTTCTGCCGCAAGCTCTGCCGCGCACGTGGGGTTCCGTTGACGGTCAGGCATTTCCGCACACGCAGTTACGCCACTCGTCGTGGCATCAGCGTGGAGATGGCAGCCCGCGAACTTCGATACGATTGGTTCCAGGAGGTTGCCGCGGGTTGTGGCGCGCAAGCTGTTTGCGTGGCTCATCATCGCGACGACTCGGTGGAAACATTGTTGCTGAACCTCATCAGGGGCACGGGTCTCCACGGTCTGACGGGCATCAAGACGGTCAGTCGTCAAGGCGTGGACGCGGTACCCGTCGTTCGTCCGCTGCTGTCGCTTTCGCGTGCCGACATTGAGGCGTGGCTGACGGAGCGCGGGCAAACGTGGGTGACCGATTCCACGAACCTCGATGCCGACGCCGCCCTGCGCAACCGTATCCGTCTGCGTCTGCTGCCTCTCATGGAAGAAATGAACCCGCGCGTGCGCGAGAATTTGGCCGAGACGTCAACGTGTCTGGGCGAGGCCGAACACTTCTTCATCCGGGGTGTGGAACAGGCAAAGCTGGACGCGATGCCTGCACAGGACATCATCGACGTGTCTGCCCTGAAGGCTTCTGCCGCGCCTCAGACACTGCTTTATGAGATACTCTCGCCGCTGGGTTTCCATGCCGATCAAATCTCTGACATTCTGGCGGGTCTCGACGGAGAGCCAGGCCATCTCTGGCACTCTTCCACCCATCGCCTGTTGCGCGACCGTGGTCGTCTGCTCATTGACCCTCAGCCTTCAGCTTCGAGCGCCACGGCTCAGACTCATACGGGCCAGGTCTTGCCGCTGGAAGGGCTGTTCGTGGGTTCCGAAGGGCTTCGCCTGCTTGTGCGCCGGTGTGCCGTCGATGCCACTTTTGAAGTGCCGCGAGACGTGGCGACGGCGTGCTTCGACCTCGAGAAGCTTGCCCTGCCGCTGACGCTCCGCAAGACGCGAGAGGGCGACCGTTTCCAGCCGTTCGGGATGACAGGCAGCCGTCTGGTCAGCGATTTCCTGACCGACCGAAAGCTGTCGTTGTTCGAGAAAGAGCGTCAGCCCGTCGTCACCGATGCTGAGGGCCGTATCGTCTGGCTTGTGGGTCTGCGCGTGGCGGCAGGATGTGAAGTCGATGAGACCACACGCCATGTCATGACCCTCACCATGCTTTGACGTCTGACGACGGAGGTCAATACATACCCGAAAAAACGTGTACACCTTCCGACGGGAAGGTGTACACGTTGCGTATGGAAGATATTGACGTTCCGTGCGGAAGGTACGGACGTCACTTGCCGTCGATCTTCGACATCTTGTCGTTGGCATAGTCGAAGGCGTAATATACCTTTTTAGGTTTCAGTACTTTCTTGAACTCGACAAAGTATTTCTTCTTGACGACGAGCTCCTTCTCGGCACACTCCAGCTTGGCTTCCATGAGTTGGGTAGCCTGGGCATCGGAGAGCGTGCCTGACTTTTCGGCTGACTTGTACTTGTCTTTCAAGTCTTCGTACTTCTTCTCGGCCTCTTTCTTTTCTGTCAGATAGGCTTTCAGGACAGGTCCGAATTTGGCTTCCGTGGCCTTGTCGAGCTTCAGATTCTTGAGCGTGTAGGCATAGCGCTTCTCTAACTTAGTAGCGGCGAAAGCATTGCCGACGAATGTCAACAGGAGGATGCCTGTGAACATGACGATGATTTTTTTCATTTGTGTTTGAAGTTTTTGTTATGGTTGTTGAACTTATTGACGGTATTTCTTGGGGTGTTGGGCTGCGTCCCACTAAAGAGCTGCAGCAAGAGGTCTTGGCGTCTGATGGCGTGCAATTCCCGTTCGATATGTCGGCGTTCTTCGGGTTTGTACCAGAAGAAGAACATGCGTTGTGCCTGCTTCTCGTGGGGAGCGCGTGCGACAAAGACGGGTTGCATGGTGTCGGGGTCGTAGCCCGTGGCATACATGGTGGTGGCGGTGGTCATTGGTGTGGGTGTGAAGTCCTGCACTTGTTCCAGGTGGAAGTCCATGAGTCGTGTCTGGATGGCCAGTTCGGCCATGTCCTCGGTTCTGCACCCGGGATGTGAACTGATAAAATATGGAATGAGTTGCTGGTGCAGGTGAGCTTCGGCATTAACTTGGTCAAAGAGGCGTTTGAACGCATGGAAGAGGCGGAACGAAGGCTTGCGCATCAGCTGGAGTACGTGCTCCGACGTGTGTTCGGGTGCCACTTTCAGCCTACCGGACACATGGCGAAGGATGAGCTCGCGGGCGTAGTCGCGGGCAGCGGTATTCAAGGCCTCGTCTTTCCAATCATGCAGGAGCAGGTCGTAGCGGACGCCGCTGCCGATGAAGCTTTTCCTGATGCCCGGAAGTGCATCGACGGAACGGTAGATGTCAAGAAGCGGACGGTGGTCTCCGTTGAGGTTGGGGCAGATGGTGGGATGGATGCAGGAGGGACGTGTACACTTCTGGCACGCGCGGATATTGCGTCCGTGCATCGCGTACATATTTGCCGAGGGTCCTCCGAGGTCGGAGAGGTTGCCACGGAAATCCGGCATCTGTGTGATGGCCTGCACTTCGCGCAGAATGCTTTCCTTCGAGCGGGAAACGATGAACTTGCCTTGATGAGCAGAGATAGTGCAGAACGCACAACCGCCAAAGCAACCGCGATGAAGGTTCACAGAGAAACGAATCATCTCGTAGGCGGGGATGCGTTTTCCGTTGTACTTCGGGTGGGGCAGGCGTGTATAAGGCAGGTCGAAGGCATGGTCGAGCTGCTCAGTCGTCATGGGAGGGTAGGGGGGATTGACCACCACCCAGAAGTTCCCCGTCTGCTGAACGAGACGCTGAGCGCTCCAGCTGTTGCTTTGCAGCTCAATCTGATGGAAGTTCTCGGCGTGCAGGCGAGGCTCGCTCAGACATTGCTCGAAGCTGTGAAGGCGAATGTCGGTCGGGCGTATGCCCAATGGAATGTCGTCCTCTGACGAATGTAGCGTCACCGTCTGGGGCAGTGGATGACGCCCGCAGATGATGTCCCGGAAGCAGGCAGAGGTCATCATGGCTTCGCCCGTCTCTGGATCATAGGCAAGATCGGGATGTCCGCTTTCGATGGCATCAGTCAGTCGTTGTGACATTTCCACCACCGGCAATTCGCCCATGCCGTAAATGATGGCATCGGCCCGGCTGTCCACGAGGATGCTTGGACGCAGGCGCTCTTGCCAGTAGTCGTAGTGGGCAAGGCGTCGCATCGAAGCCTCGATGCCACCAAGGACAACAGGTGTGTCGGGGTATAACTGTTTGAGGATGTGGGTATAGACAATCGTGGGATATTCAGGGCGAAGGTCGTGACGACCGTCGGGGCTGTAGGCATCTTCACTGCGCAGCCGACGTGCGGCAGTGTACTTGTTCACCATCGAATCCATCGCTCCAGGCGAGACACCGAACCAGAGCCTTGGACGCCCCAGCCGTCGGAAATCGCGCAGATCGCCGTGCCAATCGGGCTGAGGAACGATGGCCACGCGCAACCCTTCCGCCTCCAACAAACGACCTATGACCGCCGCGCCGAACGAGGGATGATCCACGTAAGCATCGGCGCTGAACAGGATGACATCGGCCTGTTCCCATCCGCGCAACTGCATCTCCTTGCGCGTCGTCGGAAGGAAGTCGGAGCGTTCGAAGTTCATCTTTTGCATTCAGGGCTACGTCCGCTGGAAAATACGGTCGAGCAGGTTCTTGTTGATGGCCAGCAACTTGCGCTGTTGCGACTTGATGTCGCTGGTAATTTGTTCGTAAACATCTTGGAAGATGTGAATCATGGGAGATGTATCCTTCTTGGCATCGTTGTTCACAACCACACGCAGCCCCTTAGGCACTAAATGGATGTTGATGTCTGTGCCAGCCTCCGCAGGTTCGCCGTCATAGTGGATGACGCCTGGCTGTTCGCGGTGTACATGAAGGGAACTGCATTGGTAGGTGTGGATGTGAGGGTTGGTGTCAAGTGTACGATTCAGTCCCTGCATTAAAATCTGAGGCGCTTCCAGCATGTTGAACGGCTCCATCACGGTCACGTCTAACAGGCCGTCGGACATCGAAGCCTGCGGAGCGATGTAGAAGTTGTTGCCATATTGAGAAGCATTTCCACAGGCAATGAGAAAAGCCTTGTGACTCTCGTGCTGGCCGTCCAGCTCAATCTCGTAAGTCTCTGGTTGGTAAGAGAGTCCGCCTTTCAGCATATTCTCAATATAGGTCATCAGACCGCGCTTTCCACTGTCGGCGAATTTATCGCTGATGAAGGCATCGAAGCCCATGCCACATGTGCAGAAGAAGGGGATGTCGTTGATCATGCCGTAATCCAAAGCTTTAATATGGCATTGGGCCAGAACGGCCAAAGCGCGTTCCGGATCCATTGGGATACGGAGGTGGCGCGCCAAACCATTGCCGCTGCCCATCGGTACGATTGCCAATGCCGTCTGGGAATGACGCAGCGAACGGGCTACTTCGTTGACGGTGCCGTCGCCACCAATGGCCACGCAGATATCCAGGCCTGATTGTGACGCTTCTTCCGCCAGCTCTGCCGCATGGCCCTTGTGGTCGGTCCATGCCACGTCCCAATCAAATTCCTCAGAAGGGACGTACTTTGGAATCGCTTCAATAATAGGTCGCTTGTCATGTGTGCCCGAAATGGGATTGGCGACAAAAAGTATTCTCTTCTTTTCCATAAAACGCTAAATATAGCCCGCAAAGGAAGCGAAAACAATTCATATATCCTACTTTTCGCGAGGAAAAATACACGAAACGTCATATTTTATATACAAAATGGCGAAAAGTACAAAATAAATGTGTATCTTTGCCGCGCTATTTACAAAAGAAGGAAATAAATACCTTAAATAATATATGGGAATTCTACAAGAAAGACTGGCCCAGTACGACCGCCCGCAAAGATATAAGAAATTGGGTATCTATCCCTATTTCCGTGAAATTGAAGGGAAACAGGGTACAGAGGTCATCATGGAAGGGCATCGCGTCTTGATGTTCGGTTCCAACGCCTACACGGGTCTGACCGGCGATGAGCGCGTCATTCAGGCAGGCATCAAGGCGATGGAGAAGTATGGCAGCGGATGCGCCGGCTCTCGTTTTCTCAATGGTACGCTGGATTTGCACGTTCAGCTGGAAAAGGAATTGGCCGCCTTCGTGGGCAAACAGGAAACCATGTGTTTCCCGACAGGCTTCACGGTGAACAGCGGTGTACTTGGCGTTCTCACCGATCGCCACGACTTTATCATCTGTGATGACCGTGACCATGCGAGCATCGTCGATGGTGTGCGCAACAGCTTCTCCCACCGTCTCAAGTATAAGCACAACGACATGGAGGAGTTGGAAGCTTTGCTCAAGCGTTGCCCCGAGGACGTAGTGAAACTGATTGTCGTTGACGGCGTGTTCTCCATGGAAGGCGACCTTGCACCTTTGCCCAAAATCATTGAGCTGAAGAAGAAATATCCCGGCACGGCTGTCATGGTGGATGAAGCGCACGGACTCGGCGTCTTCGGGCGTCAGGGACGCGGCGTCTGCGACCACTTCGGACTCACGGATGACGTGGATCTCATCATGGGCACGTTCTCCAAAAGTCTGGCCAGCATCGGCGGCTTCATTGCAGCAGACAGCAGCATCATCAACTACCTGCGTCACCACACCCGCACTTACATCTTCTCGGCATCTTGCACACCGGCTGCCACCGCGGCTGCGCGCGAAGCTCTGCACATCATTCAGGAAGAGCCCGAGCGCATTCAACATCTGTGGGACGTGACCAACTACGCCTTGAAGCGCTTCCGCGACGCAGGCTTCGAGATTGGTGAGACCGAAAGCCCCATCATCCCACTCTATGTCCGTGATGTGGACAAGACTTTCGCTGTCACCAAGCTGGCTTTTGACGCCGGAGTGTTCATCAATCCAGTAATCCCGCCAGCGTGTGCACCTCAAGACACATTGGTACGCTATGCACTGATGGCTACACACACCAAGGAGCAAGTGGATGAATCCGTGGAAGCACTGTCAAAAGTCTTCCGCGAACTGGACATTATCAAGTAACTGGACAGCCAGTTTACAGGAAAACCTGCTAAATTTTCTCGGAGTTGCCGATTTTTCTATAAAAAAGTTTGGCCGGTTCAAGGGAAATCCCTACCTTTGCACCCGCAAAACGGCAATCAGCCTTGGAGAGATGCTCGAGTGGCTGAAGAGGCACGCCTGGAAAGCGTGTGACCGGCAAAACTGGTTCGCGAGTTCGAATCTCGCTCTCTCCGCAGAAAGATACCGTTTAGCAGCCTACAGGAACACGGGAATGTCCTGTACGGCCAGCTCCCTCGGAATCCCCCAGGGCTTGACCGCAGCAAGGGTACTTGGTCGTAGCGGCGCGATGCAGACCGCATTCCCACCCGCCTCTTTAGCTCAGTTGGCCAGAGCACGTGATTTGTAATCTCGGGGTCGTTGGTTCGAATCCGACAAGAGGCTCACCTCGGAGAAGCATGCTTCTCCGAGTGTTTTTTTAAGGATGCCATTCGATTGCTTTGGCCAATCCCTCACCATCCCTCACCTATTTCTCACCAATCCCTCACCTGTAAGTCATTGTATGACAATCTGCTATCACAAAAGGTGAGGGATTGAGACTTTTTTCTGAAAAGTACATGTAGTATGTTTGAGAAAGCGTTTGTCATTAACAGAAATGCCACAGCGTCAGTTGTTTAACTCAAAAGGCATTTTCAGGCTACTCTTCAAGCGATAAGTAATAACCAAGTTTGTATAGGGCGAAGATGGTAAGATTGGGATGATTTCCCAACAAATTTTGCTTCATCGTATTTTGGAACAGATGGAAAAAAGATCGTGTAAGCCCTGCCAAATGGAATGAACGCAAGCGTTTGGCTATGTTTTCGATGCGCGCCAAACCATCCATGCGTAGTCTCTGTGAGTGAAGGGTCCGTAGGGCTGTCTCACTCTTCTCAAGGAAAACAGCATTTGGCTCGAGCCCAATATGAACCAAAGGATTGTCGATGTGCAAAATGGGAATGTCTCGTTTCTTCAGTTCCACACCAAAGAGCACATCTTCATAGCCATACTCACGGCAAGATTCGTCGAAACGAATAGATAGGAACAGCTCTCGTTGAATAAAAAGGTTGAAAGGCGTGAATTGAGCGTAGGGTTGTCGTGAGCGTTCTTCAGCACTGCGATGGCGGTCTGCCTGTTTTTCATAAGCATAGCGCAGGGTTGCATCTGGATCTGGATTCTGATTTGGATGTCGTAACCCTCCAGACACGACTATCGCGGAAGAACTTGCCTGAAGGTAGCGGCGAAAAGAGAAATCTCTTTCGATCTGTGCGTCGCAGTCGGTGAATAGCAACCATTCTCCTCGTGCGGCTTCTGCCATGCGGTTTCGGTTACGTGCACGGCCAATATTCTTACCTGTTCTAAGAACACGAACGTTCTCTTCTGCTTCGATATTCTGAAGCCATTCCGTTAGAGTGGAAGACGCATCATCAGCCACAATGATTTCTGCATCTATACCTTCTGCCTCGGCAAGGTGAAGCAAAGATGTCACCAAAACACTTGCATCGTAGTTATAGATGGGAATGAGGACGGAAAGCGTCATTCGATGATGAGTTCATACTTTGTTGACCAAGTACTTCCGGCAGACACGGATTCCACAAACGGACGTTGACAGAACTCGCCATGGAAACCATGTTCGTCACAACAGCCATGCCAAGGTTCGATGCAGATGAAAGGTGCCCGACCTCCAAATGGAGACCAAAGGGCAGTGACGGGCATAGAATGGCGAACGGTGACAAATGGACGTCCGGCTTTGTCATGAAGGGTAATCCGGTGGATGCGTGAAGTGGTATCGAGGATAGTATCACAATCGAATGCGTTATTGGTCAGCGGCAGTAATCCATCTTCAGGCAAGGGGATATCAAAGTGTTCGCGGGTGGCAAAACCTTCTTTAAGGAAAGTGCTGATGAGTGGGCTTGGTGCATCGAATGAAAGATAACCGTGTACGTCATCGTCGAGTTGGAAATGAGGATAAAGGAAAGCGGGATGAGCACCTATTTGGAAAGGCATGGGGAGGTTGTCATGGTTGGTGACTGACCAGCCAACAGTCAGGACATTCCGCAGAAGAGTGTAATCAATGCGCAGCTCAAAATGGAATGGGAAATGGCTCAGGCTCTGTTCGTCAGCACGACAAATGAAAGCCATGTGCCGGTCTTCGTCAATAATCTTCTCAAATTTCATGTCATGGGCAAAGCCATGAATGTTCAACTCGTAGCATTTGCCGTCGAAGCGAGCTGTATTCTGCCATACTCTTCCTGTGATAGGGAAGAGCACCGGAGAACGACGTTCCCAATATTGCTCATCTCCATACCAGATATATTCGGTGGGAGAAGCAACACGCTTAATACTCTGTATTTCTGCACCGAGCGGCGAGATGATGACCTCGATGATTCCATTGGACAGCTGTTCCATATATTTGGCATTTAATAATTGAACATTAGTGTTGTATTTTAGCCAGCCCACCCTCGGATGTTTCCTTGTAAAGAGAGGGAAGATCATGGCCTGTTTGTTTCATGACACGGACGATGCGGTCGAAGCTGACGCGATGTTGTCCGTCGGAAAGTGAGGCATAGAAGTTGGCATCCAATGCACGCGCCGCAGCAAAAGCATTGCGCTCAATGCAAGGTATCTGAACGAGACCACAGACAGGGTCGCAGGTCATGCCAAGATGATGCTCTAATCCCATTTCAGCAGCGTATTCAATTTGGGCTACTGAACCACCGAAGAGTTGGCAGGCAGCAGCGGAAGCCATTGCACAGGCCACACCGACTTCGCCCTGACAGCCTACATCTGCCCCACTGATGCTGGCATTGAATTTAACAAGATTACCTATCAGACCTGCTGTGGCCAATGCATGGAGAATGCGTTCTTCAGAAAAAGCATGATTGTGTCCTAGATGATAGAGCACAGCAGGAAGAACACCACAAGAACCACAAGTTGGAGCCGTGACAATGCGTCCGCCAGAGGCATTTTCTTCGCTGACTGCCAGCGCGTAGGCATAGACAAGTCCTGAACTTTGCAAATTAGCTTTGTAACCTTTTGACTTTGTATAGTAAATCGGAGCCTTTCGTTGCAAGCCAAGAGGTCCTGGCAAGACACCTTCATGGTCAATGCCACGTTCAACGGCTTCTTGCATCACTTGCCAGACTTGACGTAGGTAATCCCAAATGTCTTTTCCTTCGCAACGTTCGACATACTCCCAAAATGTGCGGCCACTTTGCTGACACCAATGAATGATATCTTTCATGGTGGTCAAGTCATAAATAGACGCATTTGTGGATTTATGTTCTTCTCCTTCAGAAAGTGCACCACCGCCAATACTATAGCAGATCCATTCATCTACGGGTTGCTCTGCCTTATCGATGCAACAGAACTTCATTCCATTTGGATGAAATGACAAGAAAATGGTAGGCTCCCAATGGATGATGACAGGTGCCTTAGGTTCAAGCACGCTCAGAATGGCAACATCTGTCATGTGACCTTTTCCTGTTGCAGCCAAACTACCATAAAGCGTCACCTCGAACCGCGTGGCTTCGGGGTGACGCTGAAGGTAGATGGCGGCAGCAGCTTGTGGTCCCATCGTGTGAGAAGAAGAAGGACCAATGCCGATGCGGTAAAGTTCACGAAGGGAATTCATGGAATAAAAAGGTGATTATTTCCCTTCATTATAGGACTTAATTGCAGCAGCTGCTTTCTGTT
This sequence comes from Bacteroidaceae bacterium, assembly GCA_017965425.1. Lineage (GTDB taxonomy): Bacteria > Bacteroidota > Bacteroidia > Bacteroidales > Bacteroidaceae > Physcousia. The sequence goes on along the minus strand of JAGCPY010000031.1, from coordinate 26,656 downwards.
GAGCCTTAGCACGCTTTTTTTCTGTTTTAATAACAGTTTTGGCTTTCTTGATTTCCTGCTGAGATGCTTTGATGCGCTTTTTCACTTCATTAAGCTTGCCTTGAAGATCTTTCAGCACTTTTTGATCTTCTTTCAGGTTTCCTTCATGCACCTTAATGGCATCTTCGGCCTGACGAATAAGATCCTGATTTAAACCAATAGTATCAACAGCCGATGATTCAATGGGAGTTGCTGAAGCCTGATGTGCATAAGAAAGTGCACATGCAAATATACAAAGACGGAAGATTTTTTTCATAATTGTTTAGCTTTTAAAATGAATTAAAGAAGATATTGCGAACTAATGCTTTGATTCTCTTCAACACGGCGTATCGTCTCAGCAATGAGGTCAGCAATGGACAGCTGCTTGACCTTGGCACAACGATTGGAATAAGGGATGGAGTCTGTGAACACCATCTCTACGAGTTGACTTTGTTGAACCTTTTCACTGGCATTGCCACTCATGACGCAATGGCTGGCAACGGCTCTCACGCTGTGTGCTCCATTATCCATCATGAGGTCTGCCGCCTTGGTGATTGTGCCTGCAGTATCTACCATATCATCGATAAGCACAACATCGGCTCCTGTGACATCACCGATAATCTGCATGGATGCAACCTCGTTTGGGCGACGGCGTGTTTTGTTGCAGAGCACAAGAGGACAGCCGAAAAATTTGGAATAGGCAGATGCACGCTTACTGCCACCAACATCAGGAGTAGCAATGACAAGATTCTCAAGATTCAGGCTTTGGATGTAAGGCAGCATGACGCTGGAAGCATAAAGGTGATCTACAGGAACATTGAAGAATCCTTGTTCCTGATCTGCGTGCAAGTCCATAGTGATGAGACGGGTAATACCGGCAACAGACAACATATCTGCTACAAGTTTGGCACCAATGGCCACACGTGGTTTATCCTTGCGATCCTGACGAGCCCAACCGAAATAGGGAATAACAGCATTGATGGTTCGAGCAGAAGCGCGCTTGGCGGCATCAATCATCAGCAAAAGTTCCATCAAGTTGTCGGAGGAAGGAAAAGTACTTTGAACAAGGAACACATCACGTCCACGAACGGTTTCGTCATAGCAGACGGAGAATTCACCATCAGCAAAACGGGTCACAGTGATGTTACCCATCTCTATGCCGAGACTAACGCAAATTTTCTCTGTCAGGTAACGGGTGGCAGAACCCGAGAAAACAAGAAAGTTATTCATTTATGGCGCGGCTTTGCCGCAGTTTAGAGTTATGAGTCTATGATAAGAATTGCTGGTTAGCCCGCTGCTTTGCGGAGTTTACGGAAGTGGGCAATGACCTCACGGTAGTCAAGACCCGAATGAATGTTGAAACGATGCCAGAGATCACCAGAGATGACGGCACCACCAAATCCATAGTCTGATAATAAAGGCAACGTAGCACTGCTGATACCTCCTGCCGCCATGACCTTTCTGTCTATGAGTCCAGCTCGAGTGGCATCATAGAGCTGCTCAGACGTATAGGCTGCATGACGATCAGGATATGTAATGCTGTCAAAAACAGGAGAAAGGAAAATATAATCCATGTTCTCTTTCTCTTGTTGCAATCTTTCAAGACTATGAACAGAACGGCTCAGTTGACCATGATAGCCACGAGGAGGTTCGGGATAATGGCTGTTCAAATGAATACCACGTAAATTGAATTCTTCTTTCAAGTAGAAGTGTTCGTGAACGACGATGCGCGAATGCCATTCTTCTGGAAGCAAAGTGAGCAATCGTTCACTATAGACAGGTTCACTACCAGCTTTGCGAAGGTGAAACAAATCTAAGCCTTCGTCGAAGAGGGCGCTAATGATTTTATCTTCCTCCACGAAAAACTCGGATGTGGACAAAAGGATGAGTTTCATGTGCTCTTCTTGTTTTCGTCGGCAAAGATATATAAAAATGATGAAACGAAAGAAGGAAAGCAAGAAATCTTCGCGCTTTCCTTCTTTCGTTGGTTTATTTTTTCTTCAACATCAATTCCACAGCCTTCTCCAACTGCACATCATAACCGTGTAAAAGGTCGCCAGGCTGACAATAGATAAGGTAATCGGGTTCCAGTTGCTGGTTCTCCAAATAGCGGCCTCGGCGATCCTTGGCTCCCACCTGTGGGATGCCGAAGGTAATGTTATCAATACTTTCCCACCATACTGCCGTCATGGTGCCAGGAACAGGTGCACCGATGAGCTTGCCTATACCTAACTCCTTGTAGAGCCAAGGTGTGCCGTGGGCATTGCTGTAATTATCCTCACAGATGAGCATACAGGAAGGCTTGACCCACTTGTCGTAGGGGTCGTTGCCAATGAAGTTGCCACGCGGAGTATATTGCACCGTTGCCACGCCAGAGAGCAGATCACAAACATCATTATGCAACCAACCGCCACCATTGTGGCGGGTATCGACAATGACGGCATCGCGTACACGGTTCTTGTCTGAAAGCAGACGCATATAAAGGTCATGGAAACTCTCGCCGTTCATCTTCTGGATGTGGACGTATGCCAGTCGTCCCTTAGATAGGCTATCAACAATGTGCTCGTTGCGGTTCACCCAACGACGGTAGAGTTCTTCGCTATAGTTTGCATTGAGGCGCACGTTGTAGTCCTTGGCGACGCCTTTGCTATCCTTGATGGTCAGGCGGGTATAGCGTCCCACCTTGCCACTGAGCATGGGATAGTAATCGGCACCAGCCTTAATCGGTTGACCATCAATGTGGGTAATGAGGCATCCAGCACCAACACCTTTCTGACGTGTGAGCGGTGAACCAGGGATGAGTTCGAGAATGCGTAACCCGTCGCCGTCGTAGGAATCGTCCAAGAAGGCACCGAGGTCGGCTGTGGTGAGGGTATTGCCAGTACCACCGGGGTAGTACCGACATCCGGTGTGAGAGACGTTAAGTTCGCCCAGTAGTTCGGAACACATTTCGGCAAAGTCGCGTGTATTGTCGATGTGGGGCAAAAAACGAGCATAACGTTTGTGCAACATGTCCCAGTCAGCGCCATTCATGCCGGGGTCGTAGAGCTTCTCGTGGGTTTGGTGCCAAATGTGCTCAAAAGTCTGTGTTCTCCAGCCAGAGGGGTAGTCATTATGAAAGCATTCAAAATCGACATCAGATACCTTGCCATCTTCCAATTCCAATTTCTTTATGTGTCCACTTGAGGCGTAGTAGGCGATCTTTCCATCATCAGCGATGTCGAACCAAGTGAAGCTGACACCAGATGCCTTGATGCTGGTGCTGCCTTTCTCCAAGTCGCGCTCCCAGAGGGCAGAGCCGTTGGGATAGTTGCTGGCCACGTAGTAGAGCTTGGTGCCTTCCTTGTTGAGCATACCGTCGCCAATGCTGCTGCTGTTATAGCTCAGGCGCACGGTGCGCAACTCCAGGTCGCGGAAGTTAAGTTCGGGGTTGGCTGCCTTGATGCTGTCCTCCTTGGCCTTCTTCTCTTCCTCCTTCTTCTTGGCTTCGGCTTCTTTCTCATCAGCTTTTTTCTTCTGCTCATCGGTCATCTTGGCACGCTTCTTATCAGCCTTTTCCTTCTTTTCTTTTTCTTTCTTGTCAGCCTCTTCCTTTTCCTTCTTTTCCTTGTCCTTGCGTTCCTTCTCTGCTTCATCAAAGCGTTCGCGCTCCTCCTTGTTCATGCAGAAACGCTCGTAGGCTTCGTCATTGAGGAATGTTATGTAGAGGTCTTGTTCTGCTCCCCAAGAGCCGTGGCTGCGCATACCAGCACGGTCACTGTGGAAAATAAATGCCTTACCGCCCAGCACCCAGCGAGGGCTGTCGTCGCTGTAGCCACTATTGGTGAGGTTGATGATTTCTCCTTTTCCATCAGCAGGAATGAGGGCCACGTCTGTGTTGTTCCAGCCACCTGTTCCGATATAGTTACTTAGGAGGTATTTGGAATTTGGACTCCAAGCATAGGACTGGTCGCCGTCGCGGTAGCTATATTGGAACTTTCCCGGCATGACGGTAGTAATGTTTTTGGATTTGACATCCATCACACAGAGTTCCTGACGGTCGCGCAGGAAGGCAATCTTCTTGCCATCGGGCGAGTATTCAGGTTCGAAGCAGGTCATGTTTTCCGGTGTCAGGCGTTCTTCCCCGGTCAGCTCAGTGGAATAAGTAAAGAGCTTCTCTTCTTTCTGCTTGATGCTCACGCGGAAGAGTCCCCAGCGACCATTGCGTTCACTGTCAAAAACTAAGCTACGACCATCCTCTGAAAAGGTTACGTGGCGCTCACGGAAAGGAGAGTCGGTGACTTGCTTCACAGTCTTATAGTCAAGGGAAGTGACATAGACATCACCACCCAGCACGAAGGCTATTTCCTTGCCTTTGGGCGAGTGGGCCACTTGAGTGGCACCTCCAGTAAAGACGTGATGCAGAGTTTCCTTCTCATTGCTGTCGGTTATGATGCCGATGCTGACTTTCTGTGGTTTGCCACCTTGCTGTAACGTGTATAACTCTCCATCCCAAGAGAAACAGAGGGTACCGTCTGTGGAGGAAGTGAGGTAGCGAACAGGCATGTCCTTGAAGTCAGTCAAGCGCTTGGCTGACTGTTCATTATCGATACTACGGCTCCAGATATTGAATGTGCCGTTCTGCTCAGACAACCAATAGAGGGTCTGAGTTTGAGCCACATAAACAGGACAGCGGTCCTCTACGTTGTTCTGTGTCAATTGGCGGAACTCCTCTGTGTGACGCACCTTTTCTTTGCGCGAACGCTCACCTGTGTGATGGGTGAAAGAGAGCTGCCACAGGTCGCGGGTGATGCTGCTGGTGTGGTGTTTGCGCATGGCGTCCTCATATCCCTTGATGGCATCATAAATGAGGGAGCCATCGGGACCAATGGTAACATTGCCAGCAGAGACATCGGATAGACGTTGAGGCCGTGCTCCTTCGCGCGCGCGTATAATATATAGATGTGTAAAAGTACCAGAAGGGAACTGCATGTTCTCTGCTGCAGGAAGACCTGTAGAGGTGTAGATAATCTCTTCATCATTAAGGAAAACTAGCGGTTTCTCTGTCCCAGAGTGAGTGGTTAAGCGAAGCAACCCACCGCCGTCGGCATTGATGAGGTAGATATCCATACTTCCTTCGCGCTCACTGGCAAAAGCTATCTTCTTGCCCGAAGGACTCCAAACAGGTGTACCGTCCCACGCGGCGTTGCTGGTGAGTTGACGCGCCTGTCCACCAGAGGATGGTACGGTAAACAGGTCGCCCTTATATGCAAAGCAGATTGTCTGGCCGTCAGGAGATATGGCTGAAGCGCGTAACCAAAGGGGAGGCTCTCCCCCCGAGGACTTCCCCCCCGTCCTCTCTGTTAGGGAGGAAGAGATTACCTTTGCTGGTAGAAGGGTAGAAAATAATACAAAAAGTGAGAATAGTAATTGCCTCGTGTTCATATCTATTTGTTCAGTTTAGGAAGTCTCTTATGTTTCAATTCTTGAAGGTAACCGCCCCCTCCCTTACAGAGAGGGCGGGGAATTGGTCTGTTGCTGGGTTTTTAGGGTAGGTCTTTTAATAACCAAACACCTCTTCCAGGCTCACCCTCTTAATCGGTCCAACGCCTTGAAGGGCTTGCATGTTTAGTTCCTTCTCATTGCCGAGTATAATGTAGCGGCGGGGCTTAGCAGCCATGCGTTCATTTGCGAACTTCACGATGTCTTCGAGAGAGATATCAGGAAGGGCATTGTAGATTTTCTCATTGATATCGTAGTCGATACCGCGGTCCTGAGCAGCCATCCAGGCATTGAGGACGGCGAAACGGGTAGTGCGCTGTGCGGCCAACTGCTTCGTCAGACTCTGTTTGGCAATCTCGAACGCGCTCTGGCTCTGCGGTAGCGTGTCAAGAATCTCGTTGAAGGTTCGGATGCAGTCCATCATCTTGTCGTTCTGCGAGATGATATAGGTGTAGCTCGTCTCAGGGTGACCTTTACGGTCGGGAGCATAGTCGTAGTAGGCGCGTGCGCTGTAGGCCAGTCCGCGGCTCTCGCGCAGCTCTTGGAACACGATGCCGTTCATGCCGGCACCAAAGTACTCGTTGAAGAGTTCAGCCACAGGCATCATCTCCGGACGCCATTGTGTGCCGTCGTTGTTGATGGCCATCATGTATATATTCTTGGCGTCGTAAGGAGCCAGCAGAATCTCCGTTACGGGCGTGAGCTGTTCCATATATTCTTCATAGGCAAGGGGAGCCTTCAGATCAGCGGGCAGACGGTGCTCTTGGGTGAGCAGGCTGGTGAGGTCGCCAATCGTGCGTGGGCCGTAGTAAAACACGGAATGCTCATAGCTGGTCAAGTTATGAAGGATGTCCACGAGTTCCTGAGGATTAGTTTCTGCCAGAAGGGCTGCTGTTATGATGTCGCGCTGGCTGTTGCGCGGACCGAAGGCGCCATAGGCACGCAGACGGCTGAAGCATTGTTGCTGTTCCAGCTTGGCATCGGCCTGGGCCTTAGCCACATTAGCCACGTAGGCAGCGTAAGCCGCGCTATCGACCTGCACATTCTTTAGTACGTTCTCTAACAGTGCCAGCGCTTTAGGCATCTTTTCGTCGAGACCTGAGAGGGTTATGGTGGTCTGATAAGGACCTACACCAACGCCGAAAGAACAGGCCAGGCCGTAGAACTTCTGCTGTACCTGTTCTGCTGTCAGCGAGTCGGTGCCGAGCAGCTCGAGGTAGTCGCTGGCTGCATCGATGCGCTTGTCGGCAGCTGTGCCGAAGGGCAGACGGAAGACGAGGTAGAAGATGCCGTTCTCGGTGTTCTGCTTATAGATAAGTGGCAGCTTGTGTTCGGGCTCATCATCAATCTTCGATGTCCAAGCAGCTTCGGTCAGGTCCTTCTTGAAATCGACGAAGCGCGGCTGGATAGGCTCCACTTCGGTGTCCTGAATTTCCTTGACGAAGGCGCTCATCTGGTCTCGGTTAGCTGGAATGGCGGTAATCTCGGGCTTCTCAATCTTCTTGACATTCGGGTCGTCGCCCTGACGCTTGAAAACGGTGACGAAATTGTCGGTCAGGTGGAGCTGTGCGAAGGCGACGATATCCTCCTTGGTCAGGGCTGCGATGCGGTCGATGCGGCCTACGCAGTCCTTCCAGTCGATGCCATTGATGAACGAGTTTTCGAACATACGTGTGCGAGCACGATTATTCTCTAAGGAACGCATCTCGCGCAGTTTCAGGTTGTTGATGATGGCGGGCAGGATGTCGTCGGGGAAGTCGCCGCTCTTCAGCTTGTTCAGCTCAGCCACGAGCAGGTCGCGGCACTCCTCGAGCGTCTGGCCTTCACGCGGCGAACCGCCCATGAAGAAGATGCTATGATCGGCAAGCTGGTAGTCGCCGGCGAAGGCACCCAGCATGGTCATCTTCTGGTTGATGTCGAGATCAATGAGACCGGCACGGCCATTGTTGAGCACTTCGCTGATGAGCGACAGCGTGTCGCAGGCGGCATCCTTGGCGGCGGGGAAGGACCAGCCCATGTAGAGTTGCTCGGCTTCGAGGCCTACGACGGCGGTGTCCATGGGGGCGGCCAGTGAAGGCAGTTCCTCGTATTCAGGACGCTTGCAATCGGGGTTCGGCTGCCAGTTGCCGAAGTATTTCTCCAGGATGGCGATGGTCTTGTCGGGGTCGAAGTCGCCTGCCATGAAGATAGCGACGTTATTCGGGCAGTAGTAGTTGTGGAAATAGTTCTTGATGTTGGTGATGCTCGGGTTCTTCAGGTGCTCCTGCGTGCCAATTGTGGTCTGCGTGCCGTAGGGATGATTGGGGAAGAGCTTGTAGAGCAAAGCATTGATCATCTTCTCGCTGTCGTCGCTCAGGTAGAGGTTATACTCCTCATACACGGCCTCCAGTTCTGTGTGGAATCCGCGGATGACCATGTTCTGGAAGCGGTCGGCCTGGATACGAGCCCAGTTCTCGATCTCGTTCGACGGGATGTTCTCTACATAAACGGTCTGGTCGAAGCTTGTATAGGCGTTTGTGCCGTCGGAACCGATGAGCGCCATCAGCTTGTCGTATTCATTGGGGATGTTGAACTTCGCAGCCAGCTGACTGACGCTGTCAATCTCGTGATAGGCTTGCTTGCGGACAGCTGGGTCGGTGAGTTGACGATAGGCCTCGAAGCGCTGCTCTATCTCGTCGAGAAGGGGAGCCTCGGCTGTGCTGTCGATGGTGCCGAACTGTTTTGTGCCTTTGAACATCAAGTGCTCCAGGTAGTGTGCCAAGCCTGTGGTTTCTGCAGGATCGTTACGTGAACCTGTACGCACAGCGATATTTGCCTGGATACGAGGCTCATCGCGGTTTACGGACATGTAAACCTTGAGCCCGTTCTTGAAGGTGTAGATGCGAGTCTTCATTGGGTCACCCTTTACACTTTCATAGTTATGCTTGTTGCAACTCGTGCAAAACAACAGAACAACAGCAGTCAAAGCTGCAATAAGTTTCATCTGTTTCATAGATATTGGTTATTAAGAATAAGAATTTATTTACAGTTTCATTTGATCGTTTTCGGTTGCAAAGGTACTGTTTTTTCCAGTATGTTGATGCTAATTGGTGATAAATTTATAGAAAGATTTCTACACATGTATATATAAAGGTTGGAACGAGTACACCTTCCGACGGTTTCATGTACACGTGACAAGCAACCCTTACATGTCTTTCACCGCTTCCATTTCTTTTTCCTGAATATATCCCTCAATCCCTCACCTTTCTGCACATTCATCTGTCAGACAGACATTTGCTGGTGAGGGATAGGTGAGGAATAGGTGAGGAATAGGTGAGGGATTGGTGAGGATGTTCTATGTGTATCCCTCACTATATCTCACCAATCCCTCACCTATTCCTCACCTGTAAATGATTGAATTACAAAATGAAATGGCAAAAGGTGAGGGATTGAGGGATTTATGAGGGGAAAGACATAGAATGGTGGAGTGAATGATGCAGACTTATTGTTATTGACTCGTTTTCTTGCTCTTTCACCTATTTTCGGGCACGTTCTTTAATGATTCCATGACGATAGGCGTAGAGAAGTTCTTTCAATTCTTCAATTTGTGAAAGGAGTTCATGACCTTTGTCAGTATCACGGACACGCAAGCGTCGTCCACTGAGTTCTACAATCTGTTTAGAGCTGACTATGTCAGTTCCTCTGCGAATGGCATCGTCTGCACTCTCAAACGGCTCATGTTGAATCAGTTCAAAACCACGGCTGTGAAACACAAGAGTATAACCTGCAATGCCTGTTGTGTTATGATAAGCCTTAGATAATCCACCATCTATGACCATCAGACGTCCGCCTGCTTTGACGGGACTCTCACCACCAGCAACGCGCACGGGAACATGGCCGTTGATAATATGCCGATGCTTACCTTTTACGCCGAAGGCATCAAGGATGCGGTCACAGACTTCAGCATTGTCGCGGAGGAGGTAATAATATCCCTTCTTCTCCTCGTGCGTCTGCTTGTCCTGAAGGAAGTAGCGTTCAAAAGTAGCCATGCGGTCCTTATCGAAAAGAGGAGAGTCTTGCCCACACCAGAGATACCAGAAATAGTCTTTTGCAAATTGTTTGTCCTCTCGCGGAGTATCGGCATTGAAAGCAGAGCGCATGGTCATTCCGATATGGTGAAGCAACTCGCGACCGCTATACCGCTGTCCGTTGAGGTCAACTTCCTTCAGTGTGCCGTCTGCATTCAGAGGAACACTGGCATGGAAGAGCAAGTTTCCATTGTAGATGGCATACATACAACCATGAGTAAAGAGGCACTTGACATGTTTCTGCAATTTGTCACTGACACGGAACGAATGATGAAGCTGGCGAACGAGTTCGGCTTCTTCGAATGACAGGTCAAAAGGATGTTCTGAATCGAGGGTGGGGAAGAAGGTGTCCTTCATCTCATAGATCCTTCCATCAAGTTCATAAATGCCCTTTTCCTTGTTGATATGTTGGAGGACTAGCCGGTCTTCCATCCGCCACTCTGGCCGACGGAGAATCATCTGAGCCTCCAACTTGAACTGGATGATGGAGATGGCCTTGTGCATCTGTGCAATGAGACGGCGCGTCTTCTCGTTATGGGTGGTATCATCTTTGTCAAGACGAGGGCCGAACAAATCGCATGGGTCACTGGAATAAGTCTCCATAGCGAACGTGGCAAGTGGAACGAGGTTGATGCCATAACCGTCTTCAAGGGTCTGCATATTGCCATAACGAAGAGACAGCCTCAAAACGTTGGCTATGCAACAATCATTGCCTGCGGCTGCCCCCATCCAAAGAGCATCATGGTTGCCCCACTGAATGTCGAAACTATGATGTTCGCACAGTCGATCCATGATGATGTGCGCACCCGGACCTCGATCAAAAATGTCACCAAGAATATGCAGCTGATCGACGGCAAGTTGCTGAATAACATTAGCGATGGCAATGATAAAAGCATCTGCGCGGCCCGTCTGTACGATACTATCGATAATGCAAGTAAAATAGGCTTGTTTATCATCATCTGACGGCGATTCGTGCAACAACTCCTCAATGATGTAAGCAAACTCTGGAGGCAGAGCTTTCCTCACCTTGGAACGTGTATATTTGGAACTGACACTTTGACAAACGCGAATCAGTTGCAACAGAGTCTTACTGTAGAACAATTGATCGTTCAGATCTCCACGTTCTATGTTGTTCTTGATGATTTCCAGTTTTTGTTCTGGATAGTAAATGAGTGTGCACAGTTCTCTAATCTCTTCAGAAGAGAGTGTGTCGGCATAGAGTTCTTTCACCTTGCGCTTAATGTTTCCCGAAGCGTTCTTAAGTATATGAAGAAAAGCCTCGTATTCACCATGAATATCTGCCATGAAGTGTTCTGTTCCCTTAGGCAAGTTGAGAATAGCTTCCAGATTGATGATTTCGCTGGAAGCTGCTGCTACATTGGGGAAACTCTGTGCAAGCAGTTGCAGCACACGCAGGTCTGCTTCAATTCGTTTTTCAATCGTGTTCATTGCTGTTTCTGAAAATGAAGAGCACGCCATTCAGCTTCTTCCAGTCTTTCTAATAGTCGAAAACCTAAGGCTGTTGCACGTGTCGTTAAGACGGCGATGTCCTCTGCAAAGAATCCCGACAACAAAAGGTGACCATCTGGCTTCAACTTTGAAGCGAAAGCCTCCATGTCGTTAAGAAGGATGTTACGATTAATATTGGCTAAAAGGATGTCTGCATCGGAAGCATTGGAAAGACATGTTGCATCTCCGAGAAGTATCTGGGATGCAGACAATTCATTAAGTCTGAAATTATCGGAAGCGTTTTTCACACTCCATTCGTCAATGTCGTAGGCGAAAACAGAAGCTGCTCCCATTTTCATGGCCGCAATGCCAAGCACGCCTGTTCCACAACCCGCATCAATGACGGTTTTGCCTGTCACTTGAATTGATGAGAGCAGACGTAGCATCAGACGCGTCGTGGCGTGTTCACCGCTACCAAAAGCTTGACGTGGTAGAATGTGTATCTGTTGACCATTAGGTAACGGAATTGGTTCAAAGTGATGTTCTTCTTCCCACGTTGCATTCCAATTATCGTCTGGCACTTCCGAACATGTGAAAGATATTTCTGTATTTGAGAAAGGAAAATCTTCCAAAAGTTCATAGACCTTTGCTTCATCATAGGCCGACTGTTGGACGTATGCAGTCAGTCCAGTCATTGTGGGTACGAACGAATCGAATCCTACATTAGCCAACAAGGCGGCCAGCACATCGCCAACCGCCTCATCATAAGGTACAAGTTTGAAAGATAATTCAAAATATTTCATGTACTATTCTTTCGATTTCTCACTCTCAGAAGCGTTCTTAACTTCGGGCTTTGCTTTGTAGCGTTTGTTCAACCCAGCCACGACTTCACGAGTAATATCGAACTTAGGATTGGCCAGCAGTATGTTGTCACCTTGACGAGAGAAAATATAGTCATACTTTTTAGACTTGTTGTATGTTTTTAGGAAAGCCTGAATACTATCACGCATCTCCATCGTCAGCTGTGCCTGTTCGTTGGCAAGTTCATTCATCAACCTTTGTTCCAGTTCGGCGAGATCTTGCTGTTCTTTCGCCAATTGGTTCTGAGCCCGTTCCAACTCATCGCGGGTAGTAAAACCATTGTTTTCATATTTCTTCTGCAAAGCAGCTGCATGACCCTGCAAAGCACGTTGCTTATTGCCAAGCGTCTTTTGTGCATTTTCTCCTTTTTGATTGAGCAGGAGATTGTAATCCTTACAGAATTGGTACTGTGTCATCAAGCTGTCCACCTCGACGTAAGCAATTTTGAGTCCGGAAGCACTAATCTCTTCAGATGCTGTAACATTCTCAGTGGATGTTTCTGTTTCTTTGTTGTTGCAGGCAGTCAATGCCAATGTGGCACCAAGAGCGAGGAATAAGATTTTTTTCATTTTTGCTATTAGTTTCCTTAATTGTTAGTTTCTTTTCTCTTTTACGTGTGGATTGTGTGCCAATCTATGCCTTTCAATTGCATCCATGCTTTCAACACAATGGATACCACGGTCACGCATGGCCTTGGAAGCACCAATATGTGTCATCGGCCCCTTAGAGTCGCCCTTAATAAAAAGCTTTAATGAGAGCAACATGATGGCAATGCTTACAATTCCGGCTGTCAAAAGCAATAATTTGAACATTTTTTGCGTTTCTTATAAAGGAATCCTTGGCTGGAATCCGACATTCATGTATCTTTGCGCTGTAAAGCGGCACAAAGATACGTCAAATTAAACTGAAACCGCTCTTTCAAATCGACTTTAACCTAATTTAGCAGAATAATATGGAAAAGATTGAACTGAAACCGGCACATGTCTTTGAGATGTTTGCCCGCATCAACGCCGTTCCACGGCCTTCGAAACATGAAGAAAAGATGATAGCCTTCTTAAAAGAATTTGGAGAAAATCTTGGGTTGGAAACGAAGGTGGATGAGACAGGAAACGTTCTTATCCGCAAGCCTGCCACTGCGGGCATGGAAAACAAGCCGACTGTCATCCTGCAAAGCCACATGGATATGGTCTGTGAAAAGAACAAGGATGTAGAATTCGACTTCCAAAAAGATGCTATCCAAACTTATGTTGACGGAGAATGGATGAAGGCTAAAGGCACGACCCTTGGTGCAGATGATGGCATCGGTTGTGCGATGGAAATGGCCATCTTAGCCGACAATAGCATTCAGCATGGTCCTCTGGAGTGTGTCTTCACTCGCGACGAAGAGACAGGACTGAGTGGTGCAGAAGGCATGAAGCCAGGTTTCATGACAGGGCAGATGCTGATCAACCTCGACAGTGAAGATGAGGGCGAGCTCTTTGTCAGCTGTGCAGGAGGCTGTGGCACCACGGCGACTTTCCGCTTCACGCCTGAAGCTCCAGCTGACGGACTATTCTTCCTGCGCCTTCGCATAAAAGGCCTGACAGGTGGTCACAGCGGCGATGACATTGACAAGAAACGTGCAAATGCGAATAAGCTATTGGCTCGTTATCTTTATGACGGCATGAAAGAATGGGGGTTGCGTTTGGCTGACATTCAGGCCGGTGGTCTTCATAATGCCATTCCTCGTGAAGCTGAATGTATTGTTGCCATCCCTAATAAATTTAAGGAACAGGCGCGCGTGAAATGGAATGTTTTCGCAGCTGATGTACAAGAGGAATTCTGTACGACAGAACCTTCCATGGAATTTCTTTTGGAAAGTGCCGATCCATCAGCTTCCGTGCTGCCCGAAGATGTCAATTGCCGTCTTATCACAGCCTTGCAAGGAGTTCATAATGGTGTTTATGCCATGAGTCAGGACATCGCTCTTGTAGAGACCAGTTCCAATCTGGCCAGCGTGAAACAGGTGGAACCTGGTGTCATTCGCGTCGTGACCAGTCAACGCAGTTCGCTCATGTCCAATCGTCTCAACATGAGTCACACTGTGGCAGCCGTCTTCGAGTTAGCTGGCGCAGAAGTGGAAATTGGTGATGGTTATCCTGGCTGGGCAATGAATCCGAAGAGCGAGATTCTACGCATTGCCCGCGAACAATACGTTCGCTTATTTGGAAAGGAGCCAATCGTCCGAGGCATTCATGCGGGTTTAGAGTGTGGACTCTTCTCTGAGAAATATCCAGGTCTGGACATGGTCAGCTTCGGTCCAACACTCCGTGGTGTCCACTCGCCCGACGAACGCCTACTCATCCCCACCGTGGACATGGTCTGGAAGCATTTGCTGGCTATTCTTGAAAATGTATAATTACCTTGAAAAGTGAAGAATGAAGAATAGGATTAACCTTTTTCTGTTGCCATCATTTGATGGGACGATTCGAACCGACCTTCGAAGGGGACTTTTATTTCTCATTCTTCACTTTTCTCTTTTCACGCTATGCCTCCTTTCTTCTTGCGACGACTACGACATATTCACGACTGACCGTTCTGCCGTACTCACGTTCAGCCGCGACACCATCGCCTTCGACACACTTCTGGTGACCGTTCCGTCGAGTACGCAGACACTCATCGTCCACAACATCGGCGATAAAGGCTTGCGCATCAGTGATATTCAGCTTGAAGGAGGGGCCGGAAGCCTGTTCCGAATCAATATTGACGGGCAGGACATGAGTCGCAGCCAAGCGAACCATGTTCAGGATTTCGAGATACGGCGACGCGATAGCATCATTGTTCGTGCAGAAGTTACCATTCCGTCATTTGATGAGGACCAACCTCGCAACTATTCCGATGCCTTGCTCTTCACTCTTGAAAGCGGAATTCAACAACGCATCCTGCTGACTGTCGTTGGACAAGAAGCTTGGTTCCTGAACGGACATACCGTAAAGACCGACACTACGTTCGCAACCCGACGCCCCATTGTCATTTACGACAGCCTTGTCGTTGCCGAAAATGCCACGCTGACTATCCTGTCTCCGACACGACTCTTTTTCCATGATGGCGCTTCCCTCATCGTCCACGGCCAACTACAGGCTCAGGGCTCCTTTGCACAACCTGTTGTGATGCGTGGCGATCGCACTGACCACATGTTCGACTACCTCCCTTATGATCGTCTGCCAGGTCGATGGGGAGGTGTTCACTTGACAGCCGAAAGTTCTGGCAACAAATTGGATTATGTAGATTTGCATGGAGGCAGCTTTGGTATCCGATGCGATAGTTCGGACGTCGCATCCACCAAACTCATACTCACCAATTCACGCCTCCATCAGTTGGGAGGAGATGGTTTGTCGTTCATCAATTGTCACGTGGAAGTTGCCAACACCGAAATCTCCAACACACAGGGACATTGTGTGTGGTTCTGTGGAGGCGATGCCACATTCACCCACTGCACTTTGGCACAGTTCTACCCATTGGATGCAAACCGAGGCTTTGCACTGGACTTCAGCATCACACAAGGAGATGGCATATACCACCCACTCGAACGTGCCGATTTTGTGAACTGCGTCATTACAGGCTATGGCGAAGATGTCCTTCTCATGCCGTCTTTGGATCGTCAGGTTCTGCCCAGCGACGTTGCTGAGATTCCAATCAATTACAGATTCCACCATTGCTTCCTCACCACCACTGTCCCGGAAGGAACAGAGTATTCCGACCGGTTTGTAGATTGCACCCTCGATGACCTGAAAGCAGAATTGAATCGCGAGAAGCATTTCCAGAGTCTGGATACCCACCTGTTCCTTTATGATTTCACTCCGATTGAAGCATCTCCCATCAGGGCTATGGCCGACTCTATGTACAGCATTCTTTGGCCAGCAGACCGTCTGGGTCACCTCCGCCTTATGGATGGGTCTGCAGATGCAGGTTGTTATGAATTTGTGGGAAATACAAAATAATCCTAGCATCTTCCTTGAGAAGTCACCTATTTGAACATTTTTTTGTGCAAAATCACTGTTAGAGAGCATATTTTCTTTCTAAAATTTGTATAATCAGAAGAAATGCAGTAATTTTGCGCCGCTTTTGGAAAAAGACATTTGTTGAGTATCCTTGAGTACAGAATAAAAGTTCAATTTTTTTAAGGTAAAAAGAAAATGTTTGAAAAAGCAGGTGAAATCGCAGGTGCTATTTGGAATGCACTGAACGAAAACGGCGCACTCAACGCCAAGGATTTGAAGAAAGCAGCTAAAGTCAAGAGCGACAAGGAGCTTTTCCTTGGTCTCGGTTGGTTGCTCCGCGAAGACAAACTCTCCGTCGCTGGCGACGAGAAGGAGACCGTCTTTGGTCTCAAGTAAGCAATTACTTGAGATTTTTTATTCGACTTTTCAGTAACTTAACTTTATGTTTCCCACGGTAGCTTCCTGCCACCGTGGGATTCTTTGTCTTGGTCGGTACAACCCGATGGAGACTGATGAAGATGGTCGACTCAACTAACGTGTGGATGATCAACCACATGAATACGAAATGGATGAAAGGTGTACACATTCTTATCGGAACGTGTACACCTTCCGTACGTAAAGTGCACCCTTTGAGTAGATTGACGTGAATAGTTGCAATCAATCCTCTTTACAAGTTCTTTTTTGTGAAAAATCCCTCAATCCCTCACCTTTTTTGCTATCAGCTTATTATACACCACTTTACGGGTGAGACTTCGGTGAGGGATTGGTGAGGAATGGTGAGGGATAGGCTATAAAAGCCTGAAAATGCTCATCCCCGCACATCCCTCACCTATTCCTCACCTATTCCTCACCAATCCCCCACCTGCAAGCGTCTTGTTTTCAGACGATTATTGCAACAGGTGAGGGATTGAGGGATTTGCATGGAAAAACAAGGGTTTGCTCTTATCGCACGTTGATTTTCCGCGTGTAATTCTTACCATCTATTCTTCTGATAATGATGTAAGTACCTTGTATGATATGGCTGGTTGTGTTGATGCGACGACCTTGTATGTCGAAGACGGTATTGTTGCTATTGTTCGTGAGTTCAGGAAGCAGAATGCCGTCTGTGAGGGTGCGGAAGAGGGATATATCGCGTCGGAGAAGCTTCACAGCACGGTCAATGACGGTCTGGTCGGTGCTCTCCAAAGCGGCCGCGTTCTTCTCCAAAGACGCTTTCAATTCATCCAGATCTTCCTGTTCGTAATTGATGATGCCGGCAAGCGCATCGGCAATGAGTTGTGTGGCTTCATCCACAAGAGCTTGCAGTGTACTATAGTCATTGGGGATGCGTGCTGCGTTGAAGGTCTCGACTGCGGCGTAGAGTGTGGCTGTCTGGGCATCGATGGTAGTTTGGTTGTCTTTGTTCTGGTTCACCATGTTCTGCGCCTTGGCCACTTCCTCTTGCAGGGCAGTGAATGAAGCTTCTGGGAACTTGCCAGGACCATCGCCGCGTTCACTCTGTGCGGCAGTCATGGCAGCTTGTGCGGCAGCGATGGCGGCTTTCAAGTCATTGAGGTTGATGACAATGCGAGCAGCGTTGAAGGTTGCAGCGGCTTCCTTCAGGGCTGCAGTGGCTGCATCCATCTCGGCTTGTGTCATCTCGGCATCGTCTTTGTTGTTCACAGCCTCGGCGACGGCGAGAGCCTGCTTGTATGCCTCAATGGCATCGGCTGGATATTGCCCATTGCAGTCTCCGGCAACAGCGGCAGTGATGGCAGTGGTGGCAGCTTGAATAGCGGCGGTGAGCTCGCTGTGGTTGATGAGGTCCTCGGTGTGGGCCTTGACGCGGGTTGCCTCAGTGTCTGTGATGAGTTGTGTTGTCACGGAATCAAGTTCCTCCTGGCTCTTGGCCTTAGAGGCAGCAGAACGGGCGGCACTGACGATGGAGCGGAAAGCACTGATGTCTTCGGCAAAGTACTGTCCCGTGAGGTAGCCAGGTTGCATTCCAGCCAACAGCGCGTTGGCAGCTTCCAGTGCTGCATTGAATGCGGCCCTATCCAGAACAATGGTGACGTAGGATTCTATCATCCAATAGGCCAACGTATTGCCCTTGCCTGTCTTGTCGCTATAGACCAATTGTCCGCTGGCCGTGCCGTCTGTGCCGGCGTGTTTGCCTGTGGATGTGAAGCGCAGTCCCAGCCACTTACCGTCCAACTGAACGACCTCCACTTGTCCGGCCTCGTCTTTCTCGGCTTGCCACTGCGTATTGTAGTCGCCAGTGCGTGCAAAGTAGGTGCCGAGAGCAACGGATTTGATGTAATAGGATCCACCTTCTTGCTCAAAAGTGACGAGTTGTGCTTCTGTGGCTCCTTCCTCGGCCTGTGCGGTAATGCTGGCGTTGCCGCTCTCAGTGGCGGTCAGAAGAGCACCGCCATAGTGGGCGACGGTGTAGGTAACACCCTCGTCAAAAGGCTGGAGAGGATTGAAGGAGGCGTTGAAGGTGGCAATAGCGGCATTGAGCTTATCTGCCTCGGCGGCACCCTCTTCAAAGGTTGTGACGGAACTGATGGCAGCTTCGGCAACGGCGATGGCGGCGTTCAAGGCATCCATAGCAGATTGGGGCACCTCGTAGTAGGCACTGCCCACGGGCGTGTTAGATGCGAGTCCTCTGGCTTGGGCGATGGCTTTCTCCAAAGTGGCTGTGGCGGTGTATTCCTCAATAATCCATCGTGAGTTGGCGGCAGAGCTGGACTTGTCACAGTAGAGCTGTGCTCCGTCCGTGACGGCATCACTACCGAGGTAGCCTTTGCCACTGGCATTCTGTAGGGTGTAAGTGCCGTCGCTGTGGCGGACGATGAGCCATTGTGCCAGTGTCTCAGACTCATCCTCTGCCCAAGAGGTGTCCCAATTGCTGTTGGCACTCTTGGCAAGGAACTTGCTGGCTCCCACGTTCTTTAGAGCAAAGTTGCCCGAGGTGGCGACCTGGGCGAATGTGAACTGTTGAGTGTCATCTGCCGACGGGGTTCGCACGGTAGCCAGACTCTCGCCCTCGGAGTAGGCGATGCGATTGCCTCCTGCCTGCTGGGTGATGATGTAGTTCTTGTTGAGGTCAGGCATCACCTGTTTGTTGGCGATGAAGGCATCGAGTGCGGTTTGCAAGGTCTCGGTGGCAGTTTTGAAGTCGGCGGTGACAGCTTCTGCTGCTGCGACGGCAGCTGCAAAGGTGTCATAGGCTGCGCGCGAAGTCATGAAGATTTCAGTCCCTACGGAGCCGGCATCCACATCGGCCAGCGTCTTCTGTGCTTTCGTCAGCAGTTGCTGGAAGTTGTACTCATCATCTCTCTGATCCTTGGGAATGAACTCCTTGAGTGTCCAGCGGTACTTACCGTCGGTGCCGTTCTTGTTGCTATAGACGGTGCTGCCGTCGTTGTTGTTGTCGGTGCCAAGAAAGGATCCGCTACCCATGTTCTTGAGTTGTATGTAGGTGCCTTGATCCACAACTTGGAAGATGGCATTGGCCTCTGAGAGGTCGTAACTGGCATCGGCCTTGGTGTCCCAAGAGCCTTGACGGTGGACGAAGGTGCCGTCATCCGCCTGCAGGTTGAAGCCCGCAGCGGCGGCATCGGCAGGGGCGGGAACAAAAGTAAACACTTGTCCCGCATCGTCCACGTCTTCACTGACCACCTTGACGGTACCGCCCGTGGTGGTCATCAGGTAGCCGGAACTGTGCACGATGTTGTATTTTGTCCCCACCTTGAAGGGTGCGTTGGCACTGAGAAGATAGGTGGCAATAGCGGCTTTCAGTGTGGCCGTAGCCTCGTTGACTTGCTGTTGCGTGGTGGCAGTGGCCAGCACGGCCTCGGCAGCGGTTATAGCGGTTTGCAGGATGGCGCGTACCTCGGTACAGTACTCTCCGCGTGCGTCGCCTTCCACTGTGTTCTCCAACTGGTACTTACCATCGGCAATGGTAGCCTCAAGGGAGGCTGTGGCCAGCTCGTCGGACAGTGTCACCTCACCGAGGAAGAACGCATCAAAGCTCGATTGGTTGAGCCAGGCGAAGTTGGCGATAAGAAAGGGGTGCTCGGCCGTGAAGACGATTTCTGTTTGCACCCACTTGTTGGCCTGGAAGTTGACGGTACCCAGCTGTATGTCTCTGCCTGTCAGTGTCTCAGAATTAACAATGAGGCTCCATCGCATGTTGCCGTCGGTGCTCGGACGGTTGGCCCACACGGAGAAAACGTAGGTCTTGCCGAGCGTGACGGGCCAGCCCGTAAGAATGGATTTATTAGAGCTACTACCAGCACTTCCCAGGGCACGGAGGTAGGCACCGCCGTCGGCTCCACCTGTGGTTTCGAGGGCGAAGTTGTCGGTGGTCGGTTCGTTGCCGTCAGCGGCTAACCAGCCAGTGAAGCCGTCGTCGAAAGATGGGTTTTGGATGAGGTTCTGACCAGAGACGATGTAGATGCCATCGTCGGTCGTAATCTTGTCACCTTCCTGAGGAATGATGCTCTGGGCAGTTGAGTGTTGTGGCAAGAGCAATGCGGAGAGGGCAGCTAGCAGGAAAAGGACGATCTGTTTCATATAAAAGTAGTTTTAAGTAATCATAAGTTTAATAACCCACGCTCTCTCTGCGGCGGTCTACAGCAGGATTGACAGGTAGGAAGGAGGCGCTGTCTGTCTCGAAGTGGAGAAGGGCCGAACCAGTGTATGTTGCGGGTCGGGCATCGGTTTTAATGGCTCGGCGCAGTTGTCTTTGGGTGGGCTGCAAGGGTTGCACTAGAAACTCAGCTGCGTTGTAGCTGCGAAGTAGCAAGTCATCTGTGTCGGAGGATTGTTGGGGCAGACGGAAAGGCTTGTGGACGTGGCCGTCGCTATCAAAGTAACTGATATAGAGTCGAGTGTAGTTGCCGTCATCGCGACGGGAAGAAAAGAGTATCCATCGACCATTGGAACTCCAGGAGTGGTAGCTCTCAGACTCGGGAGAGTTGAGGCTTTCTAGGGTGAAACAATCTGAACTGAAGCCTTCTGGATTTAGGCTGATAATCACAAGGTCTGCGCTCTTATGCCAGATGTGAAACTGCCCATAATCGGCCAAAGTGAAGAGGATGTATTTGCCGTCTGGAGAGACACGTGGCGTGCTGGCGCTCTTGCCAATGGCCTCGGCATCGAATACAAGACGACGCGGCCCGAAGCGATGAGTTTGCTGGTCGAAGTCGCGGGCATAGATGTTGTAGTGCAACTGGTCATAGTTGGTGTCCAGGTCGGCATCGATGTCGTCGGCGCGACAAGTGTAGTGAGCGGATATGTAATAAAGGGTGTTGCCGTCTGGAGACCAGGTGGGGAAACTCTCGAACTCCAAGGCCGTATGGTCTATGTGCTGAACAGTGTTCTCATCGAGGTTATAGAGGATGAGGTCGCTGGCATAGTCTATGACTTCTATCTTCTGTGGGTCTAAGGTGTGGAAGACCTGCCCCGTCTCGTTGACGGAGTAGGCGATGAGGTTCTGCGTGGGATGCCAGGCGGGATAGACGCCGGCGCTGAGGGTTGAATCGGTCTTGAGGTTGATTTTTGTGACTTGGTCGCCGTGAATGAAGACGGTGCCGCCAAAGGCCTGTCGCACATGAAACTGACTCTGTGCTTCGCGGTTCCAATTGCGTGGCAGGTGGCAGTTGATGCACTGGCCTTGGTTGCTATCTTTGAATCTCATGTTCTCATAAATCACCCGCTCATCAAAGCTTTCCAGACAGCGTTCGTGCAGAGTCAATTCTTCGTAAGTGACGTATGAAGGGCGAATATGACGGTAGGTGATGTAAGAATCAATCGGCTCGTTAGCGATGAAATAGGACAGAGTGGGGAGGTGCTCCCAATGGCCGTAAGCCTTCATGTAGATGTCAACGTAAAGACTGTCGCCGCGTGTCAGGTCAAGCAACCGGTGCCAATCGTCTTCATCAAAACTTACGTTCCATCCACCGACTATGATTTCACCACCCTTCTCAGAATGGATGCACGTCACGGCCTCGTCGGCATCACCTCGCAGGATGCGGAAGTTCAGCGGTGCAATGTTCGGCGGTAGCGTGGCACCGAAGTTATCAGGCGTTATCGATGCCCGCCACGTCACTTCCTCAAATTGCTCGGGGAGGGAGGGTGAGCAGGCAATGAGTGACAAAAGCAGCAGTAGCAGACCCACTCCCTTATCCCTCCCTGTGAGGGAGGGGAGCGGTTTTCTGTAACTCTTGGATATACTCTTACTCTCTTTCATCGCATCTCTATATGCTGTTGGTATCTGCTCCCCTCCCTCACAGGGAAGGATTAAGGGGGTGGGTCTTAGTTTGTTTTGAGTCCTTCTACAAAGAAATAATAGTACCAGTAGGTGTTGCCAAATTCAGGACGCAGGGCAATGGCGTTTGCCGCATTGTCGCCCCTACGGGCAGATGCGTCGATGAGACGTTGGAATCGTTGTTGAATGGTTGGATCAACAGGGAGGTCGGGGACAGGGGAGGCACCTTGGAGCTGAGCCACCATGAGGGCGGCCTCCTGGTAATGAGTGGGTATACGCCCTTGCCAAGTTGGAAGCAATGCCATGAAGCGATGCCAGAAACCTGTGAGGTTCTTGGTGATAAGGCTATTCATCAGGGAGAGTTCCACCATTTCACGAGAACCACCTTGGCTGAGGGAAAAACTATTGAGGAGGTAGAACTCCACGAGACCATTGTCACCGTCGAGCTGGTCGTTGAAGTTGAGGAGGGGGCGGATGGCATTCACTTCTTTTTCCACTTCCTTTTGTACATCATCATTAAATAAGGTACGCGTGAGCGCACGTTCGTAGCGGTGCGCGAGTGCTTCTTCGCCATTGAGGCAGGCCACGTTGAGCAGGTAACGGAGATAGGCTGGTCGTTCACCATATTCTACCAAGTCTTCCATTGCCCAGCGGTAGGCGAAGCCGAGTTTGCCGTAGTGGTAATAGAGCAGCGGACCAATCATCAGTCGGAGCCACTGATTTTGTTGCGGTGCATTGTAGGCTGCAGAGCCTTCCGGGTAGGTGAAGAGTTCGTCGCCCATGCGGCCCGTTTTGAAGAGTGCAAGGCGAGTGAGGCAGACTTGTGCGCGAGTGGGCTCTTTTTGATTCTCGTTTGCCAACTGCAGAACTTGTTCCCACTTCCCTGCCTCTGCAGCATGTTTCATTTTCAATGTGTTGAGGAAGTTCGGGTCGCGGAAGGAGTAGGTGTAAGCGGCAATGGCCAAGGCCACGAAGACAACTGCCGCAACAATCGTCATCCAAAATTTCTTCCCTACGAAGCGGAAACAGGCGAAAGCTGTAGGGAAAAGATAGGCGATAAACCAAGGATTGCGCATGTCACGCTGGTCATTGGTGAAAGAGACGTGCCCCATTTCAATGTCTATTTGTAGCTGCAGTACTGCTCGCAGAATAACGGGCAAGAGGAAACCAGCAAGAAACAAAGAAAGACCCCACAGAAACTGAGGCCAGGATTTTTTCCCTGTTGGTTGATTAGAAAGCAGGAAACGGGCGATAGCTAATTCGCAAAAACCCAGGAAAGGAAGAACAACTAAGCCAAAGAACCCAAACAGCCAGAAGCCTACTGTGGGTACTAACAGCATGAAAGCTACCTTCCACCGCCAATCGTTTAGGCGATACCAAAGACCAATCAGGCAGAAAGCAATGAGTAGGCCTAATGGTTCTGCAAAAGCAATTGCGGGATGCTTGACGGTATAAATGAGATAACCTAACTGTGTGTAGTTGACCAACAATGCAAATGACGGAATCCAGCAGAGTCCGAACCAAGCATCGCTCACACGAAATGCCCATCTCAAAACAAAAGCCATCGCTATTAGAAGGGCAGTGAATAGGCTGGCACCCAACCAGGGATACACCATGCAGCGCTGACAGCCTGAAGCGACATAGAGTAACAACCCGCACGGACTCCCTAAAATTTCACTGATGGGCGCGTTCGTATAAAAGGGGGTCAAGGCCGCCGTCTCTACCAGGTAGGGGCTGAGCACACCCAACAGCAGTGCGAGCGTGTATGCTGCAAAGGCAGAGACGAAGAGGATGGGACGATTGGCAAACTCCATTATGGCGGGTCGTGTACTCATCGGTTTCATTTCATAATTACTTTCTTGCCATTGATGATGAAGAGACCACGCCATAGCCCCTTAGACACTCGTCGCCCTTGCAAATCAAAGGACATCGGTTCGTGTTCGACGGTTTTCCCGTAAGAAACCATGGCCTGAATCCCCACCGCTTCCTGCTGCTGACGCATTTTCTCAAGGTTGGATTCTCGATACCCTCGGCTCCACATATCTGCTTCCTCATAATCGGTATGAACGGTCGAGTCGAAGTAAGGTGCAAAGCTCTGGTGAACATTCTTCGATGCAGAGGCCATATAAAGAGTGGTGCCTGACTCTGTCGTGTTGCCAGAGACAGAAAGGCACACACCATCATCGGCATTCTCTATCCTGAAGTACCCGTCTTGCTCCAGCCAGAACACCCATTCCTGAGTGAGGGCATCTGAAGCCATCTGCCAGCGGGTAGTGCCAAAGACGCTTTCAAGGTACTTGCCCGTTGCCTTATCCTCTATTTTGTACGTGTAAGGCTTGCCTGTCTTGTGGAAGATGAGCGTAAGGTTCGAGCTGCCATCGTCTTCAATCGTCAGCGAGCTCTTCGGACGTGACACTAGGCGGTTGCTGTATTTTTCTAAAAGGTAACCCTCCGCACCATCCTCGATAGCCTTCATACGTTTCATGCGGTACATCTCATCGAAAACAGAGAGTGTCCAGCTGTCGTACCATCTGACGGTGGGGTAACCCGAACGTACGCTCAGTGGTAACCACACATGCTTGCTGGACTGCACGTTAGATGAACTCCAACGATCACCCATGTAGATAAAGCATTTGTCCTTTCCTGGAACGGGAAACACGAAGTTGCTCTGGCTTTGGTAGCTGGTGTTCTTGCCGTTGTCAATGCAGAAGTTGATTCCCGTGGAGCCATCGCTGGCCTTGAAGTCAGCAGGGGCATTCCAAGTCTGTTGCATAAGGTCATAGGTCCACATGTAGCGGCCTGGGTTCGGGTCCCACCCTGTGCAGCCGGAGAAGAGGCCGTAGTAGATGTCACCTGCTTTGAACAGCGCGGCGGCCTCGAAGCGACGGCCTCTCAGTTGAACGGTGAAGTCCGATTCGGGTCGAAGGTAGTCTGGGGTGAGGCGTTCGCAGTTGGTATTACTATTCATGTTGGTGGAATAGGCATGGTATGCCGTGCCGTCGGTATCTACGAAAACGGTCTGGTCACGTGCGTCGCAACTGTTGGGACGGAAGACATCCACAAGTGAGTATGGACCTTCCACCTTGTCGGCCACACACACGGCGCTCTTGGCCTGACCATAGTCGTTGCCGTTTTCCCAGTGGATCCACATCACCCATTTCTGGGTTGCTTCGTTCCAAATGACCTTTGGACGTTCGAGAGTCCGGCCGCTGGCGATGTCGCGATTCTCATCGGTCATGGTGCCGGTGGGTGTGACGGCACGGCTTAGGCGTGTCCACGAATAGAGATCCTTGGAGCGGTAACAACTGATTCCTTCACTCTTGTTACCGTTGCGCTGTTCACCGAACCAATAGTAGTTGCCGTCATGATAGACCACACAACCGCCGTGGGCGTTGATGGCAGAACCGTTCACGTCGTTCCAGGTCTGGCCAGGGTGGATGGATTGGGCATGAAGGGCAGACCCACTCCATCCAAATCCACCCTTGACGGACCCACCCCCTTGCCCCTCCCTATAAGGGAGGGGAGTAATTACCTGTGCTAATGAAATAAGTATATATGCAATGGTCTTGTATCTCATTGGTTAATTCATTTTAGTATTGGTGACTGCTCCCCTCACTCACAAGGAGGGGTAAGGGGGGGCTGTAGGGGGTGGGTCTTTTACATCACCTTGATGACTATCCTCTTCCCATCCTTGAACACAGCTACGATGTATATGCCGCGGCGTGGCAGGGCGATGGCAATCTGACCCGTGTAATCGTTGACAGCCGTCACTTCCTGACCGCTGGGGTCATAGACGACCACGCGGGAGTGGTCTTCTACCCCGAGGAGTTGAAGACGTCCGCTGACGAGGCGGCCACGGATGTTACCGTCGATGTAGTGGGCCGTCTGTATGGCATCTTGGATGTCTTTGACAGTCAGACCCGGCAGGGTGGGAGCGTATGCACCCGAAGCATCAAAGGCAAAGTATTCGATATCTGCGCCGAGGTTCTCGAAGCCTAATTGTGCCGTTGGGATGCGGCTGGTTCCCACAAGGCGTGCATCATCAATCTTGAAGGCACTGGTGCTGGCACCCCACTTGGCGCGTCCGAGCTGGAAGGTGATGCGGATCTGCTTTGTATTGGCTTTCGTTTCGAAATCAACGCTGTACTTCTGATAGCTGTCACTTGAGACATTCAGGCGCGCGTTGTTATCGTCGTTCTGGAGGTCTTGGATGCGGATGGAACCGAGTGGGGACCCGTCATACAGTCCACCCTTGGCCAGTGCCGAGAAAGTATAGATATCATCAGATGCGACATCCACAATCTGTGAGATCTCGGCATCAGCCCATCCGTCGTTCCACATATAGCGGTGGATGCTGAGTACGTGGTTGTTCTGGTCCACTTCGTTGGATCGTTCCTCGCGTTCGATGTCCTGGTAGGAGTTGTACTGGTCGTAGGGATAGACATCCCATCCCTCTATGAACTTGGTGATGTTCTGTGACTCGGAGAAGTTGTATTCTCCCTCAAAGTTGCTGTTCTTCAACAGGTTCTTTACGACAGGACCAT
>JAGCPY010000030.1 GCA_017965425.1 Bacteroidaceae bacterium | reverse complement strand
GTTGCAGCGGCCTGACATCCATCACCATTCCTGTGAGTGTGACCAGCATAGGTGAACGGGCTTTCTCTGGTTGCAGCGGCCTGACATCCATCACTATTCCAGAGAGTGTGACCAGCATCGGCTCTTATGCTTTCACTGGTTGCAGCGGCCTGACATCCATCACTATTCCAGAGAGTGTGACCAGCATCGGCTCTTATGCTTTCACTGATTGCAGCGGCCTGACGTCCGTCACCATTCCTGAGAGTGTGACGAGCATTGGCGAATATGCTTTCGCTGGTTGCAGCGGCCTGACTGAAGTCTATTTCAATGCCACGAACTGTACTACGATGGGGGGGTCTTTTTATCCTGTATTCAATAATTGCACTTCTCTGGCCACTCTTAATATTGGAGATAATGTGCAAAACATCCCTGCTTATGCTTTCAGAGGTTGCAGCGGCCTGACATCCATCACTATTCCAGAGAGTGTGACGAGCATCGGCGATGAAGCTTTCAGAGGTTGCAGCGGCCTGACATCTCTTGCTATCGGAAGTGGTGTAAGGACTATAGGTTCCAATGCCTTTTCTTCGAAGCCACAAAAGACAATTTGGCTGACCAACACTCCTCCAAATGGGTATAAAAATGCCGAAGGGGTAGTCAATTATGTTGCTAATAGCCAGTATTCTTCGCTGGGGAATACCACTGTTTATCCATTCTTGAGTTCCGTGTTTGAGGTTGATGGAATCAGATATGTACCCGTTAGTCCTTCAGAGCGAACATGTGATGCCATAGACTGTGTTTACGACAGCGTGAAAACAGATATTCATATTGGAAAAAGTGTTGCATACAAAGGTATTGAAATGTCTGTGAAAGAAGTGAAGCCATACACTTGCTACAAGCAGCCTTATATTACAAGTGCCACTTTTGATCTTGAGGGCAATGTTGGCAACTACGCCTTTTACAATTGCACCGCTTTGAAAGAAATTACTACAAACAATCATGGTGATGTTGGAGATTATGCATTCTCTGGCTGCACTGCACTGGAAAGAGTGGATTTAGACTCTATTACTTCCATTGGAGCAAGTGCGTTTCGTGGATGTAGTTCATTGCTCAATATAAAACTTCCTGATGCTACCAGCATTATAAAAGAATGCGCCTTCGAGGGTTGTACCAGCCTTAAATCTGTGGATATGGGTAAAGGCGTAATCTCTATAGGATCATCTACGTTCTCTGGCTGTTCTTCACTATCGCAAATTGTTCTTCCTCATAGTCTCACAAGCATATCCGACTATGCTTTTCAAGGTTGCTCTGGACTTAAGACCGTTGTCATGGAAGAGCCAGGCAGCGATGTCCCAACACTTGAACTGAGTCTTGGTTCCAATGGTTCATCGCCTCTCTTTGCTAATTGTCCACTTGATTCGGTTTATATAGGCCGGAACATCACCTATAGCACAAACAGCGACTCTGGCTATTCTCCCTTCTACCGCAACACAAGCCTGCGCTCTGTCACCATCACGGATAAGGAAACGGAAATCTCTCCGAACGAGTTCTATGGCTGTACGAATCTGAAGAACGTGCAGATTGGTGATGGAGTCACGGCCATCGGTGACTGGGCTTTTTCGGGTTGTTCCAACTTGGATTACTTCGCCTTTGGCAGTAGCGTGCAGAGCATTGGCAAGGAAGCTTTTTCAGATTGCACGGCAGTAACGAAGCTCATCAGCAGGGCTGCCACGCCTCCAACGTGTGGCCCGCAGGCATTGGACGACATCAACAAGTGGACTTGCACGCTGCTGGTGCCTGGCGACCATATAGATGCTTACAAAGCCGCTGATCAATGGAAGGAGTTCTTCTTCATGGAAGATGGTGTGACATCAATTCAAGAAGGCTGCATGGAAGAAATTGAAGCTATCTACGATGCATCGGGTCGTAAGGTCGCGAAGCTGCAGCGAGGAGTGAATGTGGTGTTGATGAACGACGGAACAAAGAAGAAGGTGATGGTGAAGTAGCGAATCATTCCATCTGCCAATATATCAAAATGTCCGCATGGGTAATTGGGCCCATGCGGATATTTTAGTTGTATGCTATTCACGTATATTTCCTTCCTCTCGCCTAAAAAATGGATATTTATTTGATTATCTCTCACCTTTTCACTACTTTTGTCGCCAAATTTATAGTGCTTGCGAAAGCGCCCATTCTTATAAAGAAATAATCACTTTATTGCCAAAAAGATGTTGAATACTATTCTTGTGAAAAGTGGCAAGCGGTTTGCAATGCTTGTCTCGCTCATGTTGTTGGCCGTGGCAACCTTTGCCGTGCCAGCAAAACCTGGTCTCAAACGTCTGCTGACCCTCAGCGACGGCACCACCGTCAGCGCCACCCTCGTCGGCGACGAACACGCCCACTACTGGCTCGGTGCCGACGGCAAAGCCTATCAGTCGGCAGGTGACAACGTGTACCAAAGCGTTGACCTGCAAGCCGTACGAAAGCATGGTGCCCAGCGCCGTGCTGCTGCCAACCAGCGCCGTACACGCCGCCTGGCACCGCGTAAAATAGGCGAAGTGGGAAGCATCACAGGCGACAAGAAAGGGATTATCATCTTGGTCAACTTCAAAGATGTCTCGTTTACCGCTACGCAAGCAGACTTCAACAACCTCGCCAACACGCCAAACTACAATTCTGGCAACTACAAGGGGTCGATGTACGACTACTTCTATGCCCAGAGCGATGGTCAGTTCAGACTGACATTCGACGTGGTGGGGCCATATACGCTGAGCAAGAACTGTGCTTACTATGGAGGCAACAACTCGAAGGGCGATGATTTGCGTCCCGGCGCAATGGTCAAAGAAGCTATTCAGTTGGCAAATAGCGATGTGAATTTTGCCAACTACGATTGGGACGTAGATGGTACAGTCGAACAGGTCTATGTCGTCTATGCCGGCAAGGGCGAGGCTGACGGAGGAGCAGACGATACCATCTGGCCCCATGAGTGGGATTTGGCGAGTGCCACTGGCAGTTCCATAAAACTTGATGGAAAGACAATCAACACCTACGCCTGTGGCGGCGAACAGGATGGACAAACAGGAGCCACAGCGGGCATCGGCACCATGTGCCATGAGTTCAGCCACTGCCTCGGCTATCCCGACTTCTACGACACCGACTACAGCGGCGGCCAGGGCATGGGTGACTGGGACCTGATGTGCGGCGGCTCATATAACGGCAACGGCTACCAGCCCGCAGGCTACACCAGCTATGAGCGCTGGGTGGCTGGTTGGAAGACACCCACCGAGCTGGTCAATACCCAGAGCATCACCAACATGAAGGCGCTGCAAGACACGGGGAGCAATACCTATATCATCTATAACAAAGGCAACCGCAACGAGTATTTCCTACTTGAGAACCGACAGAAGACGGGTTGGGATGCCAGCCTCCCCGGCAAGGGCCTGCTCATCCTGCATGTGGATTACAACGCTACGGCATGGTCAAACAATAAGCCCAACGATGACCCCAGCCATCAGCGCATGACGTGGATTCCGGCTGATAATCAATATCAGTACCAAACGTCCAACAACGGCTCGAAGTCCTATACAACCGCTGGCATGAAGACCGACACGTTCCCCTACGGCTCGGTCAATGCCTTCGGTAAGAACACCACACCTGCGGCTACGCTCTTCAATAACAATTCAGACGGCACCAAGTATCTGGATTCCTCTCTTGAGAACATCACCCAGAACAGCAACGGCACCATCTCGTTCGACTTCGTGGGTGCTAACGACCAAGTTGACCCAACACCTACCCCAACTGGAGACGCTTTGCTTTATGAAGGGTTGAGTGGGTATAGTGGAAGTGACAGCAGCACAGAACTGACTACCAGCAATAGTTATCTTGATTACAATAGTTGGAGCAGCATCTCAAAGGTGTATCCAGGTGGTTCTGCTTATTCCAATGGCGGCTGCCTGAAATTCGGTTCCGGCAGTGCTGCTGGCTCTATAACCAGTGGCAACATCTCGCTGACTGGCAGCGGTACCCTGACCTTCTATCTGAAAAAGTATGGCACCGACACAGGTGTACTGAATGTGACAGTAACAGGCGCTACTGCTGATGTAACAGAGTTCACCCCTTCCAGCACTTGGACACAATGCACTGTCAACCTCACCAATGCCACAGGCGCTGTAACCATCACCTTGGCAACAAGCAGCAAACGTGCCTACGTCGATGAGATAACGTTGAGTGCGGTTTCTACTCCTGTTGTTGCCACACCCGAACTCATCACAGATCCCGAAAGCCTGACATTCGAAGCCGAGGCAAATGCTTCTCAGGTTAAGACTTTTGACGTCCTCGGCGCCGACCTTACAGGAAATGTAACCGTTTCGCTGACCGACGCCAATCAGGTTTTCTCTATCACCCCGACAACTATCAGCAAAGCCGATGCCGAGGAAGGTGCTACCGTCAGCGTGACCTTCACGCCGACCGCAGCAGGAACGTTCAACGGTACAGTTACTCTGAGCAGTGCAGGTGCAGAGTCTGTAACCGTTAGCCTCTCTGCTACGGCTACGGGGAGCACGACGCCAGTTGACCCGACACCTAGCGGAACAACTTTGCTTTATGAAAGTTTGAGCGGTTATAGCGGTAATGACGGAACGGCCGAGATAAGTAATACGTATCAATATCTCGATTATAAGAATTGGTCTTCACTTTCTAAGATTTATGCAGGTAGCAGTAGTGGCGCCCAAGGCAACGGCGGCTGTCTGAAGTTTGGTACAAGTAGTGCTGTCGGTTCTATGGAATCTGGTAGCATCTCGCTGACCGGCAGCGGTACTCTGACTTTCTACTTGAAGAAGTATAACACCGACTCAGGCAAACTGAATGTTACCGTCACAGGAGCTACTGCTGATGTAACAGAGTTCACACCAGCTACCGATTGGACACTCTGCACCGTTAACCTCACCAATGCTACAGGCGCTGTAACCATCACCTTGGCAACAAGCAGCAAACGTGCTTACGTCGATGAGATTACCTTGATCAGTGGTAGCGGCTCTGGCGGTGGAGATACCCCCGACCCCGTCCTTGCTTACTATGCTGATGCTGACGGCAAACAGAATTATACGCTGAAGACTGCCATGTGCGGCATCATCTACAACCGCACGGAGAAGGACTACGGCGACCTGTGGACGGCATTCCAAACGACCGATGTGCGCAGCGACGGGAAGATTTGGGATATGTACTCCAATATCACCAATTACACACCGGTGACCAGTGGTTCTGAGTATATTAAGGAAGGCGACTGCTACAACCGTGAGCACTCATGGCCAAAGAGCTGGTTCAGCAGCAATACTCCGATGTACACTGACCTGCACCACATCTACCCCACCGACGGATTCGTCAATGGCAAGCGTTCCAACTACCCCTTCGGCGAAACCAATGGTGAAACCTACAAGTCGGCCAACAACTTCAGCAAGCTCGGCACTTGCACCTATCCCGGCTACACCGGCGTTGTTTTCGAACCCGCCGATGAGTACAAGGGCGACTTCGCGCGTACCTATTTCTATATGGTGACCTGCTACGAGGAGAAACTGGCTGACTGGTATGCTGGCAATGCCGACGGCATTCGTGCTACCATCGATGGCAGCACCTATCCTGCCTTTACCACTTGGCAGCTGAATATGCTGATGGAGTGGGCTAAGAACGACCCCGTCAGCGAGAAGGAAACCGCACGCAACAATGCCGTCTATGCCATCCAGAAAAACCGCAACCCCTTCATCGATTATCCGGGTTTGCAGGAATACATCTGGGGCATCTGCAGCAATGAGACGTTCGACTACGACGACTACGTGGAACCTGTCTATTCAGCACCTGTCACCGTACCTGAGCTGACCATCAGCAATGTCACAGAAAATGGCGCCGAAGCCTCTTGGACAGCTTGCGACGGTGTGACGTCGTACACCCTACAGCTCGCCATCGACGACGAGTTCACGACCGGCAGTACAGGCGTTGGGGAATCCGTCAAACTCGTCAACGAAGGCTTCGATGACGGCTCAACCCTTCCCGACGGCTGGACTGTGGTATTCGGATCCCTCGGTGGCACCTATGACTCCAGTGGAAACTATGGCACCACCTCTCCCTCCCTCAAGTTCAGCAATACGGTGACCCTCTCCACGCCAACCCTCTCCAACCCCACGGACATCTCGTTCTGGTACAAAGGCAACGGCAGTTCCTTCACCTCCACCCTCGTGGTCGAGCAGCTTGTGAGTGGCAACTGGAGCGAAGTCGGCTCCGCAACAATTTCAGGTAAGGCCTCCACATTCAGCCATGCCCTGAATCCTGCCGCCACGCAAGTCCGCTTCGTCTTCACCAAGATCAACGGCAATGTCGCTTTCGATGACGTGGTCATCAACGGAACTACCGGTTCCTCCGGCTCCGGCTCCCTCATTGCCGAAGAGACCGTCAATGGCACCAGCTTCACCTTCACCGGCCTTGACCCCGAGACGACTTACTTTGCTCGCGTGAAGGGTAACGCCGAATGGTCGAATGTCGAACAGTTTACGACTGCCCCAGCCACAGTCGTCAACCAGGAACCCGTATGGTCTTCTACTTTCCCGACAACCGCCAGCGTCAACGTCGGCGATCTCTACTCAATCGAAAACATCTCCTCCTATGTCTCTGGCACGCCGACTCCCACCATTGTCCTGACCGCTTCTGATGGTCTGACGGCAGGAATTGCAGATGACACCTTCACCTTCATGCCTGAAGCCTCCGGCAACTACACCTTCACCTTCACCGCCGCCAACGGCATCGGTGAACCGGCAGTTGTCACCCTCACCGTGACGGCCAGCGGCCAGGCTCCCGTCCTCACCGCCTCGCAAGGCACCTCCGTTGAAGCAGTCGTTGGTGAGACTGTTGAATTCAACGTCACCGCCACCGGCATCCCGACCCCGACCGTCGCGATGGACGCCACCGAATACGACGCAATCTTCGAAAATGGCGAATTCGTCTTCGCCCCCACAGCCATTGGCGAATACACATTCACCTTCACCGCCGAAAACACCGAAGGCACTGACCAGCTGACCGTCACCGTCACCGTCACCCCGGCGCCTGTCACCGTCCCCGAGTTGGCCGTCAGCAACATCACGGTCACCACGGCCGAAGCTACCTGGACCGCCTGTGACGGTGTAGCGTCGTACATCCTCCAGCTTGCCAGCGACGACCAGTTCAGCAATGGCGGCGGCTCTACAACCCCCATCCTCAGCGAGGACTTCAGTAAGTTCACTGCCAACGGCAACACCGACATCAGCAGCTCTCTGGACAATTACACCTCCACCGCCGGCTGGACCGGCTCCAAGGTCTATTGTAACAGCGATGAGGCCAAGTTTGGCTCCAGCAGTGACCAAGGCTGGATCATGACCCCCGAACTTACCACTTCCGGAAGCATCACCGTCGTCTTTTCTGCCCGTCGCTACGCCACCGGCGACAATGACACCATGAAACTCGGCATCAGCGAAGATGGCTCCACCTTCACCGACCAAGACATCGAACTCGGCGACGATATGACCAATTACTCCAGAACGTTCAACGTGACCGGCAGCACCGCCTACATCCGTTGGATGAGTTCTGGATCCTCCAAGGCCCGCTTCTACCTTGACGACGTGGTCATCAGCAATACTTCCTCTGGCAGCGGCTCCCTCATTGCCGAATACACCGTCGAAGGCACCGAATACACCTTCACCAATCTTGACCCAGAGACGACTTACTTTGCTCGCGTGAAGGGCAATGCCGGCTGGTCGAATGTTGAACAGTTCGAGACTGAAGCACTTGAGACCATCACCCTTGCCAACTCCTCCGACAACGCCAACGTCATAGAGCCGAACGAAGGAAATCAGGTCAACGTCACCCTCGCCGACCGTACCCTCTGGAAGGATGGCGACTGGAACACCCTCTGCCTGCCGTTCGATATGAGCGCCGAACAGATTGCTGCCAGCGACTTGGCAGGTGCTGACATCCGTGCTCTCACCTCCGCAGAGTTCAATGCCGGTACGCTGACACTGAACTTCACACCGGAAACGGGCGACGATGCCGTCACGGCCATCGCTGCCGGTACACCTTATATTATTAGGTGGGTTGGCGACGACACCGACAACATCGTGAACCCCACCTTCTTGGGCGTCACCATCGAAACCTCTGTCCGCAACAAGACCTGTGACCTTGGCGATGGCAAGTCCATCACCTTCTCCGGCACCTACAGCTACCGTGAGTTCACCGAAGCCGACAAGAGCATCCTCTTCCTTGGCATCAACAACACCCTCTACTATCCAGAGGATGGTGCCACCATCGCCGCTCAACGTGCTTACTTCACCCTCGAAGGCCTCTCCGCCGGTGAACCATCCAACCCCAACTCGCTCATCAATTCCTTCGTCATGAACTTTGAAGGAGAGACGGATGGAATAAAGACCATGAATGACATGGACAAAGCGGGCTCATGGTACGACCTGAACGGTCGCAAACTCAGCGGCAAGCCCGCACAGAAGGGTATCTATATCTATTTTGGCAAGAAAGTTGTAGTGAAGTGAAACGTGAACTAATCAAGAAATCTGCATAACCATCGAAAATCATTATATCGTCATGAAAACGAAATATACAAATCCTGACGTGAAGGTTGTGATAATAGACTCTCACAGCCACTTACTAACTGGCAGTATAACTGCAACTGCTGGCAACGCCAATATCACATACGGCGGTGCAAGTTCAAATCTTTCTGACCCCTCTGCCCGCGTTAAGGACGAAGGCGGCAACTATAGCGTCTGGAACGACGACTGGCAGAAGTATCAATAGCAGTGCATGCCGGTTTGCTCTGCCACACTCTTGTGAAAACGCGCACACACATAGGTGTAAACACGCTCACACCTATGTGTGTTTTTTAATAGACATTTTCATGGAATCTTATGTTTTAGACCCTTTCATGCTACAAATCAGAAGAAAAGTTTGGTTGTTTGCAAAAATCAAATTACTTTTGCAGAGCATTTTCCTTATAAACCCTATTTATTTATGACACCAAAACAAATCATCGAGGCCGGAAAGGCCATCTTAGGAATTGAATTTGGCTCCACCCGTATCAAAGCCGTACTCATCGATCCAGAGAACAAACCCATTGCTCAGGGCTCTCATACGTGGGAGAACCAGCTCGTGGACGGTTTGTGGACCTACTCGACAGAAGCTATCTGGTATGGACTTCAGGATTGCTATGCCGACCTGCGCAAGAACGTCCTCAAGGAGTATGACTGTGAGATTGAGACCCTTGCTGCTATTGGCTTTAGCGCCATGATGCATGGCTACATGGCTTTCAACAAGAATCAGGAAATCCTGGTGCCTTTCCGCACTTGGCGCAACACCAATACGGGCAAGGCAGCCGCTGAACTCAGCGAACTCTTCAACTACAACATTCCCCTTCGCTGGAGCATCAGCCACCTCTATGAAGCCATCTTGGACAACGAAGAGCATGTTCCCTACATCGACTTCCTCACCACCCTCGCCGGTTACGTTCATTGGCAGGTCACAGGGCAGAAAGTACTCGGTGTGGGCGATGCATCGGGCATGATTCCTGTTGATCCCGCCACGAAGACCTACGATGCCGAGATGGTGGCTAAGTTTGACAAGCTCATTGCTCCTAAAGGTTTCTCATGGAAACTTTTAGATATTCTGCCCAAGTCTCTGAATGCTGGAGAGAACGCCGGTTTCATCACTCCCGAGGGCGCTCTGAAGCTGGACGTCAGCGGCCACTTGAAACCAGGCATTCCCGTTTGTCCTCCAGAGGGTGATGCAGGAACAGGCATGGTTGCCACCAACGCCGTCCGCCAGCGCACGGGCAACGTCAGTGCCGGCACCAGCAGTTTCTCCATGATTGTCTTGGAGAAACCGCTCAGCAAGCCTTACGAAGTCCTTGACATGGTCACCACACCAGACGGCAGCCTCGTGGCAATGGTACATTGCAACAACTGCACCAGCGAGATCAACGCCTGGGTGAAAGTCTTCAAGGAGTATCAGGAACTCCTCGGCGTCAAGCAGAGCACGATGGATCTCTATTCCAGCCTCTTCAATGCCGCCCTCAACGGCGATGCCGACTGTGGTGGACTGATGGCCTACAACTACATCTCCGGTGAGCCTGTCACGGGTCTCATGGACGGTCGTCCCCTCTTCGTGCGCTCGGCCAACGATAAGTTCTCTCTTGCCAATTTCATGCGAGCTCAACTCTATGGTGCCATCGGCGTATTGAAGATTGGTAACGACATTCTCTTCAACGAGGAGCATGTTAAAGTCGATCGCATCATGGGCCACGGCGGCTACTTCACCACGCCCAAGGTGGGTCAGCGTATGCTCGCTGCCGCCCTCAACTCACCCATCTCCGTCATGGAAACCGCTGGCGAAGGTGGTGCATGGGGCATCGCCCTCCTGGCCAACTACGTTGTGAACAACCCGCAGAAGCTCAACCTCGCCGACTACCTCGACCAAGTGGTCTTCGCAGGCAACACGGGCATTGAGGTAGCTCCAACGGCAGAGGATGTGGAAGGCTTCAACCGCTACATCCAGAACTACAAGGCCGCCCTACCCATCGAACAGGCTGCCGTAGAGTATAAGAAGTAACTGACGCACCTTGGCGTAAGAGCACACGTCATTGATGGAAGGTGTACACGTTCAAGCCAGAAAGTGTACACCTTTCTTATGTAAACATTCTCCGTTCCACCCTCCTCTACCATGTGTTTTTCCATAAAAAACCCTCAATCCCTCACCAATTCTTTTACTTTATTGAAAACGAGTCTGTTGCGGGTGAGGGATTGGTGAGGAATAGGTGAGGGATGGTGAGGGATTGATTTCATCCGCCATAGAGCTCACCACGTCATACGGCAGAATATGCAACCAGCCTTATCGGTCATACACTGGGTTATGTCTATATGAATTCCTCACCATCCCTCACCTATTCCTCACCAATCCCTCACCCACAACACTCTCGTTTTCAATCTGGTATGAACATTGGTGAGGGATTGAGGGATTTTTATGGAAAAAGAATGGGTAGAGGAGTGAGAATGATTGATGGCGATTGATGATCACTAAAACATAGGCAGTTAAGAGAAGAAAACATCGTTTTTCGCACCTTAAATATAAATAAATAAGGACAGATGGCGTATTTTTTCACTACTTTTATGTACTTTTGCAGCGGAATTACAACAACCCACACACAAAACGTTTAAGAAGTATGAATAAGATTGTAGCAAAGGAAAAGTTTTCTGAAAAGGTATATAAACTGGTGGTCGAGGCTCCCCTGATTGCCAAAGCCCGTCGTGCAGGACACTTCGTCATTGTACGCGTGGGCGAAAAAGGCGAGCGTATGCCATTGACCATCGCCGATGCCGACGTACAGGCCGGCACCATCACGCTTGTGGTACAGAAAGTGGGCGTGAGCTCTACGAAGCTCTGCGACCTGAATGTGGGCGACGAAATCACGGACGTCGTAGGTCCCCTCGGCAAGGCCACACACATCGAGAACTTCGGCACCGTGGTCTGCGCAGGCGGAGGTGTGGGCGTGGCTCCCATGCTCCCCATCATCAAAGCCCTGAAAGCAGCCGGCAACCGTGTCATCAGCGTGTTGGCTGGTCGTTCCAAAGAGCTCATCATTCTGGAAGATGAAGTAAGGAAACACTCCGACGAGGTCATCATCATGACCGACGACGGAAGCTATGGCCAAAAAGGCGTCGTCACCGTAGGCATCGAACAGGTCATCCAGCGCGAGAAGGTTGACAAGGTCTTTGCCATCGGTCCTGCCATCATGATGAAGTTCTGCTGTCTCTTGACGAAGAAATATAACATCAGCACCGATGTCTCGCTGAACACCATCATGGTCGATGGCACGGGCATGTGTGGCGCCTGCCGCATCACCGTTGGCGGCAAGACACGCTTCGTTTGCGTCGATGGTCCCGAGTTTGACGGTCATCAAGTTGATTTCGACGAGATGCTGTCTCGCATGACGGCTTTCAAAGCAGAAGAACAGGAGGCACTGGCAAAAGGGATCCAGCTGGCCCCCCATTCAGCTCCCGAAGAGGCCGCCATACCTCTGAAAGAAGATAAAATTGTGTCCCCCTCGTTGAACGAAAAGGAGACCGAGTCCACCTCTTCCTTCACCGATCGCAACACCCCCTGGCGCGAAGAGCTGCGCAAGAGCATGAAGGCCAAGGAACGCACCGCCATCGAGCGCGTGAAGATGCCAGAATTGGATCCCGTCTATCGCTCCACCACCCGCACCGAGGAGGTCAACCAGGGACTCACCAAGGAACAGGCACTTGTGGAAGCTAAGCGTTGTCTCGACTGTGCCAAACCAACCTGCATGGAAGGTTGCCCCGTCGGCATCCAGATACCCGCATTCATCAAGAACATCGAACGCGGCAACTTCCTCGGCGCAGCCAAGGTCCTGAAGATGACCTCTGCCCTACCCGCCGTCTGTGGCCGCGTTTGTCCGCAGGAAAAGCAATGCGAGAGCAAATGCATCCACTTGAAGATGAACGAACCCGCCGTGGCCATTGGCTATTTGGAACGCTTTGCCGCTGATTACGAGCGCGAAAGCGGCAACATGACCATCCCCGAATGCGCACCCTCCAACGGAATGAAGATTGCTGTCGTGGGGTCTGGTCCTTCTGGGCTCAGCTTTGCCGGCGACATGGCCAAACTGGGCTATGACGTGACCGTCTTCGAAGCGTTGCACGAGATTGGCGGCGTGCTCAAGTATGGTATCCCGGAGTTCCGTCTGCCCAATGCCATCGTAGATGTTGAGATTCAGAACCTGGAAAAGATGGGCGTGAAGTTCATTAAGGACTGCATCATTGGCAAGACCATCGGCGTCGATGAACTGAAGGCACAAGGTTTTGCAGGTATCTTCGTTGGTTCCGGCGCAGGCCTGCCCAACTTCATGAACATCCCCGGCGAGAACCTGAAAGGCATCATGTCTTCCAACGAATACCTTACCCGCGTCAACCTCATGGACGCTTCCAGCGACGACAGCGACACCCCCATCCATCGTGCCAAGAACGTGATGGTGGTGGGCGGCGGCAACACCGCTATGGACTCATGCCGCACCGCCAAACGTCTGGGTGCCGACCGCGTGTTCATTGCTTATCGCCGTTCCGAGGCTGAAATGCCAGCCCGTCTGGAGGAGGTCAAGCACGCCAAGGAAGAAGTCATCGAGTTTCTGACGCTCCACAACCCCATCGAATACTTGGCCGATGACAAGGGTAATGTACGCGCGGTTGTGTTGCAGAAGATGGAACTGGGCGAACCAGATGCCAGTGGACGACGTTCTCCGCAGCCTATTCCTGGTGCTACCGAGACCATCGAGATTGATCAGGCCATCGTGGCCGTAGGTGTTTCTCCAAACCCCATCGTACCTACCAGCATCGACGGATTGGAGCTCGGCCGCAAGAATACAATCGTGGTCAATGATGGTATGCAGACAAACATCCCGACCATCTTTGCCGGCGGCGACATCGTCCGTGGAGGTGCAACGGTAATCTTGGCAATGGGCGACGGCAGGAAAGCCGCAGCAGCCATGCACGAGTACCTTCACCAATAGTTTAAACAACGTGTCTTATCTTGCTGAATTTCATATTTAATATTCAGATGAATAAAGTCCACATTCTCCTACTTGTACTTGCACTTCTCGCCATGCCTCTCTCGGCACAACGACGGAAACGCACGACGCATTCAAGGACTAAGGCCAAGGCCAAGGTGACTGCCATCAAGTCTAAAGATAAGGCCAAGACAGCAGACAACACCCCGACGGTGTCACCTGCCCAACAGGCCATCGATGCATACAGGTTTGAGGAAGCGATGACTTTGCTCGGAAAAGAGATAGAAACACTTCACAAGAAAAAACAAAACACCGATGCAGCCGAAGCACTCCTGCAAGAAGCTCAGGCAGGAGCTGCCAAGCTGCACGCAACGGAACGCATTGTTATCATTGACAGTCTTGTCGTACCAAAGGATCAGGTGCTCAAAGCCATCGTGCTCAGTCATGAGAACGGACGCATCGACACCTATGCCTCCACCTATCACACCGAGGACAAAAGCGGTGCAACCCTCTACGAAAATGAATTGGCCAACAAGCGCTACTTAGCATATCCTGCCGCTGGCAAGTCTTCACAACTACGACTGGCGGTCACCGACAAGTTGGGCGAACGCTGGTCATCCCCCACTCCACTTAAAGGTCTTCCCAACGATGATGTGATGCAGAACTTTCCCTTCCTCTTGTCCGACGGAGTGACCCTCTATTACGCCGCCAAAGGTCCTGAAAGCATGGGCGGCTACGACATCTTTGTCACCCGTGCCAACGGAGAGGATGGAGCGTTCTTTGCTCCAGAGAACTTAGGTTTCCCCTATAATTCGACCGCAAACGACTATATGCTGGCCATCGACGAATTGAACCAACTTGGATGGTTTGTAAGCGACCGCAGACAACCAGCGGGAAAAGCGTGCATCTATACATTCATCCCCAACGCAACCCGGGAATTGTATGGTGATGAAACCAGCGAACAAGAGTTGTCGGCTTTGGCACGCATCACATCCATTCGAGACACTTGGCCATCGGCTAAGAAAGCTGATTTCAAAGCTGCTACGACCCGGCTTGAGTCGTTGCGCAACGGAAAAATGGACGTGAAAGGAAAAGCACGAGAGTTTGAATTCGTCATCGACGACAACCGCACTTACTGCCAATTAGCCGACTTCCGTTCACCACAGGCACGTGAAAAGATGAAACGTTGGTTGATTCTCTACAAGAACACCCAAACCGATGCCATTATGCTCCAACGGCTGCGCGACAACTACGCTATGGCCAAAGCAGAACAGCGTAAACAGCTCGAACAATCTATCCTTTGGCTTGAAGCAACTCATTTTCCGCAACTGGAACAAATGAAACAGTTGGCAAAGGAAATCCGAAACTCTGAAATAACCCATAAGTAATAGTATCCTCTTTGCTGCAACATCGTTGCAGCCTTAACAACTAACCTGCTATGAAAAAAGTATTTGCCCCCTCTGAATTGATTATCAACGAAGACGGTAGCGTCTTCCACCTTCACGTACGTCCCGAACAGCTTGCAGACAAGGTCATCCTTGTGGGTGATCCTGGACGTGTGCAGACCGTAGCCTCACACTTCGACCGCATGGAATGTGACATACAAAGCCGCGAGTTTCACACCATCACAGGATGGTTCCAAGGCAAGCGTATCAGCGTCGTCAGCACGGGAATCGGTTGCGACAACATCGACATCGTGATGAACGAACTCGACGCCCTCGTCAACATCGACTTTGAAACCCGTACCGAGAAGGAACAACTGCGCTCACTCGAACTGGTACGCATCGGAACCTGCGGCGGCCTACAGTCCAATACCCCCGTAGGCACCTACATTGCTTCTTGCAAGAGCATCGGCTTCGACGGTCTCCTCAACTTCTACGCCGGTCGCAACGAGGTATGCGACCTCGACTTCGAGGCTGCTTTCAAAGAGCACATGCACTGGAACCCGCTCCTCTGCGCGCCCTACGTCATCGATGCCAACCCCGAACTCATTGAGCGCGTGGCAGGCAAAGAAATGGTGCGTGGCGTCACCATAGCATGTGGCGGCTTTTTCGGCCCTCAAGGACGTGAGCTTCGCATACCGCTTGCCGACCCTGAGCAGAATCACAAGATCGAAGCCTTTGAGTACCAAGGATGGAAGATAACGAACTTCGAGATGGAGTCTTCTGCCCTTGCCGGTCTCGCCCGTCTCATGGGGCATCGAGCCATGACATGCTGTATGGTTATCGCCAACCGCCTGGCAGGAGAAGCAAACACAGGCTACAAAGGCTCTATTGACGACCTCATCCGCCTCGTGCTCGACCGCATCTAACTTTCATTCTTCCCTCTCAGACTCTTCCACCTTTCACCTTACCCGCTCTCCACCTATTATTTTCACTTTGGAAGATACCATCTGTGCCATCGCCACAGCCCCAGGAGGTGCCATCGGCATCGTCCGCATCAGCGGCCCGGAAACATTTACCATAGCACGTCAGGTATGCAGTCGCATGACGGATGCCACTCCTCCTCGTACCTCAACCTTCACCCCCATACTCGATGACAGCGGCCAAGTGCTCGACGAAGCTGTCGTCACACTCTTCTGTGCCCCACACTCCTACACGGGAGAAGACTGTGCAGAAATCTCGTGTCATGGTTCGCGTTACATCCTTAACAAGGTACTTGAGACCCTCATTCACAAAGGTGCACGTCTCGCTAACCCTGGCGAGTTCACCCAGCGTGCTTTCCTCAATGGAAAGATGGATCTCAGCCAAGCCGAAGCTGTAGCTGACCTCATCGCAGCAAGAAACAAAGCTACCCACGACATCGCCCTCTCCCAGCTCCGAGGCCATTTCTCCTCCGAGCTGAAGGACCTCCGCAACCAACTCTTACACCTTACCTCTCTCCTCGAACTTGAACTTGACTTTTCCGACCATGAAGATCTTGAATTTGCAGACCGCACGGAGCTTCTTACTCTCGCTCAAACGATAGAGGAACACATTGCACGTCTTACCAAGAGTTTCAAAACTGGACAAGCCCTCAAACAAGGCATCCCCGTAGCTATCGTTGGAAAAACCAATGTCGGAAAGTCAACCCTCCTCAATCAATTGGTTGATGATGACCGCGCCATCGTCTCAGACATCCACGGCACAACCCGTGACACAATCGAGGAAACAATGGACATCAACGGAGTTTCCTTCCGCTTTATCGATACTGCAGGTCTTCGCGAAACCAGTGACAAAGTGGAACAAATTGGCATAGAACGTTCCATCCAAGCAATCAAACAGGCGCGCATTCTCATCTGGCTTCTGGATGAGCGACCGTCTTTGAGTGAGTTGGACGAGATGCGTTTCCTCGGCAAAGACAAAATAAGTATCTACGTTCACAACAAATTGGATTTGATTGACGTGAGCCAATTCAAACCATACATCTTTCCCCTATCCTTGATTAGTGCAAAGAACGGTGATGGCATTTCAAATCTGAAACACCTTATTTATAAAGAAGCTCAAAGAGCTGGCCTCACAGCCAATACCAGCGATGTCATAGTCACTAACGCTCGTCATTACGATGCACTCATACGCGCCGACAACGATCTTCAGCATGTCCTCGAAGGGATGGGTGCAATGAAGATTGACGAGCGATGGACAATCGTCAATCCCTCCCTTAGTGGCGACCTCCTTGCCGAAGACCTCCGCCTCGTCCTCTCCGACATCTCCGACATCACAGGTGAAGGTCAAATCACCCCCCAAGAAACCCTCAACAATATCTTCTCACATTTCTGCGTGGGCAAATAGTACAATTACATAAAACCTGCAATAAGGAGCCCGTAAATCGTTTGTTTTCAAGTATTAAAGATTGTTCGGTTCTTTGCAGATTATTGTTTTGGGTATTGGCTATTTACAGATTATTCCTGACTTAGTCCCCAAGATGTCCCACAAGATTACATTAAAGGTGCAAAATCTGTCCCACAGGGACAGAAGAAGAGTCCCTCGAAACAGAAATCGGTGGTAATCTCTTAAACGATTAATGACTATAGCAAAGAAATAATCAGCAAACGTCCAAAGAGGACAAATAATCATCAAATGTCATTGGAAGTAGTCGCGCATGGTCTCTTCGTAAACGCTGCCGTATTGCTGTTGGTTGTAAATGTTGACATGTGAGCCGGTGGTGGTGCGAGCCAGTTCGCGATAGAGGTCGTAGATGGTGATGGAGGTGTTCTTGAAGATTTCCTCGCGGAGGGTGCGGGCGAAGGCGTTAGAGAGATAGACGCCGAGGTCACGGTCGTGCATGTCGGCCTTAGAGGTCTCGTAGGGGCTGGCAGCGGTGAGGGCGAGTACGTCGGGCAGTCCCGTGAGGGCCTCACCCCACTTGCCACTGTAGCAGGTCTCGATGGCAAACATCATACGGCGGTACATGTCCTGTTCGTTCATCTGCGCG
This sequence comes from Bacteroidaceae bacterium, assembly GCA_017965425.1. GTDB lineage: Bacteria > Bacteroidota > Bacteroidia > Bacteroidales > Bacteroidaceae > Physcousia. The sequence goes on along the minus strand of JAGCPY010000030.1, from coordinate 13,804 downwards.
ACGATGTTCTGGATGCGGTCGGTGCCGAAGTACTGGCCGGCATCCTCATTGCCCCAAAGGGGCCCTTCGCGGTGGCCGCCGTGTCCGCTCCAGAAGAAGAACACGTTGCTGGAGGCGGTGGGGTGAATGACGTGCGGCAGGCGCTGGGATGTGCGTCCCATCATGATGTCGGCAAGATCATCGGGTTGGAGATTGCTGAAATGGTAATCGACGATGGCGTTCTGGCGGACGTCGAAGTTCATGAGGGGATTATCCTTGGCGGGGTTGTCGCCACGCTCGACGAAGATCTGTCCAGGATAGATGTTGCGCGAGTCGTTGGCCAGGTTGTCTTCGACGATGAGCACGATGTGGTCGTCGTCATAGCCATAATGGCGCAGACCCTGATAGACGGCGAAGGCGTCGGCTTGGTGGCGGTAGTTGCTCCAAGTGGTGGAGGGGCTGATGACGACGGCCCATCGGTCGGTGATGGCGGGCAGGTTGTGGTTGACGGATGTGTTGCTGAACCTCTGTGTCCATTGTTTCTCGAGTTTCCAGAACTCGGTGGTGGAGGCTTCGTTGCTGCTTCCGTCGGTGCTCATATAGAGGAGTGGTTCGACGCTGGTGAAGGTCTGGGAGGTTGCTTCGACATATTCGTAGGCTATATCCCAGAGCATATAGGTGGTGTTGAGGATCTTGGTGTGGGTGTCCTTGTCGAAATTGAGGTTCCCGGTTGCGCCTGTCATGTAAATGTTGCGTCCTTGCGAGAGTTCCTGGAAGGCAACGGTGAGTCCTGCGACATCCCATTGCACGGTAGGTCCTTCTTCGCTGCTGACGACGGCGCGCATATAGTCGGTGAGTCCTGGTCCGAAGGGTTTTTCGTTGTATGCGACCTGCTTGCCATCGACGATGCAACGGTCGGGGGTGGCGGCACGTGTGGCGGCGCCGAGTGCGATGATGGTGAGGGCGTCATAGACCTGTGCCTCGCCGTTGTAGGGCAGGCGGTAGTGATGTCCCTTGTAGGCCTGTGGGAACCCGTAGTTCATGGCTCCTGAGGGGGTAACGCCAAGATAGAAATCATAGTTGTTTTCATCCTCCAAGACCAAGCGATCCATGGAGGTGTCGGCACAGATGTTGCGCAGATAGACCACTTTCTCGGTGCCATAGACTTCGTCGAGCTTGAATTGTCCGATGGCACTGCACACAGCAAGATAGTCCTCGGCATTGCTGAGCGCGAGCAGGACCCATGTCTCAGCGTCATCAGCCTGCTGGACTATCTCGCGTAAGAAAGGTCGCAGATCGTCACCGGGCTTCCAGGCATGTGTGCCTCCGGCGATGTGTAGGTTGCGCTCTGTGGCATAGTAGGCGAACCAGTCCTTGAAGGATTGTCCATAGGTGTCGTCGCTGTGGATGAGTGCCACGTCGGTGGCGTGGAGTGATTGTGCCACGGAAAGCATCATCTCGCACTGGGTGATGTCACTCTCAGTGAGGAACCAGGCGTAGGTGTTGCGGGCATTGGTGCGCTGCAGTTCGGCACTGGTGCAGGTAGGCATGACGACAGGGAGTCGTGTCTGTCGGGCATATTTGAGGAGGTCTGCGGCGTTGCTGGAATGGTAGGGGCCAATGATGGCATGGCAGGTGTCTGCACCTTCCTCAGGGTGTGTGAGTGCATAGCCCAGCTGATCGAGGTTCTCCTTGTCTTCATCGTGGTATCGCAAGTTCAGTACGACCTTGCGATTCATCCTCTGCTGTGTTTTGGCAATATTATCCATGGCCATGTCAATAGAGGTTTGCCATTGCTCACGGATGTCGGGCGGAAGGATGACATCAACATTCAGTGTGATGGTCTCAGCATCTTTCTGTTCGGGTTCAATTGCACCGTCATCGTTTTTGCATGAGGAGAGGGCTGCTGTAAAACAGCAGCAGACAGAATAGAGGATGATAACGGTAAGATGTAAGATGTATCGTTTCATTGTTGCGGCTTATTATTCGTTGGGTACTATAATTTCAAAGATGTTGTCCTTATAATAGAACTCTTCATCGTGAGAGACCTGCTGCGGCATGGTTCCGGCGGGCTTGCCCATCCACTCCTGAACCCACTCCTTGAGGGCCATGCCGAAATCACGGCTGATGTAGAATCGGTCGAGTCGTGTAGCCTGCTGAGCATCGAGCATGAGTGTTTTGAGAGGGCTGACGCTGTAGGCTTGGCTGAGGAGATAGTAGTCCCATCCCGTGTTTCCGGCTCCCAGATCCACGAGCACGAACGGACATCCGGAACCCTCGGCGGAGAACTGTGCGATCTGTGCGGCCTCGAAGGCAGCCTCCACCATGGTGTTTGAGGATCCTTCCATGGAGATGCCAATGTCTTCCATGCTGCTAAGCCCGATGGGGACGAATTGTACGTTGTCGCCAATCTCTTGCTGAATGGTCTCCATCATTCCGTCGCGATAGGGATAGATTATGTCCTCGTACAAGCGATAGACGGGAATCTGAATCAACTGTGAGGCGGGGATTCCGGAATTCTGAATCCAGAGACGGATATGCTGGCAGAACTTCCGGGTCGATGCCGCCGCCGAGATGTTGAGTCCATGGACGCGGTTACCTAAGGAGAACTGCTTGGTTATCTGTGCGATGTCAGCTTCCTCCATCTTCAGCATCAGCACTTCGTCGGTGGGTTCCAGAACGTCTTTGATGCGGTTGAACATATCCACCATATATGGTTCTGTGAGCACGAGCAGACGTCGCTCGTAGCCCTCCGTGGAGTAGGATGTGGCAGATGTGTTCATCCATCTCATCGCATCCTCCATATTGCGTGGGGCGATAAACCGCACTTCGAGCGAATCGCCTCCCCAGAGGTTGTCAATGTCGTCAAGCGCGTTCATGCCTTCCATGACATTGTCGGCATAGCCTTTGTCGCCCAATTGTCCCGGAGAGAACATCACATTGACCAGGAAGGGTGCTTTCGTTTTGGGCTCAGGCTGCGGCTCGTTGTCGTCGTTCTTGCTGCAGGCGGCGATGAGCAGGACTGTCAGTAGTAGAAGTCCCCATAATTTTCTCTTACTCATATTTGATTTCATTTGGATTATAAATATAGGTGTAATTATCTTCGTGGGTATAGCATCCATCCGTCAGTCGCCAACCAACGACATCATTCAGCGGACCTTGCGCATGGAAGACGAAACAGCTGCCATCCTTCATCACGGGATAGACGGTGGAACTGTACGTTCCGTCGGGTTGCACACCACCACTTACTGCCAGAGCCGGCAAAGGGTGGCTCTCGGCGTAGTTGACACCTTCGGATGGTTTCACACGGACGGCACCGTTGGTGATGAAGAAGTGGTCACCGGCCTCCTCGTCGCGCGGCTTCACCGTAGCCTTGCCTCCCACCCATTTCACGTTGTAAGCCATCTGTCCGCTATCCACGCCCACGCCGCAGGCAAGATTCACCTTGCCTTCGTAGATGGGATAGCACACCCATAGGTCTTGGCCTTCAATCTGTTCGTGGCATACGGTGGCCACGTAGCGCCCGCCGCTCACGATATTCACCACCATTGCATCTGCGTCTGTCCGCTCATAGCGTTGCCAGCTGCCGTTGGTGTCGCGATACTTGCAGGCCACCCTCGGATAGCTGATGGGGAAACTGGTATCGAAGAAGTTCCAGTCGCCTAAGATTTCCTGCTGCAAGGCGGCATCCTGCAACACCGCAGCCTTGATGCGGTGTGCCATGGGCGAGCTCACCAGTTCTGCGAATTCCCAGATGGGTATGACCCTCATGCCGATGAGTTCCACGTTAGATGCACTCTCGTTATCGGGGTTGTAGTAGAGTGAGTTGCGCCAGGCAGAGATACCGTCGGTCGAGAAGGTGCGGGTGCCGTCGGGCTTGTACTCGCCCAGCAGACTGGTCAGCGTACTCTGATCGCCGCCCTTGGCCGTGATGTTCAGCCGGGCGTGTTCCAGCCATTGGTATTCGTCGTTGGCGGTGTGGGTCTCGCGCTCTTTTTTCTTTTTCAGGAACTCCTCCGTGGTCCACTCGTCGATCTTTGCCTGATCGCTCCATCGCCACATATAATTCATCAGGTCGATGTTCAGGCTGCCGCCGATCTGTGCGCTGACAATGACGTGTGTGCCCCAAACGTTGATGAACGAATCCACGGCGGCGAGGTTGTCCTCATACGTTTCCTTCAGGTGCTCCACGGCATTGCGGAAGCTCATGGTCAGGACATCAGGCTGCTCGCGGTAGCGTTCCATGATGGAAGCATAGCTCAAGTAGCGCTCCACCAGCATCTGTTTCTCCTCCAACATGAAATAGTAGCTTTCCTGCACGCCGTCCTCGATGAAGTTCTGGCGCTTGCGTTTCTGCTTTTTGTAGAGTCCGATGTCCATCTCCTCCTTCAAATCCAAGTGTACGTTGGCAATGTAGTCGCGCATCGAGTACTCGAAGGTCTGGTTGATATCTGCCCGGCGTGCCGTGGAGGTGTGGATGAGGCCATCGCCCGAGGTGCGCTGCACGAACTCGACGAAGTAGCGGTTGATGACCTGGCAACGTATATCGTGCCAGTCGCAGTAGCTGCCGCGAACGGCATCGTAGGAGTAGCCCAGGCCGAAGTTACGGAGGAACTTGGAGTGCGTCTCCACGTCCTCGGCGCGCGTCCATTGGAAGTCAGCGGCGGGAGGCTCGACGGGGAAATCGTCGAGCACTCTGTCATCGCTGCAGCCGGCAAAGAGCAGGGCAGCGAGACATATTATAAATATGAACGCGCGTGAGGTCATCAAATATTCTGTAGGACGAATCCAGCAGGAACGCTGGAGGTGAAGTATTTGGCGTTGCAGATATACATCCAGTGTTCGCAATAAAACTCATAGGAGTCCGAGTCGCTGCGTGAACCGTAGCGCCCTTCCTCCGTACCCTCGTCGCGTTCACACTGATAGGGAACGCCGACATAGTACATATAACGTTTCTTGGAACCCCAGAGCTTGTACTTCTTGCTTCCTTCTTTGTTCGTGTCATAGACAATGGCAGCTCCATTCTTCTTCTCCTTGCCGATGCCTTCCTCGGCATAGAAGCTATAGTCCTCACGGGTGTGGGCAAAACCGTAGTCTCCCTTTCCGACCGAGAAGCTGAACTTGCTCGTGGAATGGTTGCTGCACAGGCGCGGGAACACCTTGTTGTCCAACTTCTTGATGACTTTCGCCTTCTTGGTGGCATACCAGTCTGCGGCACAGAGTCGCAGATAGGCTCTGATGTCGCTGCGGGTGGGGAAGCAGTCGTTGTCGGCCTCGTAGTTGGCATCCCAGAGGAGGTTGTGCAGCGTGCCGTAGCCGGGTTCTATATTAACCAGCACACCGTGCTCACTCATGCTCTCAGCCTCTTTCACGCACACCCAATAGACGCCCTTGCCCAAGTAGATGTCGCCGAGCATACAGGGTGATTCGAAAGCCGCATTGTCGCCCCACTGCGCCGCGGTCTTGTAGCTGATGCGCTCCAGATGGGGTATGCAGGGGATGTTGACGTCGGCATAACCCACGTTGGTGCCGTCGCCACCCCGGTGGAAGGTCAGCGTGCCGAAGTTCTGCTTGCGTCCGTCCTCGCGGCAGTCGAGGTTCGAGAGGTCGATGACGAGGCCGTCAGCGGTCTCGCGAATGAACTCGTTGCCCGTCACGAGGTCGCGGAAGGCCACCTCGCTGTCGGCAGCGCTTTCCACGCGAATGCTGCGTTCCAGCGGATTAGCCTCGTCGCGCACCGAGCCGATGGTGGGTTCGTAGCTCTTGCCCTCGAAGTCGATGTCGCCTTCGTATTCGGCATCGAACGTCACGTCGGCCAGATTGCGGAGCAGCTCCATAACAGCGAGACGTTCCACGTCCATGCGTTCGTATTTGGCCTCCAGCTCTGCGTCGTCGGGCTGCTGGGAATCGTCGGTGCCGTCGTCGCTTTTGCACGAAGAGAGGGCTGCTGTAAAACAGCAGCATACAGAACAGAAGATGAGTAGGCGAAAATACTTTCTTGTCATTTTTCTTGTTATTTTAATTCTAATAGGTATTCTCATTGATGATTGTCTGCGTGGGATAGTCAAACATAAATCCCCGGACGGGTCGAACGGGGTAGTAGTCCTCGTGCCAGTCGCCGAGGGCCTTATAGGGGGTGAAATGATAGTTCTTGTCGAGCACCAGGAGTATGGCATCGGTGGATGATTCCTTGTTGCGGGTGGCAATGAAGTTATACTCGCCCTTGTAGCGTACGGCTTTCTTGGCATCGGCGAACGTACGGTTGTTGATGAGGTCGTTGATGCCTTTGTAGCCATTAAAGCGGGCTTCGAAGCCGCTGACCTGTCCGGGGAACAGGGCCTTGGGATTGAACCCGAGGTAGGCGTATAGATGCTGCACGTCATAGACGCTGGGCAGGAACCACCGTGTGTTGGGCTTGCCGTCGTAGTACGTGTTAGGCACATAGCCCCACGTCCACTCGTTGTCGGCCATCACCGTGCGGTGGATGTCATATTGGTAGCAGGCGTACAGTACGTCGCCCTCCAGGAATTCATCGGTCTTTGGACGGCCGCTATTCGGCGTCGGCGTGAAGCCCATCTTGTGGTTCAGGTCATGGCGCGTCCAGAACTGTGAGCCGATTTTCACGATGGGGTGCTTGTAGGTTTGGGCGCCATAGACGAAATAGAAATAGTCGTCCTGCACCGTGCGGCCTTTTCCCGTCAGGCCGCTGACGGTAGTGGGATTGTCAAGCAGCAGGTTGCCGTTGACATAATAGAAGGTGTTGATACGGTCGCCAGGGTACAGCTCGGGAATGGGGTTGACATAGCAGTCCGCATTGGAGAAGCCGACGTAAGCTGGTGTGTGGATGCCGTCGCCAAGGAAAAGACCTTGGTTCATACGGATGTGTTGTTTGTAGATGGGATAGGCCACGACGACGCGCTCATCGGTGCGTATCTTTGGCACATACTCTGAGCACACTTCCAAGACGGGTTCGCCGTCGAAATAAAGCAGGCGGCACAGGCTGGACTCCGTATTATTGGGATTATCTGGGAATGCGAACAGGTCCTTGTCGCGGCCATCGGGTTGAATCTCATAGATATCCGTACCCGTGAAGCTGGCTGGCAGGCTGCAGTCCGAGCGGTTGGTCATCCGGAAGGTGGCATTGCGGATGTCGTCGCGCAGGTCGTTCCACACGAGATCCCACAGCGGGATGAGTTCGAAGTGAATGACCTCAAGATTGGGATCCGTCTCGGGGTTCGGTGAGTATTCGATGCTGGCGAGCCAGTCGGTGATGTGTCCGGGGTTGATTTGTGCGTTGCCGCCGAGGCCGCGGATGTCGGCCTCCACTTGGCGTCGCGCTGCAGCGCTGCCTCCGGCTATCGTGATGGCTCCGCTCTGCGACTTCGAGGTGATAGGCATGCGGTCGGAGGTGCGGTCGTTGTCGGCGATGCGCCCCAGTGTGTAGTCGATTTCCTCATACATCTCCTGCACGCTGTTGAAGGCCGTCGTCTTCTCCATGGCGAAGGTGTAGTCGAGGCGTCCGCCCAAGTCGGCCTGAATGATGACGTGTGTGCCGTAGTCCACCAGCAGCTGCTCTATCAGCTTGTTGCGCTGTGAACCTGAGGCGTGTCGGATGTGGTACAGCCGCGTGGAGAACACATCGGTGAAGGGCACACCTCGTCCACGTTGCAGGTCGATGAGTGCTGCGCGGTCGATCACGCGGGCTGCTACGGCTTTCTCCAGCGAGCCGTGGCCGAAGTTGCTGTGCTCCAGTGTGCCTTTGGCTTTGGCGATGAGTTCCTCGGCCGTCTTGCAGTTCTCGCAGCAGCCCTCGAAATGGTTGTCCGCATCGTTGGTTTGCTGCTCGCTGAGGTTCTTGCCGAAGGCGTGGATGCTGTTCGTGGTCACATAGCGTGTCTCGGTGCGCGACAGGCGGCAGTCCTGAATGACCTCGTAGTGGGCGGCAATGTTCTGTTGGCGCAGGTAGTCGAGGTCGATGATGGGTTCTTTCGTGCGCACGGCCATCGGTGATTCCAGCGCTTTGTAGATGTCATAGCCGTAGCCCACGTAGAGGTCGGCACGGGCATCAGCTCCGTTGGCGTTGCCGTCGGAGGACGAGAGCTGGGTGACGGTGAGCATCGCCTGGCGGGAGGCGTCATCAGCATCGGTGAAGATGAGCGTGGCCTCGCGGCGCAGACCGCTGTCGTTTGTGGTCGTCGTGAAGGCCACGATGCTATCGGCTGCCAGCGTGTCGCTTGCGAGAGTAATCCAGCTGTCGGCGGGAAAATCGCCGGCCACACTGCCGCCATGATCTGCGGTTTCCCCGCCGAGAGAAACAATGACAGCCCTCGTCTCCGGGCCACAGCCTCGGATGCTCACCGTGAGGCTCTCATAGCTGGCGCGCCATGCAAGGATCACGCTCTCGTTGTCGGCATCCACCACAGAGGCCACCCACGCTTCCTCCTCTGGAACCGTGATGTCGTCTTCATGGCAGCTGGATAGCGTGGAAAGGGAAAGAGTGAAAAGTGAAAAATATAAGAACCCACGCAGGTGGCTCCAGCTGCTTTTGCAACTGGAGAACACCTTGCATGTATGATGGTACATCTTATTTTTCACTTTTCATTCTCAAAGGGGTTGTTATTGCCAACTAGAACCCGATTGGGACCAGAAGTCTGAATTGGGATCTACGAGTTCGCCGAATCCGGGAGGAGCCACAGTACCGTTCATGATGCCGAAGTAGGCATTGATACCGCGGCTTGCATATTTCTTCAGGAAATAGTTCTGCACGTACTCCTGCACGTCGGGATCGCGGAACAGGGTCCAGATGGGCGTGATCGTGTAGCTGATAGGAGCAGCCTCACTCAGCTTGGGTTCGTTGCCGGCGGGGCTATACATCGAAGAAATCCAGTCCTTCATCGTCCCCTGCCACTTATTCAAATCGGTGGCATTGCCGCCAGTGATGAAGCCGAGCATCTTATCCGCCGTTTCGTTGGCATTGCCGCCATATATGTAAATCCGAGTATTGCTATTGCGCAGCAGGGTGTAACCTTCTGTGGTGTAGTAGAACGAACCTTCTACCTCGAACATACCGGCGAATTCTGCACTCATCTCACCGCTGAGGGTGTCTCTACCGGCAAGGGCCATGGTGTCGATATCGCAGTGCATGATCATGGCGCCGCCGTAGTCGCCGCCAGCGATGAAGAAGGGACCGTACTCGTTGTCGATAGCGTTCAGCGTAGCGTCAGCCTTCTTGGTGTCAATAGGCTTCTTGCGTTGTATCATCTTCGTGATGGCCGCGCGAAGCTCATTGCAACGTCCAGTGAAACCGCTGGAAAAAACGCCGCCGTAGTCGTAGTACACCGCCGCTGCATCTTCCATAGCCTCGATGATCTCCTCCTGCTCTTCCGTCAGACCGCGATCGTTCACCTCAAGGCCGCGGCGACGCTTGTTTCTGCTGAGATAGAATTCAATCTCATCGTCTATCTGCTGCCATGCAGCATCTTCGGCATCAAAATCGACATGGTTGTTCTTAGGATCTTCGGCAAATGAGGCCAGTTCGGCAGGCGAGACATAGGCGTTGTACATGGGGCAGTTACGCACGATGGTATAGTCCACAATAGCGCGGCTCTCCTCCTTCTTCGAACCATATTTGCCATGACCCGTGAACGAGATGGGACCGAACTCCACGCTAAGAGTCAGCGATGTTCCCAAGTACTTGTTCTGAACCAGCGAGGAGTCCATCAAATTGGCCATCAGGTTGGCGATGGGAATCACCGACTCCACGTACGCCGACTTCTGCAGCTTGTTTCGCTTCATGAGGTCATCAATCACCGTCATGTTGAACAGGTTGTTCAGGTGGTGTACCTTCGTAGCATCGAACTCGCTGTTGGCGTTGGCGACATTCTTCATGTTCAACACGTAGTCGTAGTCGATACCCGTGCCCAAGCCTTTGTCCGCGAAGGCCTGTCCGCTGCCGTTGGTGGGCGGCTGTCCTTCGAAATTGTAGTATTGGCGTACCTCGATTTTCGTCAGCTCGCCGTCGCTGTTGCCGATATTGAGCGTGGTGCGGCGGTCAGCCTTCGAGAGGTTCTCGTCGATGGCAATGCGCAGCGTCTTCGGGCCATCGTATGCCACCTGCCACTCCAGAATGCGGGCCCAGGTAGTGCCCTTCTTCAAGGTGGCTGTCCAGTGGCCGTTGCACTTCACGGGCACTTCGATGACCGCGCTCTGCATATCGGTCTCAACGCCGCGTGTGGTGATGTCTTTGTCGATTTCAATAGCAGAAGCATTGTCGCCGGCATCGTCTTTGTCACTACAGGAAGTGATGCCCATGCTGAGGCCGCACACCAGCGCGGCCATCAGCAATAAATTGAAATACTTTTTCATAAATTGTGAATTGTGAATTGGCATTGTCAACTGTCAACTAGAATGCGATGAAGGGCAGTACGGGGTGTGTCTGGCTCTTCAGCAGTTTGTGGATGTAGTTCTTGCCCGTGAAGTCAAAGTTCACATACACGGCCTCGTCCTTCGTGTATTCCGTGCTGGTCCAGAAAGCCCAGGTGGATTGATCCATGGCGCCGCGCCAACGGCCCAGAATACTGGTCATGTTGTCTGAAGTGATTGTAACGATGTAGTCCGAATTGGTCTTATAGGTGATGGGGATGCTCCATGGAGAAGTGGTGAGGCACTTCAGTACCTGACCCACTGAGGGCAGGAACCAGTCGGACATGTCGTAGTCTTCGGGGTCGAAGTCCTCCACATCGTAGTTGCGGGCCAGATAAGCGGCACGACAATTATTGTTGCTCAATGCGATGTGGGTGGTGCGCTTGATGCCGTCCAACTGCGTGGGCCATGTAGCTTGCTCCTTGTCCTTCGTCTCTTGGAAGAAGAGCGTGTTCTCGGCATCGCTGCACCACTTCACGTGGTTGCCGTCGTCGGCATACTCCAGTGCGACGGCCAGGCCGTGGTATTCCTTGTCGTCACTGGTGTCAGCATCCTTACCCACATAGACCACGAGGGCCACGGCCTCGGTTCCGGCTGTGCGGGCTGCATCCTTGCTATTGTAGAGATTGCCGTCCTTGCCGATAAACTGATTCACCTTGGCCTTGTCATAGCCCCTGTCGCCAGTCACCTCGGGCTCAGCCAGCAAATCGTCCGTGTCAAACACGTCTTCGTAGTAGCGATAGACCACCTTTGTGCCGGGGATGGGCTGGCGCACTTCGAACTTCCCCGTGCTCGAGAGTTCCTTGCCCGTGGCGTGGCGGATGACCCAACGGTACTGGTTGTCGCCGAAGAATTCCTTATAGTTATTCAGGTATTTGCTGCCGCCTTGGCGGAAGTCTATGTTCCCCTGTATCGTTCGCATATCCACCTCGGGCTTCTCGGTGTAGGTGGCTTTGTGCATGTTCTTGTAACTGTCTGTTCCGTTGGTATAGACGGCCTCCCACAGATGTGCATAGTTGATCGGCCAGGAGTAGCCCTTGTAGAGCAGATGAACGCCATTTTGCTCGATTTCCTTCAGCTCGTCCAGACCGGACAGGTTCAGGATGTTGGTGATGATGCCCTTCCTGACCCATGCATTCTGGACGTTCTGCCAGAAGAACTGATTGTGATAGCGGATATTTGCTACTTCAAAGTCTTCGAACATCTCTTGATCCTTTGTATATAAGCTTGTCAGATTCTTTTCCCAATCGGTGGGGTGGCTGATAGCGTAGAGCATCTCGGCGAAGTTCTGCATGTGCACCTTGTCCTCACCCAGTTTGGTGGGCAACCAGAAAGAGACACCGGGGTTCTTCTTCCAACCGGAGAGGGGGTAGATGTTTGCGTTCTGCAGTACGCCGATGTTCACCCAGTGTGACTTCTCCTTGCCTTCCTTGCCGAAAGCAGGACGAACACAGATCCAATACTCAGGTTCACTCGCAGTACCCGTGGACCGCTTGATGACATCGCCAAAACGGTAGTAGGCACGGCCGTCGAACTTACCGTTGTCGTTTCCTTGCTCGAAGCTCTGATAAACAATCTTCTGCAGTCCGGGCAGTTGCTTGATGTTGACATCTACCGTTGCCCATGACGTGCCGTCGGTGGTCTTCGTCCAAGTCAGCGTACCTACCTCGGGGTCGCTGAAGGTGTGGGTGGCGGTCGTGGCGGTGATGTTGGCACCGGTCAGGTTGTTATACCTACGCACGGCGGCCTCCATGGTGTTGGTGGCCACGATGCGCGTCAGCGGGTCGTTGTCAGCAGGTTCTCCGACGTTGGTCTCGAAGGTCTTGCCCTCGTAGTCGTCCACGATGTCGGTGTAGCTGATAAGCTGACCCACTACACTCCAGAATTTCTCCGAAGTCTGAGCCGCTTGTTCTTGCTCCTCCTCCGATGGCTCCTTTTCGTCGTCCTTACAAGATGTGACGCCGAGGCTGAGGCCGCACACCAGCGCGGCCATCAGCATTAGATTGAAATACTTTTTCATATAATTATCAATTATGAATTATGAATTATGAATTGTCAATTGTGAATTATCAATTGTGAAATTTACCACTGCCATGCCTGGCTCCAAGAGGGAACGGTGAAACGCGCGCCATTCAAGAAGTTGTGCTGGCTGTGCATATTCTCTTCTTCACAAACCAGCATAGAATATACTGAATAGAAATTCTCCTCAACCGACTGCGCATCTTCGGCACCGTCATTACCTACCACTAACCATTTAAAGGGCTTGTCGAGAGTGAGCGTGTGACCGTCTGTAGTTACGGTGGCGTGGTCGTCCTGGCCACGGTCATAGACGGCAGCCACACGCATCATCAGCACCGGCTCATACCACATGCCACCGGGGAAAGTGAAGTTGTTGAAGGTGGTGTAATTATAGTAGTAGTTCGTCACATCGTTGGCGCGGGCATCGGTCTGCGAGCGTGGCTTGCGCAGGGTGCTGTTGTCACCACCGCACAAAACGGTGAGCGGCGCGCAGGCAAAGTAGTCCTTGGCGTACTTTGTGACGTAGTTCTGCTGGGCCACGTGCTGAAGCAGGATGCGCTCCGAGCCGAATGCAGTGCTCTCGTATGTGATGGTGATAGAATCGGGGTTGGCCACATATTTTGTCCAGAAGTGGTAGGGCGATGTCTGATTTGTCACATCGTCCAGCCCAATGAGGTTCACTACGCGGAAGAGCGGCTGCCCGTTGGTTACGGATGCGTCGCGGTAGGCCACGCTGGCAATACGGTTGAAACGGCGTCCGTCGTTGTCGCCTGGCTTCGCCACCGTCTGGAAGATGTGGCGCAAATCGACAACCCTGTTTTCTATGAGATGTTTCGCTAAACGCGGAACGTAGTTGGGTGAAGTTTTCAGGTACTCATCATTTTGGCTGGCAACATTGGAGAACAGGTTGTGCAGTAGATAGGTGGCACGTACGGCTTGGTCAAACGTCGGGAGATTTGTCACCTGACTCTTGTCGGCAGAGGCCGTCAACCCTTCGAAGCTGACAAGCTCCGCAACGGGATTCTCATCCTTTTCTACAAGTGAATTGTTCTCTTTGTTCTGGTCATCGCGGCCCGCCATACTTATTACGATCCAGCGGTGGCCGTTCTCGTCCTTATAAATATCGCCCATTTGGTAGAAGCCGCGGTGGGTGAACGGCGAACGGTCCCATTTCGTCTTGTCGTTGTTGTTGTTGGTCGCGGGTGTCGGCTTTGGCGGAGTGTTGCTCAGATTGTTCCATGGACCGTATTTCTCGTTGTAGCGCCACACATCCGTGCAGCCCACGATGCCCTCGAACTTGTTGAACGTGCCGCTCGCCATCAGCTGCTTGCCCTTGGCGTAGCGGACAACCCAGCGGTGTTTGCCGTCACCGAAGAAACCGTTG